>NZ_JBFUEQ010000003.1:0-573018 GCF_056403835.1 Mesorhizobium sp. P2_E6
GGCTTGGACGTCAGGTCAGACTGACAGTTTCGGTAAAAAGATTGAGATGCCTCTCCATCCGACCCGATCATGGAGCGGTCGCGCGCCGACTTCGAAGAGAAGCCAGACCCCTGGCGGGCACTCATCATCTCCGGCGCATCGAAGCCGTTTACGCATCAGCCGTCAACACCACGACCAACGCCGCGCATGGTATGCCACGGTGAGGATCCCTTTGCTTGACAAACCCAGCCCCAAAAGAGAAGCCCGCCACCTTAAGGCAGCGGGCTGGCCGCGTCGCTGGATAAAGAAAGGCCCGGAAGCCGAAGCCGCAGTCAATTATAGCCAGTTTGAAACCACGGACTGGTGTCATCATACCCTAAGCGCGGATTATAATGATCCAGGAAGTTTGCCCCATTTGGCTGTCGCGCAACCACGGTGCCTGTCGATTTACAATCCAGTTTCGGGGTCGGCTTGCTGCCAGCCTTCATATGAGGTGTAGAACACGAGGTTGCAGCCTGATGAGCTGTGGCCACTTTTTTCTTCTCTTTCGCAACAGCTGCTCCGGTGGCGGCCAATACCATTGCTACGCCAAAGACAATGAGTTTCATTGAAACGCCCTTCAACCCTTGTACAATCCGATATGATTGCGCCCAGTTAACGTAACGTCAAATCACCTTTTGTCGGCAACGACGGCGAACAGTGCCAGTAAAAAGAGCCCGCCACCGAAGCAGCGGGCCAATTCGAAACTTGGTTTCGGTTTCAGTAGAAGTCGGGCTGCTCCCGCTCATCGTCGCCTTCGCGATCGTCTGCCGGTTCGCAAAGCATGACGCCTTTGCCGTGATTCTCGCACCAGCCGAGCAGCGGCTCGCCTTCGGGGTGGTTCCAGGTGTTCTGATCGACGATGACTGCCTTGCGCTGGTCGACATGTTCCGTCCAGCCAGGTTCATACTCGTCATCGTCCCAGCCGTCGTGCGGTTCGTCCAGCACGTCGCCTCCATGCTCATTCTCGGCCTCGCAATCGTCATGGCTTGTGCCGTGAACAAACAGGGGATTCACTACGAAACCGGTCCGATCAAGAATCTTCGGATGGACGCGATTTTTGACAACCTTGCCAGTGCCAGCGGCCCGCTGCCAGGGCACGGCAACGGGCCTTTGACACAAGCCGGACATGGACTTTGGACAGGCATCCGGCCGGCATTTTCAACGAGAGATGCGAAATTTTGTTCCCGCGCTTCTCGCATTTTACCACCATTGCCTGTCGTGATTGCGGCGCTACCTCACTGGGCGTAGGATCGCCCTGGGGAGAGGCAAAATGTCTGTTATTTGGGCAGGTGGAACAGCCATCGTCGTTTTGGCGTTCGTCGCGGTCGTGGCCATGGATTACATGAGCAACCGACCGAAACCACACTGAAGGCTCTAGCGCTTTTTCGGCTTGGGCGTGATCTCCTCAACCCTAACCTTGTCCCCGATCTCCTTGGCTAGCGCGAACGCCTTTTCCTTGTCCTTGGTCGTTAGAACAGTGCACCAGTGCGGTTTCTCGAACACGCTGACGATGTAGGTCGTCACCGGCTTATCTGTCATCTTAAACGGCACCATCCTTAGAGTAATGGCCGGTGCAGTTGGGGCTTCTTGGGGGCATCAAACCACACCGGCCACTGCGGGCTTTTTTGGTTTGGACGTCCCCCGCGCTGCCCAAACTATGGGCACAATAGCAACTGAGCAATTAAGCCTATTGGCTGGACTAAGACTGAAGTCCCAGCCCAGCCGTCTAGCGTCGATCGAACGTAGATTTCCAGTCGCGGTTGCGCTTCGCATTGATCCCTTCGTAATCAGGAATCACAGTGAAAAATACCGGCCGGCGATCACGAGCCGGTCGATATTTCAGCTTCTCGACCTGGCCGGCTACCTTGCCACGAAGAGATTGCTCGCAATGCATTTATGGACCGGGCAATAATCTGTGTCGGTCGTCGGCACGCCTGCGCCAGTAGCCACCTCGCCAGGACCGCATTGCTTCTGCCCGCTGACATAGAGGTCGTAGCGCGTCAGGCTGAGGTTGAATATGGAGCGGTAGCGAATGACGGTGGTGCCGTCCTGCTTCAGTAGTGCCTGAACTTCGGCGCAACTCAGGCCGGCGATATCCCTGCGCTCTTGCGCTTGAGCCTGCACCACGAGGAAGAGTAACGGAATTGCAATCGCGATCGGCTTCATGGCGCCCCACCAGCGTTTTCGCCCGACCGATGGTGTAGACTTGACCAACCGATATGAAAAGCCCTCTGCCTTTGGCCTCGCCAAAGGACGCATGCGTTCTATGTCATCGATGGTCGAAAAGATCTGTTGCAGGCCATTTCTAAGCGCCGTAGACCCTAGCGCCTCTTCGTGGTTTGAGTTTGAATAAGCCTCGTCTTCACCCCCGTAGTTGATGGCCCCTTGAATAGGTGACACGATCATGAGCATGGGTTTAGACCGCCAACCGCAGGTACGCCGGACGACGCCGCCGTCGGAAAGTGTCGTTGCGGGCTGGTACGAGAACGCCAGCTTACTCGATAGCTACAGCATTGACATGAGTGCATCGGAACAGTCGAGCATGCGCGAGTTGGCGACGCGGACACTCGTCAATCCACCGGCGTGGCAAAAGGCATTGATCGCGCTGCGCGACGCCATGGTTACGCCCTTTGGCATCAAAACCTCCGGTACGGTCAGGACGTCCCGGGACAGCCATCAACGGGTGGACTTCTTCCCGGTGCACTGGGAGGGCAAGGACGAAATTGTGCTCGGAACGGATGACCGACACCTGGACTTCCGGCTATCTCTGCTCCGACGCCATTCTCCAATAGGCACGTTGCTCATCGCAACAACCGTTGTGCATACCCACAATGCCTTGGGCTTCACCTATCTCAACGCGATCAGGCCTTTTCATCACCTCGTGGTCAGGGCCAACCTGGCACGCTGCGCACTGAGGAAGTCCGCGCCCCTGGCGTAGCGCCTCAGATGTTCCTCTCGATATGAGCCTCGATCGTATTTGGGCGCCGTAACTCAAATCTCTTAGCTGCCATAAATGTCAGCACGATAGCGGCAGCTGTAGTTGCAATGACGGTGGTGGTAAGGGCTAGACTTCTCACCATCTTCACTCAACAAAGCCTACCGCTGTTTCACCTTCGGCGTTATCTCTTCGATCCTGACCTTGTCGCCGATCTCCTTCGCCATGGCCAAAGGTTTGGCTTTGTCCTTGGTTGTCAGCACCGTGCGCCAATGCGGTTTCTCGAAGACGCTCACAACGTAGGTTGTTACGGGCTTATCAGGCATCGCTAAAATATAGCCTACCTGTCGGTGGCGTCTAGCACGGCGCTTGGTTTGCTTCACGCGGGCGTCACAATAGCGATGCAGATTAGTAAGCGCTGAAGGGGGTTCGATCGATCCCTCCCCCCTTCGGGGTTCCCAATCGATCCTCCCAAGGCCCGGCTTCAAACCGGGCTTTCTTTTTAGCTCTCTAGCTGCCGTTAATACGCTCGGCAATGGCGAACGCCCGTAGGTCCTTTGCCTTGCCGTGGTCCTCGTCTGCATGGGCAATGATCGAGAAGAATGCGGCCCTGGCGATATCCTTCTTCGAGGCTTTTGGGTGCTCTTTCCGAGCCGCTTTGACCAATTGCTTCGGTGTCATTTCTGGCGTGACGATCCGCGTGAGGGTGTCGCCTATCGCCTGCATCTCTTCCGTGTCCATGATCGGAACTCCCAACTAACCCACCAGACGGGAACATAGCAGGGCGGTTGGCACGCTGCCACCAAACTTGCAGGCAAATGAGCCCGCCACCTTTCGGCAGCGGGCCAGGGTCTTATGGAGTGCTGGGGATCAAGCCAGCATGGGCAATCGAGCGCGTAAGCCCGGAGGTTCCGCGATCAAACCATAGGCGTCTGAGGGTGTCGGCGCCCGGCCGCGTCTTGTTAGGGAAATGGCCGGTGCGGTTGGGCTCTTTGGGGTGGCGGACCACACCGGCCAATGCGGGTTTTTGGTTTGGACGTCCCCCGCGCTGCCTAAACTATGGGCACAATAGCAGCCGAGCAATTAAGCCTATTGGCTGGACTAAGACTGAAGTCCCAGCCCAGCCGTCTAGCGTCGATCGAACGTAGATTTCCAGTCGCGGTTGCGCTTCGCATCGATTCCTTCGTAATCGGGAACCACAGTGAAAAACACCGGCCGGCGGTCTGGGCCCGCAGCCTTTGCACGACGATCAGCCAACGAGCCTCCGCAACGGAGGCTATTCCTGATCCCGATAGCTGGCAGGCTCGCCTTGCAGTCGACTGCGCGCTGCGCGATGCTGACCCTTGGTGAAAAGGGAGGGGAACTTGCGCGCATTCAACAAAAAGGAAGCCATTAAAAGGGACGACGAATGGCTGCTTTCCACGATCTTTAAGATCAGCGATCCTAACGATCCGACACCATTCTTACAGAGCTTCTGCAATGCACTGCCGGAACGACCCTTAATCACAGAAATTAGGGAAGCTGAAGCTTTGCTCAACATGCGAGGCAATAAGGTGAAGAGCTATTGCCTTGAAACAGCGATTGGTCGGTTGCGAGCAGTCAAGATGTCTGAGGGTATGGTTCTTGCGCCATTCGAAGACATCGACATATCCACACCAAAAGGTAGATTTGCTTTCCTGAAGACTGCTAATGCATGCATTCCAATCGAGTGGGAGCGGAGTATGGAGCATATCGGGTACGCAGAGCACGCCGGGACCGTTGGAGCCGAGATGCTTCGAGAAATATCGAAGCCGAAACCGATTAATTTTCACGCAAGGTTCACCCACCCGAGTATGGGGCTCAAGGAGCCTGAAGGTTATTGCTTTCTGTTTCGACTAGAAGATCAGTCCGAGCTCTTTCTAATGATATCTGACAACGGCGCTATCCTAACGGCGCCCGAACCGCCATTTCAAATCATTGCCGGCAGGTCGAAAGAGGAAACAGAAACAGCACTGGCGGATTTTCGTGCCAGAAATCGCGAAGAGCTCGATCCGAGGCGCGCTTTGGCTACCGCGGGAGAGGCAGTTCCGGTTTATATGCCCAAAGACTATCCTCTTATCCGGGAGCTTCCTGGCGCCGACGATATGCCTGCGACTTGGGAAGAGTGGCGCGCAAATTTAGAAGTATCGCATATAGCGAAGCAGCCTGGGTTTGCCCGCTACAACGTGCGCATCAGACCCGACCTGTTCAAAGCATGGCTGGAGGCCAATTCGCTTTCGGCGTCAGAGCATTCAAGGAAGCGCTACGCCCAGAATCTGTATGATGATGGGCTAGAGGCTCGACGAAATGCCTTGGAACAGGAGCGACTTGCCCGAGAAAAAGCTGATAGAATAGCTCATCCGCCATTGGTGGATAAAGTGGTAGGCTTCATGCGTGCCTTGGTCAGCTTTCGTAGGCAACCCCCTTCAAGTCGGCACTGACCCCGAACCTCACCAGCGTGCCGATCGCGATCCTAAGCGCTGCGCGTCCAGCCCGACCACGGCTCTCGACAAGCTCGCAGTCGCGCACACTGGGAGCGCAGACTGGCGGCCAGCGCGCCACCGGCTTAAGCGACGCGCGCAGATGATGTCCCGCAATGGGTCAATGCGTCTGGCACCACTATTGCATGGTCCTCGCCGGCGACGAAGAGGCGTCGTAACACTCTGCCTCGATGTCGAGGGAGGATCACTTTGTTCGTTGATTACTATGAACTTCTGGAAATCAGTCCGAACGCCAACTCGGAAACGATAGAACGGATATTTCGTTATTTTGCCATGCGCTACCATCCCGACAACCGGGATACCGGGGACGAATCCCGCTTTAGTGAAATCATAGATGCCCACAATACGCTCAAGGATCCGCTCAAGCGCGCGCAGTACGACATCGAGTATAAAGAGCATTTGAAGATTCGCCACGGGTTGAGCGAGGAAGCCAACAACACCAAAGGCATAGAACGGGATGCCGTCATTCAGGCCAAAGTGCTCTCGCTCCTCTATGTCAAACGCCGACAAGACGTGAACAATGCTGGTGTTGGCGATACAGAACTCGAACGCATGGCAGACTGCCCGCGTGAACATCTGGAGTTTCATCTTTGGTATCTAAAAGCCAAAGGCTGGATAGGAAGGATCGAAAACGGGACGTTTGCGATCACCGTGGAAGGCATCGACCGCACCCATACCGAACTTCGTCGTGAGCCCGCCACCAGACTCCTGGACTTCGCAGGCTGAAACCCTGCACAGCCTCGCCAGTTGCGTTTCCCGCCGGCCGCTGTCCTAGACCCCCGAACCACACCGCGCGTCCTGGCGCCCACCTGTGGCCGCATGCCACCGCAACCAAACCAGCTCTGCCTCTTGCCTGTAGATATGCCTCGCGTCCACAAGCAGCGACAGGTGCGAAATTACTCCCCTGACGTTCTGGGGGATATTATCGGCCAAAAGAAATAGACCGCCACCAGAGGCAGCGGGCCAATGTTCTCGGCAGAGATTTTGATCAATTCATCGGCGAGCGCTATTCCCCAAGTAGCCGACGCGAGGCTTCCCGTGCTCCTGTCGCGTTCGCCATCGCCACCATCGTGTCGGCCGTGACGATGAACTCGCCACGCATATCTTCTCTTGGCATTCATAGCCGCGCTGGTAGGCGAAGTAATATACCCTGAATAGCACGGCCTAGACCTCCTCGGAGCAGCGGGTAAGTCGCGCCATCCCTCGATCGGATGAAGCGGGCTCATCTATATTAGCTAACGCCTTGACGAGCCGCCGACCGCGCCAGTCAGGCGGATCAATTGGGCTCTAGTCGTCCCGGATGTCGGCTTCCAGTCGCGGTTCCGCTCCCTCTGCAGGCCCCTTGGGATGCCCGGTCGCGGCTCGCCCCCCTGCATTTGAGCAGATGAAGAGGCTGGCAGAGGGCAGGACTAAAGTCTTGCATGACAGACGCAAAGGTCTGGGTCAACTGCTTAAGTTCTACCAACACCCATCGGCAGTTCGGTTACTTCAGTCAATCACGATATATACATACTCCGCAGGATCAGTTTTTAGGCGTGTTCGATCTGCATAAAGATGTCCCCCTATCGAATTCCGCTAAAACTATACGAGGATCGATCAACGTCTCCCATGCATGGAATGAACATAGGTATCAGAAAAATGCGGAGAGAAGATTTATATAGCGGGGTATGCCAAAAATATACGGCAACACAGATGAATAACGGTCACTTGACCGCGGAGAAAAATGAGGTCTATTGTCTTCCCACGGGGAAATATTTGCGGCAGGGTTGGGGGCGCTGCGATGTTTCATTTTTTGCGCGAATTCTGGAATGATCAACGCGGTATCGCGATGATCTTCGTCGCCATTATGTTTCCGGTTCTGATCGGTTTTTCCGTATTGGCGATCGATGTGGCTCGTGTCAACGGGCTCCAAAACGATCTGCAGAAGGGCATCGACGCGATGGCCATTGCCATTGCGGCGGAACTTGACGGCCGGGCGGATTCGATCACCAGAGGCAATCTGGCGGCCGCAACTCTCGTCACCAACAACACCAAGTTTTCTACGGCAGACAATCACACGCTCACTCTTGCAGACGTGAAAATCACTTACCTGACCGGAATACCTGCCAGCGATGACATCCCGTTGACCGCCGATGGCGTCGACGGCAACGGCGTCAACTGGGCAAGCACTGACCCTAAGGCGGTACAATTCGCCGAAGTGACGGTGAATGCCTCTGGTCTGGCGGATGGTGCCGGTGCCTTCGAGACGATCTTCCCTGCAAGCTTCATCGGCAGCGCCGACAAGATCGATATTCAGCCCCAGGCCGTGGCCGGGTTCGTCCAGTCTATCTGCGAAACCGTGCCAATTTTCATGTGCAACCCGTTCGAAACGACGACGCCCGCGACCAGCAAAACCATCCAGCAAGCCTTCGCCGCCGGCCTCACCTATAGCCGCGAATACCGCATCCTCAAGGTCGACTCGAACCCTGGTCCCGGCAACTTCGGACTAATCGACAACAACTTGACCTCGCTGCGAGATGCCCTCGCAATGGGCACCGCAGGCACTTGCTATCAACGCGATAAGCTCACCACGAAAACCGGCGTCACTTTGGGTCAGGTCAACGCTGGGCTCAACGTCCGCTTCGACATCTACAGTTCCTCGCTGAAGAAGAATGACAAGGACTGGCGATATCGGCCGGCGACCAATGTGCGCAAGGGAGTGGACAAGACCGCCAACTGCAACAAATACAAGGCAAACACAGACGGGACGGCAATGGCGCTACCGCCAGGCAATAGCTTCGATTCCGCCACAGGGATGACCAATTCGACCTGGGATCGCACCAATTATTGGCTGATCAATCACGGCACGGCGTACCCCAACGTCCCGAGCACCACCAACCCGACCGGCGCCGCTGTACCGGCTTCCAGATATGACGTCTATAAATACGAGATCGCGAACGGGCTTGTCGGGGACAAGTCCAAGGCGCCGACAAAGGAGACCGGCGTTCCAGCCTGCTTCAAAGGAGCGACGCCGACCCTGGATCCCGATCGCCGGTTGCTCAACATGGCGATCGTCAACTGCATCGCCAACCAGGCCAAGATCAATGGCCATACCCAGCTCAAGCCTGATGGCTATACCAGCGTCTTTATAAACAGCCCCATCCAGAAGCAGGATAACAGCAAGGACGATGAAGATTCTTCGGCCGGCGAGAAGCCCATCAGCCTAGAGATTGTCGACGTCGATGGAGGGTTTGCCAATAACACCCTTGTAGACAAAGCATTCCGAAACGAGGCGCAGCTCTACAGATAGGCGGGACGGTTTCTATGGCCACCAGAGAGCGCCCGTTTCCCTTGGCCGCTGTCCTGCTCTCCATTCCTGCCAAGCGCTCTCTGCCGCCGCCCTGTAGCCGGCAGGCATTGGCTGCCAGTCTGCCGGCGGCGTACACCATTTCGGCTCGCGGTATCCCCAGTGCTTCAGGCCGACCATCAAAAGATCCGTCAAACCAGACGGTTACGTTGAGCTTTGGAAAATGTAGGATCTTGGCCTGCCACCAAGTCCGATCGATCTCGTATTCGCCAACGCCTTCGGCCCACCGCGTCCAGCCTTTGCCGGGACGTCAAATCCCTGTCTCGCTTGGGGATTCGCTGTTCGATGACCTTTCAAATGCTGCAGGGAGCCCCGCCAGAACGTCTGGGGCTCCATCCGCGCCTTCGCCCTAGACTTTGCCGCAAGCTCGCTGGTGGCCTCGCCATCGGTATCGGCATTGCTATCGGGCACACACTGGCCGGCTGAGTGTCGGGTCTACCGCTTCGTCCTTCCTTAAAGCCCAGCTCGTACCTGGCGCCTTGCTGTGGCTTACCAGGCAGCGCTTTTGAACGTCGTCAAAAACACAGTCGTCGCAAGTTGTGCAAATAACGGGATATATCTTCCACCAAAGGGCTATTTCTATAGTTAAGTCGCCAAAATTACACGCAAAATCATCTGGTTAGCTCGATCATCCAAGCGCTTTCGGAGGTCATTCCAGTTAATGATGCGTTAAAATCCCTTTGACTCCAGCACTTCTTCAGCGGTAGCTAAATAACCCTCGACGGAGCTTTGAGCATAGGTCGGCTCCGGGGTTGAAAGTCAACAAGGGGGAAGGAACATGCGTAAGTTCATTCAGCAGTTCCGCGATGAAGAGTCCGGCGCCGCGATGGTTGAATATTCCATTCTCGTCGGTATCATCTCTGCAGTGTCGCTGCTCGCGATCCTTGCCATCGGCGGGTGGGTTGGTGATCAGTTCACCGGTCTCTGCGCTAACCTCAACACCAAGGGCGTCACTGCTGGTGGCGGTGCTGGCGGCGATTGCACGCCGTAGTGACTACGCGCGCCGCCGTCCGATTGAACCCGAGCGGCGCACTCCAACTTGGGTCGGTGCGAGCGAATCGCCAGATAGCCAGATAGGTTGGCCTTGGCGTTCGATGAGAACGCTGTTCATTAGCAGTGTCTAAAGGTTTTCGATGTAAAATAGGGGTATGGACAATCTGCTAGACGACCTTGAGCATATTCTGACCGCCCCGCGAAGAAGTCTGCAGGACCGTTTTTGGGGACTGTTTCTTCTGGCGGCTGTGGCCGGTGCAATCGCTACCACCACCATGGTCGAGGTACGATTGTGGCTCCAGCCAAAAGCGGAATCTATCGTCATCGAGGACGCCACCACTTCACAGCCGAACTTACCGAAGCCTGCGGATTATCGGACATGGCGTAGGGCGTAGCAGTTCTCAAGTCAGCCGTAACCTTCAGCCTATGCTTTTTTGCCGCGGCGTGACGGCCGTGTCTATCTCAGACCAACGATTCGATCTTCGCGAGGCCATAACTGACGTTGCCGCCGCCTGACGAATAGCTGGAGACGTTCACTATCGCTGCTTCGCTGACGCCGCTCTTGTAGTAGCCATTCCAAGGGGCACCGGGGCTGCTGTCGATCTCAACGGCAGACGTTGCGCTGGTGGTTTTTCTATGACTTCCGACGGCCACTCGGTTCCCCCAGGTCCCTCAAGCGAGAGGTTGCCACGTTTCTTCAGGAAGTGATCGACGCCGATTCTCTTGTTGTCGAAGCCGAACGGCAATGCGGCAACCTGACCGTACGGGTTCGACATACCGAGATGGAACGAGCGCGGTTCGCTGGTTTTGAGCGCGGTCTTGCAATTGCCGGTCTTTTAATTGCTAGCATCGGCGTCGCGGCAACTGTGGTTCAGGCGTGGGCCGCCGTTGCTTCTTTGCCCTAGTCCGACCCGGTTGAGCGTTTCCCCTCTACATCGCCGCCATAACCGCCTCGATGCTCGCTGGCGCCGTCTGGCGCTACCGGCAGCGCGATATGATCGGCATGGCCGCCTGCCTGCTGATGGCCACCCGGGGGGCCACATCCGTTTTCCGGTTAGGTCGAGTGAACCAGACCTTCAATATTAAATGAGCGACTGCTAATAATATGGCTACAACTTAGGCCGTGCACGATCCAAATTCAGCAAGTCAGGACCATCGACGGCCGTCAATCCAGCGGCGGGAACGAAGTGCCTCAGTCACGAGCCAAGCACGACGAGCCAATCTGGGTACCACGTCTGCTCGACGTTGGGCTAAGACGCAAGCCAGATGATCTGGCACTTGTTAGCCCCGAGGGCAGCTTGAGTTGGCAAGAACTCGAACGCGCCAGCAAACGCTATTCCGCTGGCTTGCTGGCCTATGGGCTGAAGCCGGGCGACAGAATTGCGTCGCTCATGCCCAATAGCGCTGCGCTGATGATTCACTACCTCGGCTGCTTCAAATCGGGGATCGTGGCAGTACCCTTGAACTACCGATACACGCATCCCGAGATTGATCATGGACTCAAGACGAGCGGCGCTCGGGCGCTATTGGCCCATGTGGACCGTCAGGAAGACATCGCTTCCAGTATCGCGCGGGACTTGCCACTTGGGGTCATCAACTACGGCTCCGAGCACGATCGCCATTCAAACTTCGCGACGCTCTTGGAGAGCCCGATCGCGCCCGAAAATTTGCCTATGCCTGCGCCTACTGATCCTGCGGTTATCTTTTTCACTTCGGGCAGTACCGGCCCGGCAAAGGGCGTAGCCCATAGTTTCGAAAGTCTGGGCAGTATGATTGCCAGCTTCGCACAGGGCTGCCAAACTGCGGCAGACGACATCGTTCTGCTGAGCGGATCCATGTCGCACATCGGAGCGCTCCTGGACGCTCTCATGGGACTCGCAGCCGGCGCTCGTGTCGTCGTCCCGCCAAGCTTCGATGGACCCAGGCTCCTGTTGATGCTGCGCGAGCATCGCCCAACCATACTCATCGCTTTGCCCTCGGTCCTCTTCGGGTTGGTTCGGGCGAAGAATGCCAGGCGCGAAGACTTTTCGTCATTCAGACTGCTCTGTGCCGGCGGCGATAAGGTGCCGCTCGAGCTGGCGCTCGAAGTTACTGCGCTCAGCGGCTTGTCCGTCAATGAGCTGTACGGCATGTCTGAAATTGGAGTTGCCACGATCAACCCTCCTGACGGGCTCAACAAAGCGGGTTCGATCGGGCGTCAGATTGTCGGCTACCAGATATCCATCCGCGACGATAACGGCAATGAACTGCCTCCCGGCGCTCAGGGGCGCCTTTGGATCAATTCACCTTGCAACATGGTCGGCTATTGGGGTGATGCAGATGCAACGCGTGCCACCATCAGGGATGGCTGGCTGGACACCGGCGATGTGATGAAGATAGACGAGGACGGATACCTTTGGTTCTGCGGGCGGCGAAAACAGATCATCGTACACGATGGCTCGAACATCAGCCCGCAGGACGTCGAGGAAGCCCTTATGCGGCATCCCGCTGTGGCAATCGCCGGAGTTGTCGGGGTCCCTGACACCGTCCATGGCGAAAATGTCCACGCGTTCGTAACTTTCAAGCCAGGCGCCGTGCAGCCAGCCCCGCAGGAGCTTATCCATTTCGCTCGTGCCAGCGTTGGCTATAAGGCACCCGAGAGCGTTTTTTTGCTGGATGAGATGCCCCTCAGCGCCACGGATAAGGTTGATCGGGTGGTGTTGAAGAAGTTGGCGGAGCGCCTTCTGAAATCGGAAGCATCAACAGGGTAGGCATCAGAGGGGAGCTCGCTACTCCCTTCGGGGAGCCTGCTTGCGTTTGGGCTCGACTGGCGCGATGTTGGCCTTGGGGAAAGTGGAGGGGCAAAATGATCTCAAAATCTCGCGAGTACACAACGCCAGAAATATTAATTGCTAACACAGCTCTTATCCGATCGCTTTTTCTTATCTTAACGCACCGTGGTGTCTTGAACGATCAACTACTCGATGTGGTGTTCGCGATGACAAAGGAAGATATGAATCTCGGCGTGGGCGTGGATTCGCAGTTCACCAAGGGAGCTTGCGCCTTCGTGGACATGATGCGGGACAACATGAAGCCGAGCGCGCCCAGCCTGAAGACCAAGATGTAGGCGTGGTTCCGATCTACATCGCCGCGATCACCGCCTCGATACTCGCTGGCGCCGCCCTAGTGAAAATCCGCTCAGCGCTTCTGTAGCCACTCCGAAAGCCCCACCACAGGTCGCTCCCGTGGCGGGCTTTTCAATCCGGGACTAATTCGGGCGGAGCCCACTCTCTAGTATCCACGGGGATAATAACCCCAAGCACTCCTGCGGTAGCATCGAACGCGCCAACGACCATGTCGCCAATAGCTACGGCAGACCCTTCTCCAACCTCGGCGGGGGTAGCGGTAGTGGACCCGATCCACTTCTGCCGGGGTACCGTCGTTGTCGAAGGTCTCGGCCTCTGGCGCCTCGAGTTCATCGAGAATGCCGCTTCTGGCGCCTGGAACGCCGGCCACTGCGTCGATAGGCCGAACTGCGCTTGCAAATGCCGCTGCCCCTGCAATGCCAAACATTGCCGTCAACAAGGATCGCCGATCCATACAAATCTCCCGCTCTCGCCCGCAGGAAGAGCAGGCATTTCCATGCAACGCATCTAGTCAGGCGTAGTTCCCGATCACGCATTGCGGATCTTCGCGCTTCATAATCTATCGTTTGCACGGCTAATTTTGTCGCGGTCAGCGGCGTGATCTCCTCGATCCGTGCCTTGTCGCCGATCTCCTTCGCCATGGCCAAGGCCTTGTCTTTGTCCTTGGTGGTTAGCACCGTGCGCCAGTGCAGCTTCTCGAACACGCTGACCACATAGGTTGTTACAGGCTTATCAGGCACCGCTAAAATGTAGCGCACGCACTGTGTACGAAAGCAAGCCGGATCGCGCCTTAGTTGTGGTTGTCCAACAAGATGGCAAGCTTTCTGGCTGCGGCGCTTTCGACAATCAGTTCCTCCAGCCACATATCGCCGACGCGCGATTTGTTGACGCCACGCCTGATTACACGGAGCGCTTCAGATATCGAAACTGCGGTGGTCTTCGCGTGATCATCAAGATACCGGCCGACTGCAATCACGGCATCTGCATCGACGTCGATGGGCAAATCTCGCATGGCACCCTCCCGCTGGGCCGCTGGTGCCTCGCGAAGGAATGGCCGGCGCAGGGGATGCTTGGGGAAGCGAAGCCGCACCGGCCATCGCGATAGCGGGAAAGGCCCCCGCGATGATAAATCTATATTGTTTCAGAAGTCTCGCAATTAAGACTGAAGTCCCTCGTTTACTGGCCCTAAAGACCCACCGTTGCGACCATGGCTTCTCGGCCGTAGGATAGTCGCGCGTGGGGGATCGAAATGTCTGTCATCTGGGTAGTTGGAACAGCCATCGTCGTTTTGGCGTTCGTCGCGGTCGTGGCCGTGGATTACATGAGCAACCGACCGAAAACACACTGAAGCCCATCGGCCACTCTCAACAAGACCACTGCGGCTGCCTCGGAGACGCTGGGAAAGATGGATGCTACCCGCGTCACCAAGGAAGCAAATTGGGCGGGCCTAACGCAACCAAGAAGTGAAGACGCCCGGCTACGCTAGGCAGCCGCGGCCTGACTTCCTACCCTCCCTGCCCCACCCGCCCGGTGCCAATTGCGGTGCCGGGTCATTCCTGCAACTATCGGCAGGTCCGTGCGACATGGGAGGGGTTGAGGGTGGCGAGCGACGAAACGTCCGCGCATATTGAGCGCCTCAAAAAGAGACGTTGGCAGGCTCTTGGCATTCTTCTGGTGGGTCTTCCCTTGGCTATCTTGCTTGTAAAGTTCTGCAAGGCAGAAGGCTGGAATAGACACATCTACATGCCCATCGCAGGAGGCATCGGAATCCTGGTGGGGCAAGTCTCCACCGTGATGGTGCAGCGATTAAGGGCCAAGAAATAAGCCTTCCGACAAAAGAGCCCGCCACTTGGGGAGCGGGCCATCGTTTCGCTCGCGAAATGATCAGGCGGCGGTATCTGCCTCTTCCTGTCGGTATAAGCGTTTAGCCTCCGCCATCACCTTTTGATGGCAAGCCGCAGCATTACCGGCCAATTGCTCTGCCATGTTGCGGGCGATCCACAGCAGACCCAGAACTTTTTCCCGCGCAGGTCAGGCCCCGCACTGTGCCTGGCCTCCCGCTGCTGCCGGATGCCGGGCCGCTTTAATACGCAGCGCCGATCTCGATATGCGGCGCAAAGAAACAGCGTGTGTCGCCCTTCCTGAAACGTCCCTGATCCAGGTTGAGAAATTCCGAGTGATAGATGCAGCGGTGATACTGCCGATCATGGCTATGTTGCACGCGGCGAAGCGGGATGAACTCGCCAGTGGGGAGATAGATATAGCCGCCCGGCATTTCTCTGACTTGAGATTCCGGGATCGGTGCGCACTCTGAGCCTGCGCAGCAGTCGAAGCCAGTGACGGGGTCCTTCTTCCCCGTATACCATTCGTGAGCCATGGCCTCAGTCGAAACGACGGCCAAGACCGGCACGAGAATCTTGACTGACCTGCGCATATGTCCCCGCGCGATCCAGCTTTGGCAGTCCGCGCCATCCAGACGCAAAAGAAATGGCCGGCGGGGTGCTTGGGGTTGTAAGCGAGCCGCACCGGCCATTGCGGGATTAGGTTTTCGGGTTGTCCCCGCACTGCCTAAGCTATAGGCATATTAGCGATAGCTCAACTGAGACTGAAGTCCCAACCTCGTGCTACCCTGCCATAGGAGACCGCGCCGGTCCGGTCCCAAACCATTGAATGAACGGCGCATCCTTGCCGGTGATGTCCTCGACCGTCTTCAATAGCGCTTCGTGGTGCGCTGGAGCGCCCGGCAATGGTCGCTGCCAGGCGATAGAAGCGGCTGGACGATGCTCCCGTGCTGCCGTTCCGCCTCCACCGGAAAGCGCTCGATTTCAGCCTCTGCAAGCTGCTTTGTGAAGTTTGGTCCTGGCCCGCCACCGTAAGACAGCGGGCTCGATCGTTTGAACCCATTCCGCAGTCTCAGCATTGAGGCTATATTGCGTGGCGGAGGCGAAGGGCGATGGATACGGTAACGTCTGCCATTATGGTGCTGTTGTCGTGCAGCCCCGATTTGATGCTATGCCGAGCGCCGGCCGCAAAGCCCATGATCTTTTCGACCACATCCCAATGCGAAGAAGCGTTGGCTGAGCACATATCGAGAGTTCCGCACGCTGGTCAAAAAACGGTTGGGCGTTGCCAGGTGATCAGAGATGAGAATGATATCGCGAGATGGGGCGTCTCGCCGAATGGCGAGCTATTCTACGCCAGCGCAGCGGACGTAATCCGGACAGTGGTCTCGACCGCAACCCCTGCCCCTGCAAAGAGCCGACCTGCTACAGTGCGCGTCACGCGTGGTAACGGTTCCGGCTCGGTGACAACGTCGTCGTACACCGTACTTAGCACCGGCTCAGAGTGAACCAGGGAAAAGCCCGCCACGTAAGGCGGAGCTCTCCGACACACAAGAAGTCACTGTGAGACATGGTCGACCAAGCGGGAACGGCGTATAATTCGCCAGCCGGCGAGCCCCAACCCCGCGCCGGTTAGGCCCGGTGGTCAAACCCCAGCCCCCCGCCCTTGGCCGCTGGGCCGCTAGTCGCCTCGCGAAGGAATGGCCGGTGCAGACGACGAGGGGTTGTAAGCGAGCACCGGCCATCGCGAGAAAGCCCCCGCTGGTGATAAGTCTATATTACATTAGCAATCACGCAATTGAGACTGAAGTCCTTGGCTTGCCGGCCCTAAAGACCCAAATCGTAATGAGCTAAGCGAGAGTTTCCAGTCGCGGTTGCTCAGAGCCTGCGGCAAGTGGCGGGCGTTCTTAGAGGATTAGGCTGCTATCAGGACGGCGATACGATGCACCATCATCAAGGGCTTAGGAAGGTGCTCGGGATTGATGAGGAAAGCGACACCGACGGGGGCGCTTACGCCAAGGCTTCCGCGATCACACCATAGGCGTATGCATCTCGATTATATTAGCTTGTGCTTGTAGTACCTTTTCCGCCTGGGCCGGCGTCCTCCATCCCAACATCCTGCCCAACGGTGCGCCGGCGGAAAGTGAGGAAGCATGAGCAGCTTGGGCGTATGGGTCGTACTCGCTACGGCGACCATCGCGATCGTTTACCTGTTGTCGTATGTTTCGATCAGAATGTAGGGCAGCAGCGGCCATCATCCTAAAGGTTGTATTCCGACAACTCTAGCGAGAGCGCTATGCTCACTTCTCGGCGTCGCTTCCCTCAAAGCGCCGCCGGTGAAGGCTCGGCGCCCTTTTTGGTTTGTTCAGTGTAAAAAACAGGGCGCCGGGCTGGCCGCACCGGCCAGCGGCTACGCTTAGGACTTGCCGAATTCACGCGACTGTAGCGCTGGAGGCAAAAAAGAAATGGCCGGTGCGAGGGTGCTTAGGTTGTGAGCGCACCGGCCATTGCGGCATAGGCCTTTTTTGTACCCTGTCCCCGTCGATGGCACCTAAGGGCGCACCTCACAGACCGCCAGATCCACCCCCAGCCCAGGTGACTATCTGGGAAAGACCGGCGATGTCGCCATAGATCATCGAACCTTTGACGAGAAAACATTTGTCACCCAGGACTTCGAAGAGGTGGTTTGACGCGGTGCAAACCGGCAGCTCCACCTTGCGGCCCTTGGCATCGGCATGGCCGATGCTGATCGCGAGGATAGCGATAGCAATCAGAGTCGTATTGCTCATATTTAGCCCCCCTAGAGCTAGCAGGCCCCTTGGGCAGCAAAACCGGATTGCCGCCCTTTGCCTTGCCATCAAGTGGAGCAGCGGGGTAAGTCGCGCCATCCCTCGATTGGATGACGCGGGCTCATCTATATTAGCTAGCGCTGATTGACGTCGCTGACCGCGAGGTTGGACATAGGCCGACGCGAGCCTCGCCATCGTCCACGCTGGCGCATATTAGCAACAGGCTGTATTATGCCTGCTGGAACTCTTTGAGGGAGGTTCCGATGCGAATGGTGCTCGTCGTCATCGCCTTGGCTGTCGCCTTCGTCATTTGGGATAGGCTGGCGAATGACGGCCGGTACACGGCTGCCGTTGAACGCAGTTTCCGGGAGGCAACCGCCGATCTACCAAGCGGTTATGGCACCGGGATCACATTTGACGACCTCGCGAAGCGCTGAACGGTGCGAGGATGCCCCCCGTAAGTTTCACTCGCCGGCCAAAGCATCGCTGCCTTTCGGTGCGTCGGGGCCTGATGCAACGAGCACCTCCACATAGCCGGCGTAGATCATGTCACTTTCACGTTGGCGATCGAAAGGTTCGCCGCGCAACGTGACCTTTCCATTCCTTAGATCGTCTTCTTGCCACACCTATGATGCTAAAATGAGGTTGTTCCTTGCTCTGGGGGTGGTTTCGGCCTTGGCTGGCTGCGCGCCCCAGGCTGATGACTCCAAAACCTATACGCTGTACCGAAGCTCCGCTGCCGCCGAAATGCGTATCCATGTGGCCACGTTCGATGCGACCGAGGCGGAGGCGTACAACAGAGAGAATTGTCAACTTGCGGCCAGTCTGTTTCGGGCGCAACCCGGTGTCGTTGTTCGATATTGGTGCGAGAAAGGGCGATACAGAGGGTAGCTCGGCCTCCCACCTCGACCTACTTCCAATGCATGTGCCGGCTATCCCAATCGCTAATTTGATCGAATGAGCCCGTTCTACTAGCGTGCCAAAATTGGCGCTCGTAGCTCAATCTAGGACAGAGCGGGACCTTCCCGGGCAGATGCAGGTTCGAGCCCTGCCGAGTGCACCACCACCCGCCGCTGATGGGGCAGCGGGCCGAGTGCCTTGCGAACAATGGTGTTCGACATCGGATCTTCGCCAATTCGATTTAGTGTCAGGCTCTAGTGCTTCCGTAAGAGCAAGAATTCTGATATCACGGTTTTATGGCAAAGCAGGAAACCGTGGCATCAAAGAAACGGCGGGGACCGGCCCCGACTGGAAAGGGCGTGCCAATCATGGTCCGCCTTCAACCGGACATGCTCGCGGGCGTCGATCAATTTGCTGCCGAGCATGATGTTTCGCGACCTGAGGCCGTCCGACTGATCATTCGTGACTGGTCGATCAGATACCAAGTACTGAAGGCCGAGTGAAACCCTGGACGACTTCCCGCGTGCCCTCGCAGCAGCCGGGGTCAAGTCAGATGGTGCGGGACGGTGCGCACGCAGATGGCCGCCGAATACTCGCGCTACGTGGCAGGGACCGGTGGCGACGAGCTTGCCGCCACCAAAGGCAATCTCGGTCACCAGATCACGCTGCGCGACCTCAGCGATAGCGTTACGGAGATATGCGCTCTGAGCTGGTGGACCGATATGGAAGCGGTAAAGGCCTATGCGGGCGAGCAACCCGAGCGGGCCCACTACTATCCCAAGGACGATCAGTACCTGATCAACAAGCCGGAATTCGTTGAGCATCACGTCGTCGTCTATGGCGACCTCCTGAGCCCCTAGGACCCTTACCAGGGTGTCCTGCCCAGTCAGGCTGGTCCTCTCTCCTCGCAGATATCTCACACGCTCGGGAGAGACTTTTTCTCACGACGGCGTTTGGCAAAATCAGCCAGATCCCGCCACATCGATGACAGCCTTGATCAGACCGGACTTCTGCTGTGCCCAGATCGCAATATCGCGTGGGCTGTCACGCAGGGTCGTACGATGCGTGACGAGTTCGTCGATTGGTATTTTTCCAGCGCGGATCGATGCCATGACGTGCAGAAAGTCGGCGCGCGTCGCGTTGCGACTGCCGATCAGCATCATTTCCCGCTTGTGGAACTCTGGGTCGGAGAAGGTTATGTCGTCCTGCACGACGCTGACCATCACCATGACGCCGCCATGGGCAACATAGGCGAAGGCAGACCGCATCGAACGGCTGTTTCCCGTTGCGTCGAAGACCACATCGAAACCTGTCCTGGCGGTTCGCTCTGCTATCGTCTCGACAATCGAACCCTTCGACCCGTCGATCACCAGAAAACCTTGCCTTACGGCAAAAGCCAGCCGCTCGGCATCGACATCCATGACGGTCACGCACTGCCGCGCTATGCGGGCAAAAAGCGCGGTACCGAGGCCGATTGGCCCTGCGCCGATAACCAAGGTGCGGCTGCCCGGCCCGGCCATGGACCTGCGAACCGCGTGCGCACCGATGGCCAGGAACTCGACCGTAGCCGCCTCGACCAATGACAGACCGGTCGCTGGAATGAGGTTCTGCGCCGGTACGAGAATCTGCTCGCTCATGGCACCGTCACGGTGCACGCCGAGCACCTCGATCGCGAGGCAGCAGTTCGGCTTGCCCTGGCGGCAGGCGGGACAATTGCCGCAGGCAAGATAGGGGTTGACGACGACATGTTGCCCGACCGCCATGTCCACGGGCCCGTTGATTGCCCCAATTGTTCCCGAAACCTCATGACCCATGACGCGTGGGTAGGCGAGGTACGGATGCTTGCCCTGGAAGATGTGGTAATCGGTTCCGCAGATGCCGACGTGGGCGACGTTGACCAGCACCCAGCCTTCCGGCGGAGCGCCTGGCGCTGCCTGTTCCTCGAACGCCAGCCTGCCGGGCTCGGCGCATCGGACGATCTTGATGGTGGCGTCCATAAGTGTAATTCCACCCCTTCGCTAACGGCATAATTCCTGGAGTGCGGAAACAGGAAGTGGTCCGGCGGTGCAATCCACCGGACCACTGGTGGATCACTCGAAGTCCTTGACGTTCTGCAGCGTCACGAGACCGGCGCCGGTGTCCACATTGGCCTCGACGGCTTCCCCGCGGATCGCCTTGACGACCGTGTCTATGCCAAGCTCACCCATTTTTGCTGGAAATTGCGCAACGCTGGCATCTTCCGCGCCCGACTTGATCGCTTCGATCTCACCGCAGCAGGCGTCGAAGCCGACCAGGATGATCTTGTCGTTGGCGATGCCCGCATTGCTGATCGATTTGACGGCGCCCGGGATTGGCGGGCCGCAGGCCGAGTAGATCGCCTTGAGATCGGGATTGGCGGTCAGGATGTCTTCGGTCACCGACGTGCCAAGTTCGAGCGTGCAATTGGTTGCACCCTTGCCGACGACATCGATCTTGACGTCGCCGAGGCCCTCCATCATGCCGGTCACCCGGTCGTCGAGTGCTGGCACTCCGGGAACACCTTGCAGGATGCCGACCTTGTCGCCGCTCTTGAGCACGGTCTTGAGGTACTCTCCGGCGATCTTGCCGCCGTTGAGATTGTTGGTCGAGACCAGCGCTGTCTGGCCTTTCCAGTCCGGGATGCTGTTGTCGACGAGAACCACCTTGATGCCGGCGGCGACCGCCTTGTCGAGCGCCGGCGCAACGGTCGGATCGACCGGAGTGATCGCCAGACCCTTGACGCCTTGCGTGATCATGGACTCGATCAGCGCGATCTGCCCTTCGATGTCGGTCGCCGCTTGGCCCTGGCCGGTGACCAGCTCGATCTCGGGATGGGCGGCGGCGTATTTCTTGGCTGCATCCTCCATGGTCGAGTAGAACGGCACCGGGAATTTCGTAATCAGGCCGATCTTGATCTTGTCGGCGGCCGAAGCCGGCATCGCAAACGCAACGGCGATCGCCAGCCCGGTGAACAGTTTTCGGTTCATTGGCATTCCATTCCTCCCTTGGATTGAGGCGTCTTCCGGCGGAAGTCGCTTCAGGCATTTGCGGACCGGAACAGTCCCCAAATTTCGAGCGAGTCAGGCCCCAACGATCATGGAGACCAGCTCCTGCTTGTTGTCCTTGGTCGGCACCAGTTCGCCGACCTTGCGGCCCTGGCGAAGCACCACGGCGCGGTCGGCAAGCTCAGTGACGTGTTCCATGTTGTGGGTGATCAGGATGACGGCGTTGCCCTGGTCACGCAGCGTCGCGACCAGGTTCAACACTTGCCGCGATTCACGCAGGCCAAGTGCGGCGGTCGGTTCGTCCAGGATCACAACCTTGCGGGCAAACACGGTCGACCGGGCCACGGCGATGGCTTGCCTTTGACCGCCCGACATCATGGCGACGACGGCGTCCAGCCTTGGCAACGTGACCTTCAGATTGGCGAGCAGAATGCGCGTTTCGGCATCCATCCTGCGCTGTTGGAGAAATCGCATGCCGCGAGGAAGCCATCGCGGCCCGGCCAACTCGCGGCCGGCAAAGAAGTTCTGTCCCGGCGTCAGATTGTCGAAAAGCGCCAGATCCTGATAGACGGTCTCGATGCCGGCGAAGCGCGCGTCCGCAGGGGAGCGCATCTGCGTTGGCGCACCGTCCAGAAGGATCGCGCCGGCATCGAGTTGGTGCACCCCGCTGATGCATTTGGTCAACGTCGACTTGCCAGCGCCGTTGTCGCCGAGAAGCCCGAGGATCTCGCCGCGTCGGACCTCGATGCTGACATCGTCCAGCGCCACGACTGAGCCGAAACGCTTGGTAGCGCCGCGCACCGCCAGGACGGGATGATCCGCGGAGGCTGAAGGATCGACGCTGGCCGCAACGGCGCTCATGACTGCCTCCCGGCCTGCATGACCCGCACGCGGCCTTCGAGATAGTTGCGCAGCACGTCGGCCTCGACCGCGATGACGATGACCACGCCGATGACGATGAGCTGGAAGAAGACGTTGACGTTGAGCAGGTTGAGCGCGTTGCGGATGACGCCGATCATGATGGCGCCAATCAAGGCATGGCCAAGATGTCCGCGGCCGCCGAGAAAACTGGCACCGCCTATGATCACCGCCGCGATCGTATCCAGTTCCAGCAGATTGCCGAACAAGGGCGAACCGGCATCGGTGCGGCCGGCAAGGATGACCGCACCGATGCCGGCGCACAGACCCGAGATCACATAGACCGAAACCAGGACCCAGGACACCGGAATGCCCATGCGCACGGCAGCGTCGGGCCGGCCGCCGACGGCATAAATCCAGCGCCCCCAGACCATCGTTTTGGCCATGACGAAAAGCACCGCGGCAACGCCCGCAACCACAAAAACCGATCCAGGCAGGCCCCAGACCGCCTCGCGGCCAAGCGCATCGATGGCATCCGGCATTCCAGGGATGGCGCGCCCTTCGGCCAGCTGGAGCGCCAGCCCCTTGGCGATGCTTAATGTCGCCAGCGTGATGATGAAAGGATGCGGCAACCGGCCGAAGACGTAGAAGAGCCCGTTGATGGTGCCGACCGCCGCCCCGCAGCCAACCATCACCGCGATCACGACGAAGGCGG
Source organism: Mesorhizobium sp. P2_E6 (assembly GCF_056403835.1). NCBI lineage: Bacteria > Pseudomonadati > Pseudomonadota > Alphaproteobacteria > Hyphomicrobiales > Phyllobacteriaceae > Mesorhizobium > Mesorhizobium sp. P2_E6. The sequence continues at coordinate 23,066 of NZ_JBFUEQ010000003.1, forward strand.
GAGCGCCGGCATGAAAGCTGAGCGCGCCGACGACGGAAGCCAGTGCCAGGTTCGAGCCGACGGAGAGGTCGATCCCTCGTGTCAGAATGACCAGATGCTGGCCCATCGCCACCACCGAGATGACGGCGGTCTGGGCGAGGATGTTGCTAAGGTTGCGTCCAGTCAGGAAATAGGGGGACAGAAAACTGAGAACGACGATCAGCAACACCAGGATGACGACCGGACCGGCGCTCAGCAGGGCCAGGCCAAGCGCGAGGCCGGGGACGGCTTCTTGCTTCTTGGGTGCTGGCAATGCCGCGTCGCCGACAGTGGTGCCGGTGTTTCGCGTTTCAGGCAAAGTTCCCTCCCCGCCGCGGCCTGTGCAAGCCGCGCCGTCAAAAACTCATGCTGTATTTTAGTTCCCTCTTATCGATAAAAAACAACCTGCATGACTTGGTCAAGTTGTTTTTTATGGATAAAGTTCATGGTAGAAAGGACAAGGTCTTGCTCAGAGGAAGATCCGATGCGAACCGACACTGTCTACAAGAAGGCTTTCAATCGCGTCGCCAGTATGCTGCGCGACGGACAACTGACCGGAGAGCTCCCTTCCGAAAATGAGCTTCGACGGAAAATGGGAGTCAGCCGCACGACTGTCCGAAAGGTCTTGGGAGAACTTGCCCACCGCGACCTCATCGCCGAGCGCAGCGGTGTCAGGACGGCAGGCCGTGCGGTCGAGGATAGCGATTACTATCCCGACGCCGAAACCACCTCGCGGGCCAAGCATGTGGAACAGCAGTTCATGGAATGGATGCTGCGGGGTGACACCAGACCTGGTACCAGCATCAACGAACTGGAGCTTGCGCGTCAGTTCGGCGTGGCGACCAACGGAATTCGTGAGTTCCTGATACGCTTCAGCCGGTTTGGACTGCTCGAGAAGAGGCCGAATACGGGCTGGCTTTTCAAGGGCTTTACGGAAGATTTCGCACTTGAGCTGTTCGAGATCCGGGTGATGTTCGAGCTACGCTCGGCGCATCTGTTTTCACGACAGCCCGACACGTCTCCGCTGTGGGAGAAGCTGGGCGTGCTCAAAAGCTCGCATACCGAACTGCTGAAGCAGATTGAAAGCCGCTTTCACGACTTCTCCAGTCTCGACAACCGGTTCCACCGGCTCATAAACGAGGCTTCGCCGAACCGCTTCATCGACGATTTCTACGATATCATCAGCTTCATTTTCCACTACCACTATCAGTGGAACAAGCATGACGAAAAACAGCGTAACCAGGCGGCGATCCTGGAGCATCTCGCCTATATCGATGCGCTCGAAAGCCGCGATTCCGAGCGGATTGAGCGGGTCTGCCGAGCCCATCTGGCTTCGGCAAGGGAAACATTGATGCGTTCGCTGATTGTATTCGATGGGATGGACACCAACGCCTGGCAAGACGTTCCGATCGCACAAGCGCTCTAGTTTATCCTGGTGCCGCTCTGGGCGTCGAACAGGTGCACCTTATGCACCATTATCTCCAACTTCACCTCTTGATCAGGTTTGAACAGTGGCTGTTCCCGGATTTCGGCAATAAGATCGACGCCATTCGCATTTAAGGTAAGTTCCTGGGCCTCGCCGGTCGGTTCCACCACCTGAACCGTTGCCTTTGCGTGGGTGCCGCCGACCGTGATGTGCTGTGGGCGAATCCCGTATACCACCCCTTCCCTGTCACTGATCCGAGCGCCATCGGCCAAGGGCAAGCGCAGGCCCTGCTCGGCGGCGAATGCGCCATTGTCAATTCGGCCCTTGATCAGGTTCATTTCCGGTGAGCCGATAAAGCTCGCAACGAAAAGGTTGGCAGGGTTCTCGTAGAGCTCGGAAGGGGTACCGATCTGCTCAACCTGGCCTCGGTTCAGCACCACTATCCGGTCGGCAAGCGTCATCGCCTCGGTCTGGTCGTGCGTGACGTAGATGCTGGTGCGCCCGAGCCGTTGGTGCAGCTTCTTGATCTCGGCACGCATCTTGACGCGCAACTTTGCATCGAGATTGCTGAGCGGCTCGTCAAACAGGAAGGCTGCCGGGTCGCGCACGATCGCGCGGCCCATGGCGACACGCTGGCGCTGGCCGCCAGACAGCTGGCGCGGCATACGACGCAGCAGATCCTGCAAGCCGAGGATTTCGGCGGCTGCCTTCACCCTCGAGACGATCTCTTCCCTTGGGACCTTGGCCAGTCGAAGGGCGAAGCTCATATTGTCGGCCACGCTCATATGCGGATAGAGCGCGTAGCTCTGGAAGACCATCGCGATGTCGCGCGACTTGGCGGGCATCTCGTCGACGACGCGCCCGCCTATGCGGATCTCGCCCGTCGTCTGTTCTTCCAGGCCGGCGATCATCCGCAGCAGAGTTGACTTGCCGCAGCCCGAGGGACCGACAAGGACCACGAACTCGCCGCTGGCGATTTCAATGTTCACGTCGCGAAGAACTTCCACGGCGCCGAAGCTCTTGCCGAGCTGCTCTATCTGGATTGCGGACATCTATTTTCCTCCCGTGCAGGCCCTGCTCATTTTCGCTGAGCGTGCCGCCATGCGCGGTATTCGGTCTCGCCCTCCGGGCTCAACGGGTAGTATTTCCGCAAATCCCCTCCTTCGGCCAAGCGCGCGCGGGTAAATTCTTCCCACTCGATATGCTCGCCGGCAAGCGCGACCAGCTTGGGCGCAAGTGCGATCGGCACGACGACCACGCCGTCGTCGTCAGCCACTATGATGTCGCCGGGTATGACGAGCACATTCGAGCAGGCGATGGGGACGTTGACGGCGAAGGGGACAATGTTGGTCTGGGCGTGGAAATTCGGCGTCGCCCCCCTCACCCAGATACCGATATCCAGGGCCGCGGCCTGGGCAGAATCGCGGATGCAGCCGTCGACGACCACCCCGGCCCCGCCGCGACCTGCGAAATAGGTGAGCATCATCTCGCCGAAGATGCCGCTGCCCAGATCGCCGCGCGCATCGACGACAACCATGTCGCCCGGCTGCGTGGGGTAGAGAACGTGACGGTGGAGCTGTCGCTCCGGGTCCTCATACTCTGTTTCGTTATAGAGATCTTCGCGCTTCGGCATGCATTGGAGCGTGAGAGCCGGGCCTGCCGCCGTGCGGCCGGGCCTCAACGGCCGCGGGCCCCGGATGTGCGGATCACGAATTCCCATCTTATGATAGAGCTCACTGGCCAGTGTCGCCGAACCGATCGCTGCAAGCGCATCGACCAATTGCCTCGGTGGCCGGGAAATGTCTGATATCGCCGGTATTTGGTCCGCTTCCACTCGTCGTCCTCCCTTAGCGCAGCACCACTTTTATCCACCGCGCCGGTCTCACTCGCCTAACCAACTGTCATCGAAAGCATCGAGCGCATTGCTCCCTTGCCCGCCGCTCAGCCACGGACCGCACCGGTGGTCAGGCCTTTGACCAACAGCCCTTGGGCAAACCAGACAAACACCAAAGTCGGGATGACCATGAGAACGCCGGCAGCTGACATGGCGCCCCAGTTGATGCCGAACTGCGAAACGAAATTGGTGAGCCCGACCGGCAGGGTCTGCGCGGACTTGCTCGACGTCAGGGTCAGTGCGAGCAGTAAATCGTTCCAGGTGAAAAGGAAGGTGATCACCGCACTGGCCCCGATGCCAGGCGCGATCAGCGGCGTGACAATCTGGACCAGCGTGCGCATCGTGCCGGCGCCGTCTGACTGGGCAGCTTCCTCGATCTCTCTCGGGACATCCTGGATGAAGCCCAGCAGAAGCCAGATGGCGACAGGCAGTTTGGCAGCCGTATGGGCGAGGATCAGCGCCCAGACCGAATCCAGGAGGCCGATTGCCGCGAACACGGCGAAGAGCGGGATGGCGAGCGCGATGACCGGGATCATCCGCATGATCAAGAGCAGGCCGAAGATCAGCATGACGCCCGGCATCCTGAAGCTCGACAGGGCATAGGCGCAGGGGATGGCCAGCAAATGGACCAAAATGACGGTCACGAACGATACGATGACCGTGTTCCAGACATAATCCATGGTGTCATATTCGCGGAAAACCGACACGTATTGCGTCAACGTCGCGGTCACGGGAATGATGTGGACCGGCACGGAGAAGATGTCGGCCGAGCTGCGGATCGACGTCAGGAACAGCCACACCAACGGAAAAATGGTAAAGGCGATGGTCAGGATGAGAGCGAGGTAGCGTCCGGCAACGCCGGCTGTGAACCGGCGGCGGCGGCGTGTTGGCTTGCGATGCGTGCTCACGGCCGCAGTGTCCATCAGATGGCCCTCCGCTTTGCGATCAGCCACGGCACTCCGTAGAGCAGGCCGAGCACGACCAGGGACATCCCCAGAGCAATGTAGGAAACCGCCGCCGCGTGCCCGAAATCCACGGCCTGGAATGCCAGCAGGTAGGCGTAGACGGTAAGCAGGTTGGAAGCGCCCCCCGGCCCGCCCTGCGTCATCAGCCAGACGACGTCGAAGGTTCGGAACGTGTCTATGATACGCAGCATCAACGCGATCATGATGACCGGACGCATCAACGGCAGAACAATGTGCCAGAAGCGCTGCCACGGCCCGGCGCCGTCCACCGTCGCGGCTTCGAGCGGCTCCTGGGGCAAGGATTGCAGGCCGGCCAGGAACAGCAGCACCATCAGCGGCGTGTTCTGCCAGACATCAGCGATAATGACCGAGACCAGGGCCCAGGTCGGGTCACTGAGCCAGGGAATGCTGGGCAGGTTGAACATGCGCAGCAATGCATCAACAAGACCGTATTGCGTATTGAAAAGCCACCGAAAATTGAGGCCGACGACGGCGGGAGCGATCATCGGTGGCACCAACAGCAATGTGCGGGCGAGCCGCATGCCCCGCAATTCTCCGTTGACCAGCACCGCGATCGCCATTCCAGCCACCACCTCGACCGTAATCGAGACGACGCTGAAGATGATCTGGTTTCGAAGGGCCTGGTTGAACTGCCGGCCAAACAGCTCGTCCGTGTAGTTTCCTGTCCCGATGAACGGCGCGGAGCCGCTCAGATCCCACCGGAAGAAACTCATGAGAAACGAGTACCCCAGGGGATAGACGAAGATGGCGAGCATAACGACGAAAGCCGGGCCGGCCAGAAGGTACCCCTTCTGCCAGGTGTAGGGCAGCGGCGAACGCCGCCGACGCCCCGACACCCGGCCCTGCGGGATGGACGACATCCTCAGTCGTAGGCTCCGGCCCGACGCATAGCGTCTTCCGCTTCCACGGCCGCCTGATTGAGCGAATCGCTTGGCGAAACCTGGTCGGTGAGCGCCTGTTCGATGGCCGAGAACATCAAGGTGCAGACTTTTGAGAAGCCAGGCAGCTTGGGCCATTCCTTGCCGTTCGCGATCGTCGTCTCTAGCTGCTGCAGCCATGCGGCCTGCGGGCCTTTCGCCGCCGCGATCACCTCCTTGGCGATCGCCTGACTGCTGGGGAAGTTGGTGAACTCGTCGAACTGCAGGCGCTGCGCCTCAGGGCCGACCGTATACTTGATGAACTCGACCGCGGGATCCTTGCGCCCCGACTGGCCGTTGAGGGCCATGGCGTGCGAGATGGCGCAGGAAATTGCCGCTTTGTCCCGTACATAGGGCGCGCTCGACCACTTGCCGACAACGCGGGAGGTGTCCGGATTGGAGAGAGTGGCGAAAGCGCCCGGCCAGTCAAAATTGGCGTAGACCGTTCCAGACGAGAATTCAGTCGAATTTTCGTTCCACTGATAGCCGACGGCATCCGGGGGGACGATTTTGTGTTTCTGGACGAGGTCACGGTAGAATGTGAGGGCCTTGATCCCGGCTTCGGAATTGAAGGCAGGTTTGTTGGCCTGATCGACCCAATCCCCGCCGGCCTGCCACAGCAGATCGCTGAAGGTACGCTGGGCCGGATCGCCCTGCCCCGGGACAACCAACCCGTAATGGCCATTGCCGGTGAGTTTCAGGCCGACGTCGACGAGTTCTTCCCAGGTCTCGGCCGGCTTCAGGCCTTTCTCCTGGTAGATGTCGCTGCGGTAATATTGAACGCGCGCATCCATGTTGCGCGGAATAGCCGCCAGATTGCCGTTTTTGGGATCGCGCAGATATTTGACCGCGACGGGATAGAAATCCGCCAATTCGGACTCGCTGAAATAGCTGTTCAGCGGCGCAAAATGGCTGAAGTAGGAGTCAATCTGCGCCGTGTGGGTGCTGTAGACGTCATATTGGCTCGATCGCGCGGCGCTCAACGTGACGACCTTCGATGTCAGCGGCGTGAATTCCAGCAGATCATAGCGGACCTTGACGCCGGTCTTCGCCGTGAAATCCTGGACAATCTTCTCCCAATATTTGGGATAGAGCGGGCCGCCCGTGATCAGCAGCGCCGTAATCTCGTTGGCCTGCGCCCTGGCGATCCATGGCGCGGCGAGCGATCCTGCCGCCACCGTGGCGCCAGCCACCAGGAATTTGCGTCTCGATAAGTTTCCGGACATCACAATTTCCTCCTTGATCATGATTGGTCGGCCCTTTGGGTCGAGCGACGACGTTCAGCATTCCCGTCAAAGTCCGCGGCGGCTTGCTCCTCCCGCCAGGAGACTGTCTGGATCACTCCCGTGCAGACACCACCTTTGCCCTGCAGTGGGCCTATGGCCCTCGCCGGCTTCTGGCGGAGATTCTGTCATTCTCTTGTCGGTCTTCCGGTGTTCCGTTTGTTCCGGCGCGCTTTGCTACGCGCATACATTTCTCCTCACGGAAACCAGGCGACCCTTGCGAGCCCGCTGGACGATTGAGCAACGATGACCGCCGCGTTCAGCGACAGTATATCGATCCTCATCTCGGGTGGCGAACGCCGGGGTTGGAAATCTCCAACGTCCAATCCTCCCTTCCCGCGGCACGAGTTATAGGCTAGTGAGCATTTTTATGAGATAGTTGACTGCATATCTAGCCATCTGCCTATAAGCTTATCAGACAAGTGGATGTTAATGATGGATGCCATGGAGGTCAAGCTTCAAACTTTGCCCAAGCAGGTGGCAGGCGTGCTCGCGCGTCGCATCGCCACCGACGGTGTTTCCGGGGGCCAAGGACCGTCGGAGCAACAGATCCTGCAAGAATTCGGGGTATCGCGCGCCGTGGCGCGCGAAGCGTTGAAGATTCTGGCTTCCCTCGACATGATCGAGATCGCACAGGGACGGCGCGTGGTGCTGCGTCCGGCCGAGGAATGGGACTATCTCAGTCCATTGCTCATCGACTGGCTGCCGCCCGAGCAGATCCGGCAACTGCTGGCGGAAGCACACGCGACGCGAATTATCATCGAACCTGCCATTGCCGCCATCGCTGCCAAGCATATGACGAAGGAAAACCTTGAGCGTCTTGGCATACTGCTGGCAGCCATGTCCGCGACCGAGGACAATCCGGATGCCTATCTGAAGCTAGACCTCGACTTCCACATGGAGATTTGCCGGTCTACCCAAAACAGGATCCTCGACCGCTTCATGTACTCGTCGCGATGGTGGCAGGCGGCGAGCCGGCGCGTCAGCAATCTGATGCCTCATGCCCTGTCCTTCGCGACGGAAGATCACAGGGCAATCTATGAGGCACTCGTTGCGCGCGACGCAAAACGTGCGGAAGAAGCAATGCGCCGGCACCTGAAGGCAACCACCGCCGTCGGGTTACCGTATAAGGATTAGCCGTTTGACCATCCCTGGTGCGGCGCGGCCAGCAAACGCACTGGCCGCGCCGTGGCGTGTTGGGAGGACACGGCCGGATTCAATGCATGTCGCCCAGAACTGGGCCCGGTCTTGGGGCAACGACATGCAAAAGCGCATCGCCTGAATTCTTTCAACGCGGCGCGCTTTAAGCCCTTTTCGCTTCCCGCTCCTGGCGCTGCCGGGCGCGAAAACCAAACATATCGCCCTTGTCCTTGATTTCCGCCCAGATAGGCGTGGTATGCTTGTCGATGGCGGCGACGTCCGCGTCGGAAATCGTCCAGCCTACGCTCTCGATGTTTTCCTCAAGTTCCCTGACAGTACGTGCGCCGACCAGCGGCGAACTCACGCCTGGCCTGCTGGTAAGCCACTGGATCGCAAGCTGTGGCACCGTCTTGCCGTAGTTGGCCGCAATCGGCTTGAGGGCGTCGACAGCGGCGACGGCTCGCTCGTAGGTGCCCGGCTGGAACAGCACGGTGGTGCGCCGCTCGTCTCCCTCGACGAACTTGGTATCCGGCGAGAGCAGGCCGGTAAGCAGCCCCTGGGCAAGACCACTGTAGGGCATGACGCCGATATTGTGCTTGCGGCAATAGGGCAGAGTTTCCGCCTCAACCTCGCGCCACAGCATGTTGTAGGGAGGCTGGAGCACGTCGATGACGCCATACTGGCGTGCGCTGTTCATTTCAGCAGTGCTGAAATTGGAAACGCCGACCGCCTTGATCCGCCCGGATGACCGCAGCTGTTCCATCATTTCCATGGTCGGGCCAATCGGGAAGTCCGCGTTCGGCCAGTGGACGAAATAGATGTCCACATAGTCCGTCTGCATCCGTCTCAGCGAGCCGTCGAGCGCCGCCTCGAGCGCCGCGGGTTCGAGATGGTTCGGGGCAACCTTGGTCGCGATCACCGCTTTTTCCCGGTTGCCGGCGAGCGCCTTGCCGACAACCTGCTCGGCATGGCCATGCCCATAGGCTTCGGCCGTGTCGATCAAGGTAATGCCGAGTTCCATGGCGCGTTGAATCACCCGTATCGATTCCTTGTCATTGGCCGCGCCCCAGAACGCGCCCGACATACCCCAGGTACCCAGGCCAATCTTGGATACCTTGACCGACGACGATCCTAACTGTCGCTGTTGCATTTGCTCCTCCTGATCGGCGGCATGCCCGTCTTGGCACGTCGCCCAGTTTGCCTCGACATTTATAGACTTATATGCTCGTCTGACAAGTAAATCGTGACCTGCCGCTTATTTTTGATCGGAGATAGAAATTTCCACCATCCGGGCCGTTAAACCGTCCTGCGCCGGCGCAACAGCCAAAAACACATTCGGCAAAACGGTCGGAAAAAGGGGTTTACGTTTCATCTTCTCTTCTTATATGCTCATCGGACAAGTTGAGGCCTTACCCGCAAGGTGAGTGCACAGGTATGGGTGAGTCACCCTCGGGAGGAGCTTCGATGAAGATCGTGGACATCAAGACGGCGGTCGTCGCCTATCACGGCAAGGCGACCCTGATCCGTATCGATACCGACGCCGGTATCTCCGGCTATGGCGAGGCAAATCCCGACGCGGGCGCGGCCGCGATCGTCGGACTTATTTCGGAATTGAAGTCGGAACTCATTGGCCAGGATCCCCGCAACGTCGAATATTGCTGGGACAAGATCCGTCGCGACCATGTCTTTTCCGGTGCGCAGGCCGGCGTCTTTCTCATCGCGCTGACCGGGCTTGAAATGGCGCTGTGGGACGTGGCGGCGAAGGCGGCGGGGCAGCCGCTCTATCGCATGTTCGGCGGCAAGTTCCGCGACCGGATAAGGCTTTATGCCGATTGCGGCCACGGTGATGACGAAGCGGGATCGCCGCAGGGGTGCGCAACGCGCGCCCGCCGCATAGTGGCCGAGGGCTTCACGGCGGTGAAATTCGACATCGACAACGTGCGCCATCCGGCAAAGTTCGATGCGGTGAACCACACCATCAACGGCGCCGAGCTCCGCTCAATGGTGGAGCGCGTTGCGGCGGTGCGCGACGCGATCGGTCCTGACGTCGATCTCTGCATCGACCTGCACGCGCGCTACGACGTACTCAGCGCCAGCCGCATAGCGTCGGAGATGGAGCGGTTCAACCTTTTGTGGCTGGAAGAGCCAATTCCGGCTGAGAACGTCGAGGCCCTGAAACAGGTCCGCATGCGAACCAAGACGCCAATCTGCGTCGGCGAAAATCTCTACCTGCGCTGGGGTTTCCGCGAGCTGTTCCAGAATTATGGCGCCGACATCATCATGCCCGACGTGCCGAAATGCGGCGGCCTTGCCGAAAGCCGCAAGATCGCGAACCTCGCTGAAATGTATTATGTGCCATTCGCACCGCATCTTGTGTCGACACCGCTTGGCACGATGGCGACATGCCATGTGTGCGCGAGCGTGCCGAACTTCCTCGTGCTGGAGTGGCATGCCCTCGAGGAGCGGGAAGCGTGGGATAGCTATGTGCGCCTGCCGGATGGCGCCAGGTCGATCGTCGAGGATGGCCACATCGTCATACCCGACACGCCCGGCATCGGTGTCGAGCTCAACATGGACGGCGTGCACAAATACGCCGTGCCTGGTTATGGCATCTTTGAATAGGCGCTGACCGGATAATGTGTGACCGGGCGGAAATGCCTTCTGGCCGAGTTTCTGCCGCTCGACGCATAAGGTCCGTTGGGAGGAAACCATGGGCAAGCGGATCGTTTTCACCGGTGGCAGCGGCAAGATCGGCCGCCACGTCATACCCTATCTGCTCGAACGTGGGCATCAGGTTCTGAACCTCGACCTCACACCTCTCGATGTGCCTGGGGTGGAGACTGTGATCACCAACCTTGCGGATGCCGGCGAGACCTATAATGCGCTGACGCTGCATTTCGGCTTCAAGGAATATTTCGGCGGAAAGGGCCGCGGCCCGGTCGACGCCGTGGTCCATTTCGCAGCGATCCCGCGGATATTCCTGCGGCCGGACAACGCCATGTTCGCCGCCAATGTGCAGTCGACCTACAATGTGATCGAGGCCGCCACCAAACTCGGCATCCGCAAGATCGTCACAGCTTCCAGCGAAACGGTCTATGGCGTGTGCTTTGCCGAAGGCGAACGCGACTTCACATCGTTTCCGGTGGAAGAGGACTACGACACCGATCCGACCGACAGCTATGGCCTTTCAAAAGTCCTCGGCGAGAAGATCGCGCGCTCCTTCGCTACCCGCACAGGGAGCGATATCTACGCTCTGAGGATCGGCGGCGTTGTCGAACCGCAGGACTACGCCCGGTTTCCGGAGTTCCTGGCCGAACCCTCAAAGCGGCGGCGCGACGGCTGGACCTATATGGACGCGCGCGACCTGGGCCAGATCGTGCATTTGTGCATCGAGAAGGACGGTTTGGGGTTCCAGGTATTCAACGCCGTCAACGACAACATCGTCTCGGACACACCAACGGCAGAGTTTCTCAAGAAGCACGCGCCCGACACGCCGATTACTCGCTCCATGGGCGTGTTCGAGGGGCCAATCTCAAATCGAAAGCTGCGCGAGGTCCTGGGGTTCAGACAGGAACATGATTGGCGAACGCGCCCGGCGGGTTCATGACGGCCCACGACGTGGCCCATCGAGGGAACCGACGCATCCCCTGAGGAATGCGTCGGGCCAAGCTCACGTGTGGCGTATTTCCGTTCCCAGCACCTTCAGGCATTCGCGGATGAAGGCTGCAAGCGCCGTCCAACCTTTGGCCGAAACCATCGTCCCATCCACATAGGCATCGGTCGGAGAGAGATCGATGTAGGTGCCGCCAGCAAGCGTCACCTCCGGCTCGCAAGCCCCTAGCGCGCCGACCTTCTTGCCGCGGACGACGCCGTCCACGGCAACCAGGATCTGGACGCCGTGGCAGATCGTAAATATCGGCTTCTTCGCCTCGTGGAAGTGGCGGACCATCGCCTGCACGCGCTTGTCGGTGCGGATGTATTCCGGTCCGCGCCCGCCGGCGCAGTAGACCGCATGATACTGATCAAGCTGCTTCTCGGCCTCGGAAAAAGTCTTGTTGATCAGTGCATTGTGACCGGGTTTTTCCGTGTAGGTCTGGTCGCCTTCGAAGTCGTGCAGCGACGTTTTGATCAAGTCGCCGGCGTTTTTGTCGGGGCAGACGACATGGACAGTGTGGCCGACGGCCTCCATCGCCTGCTGGTAGACGAAGATTTCATATTCCTCGGTGAACTCACCTGTCAGCATCAGGATTTTTTTGCCTGGCATGGCTCTTTCCTCTCGGTGTTTGTGATGGGCAAGGCGCACCCCGCGTCTTGCCCTTAAGGGCTCGAAGTCGGGATCAGAACGGGGAGTCGGGGAAGTAGTATTCCTTGGCGTTGGCCTGGGTGATCAGCGGAGCGTCAAGCTTGACCGTGCCGCGGACCGGCGCCTGGCCAATCAGATTGGCGACGGTCATGTAGATTGCCGTCTTGATCATCGACGGCGGGTATGGCGTCTCGACCGGCGTCATTGCATCGCCGTCGATCACTTTCTTGACGATATCCTTCATGCCGTTGCCGCCGAGCGCCAGCTTGATGTCCGTCCGGCCCGACTGCTTCACGGCCTCCAGCACGCCGAGCAGCATGTCGTCATCGTTGGCCCAGACCGCGTCGATATGCGGATACTTGGCCAGGTAGTCCTGCATGAGCTTGAAGGCTTCATCGCTGTTCCAATGGGCATATTGAATGTCGAGTACCTTCAGGCCGGTGCCCTTGATCGTATCCTCGAAGCCCTTAATGCGCTCGTCGTCGATGACGGTCGGAATGCCGCGCAGCACGACAAGGTCACCCTTGCCGCCCAGCTTGTCGATCATGAACTTCGCTGTGTTGGTGCCCACCGCGATATTGTCGCCGGCGAGGTAGAGGTCCTGGATCGAGGCATCGGTCAGGCCCCGATCGACGACGGTGATGAACGTTCCCATGTCCTTGATGGCCTTGACCGGCTGGGTCAGTTCCTCGGACGTGTATGGCAGGATGACCAGGGCATCGAGCTTGCGGCTGGCGGACAAATCCTCCAGCGCGCTCACCTGCTCGGCCGCCGATGGCGAGGTCTTGACGACCACCTCGACATCGGGAAACGCCGCGTTGATTTCCTTGGCGGCAGCCTGTGCGTGGTAGACGATTCCAGCCGTCCAGCCATGATCCGCCGCTGGGATCGAGACCGCCACCACCCTCTTGTCGGCTGCAAGCGCCTGGCCGGCCAACAACAGCGCGCCAGCTGCCGCGGCCGCGACCCATTTTCTACTAAACATCAACTACCTCCCAGAGATATGGACCAGACAACACAAGGCACCCGTCGGGTCCGAGGACGGGTTATTTCGAAAACCGCTGCACAAGCATGGCGATGATGATGATGACGCCCTGCACCGCAGCGACCAGGTATTCGGAGACGAAATCGGACAGCACCATCAGGTTGGCGATGAGCTCGAGGATCACCGCACCTGCGACCGTTCCCCAAATGTGGCCTTTGCCGCCGCGAAGAGCGGTCCCGCCGATAACCACCGCGGTTATCACCTGCAGCTCCCACAGCACTCCGGTGGTCGGGGTCGCCGCTCCAAGCCGTGGCACGTAACAGATGGCGGCGACGGCGACGCACACGCCCTGGATGACGAAGGCGATGGTACGCGTCTTGATGACCGAGATGCCCGAATAGCGGGCGACGTCCTCATTGGCGCCGACAGCCGCGCATTTGCGGCCGTATTTGGTCTTGTAGAGTACGAAGGCGCCGATCGATGCCACAACGGCCGAAATCAGGATCGGAACAGGAATGCCGGCGAGGGTGCCGAAATAGACCGGCCTGTAGGCCTCCCGCAGCGATCGATCGATGGGGATCGTGCCGCCATTCGTCATATAGGTGATCAGTGCCCGAAAAATGCCCATCGTGCCGAGCGTGGCAATGAACGGCTCGATCCTCCCGACGGTGACGATCAGACCGTTCGCCAGTCCGCATAGCAGACCTGCGGCGACCGCCATCGCCATACCCGCGGGGATTGCCCACAGACCGAGGCTCGGCGCCATCATGTTCATGAACATGATCGTAATGCCCGCGATGAAGGCGACCATCGAACCGACGGAGAGGTCGAGGCCGCCGGAGGAAATCACGAACGTCGCGCCAACGGCGATGATCGCGACGTAGGCGCTGCGCGTGACGACGTTGCCGAGATTGGTCGCCGAGAGGAAATCCGGATTGACCAGAAACCCGATGACCAGCAGTGCAACGAGCGCGAGGAAGGGTCCGGCATCGGCCCATGAGACATGGTATTGTCGTTCGGTGCGGGCTGGCGTGGAACTTGTCAGTGCGGTCACGGTTTTCCTCCGGGGGCAACGTCGTGACCCCTCTCGCTGGTCGCAAGCAGCGCGATGTTGCTCTCGGTCATCGCCTCACCCGATACCTCGCCGCTGATCCTGCCCTCGCGCATCACCAGGATGCGATCGCAGATGCCGACCAACTCCTGCATCTCCGAGGAGATGACGACGCAGGCTTTGCCCTGGTCGACCAATTCCTGGATGAAGGCGTAGATCTGGGCCTTGTTGGCGATATCGATGCCGCGCGTCGGCTCATCGATGACGACGACTGAAGGTTCGGTCAGCAGGACCTTGGCCAGAAGCAGCTTCTGCTGATTGCCGCCTGAAAGCTGTCCGGCTTTGACATTCAGGCTCTTCACCCGGATGTCGTAGCTGGAAACGGCTTGCGCCAGCGCCTGCGCCTCGGAGCGCCGTCGAACCATGAGACCGGGATGAAAGCGGGCAAGCGCGGATAGAGTGAGGTTCGGCGCCAACTCTTCCTGCAGGAGCAGACCCTTGCCCTTGCGGTCCTCCGTCAGGTAGCCGATGCCGGCATCCATGGCTTCCCGCTGCGAACGAATATGCACTGGGGAACCGTTCAGCTCGATGGCCGCATTCGCCGGCCGCAAACCCAGGATGCCTTCGAAGAGCTCGGTCCGCCCTGCCCCGATCATCCCGGCAAAGCCGAGGATCTCGCCCTTGTGAACGGTGAAGGACACGTCCTGGACGTAGCCGGGCACCCTTGCGTTCCGCACGCTCAGCATTGGCTGGTTCGTCCGCACTGCGCGCTTCTGCGGATAGAGCGCGGCGAGATCACGGCCCACCATGAGCCGCGCCATGTCGAACTGGCTCAATGAATGCCCCGGGTAGGTGCCCACCATCTTGCCGTCACGCAAGATAGTCACCTTGTCTGCCAGCCGCTGAACCTCGTCGAGGCGGTGGCTGATATAGAGGACGGCAATGCCGCGCGACTTGAGGCCCAAGATGATGGCAAGCAGGCGCTCGACTTCCTCCCCGGTCAGCACCGCTGTCGGTTCGTCAAAGATGACGAGGCGATGCTCGTCGAGCAAAGCACGGGCGATCTGGACGAGCTGGCGGTCGGCCAGTGAGATGTCTCGCACCAATGCGGTTGGCGACACCGCGCAGCCGATCTCAGCCAGTTTCGCCACCGCGATACGACGCATGCCCTTGTCGTCGACAAGGCCGCCCCTCGTGAGTTCTCGGCCGAGGAAAAGGTTGTCGGTAACGGTGAGTGCTTCGGCCAGCAGGATTTCCTGGTGAACGAGCGCAATGCCGGCTGCCTGAGCCTGATCAGGCTTGGTGAAGCGCACCCGATTTCCGGCCATGGACAGCATGCCTTGGGTCGGCTCGATGTAGCCGGACAGCAGTCGCATGAACGTCGACTTGCCCGCGCCGTTCTCCCCGATGATCGCGTGGATCTCGCCTGGCAGGATATCCAGCGTCACATCCGACAGTACTGTGACCGGGCCGTATTTCCTTGAAAGGCCCTCGGCGCGCAGCACGGGTTCAGCTTGCCGTTCAGGCCGTGCCGGCAAGGTGCCGGTATCTGTCTCAAATCGCATGGCAAGGGACATCGCAACGGCTACTCGAACGCAGGCAGGAGCCGGTCCCGGGAATTCTCAATGTGCACACGCATCGCTTTTTCGGCGGCGTCCGGGTCACCCGCGGAAAAGGCAGCGAGAATTGCCTCGTGCTCGTCGAGCGCCTCTTCGGTCACTCGCGAGTGGTACATCAGGCGGAAGATGTGGAAGTGGGTATGCTGGTGATTCAGGGTCTCGCGAATGAGCTCGTTCTGAGCGAACTCCACAATCTTGTCGTGGAAGATCGCATCTTGGCGGGCGAAGTTCGAATAGCGCAGGCGCTCATCCTTCCCCACACGCCGGGCCATGACGCCTGCGGCCTCCTGCAGCACGGCTAGACGCTCGTCATCGAGCGTTGCGGTGGCCTTGGCTGCCGCGGCGGGCTCGAGCAGAAGACGCAGCTCATAGAGCTCGTCAAAGCGGCGGCGGGTGATCTGCGGTGCGGCCCGAAAGCCGATCAGGTGGGTCTTGACCACCAGCCCCTCGCCTTCCAGCCGGCCAAGCGCTTCGCGAATGGGGGTATGCGAGACGTTGAATTCCTTGACGAGATTATCGACGGTGATGCGCGATCCCGGAGCAATCCGCAGTGACATCAATTGCCCGAAGATCGCCTCGTACACGTCGCCAGCCAGGCTGTTGGCACGCTGAATGCGGCCACTCAGGCGGGCTTCATTGTCAACCGTCAGGTCGGGGTTCTGCATGGTTTACCTCTTGACAGGAGCACCCACTAACATGATGCTCCGGCTAATTCAATACTATATCCTATACGATTTTATAGGGGATATCCGTGATACCAACTCAAGGCGCCGCGAGAGCAGATCTCGCGCACCCAGGCATCGTCCCCGGTTTCGGGGCGTCCGGCAGGCGCGCTCGCGCTTTGAACGACGACTTCGAGATCGGGGCGGGTCTCTGCCCCAATTCATTCAGTTTTCAACCTCTCTTCGAAGGATTCTGTCCATGACGTTGTTCGCAGCCGTGCGCCTGCCGCGCGAGATCCTGTTCGGCAAAGGCCAGCGCCATGTGCTGCCCGCCGTTGCCGCCAAGTATGGACGGCGTGCGTTCGTCTGCACTGATGAGCGTTTCGCCACGACAGCTGAGTTCGCCGAGATTCTTGCTGGCCTGCGCGCCGCCGCGGTGGAGACGCTGGTCTACGACCGAACGCTGCCGGATGTTCCCCGCGATAGCGTCGCCGCCTGCATCACGGAGGCGATGGATTACAAGCCGGACATGGTCATCGGGATCGGCGGCGGCAGCTGCCTCGACATGGCAAAATGCGCTGCGCTTTTGCTTAGCCATGGCGGCAGGCTTCAGGACTACTATGGCGAGTTCAAGGTGCCGGGCCCTACCCTTCCCGTGATCGCTGTGCCGACAACGGCTGGCACCGGCTCGGAGGTGACCCCCGTCGCCGTGATATCCGATCCGGAGCGAACGCTGAAAGTCGGCATCTCGAGTCCTCATCTCATTGCCGCGGTGGCACTCTGCGATCCGGATCTCACGGCCACATGTCCACGTTCCCTGACGGCGATCGCCGGCGCCGACGCGCTGACGCATGCAATCGAAGCCTTCACAGCGGCTAAGCGCGGCACTGATCCAAATTTGCCGCAGCAGCATGTGTTCGTCGGCAAGAGCGCTCTGACCGACCATTTCGCGCTTCTGGCCATCAGATTGCTGGGCCGCAGTCTGGAAAAGGCATATCGCGACGGATCGGACGAAAATGCACGCGCCGACGTCATGATGGGGGCGCTGGCCGCCGGCTGCGCCTTCGGCACGGCTGGAACGGCTGCCGCTCATGCGGTGCAGTATCCCGTCGGCGCGATCACCCACACGCCGCATGGGCTCGGCGTTGCCACCATGATGCCTTATGTGATGACATACAATCTTGCGGCAGCGGCCCCGGAAATTGCTGAAGTCGGCACCGCCCTCGGCCTGTCCGATCGGAGCAGCAGCGGACCTGATGCGCTGGCGCATGCCACCATAAGCGAGGTGAGCCGGCTGTTCGGTGCCATCGGCATCACGCCGACATTGGCTGAACTTGGTCTTCCCGAGGACAAGATCGACTGGACGGCCGAGCAGGCGCTCGGCATCGACCGGCTGATCAAGAACAATCCCCGCCCCTTCGACCTCACCGCGATGCGACGACTGATCAGAGCCGCTTACGACGGCGATATGTCTGCAGCCACGATGCGACAGGAGCTGGTCCAATGAACATTTCCGCAGACATATTCGACGAGGATGAAAGTATGTCCGACTACGCCACGTTTTCGCACGGTCTCTACATTGGTGGCCGCTGGCAGCCGTCGTCGGATGGCCGTGTGATCGAAGTGATCGATCCATCGACCGAGGCGGTGATCGCGGCGGTTCCCGACGCCACGCTCGCCGATGCTGCCCTCGCCGTCGACGCGGCTGCGGAGGCAGCGGCCGGTTGGCGCGAAACCCCGCCACGCAGGCGTTCGGAAATCCTGCGGCGTTGCTTCGAACTGATGACCGAACGGGCGGACACGCTGGCAGCGCTGATCTCGCTGGAAAACGGCAAGGCACTGCGCGATGCGCGCGGCGAAGTCGCCTACGCGGCGGAATTTTTTCGCTGGAACGCCGAGGAGGCTGTCCGCATCAGCGGCGAGTTCGGTCTCGCCCCCTCGGGCGCGAACCGGATCGTCGTCGACTATCAGCCCATCGGCATTTGCGTGCTTATCACGCCATGGAATTTCCCCGCCGCCATGGCGACACGCAAGATCGCGCCGGCGCTCGCGGCAGGCTGCACCGTGATCTTGAAGCCCGCCAGCGAGACGCCGCTGACGGCCTACGCGCTTGCAGCCCTCTATGAGGAAGCAGGCGTGCCGCCTGGCGTCGTCAACGTCCTGACGACCTCAAGCCCCGGGCCGGTGACGGCCGCCATGCTTGCCGACCCAAGAGTGAGAAAACTGTCATTCACCGGCTCGACAGGCATCGGCCGCGTGCTCCTGGCCGAAGCCGCAAAACACGTCATCTCCTGTTCGATGGAACTTGGCGGCAACGCACCGTTCGTTGTGTTCGACGACGCCGACCTGGAGGCAGCGCTCGACGGTGCGATGGTTGCCAAGATGCGCAATGCCGGCGAAGCCTGCACCGCCGCCAACCGGCTTTACGTCCAGGCCGGCATCCATGATGCTTTCGCGGATGGATTGCGCAAACGCATGGCTGCTCTCCAAGTAGGCCCTGGCACAGACTCGGAAACCGAATGCGGCCCTATGATCACCAGGAAGGCAGTGGACAAGATCGATCGGCTCGTCCAGGACGCAGTTGCCCGTGGCGCCAAGGTTCTGTGCGGAGGGGCGATCCCCGAAGGCAAGGGCTACTTCTACCCGCCGACAGTGCTTCGCGACGTGTCGCCTGACGCCGTCATGGCGCACGAGGAGATATTCGGTCCGGTGGCTCCGCTTCTGCGCTTCGACAGCGAGGCGGAAGTGATCGCAAAGGCCAACGACACCGAATACGGTCTCGCCGCCTACATCTATACGCGCGACCTGGCCAGGGGAATGCGTGTGGCATCGAAGATCGAGTCGGGCATGATCGCCCTGAACCGCGGCCTGATGTCGGATCCTGCGGCGCCCTTTGGCGGGGTCAAGCAGAGCGGACTGGGCCGCGAAGGTGGGCAGAAGCACGGCGTTGCCGAGTTCATGGAGGCGAAGTACATCGCCGTGACCATCTGAGCAGATACGATGCAAAAAGATCCGTTCCGCATTCGCGATCACGTGGCCGAGTTCGACACCATCGTCGCCGAGATTGTTCGCCGCAGCACAGAAAGCAGGGCGAACATACCCATGGTCGCCGACGTAGCCTACGGACCTGATGCAACTGAAACCGTTGATCTGTTCTTCCCGAAAGGCAAACGCGAGCGCCTGCCGGTGCACATGTTCATCCACGGTGGCTACTGGAGGATGTTCTCCAAACGCGACTATTCCTATGTCGCCGAGACCGTTACCTCTGCAGGTGCGATCGCGGTCATTGTCGACTACGCCCTGATGCCCGCCGTTAGAATGGCGGCGATCGTGGACCAGGTACGCCGCGCCAGACAGTGGGTAGCCGACCACATCGCGGACTATGGGGGCGATCCCGGCCGGCTGACCGTTAGCGGTCATTCAGCCGGAGCGCATCTGGCAACAATGCTCTTTGACGACGATAGCCGGCCATCCGGCATTAGAGCCGCACTGCTGCTTGGCGGCCTCTACGACCTGAAACCATTGCAGACCTCATTCCTTGCCAGCGAGATTGCGATCACAGACGAAGAGGTCCGCCTGTTCTCGCCAATCAGCAAAACCTGTGATCCGACAGTGGCTGTCGAAATCTCGGTCGGAGCCCACGAAACGCCCCCCTTCCACAACCAGGCCGCAATCTATGCGGACCACCTGGAGCAACAAGGACTGGATGTCTCGCGCACGATCCTTGCAGCGGCCAACCACATGAGCAGCGTCCGCGACCTTGGCTTGGCCGGCACCGATGCCGCGTCACTGCTGGCCCACCTCGCGGCAGCCTAAACCCCGGTCAACCATGCCGGCCATGCCCGGCAGGCAACTAGATATGTTCGCGAAGCGTGTCGGCGATCATGACATCGACACTCTGTGCCGACACTCCGAGGATCGCCTCGGAATCGGAGGAATCGACCAGCAACGGACTTTCGAAGAGGTAGCTCATTTCCACGAGTTCGTGCATCCCCAACGCGTCCATCTGGGCATGCGAGTAGGTGCTGACTTCGGGAGTTTTTTTCCCAGCATCGCCGAGGTCTTCTGCATGATGACCCGGGGCGAAGCATGCTGGGACGGAACGTGAAATGCACGGCCCCATTCTCCAGCATAGGATGAGGCAGCCACAAGTGTTCTGGCCACGTCCTTCGTGAAGGTCCAGGCATGATCCGCATCAAGATTGCCCAGGAAGGTAACGGGTCTCGCATCCAACAGAGAGGGCAATGCCAAAATCGAGAAGTAGGTGACTGCGCCGTACCCAAGGTAATCGCTGGAACGAACCTCAATGGTGGGAACACCGGCGCCAAGGGCTCGCTGCCACATTATGGTTCGAACGGTGCCCTTGCGCGAGGTGGGATCAAGCGGCAGATCGGGGCGAAGCTGGCCCTTGGCATTTGCGCCGTATCCATAGAGATTTCCCAGAACGATCAGTTTTGCGCTGACCATCTTGGCTGCGCGCGTGACCCCATCCATGATCGGGAAAAAATCAGTTGGCCAACGGTCATAGGCGGCCATGGCGCACATGAAAATGGCGTCCGCGCCCCGGCTAATCCGCGCAAGCGCGTCGGCGTCCGTGGCATCTGCCTGGACCGCGCGCACGTGCTTCAGATCAATGGAGCCGACACCTCGGCTTGTGAGAACAACGTCATGTCCGGCTTCTCCAAGCAGGCGAGCGGTTTCCAGCCCCACCGGACCGGCGCCCACAACTACATAGATACTCATGTCAAATTCCTTCGAACGTTGCGATGTCGTCAACGTTAGCCAGGCAACGCATTGAAAATCGCGCGGCATTCGCCAAATGTTCAGCATGTTTCGCCAATCGTTGAGGCCGCCCATGCATCGACAGTTTGCTTCGTCCGCGGCCAACGCCGTTACCATCGCGGCATTGCAGGTTGAGGCCGGCAGCTTCCAATTGCCCCAAGCCCATCGGCACCGCGTCTTCGTCCACGCAAGCGCAGCGACGCGTTCCTATTGCAGCCAGGTTGGGAAGTATTTCGTACGACGCGCCGGCGATATCGATCTCGTACCCGCGGGAGAGGAAGGAGGATTTGAAGCCGAGACGCGGTTCAACACCATTGAACTCAGCCTCTCACCAGCCTTGATGGAGAACGTCGCAGCGGAACTGGGTTCGGCAAGCCTTCGACGGCTTGAGACGCGTCACCTTCTCCGTGACGAACGGATTGAGCATCTCGCGCGCGCGCTCGAGAACGATTTCCGCTCAGGCACACCGAGCGGATCGCTGTTCGCGGATAGCATCGGCGTTGCGCTGGCGGTTCGCCTGCTGGGTCTTGATGAAAAGGAGACCGAGCGAGCGAGCCGTTTGTCCGAGATCCAACTAAAGCGTGTAGTCGACTTCATCGAAGCCCAAATCCAAACCCCGCTGTCCCTGGAAACATTGAGCAGGGTCGCTGGGGTCAGCAATTCACACCTGAGAACCTGGTTCAAAGCTGCGACGGGACTGACCGTTCATCGCTATGTGCTTCGTCGCCGGGTCGAAAGGGCGCGTTTGTTGCTGTTGGCAGGCGACTTCAGCATCAGCGAGGTGGCGCATCTGACGGGCTTCGCTCACCAATCCCACCTTTCCCATTGGATGCGGCGCGAGATCGGCGAAACGCCTCGTGGCATCAAACGGTCGCGCTCCGTTGCCTGACGCGTCAGGGTCCTGAGCCTAGTAACCGTAGTAAAGCCCCAGGCCCCGCTGCAGGGCCGATGCCAGATGCGCCTGCATCGCCGCTGCTGCTGCCTCCGGGTCACGTGCCTTGCATGCCAAGATGACCTGCATGTGCTCGCGCAGGGATTGCAGCACGAGTGGCACGGTGACTTTTCTGTCCAGCCGGATCAGCCGAACGTAGTTGTGCAGCCGCTTGTAAGAACTCTCGATCAATGGATTGTTCAGGCTGGCAATGATGGAGTGATGCAGCAAGGTCTCGAGTTCCTCGAGGTCGGCTCTGACATGGTCGGTGAGCCCGGTGCGCTCGATCTCTTCGATGGTCGACAGATGTCGTCGTTCCAGTTCCGCCAATTCCGCCTCTTCGGCGGTTTGCGCGTAAACACCTGTCGCCGCCCGTTCCAGAATGCTGCGAAACTGATAGGTCGATCTGGTCAATTCGAATCCGGGCTTCACGAACTGGATGCCCGACCGCGAGTGGATGATGACGATCCCCTCCGCCTCGAGCAGCTTGAGTGCATCGCGAAGAGGCGCAACCGGGATCTGGAGCATTTTGACGAGATCGCCTTGCGACAGAAAGGCCCCTGCGGGGATCTTTCGCTCAAACAGCGTTTCGAGAATTCGCGTGTAGGCACGATCGCCAAGGCGTTGGCCCGGTGCCGCTCCGTCGTTTCCGTCGGGCTCCCTTTCGCGCTCAGCCACTTGCTTCACCCCTCTGAATCTGAAATATCTAAACAACATTCTGGAATATCAGATATAGAGACTTTAATATGCGCATCGCAGAATACCGCATCACTCGTTATCAATTCGCTCGTGACCGTATCATAGGTGACAGTCAGGTGCGTATCGATGCGGTGCATGTAGCCGCGCTCGAGCTCGTTGGCGAGGACGGCCAAATTGGACTGGGCTTTGTGCAGAGCTTGTTTCACCCTTTACCCGCCCAGGCGGAGATCGTCCGCGTTTTTGAGGAAGAGGTCTGGCCCGGTCTTGTCGGACAGGCGCCGCTGGCGCTCGTGCACCGGGTCCAGCGGCCCCGCGGCGGCAACCGACGCCTCTTCGGCTTGCCTTTCGAAGAAGCCCTTCAGGTTGCCTTGTGGGATCTGAGCGCCAAGCAGGCCGGCCTACCGTTGCACAGCCTGCTGGGAAGCCGCCGCAAGCGCGTGAGAGCCTATGCCTCAGGTCTCGATTTCCACCTTGGCGACGATGAGTTCCAAGCGTTTTTTGCCCATGCCGACGCCCTCGGGTACCGCGCGTTCAAGATCAAGGTGGGGCACCCCGATTTCGACCGCGACTTGTCCCGGCTGGAGCTGTTGAGAAACACGGTGCGGCCGGGCGCATCGATCATGATCGATGCAAACGAGGCTTGGGGCGCAAAGGAAGCATCGGTAAAAATCCATAAAATTCATAACCTTGGCTATGAACTCCTGTGGGTTGAGGATCCGATTCTGCGCCATGACTTCGAAGGCCTTCGAATGCTCAAGGCGGTAACCCCCGAAACCATGATCAATTCAGGCGAATATCTCGATGCCGCCGGCAAGCGCCTGTTGATGCAGGCCGGGGCGACCGACATGCTGAATGTTCATGGACAGGTGACCGACGTGATGCGCATCGGCTGGCTGGCGGCTGAACTCGGCATCCCGGTGACCCTCGGCAATACGTTTCTTGAAATAGGGGTGCACATGGCCTGCGCCCTGCCCGAAGTCGAGTGGCTCGAATATTCCTTCCAGAATCTGAACCATCTTGTCGATGAGCCTATGGCAATCGTCGATGGATGGATTCAGGCCCCCGAGCGCCCCGGCCATGGCCTTGTCCTCTCCGAAGGGGCCCGCAGGCAATGGGCGCAGCCAGACGTGCTGCCGCACGATAAACTCGACAGGCCGCCTGTCGACGCGCGAACCGCGCTGTAACAGTAACGCCTGTTCCGAATAGCCTGACCTGTCGATAGACGGCGCTAACACTGTTGTGATGTTTTAGATTATGTGATTAATATCTCAGACAGAAGGTCGGCGGACGTTACAAAAACCGGCGTGGATTCCTATGAGTCCACAGCTGACCAGATTGGGCCCAAAAAGGACACCGGGCGTCAGGACGATTTTCCCCGGCTCGATGGCACATTTATTGACGGTACTGACGAGGCAAATGGTAAGCCTCGTGCCGCAGCGATAGTTGATGTCCTGATCAAGGACTTTGACGAGTATGTCAGCGGCTTCGGAAGGCATGGCGGCCACGCAAGGCGCGGTCTCGCTCAATCGGGGTGGTTCAGTCGAAGAACCCGGCGTCCTCTTCCAGCAGATACTTCTTGGCGGCCTTGGCGTCGATGTCGAGACCAAGCCCGGGGGCTTCTAGCAGATCAATCATCGAATCCTTCACAATCTGCTTAGGCAGGCCAATGACGATGTCCTCCCACCAAGGGTCGGAGGCGCTCGGATATTCGAAGGCGATGTAGTTGGCGGGCAAGGTGGCGCAGACATTGATCAGCGCGCCGAGGCCGAGGAGGCCATTCGCGGTGCCGTGCGGCGCCATCAGGATCGAGTGCATATAGGCGTGCTCGGCCACCCATTTGAGCTCGGCGATGCCTCCTATATCGGCGGGATCCGGACCGATGATACGGACCGCCTGCGTTTCGATCAGTTCCTTGAAGTTGTGACGCAGGTAGATCTGCTCTCCCGTGTGGATGGGCGTGGAGGTGGATGTGGTGAGTTCACGATAAGCCTGCGGATTGACCCACGGCACATAGTCGCCCGTCAGCATGTCCTCGAGCCACATCAGATTGTATTTTTCCACCGCCTGCGCGAAGCGGATGGCGTCGGGCAGGAACCAGCCGGGGCCGCAATCCAGTGCGAGCGAAACCTTGTCGCCGAGCACTTCCTTCATGGCGATGACGCAGTCGATCATATGCGCCATGCCGCGCTCGCTGATCTGCCCCTGGTCCATCGCGCCGTGATAGGTCGGCGGCTGCCGGACGCCGTAATGGAAGTCGGGTACGCTCGTCTTCATGTTGGAGTGGAAGCTGATGCCCTGCTTCACCATGAAGAAGTTCTGCGGCTGCTCCATCATCCATTTGACATCCGCCGCATAGTCCTCGGGCCTGTCGCCGGTCCTTTTTTTGCGGATGGAGCCGTTATAGACCCGCACCTTGTCGCGGACCTTGCCGCCGAGCAATTTGTAGACCGGAATGCCTGCCGCCTTGCCGGCGATGTCCCACAAGGCATGCTCGATTGCAGAGACAGCGGCGCCATAGGGCTTGAACGAGCCGCGCTGGCGGATCTTCAGCATGCAGCGTTCGACGTCGGTCGGGTCCTCGCCGATCAGCGCGTCGCGAAAATGCAGCACCCAGGGCTTGAGATAGGGCTTGGTGTACTCAACCTCGCCAAGGCCATAGAGACCTTCATCGGTGACGATGCGGACGATGGGGTGCTTGCCGATGACGGCGCAGCGCAGGTCGGTGATCTTCATGGCGCAGTCCTATTTCACAGACGAGAAAGCTGTCGGCGTGAGCAGCTGGCTGCTGATATTAGCAATGATCTGCCCGTCGCGCTCAGACTCGTCCCGAGCCCCGTGCCATCCCGGATCGGCGACGAAAGCCGCCCATTTCACCTCACGCTCGGCCAGCGATTCCCAGGCGAGGAAATAGGTGAGGCGATTGCTGTTTTCGCCGATAGCCGTGGTGAAAAACCCGGCTTGGCGGATGCCATGCCTCTCCCAGATGGCCAGCGTTTGGTCGGAAAAGCGCTTGAGCAAAGCCGGCAGCCTGCCCGGCAGGCAGTCATAGATACGCAGTTCGTAGATCATGGTTTCGTCCGTTTCTTTCTTCGCCTCTCCCTTGGGAGGAGGTCGACACGAATGGTCCGTCGTTGGCCCTGTGAGCCTGGGGGGGGAATGTGGGTATGGGGTCTGGGCTAACTCCAGGTCCGGTCCCAGCTATGTTCATTGTCCCATTGCTCGGTGGATTGCCATATCCCTGTGACACCGGGCTGCAGGTGTTGGCTGATGACTTCATCGACCACGTCGTCGATGCCCAGGCCCGGCTTGTCGGGCACTGTAATGAACCCGTCCTTGACCAGCGGCTTGGGCAAGCCGGTGACGATGTCGTCCCACCAGTCCACTTCCACGCTGTGATATTCGAGCGCCATGAAGTTTTCCGTGGCCACCGCGACATGCGCGGCGGCCATTGCCGCGATCGGGCTTTCCGCCATGTGAATGGCCATGGCGACGCCGTGGTCCAGCGCCGCGTCGCCGATCTTCTTGGTCTCGAGGATGCCGCCGGTGGTAAGCAAGTCCGGATGGATGACCGAAATGCCTGAGTTGAGCAGCGGCTCGAAGCCTTCCTTGAGGTAGATGTCCTCACCCGTGCAAATCGGCACGGACGTTGCCTCCTGCAACCGCCGATACTGGTCGGTGTACTGCCAGGGGATCACGTCTTCGAGCCAGGCTGGTGCGTATTTCTCGATCCGCCGGGCGAGACGGATGCCGTCCTGCAGCGAGACGTGGCCGACATGGTCGATGGCGAGCGGAATCTCATAGCCGATCACCTCGCGGACCTCGTGGATATATTGATCGAGCAGGTCGATGCCCTTTTCGGTGAAGTGGAGGCCGGTGAAGGGATGCGGCACGTTCTGCGCGTCGTAAGCGGCATTACGCGCCCGGCGCTCGTCCAGCGTGCCTCCTCGCCCGCGGCCGGCATGCGTGCGGAAACCGTCGAGCACGCCGGCAGGCGCGACGACCGCGCCTGGGATGTGGGAGATCTGCGCCAGCCCGAGGTCCATCTTGAGGAAGGTGAAACCGAGGTCCATCCGCGCCTTGAGCCGCCTTCCGGTCTCGGTGCCGCTGGGCTTCTCCGCGTCGGTGTCGCAATAGACTCGCACCTTGTCGCGGAACCGTCCTCCAAGCATCTGGTAGATCGGCACGCCGTAGGCCTTGCCGGCGAGGTCCCAGAGAGCGATCTCGATTGCCGAGACACCACCACCCTGCCGCCCGTGACCGCCAAATTGCTTGATGCGGCGGAACAGTCGATCGATGTCGCAAGGGTTCTCGCCAAGCAACCTACTTTTCAGCATCAGCGCATAGGTCGCGCTGGCGCCGTCGCGCACCTCGCCCAGGCCGACAATACCCTGGTTGGTGTAGATCTTAACGAGCGCCGAGGTGAACGGCGCGCCGACGATTTCGGCGACGCGCAGGTCGGTGATGCGCAGGTCGCTGGGCCTGGAATTCGTGTTCACCCGATTGAGCGCCCCGTCGGCTCCACCTGTCTTTGGCATGACTTATCCTCATTCTGGTCGGCGGGGTTTGTCGAAAGCACGCCGGGGCGGCATGGAGCGTTGCTTAGCCCAGCTCGATTTCGTTGGCCTGAAGGTAGTCGCGGTTCATCTCAACGCCGAGACCAGGCTTCGATGTCAGCTTGAGGCTGCCGTTCGTGACGTCGAGCGGTCTGTCAATGAGGTGATCGTATTTGCCCAGGTTCCACTCCGACGTTTCGAGTTTGTAGAAGTTAGGCACCGTCATCATCACCTGCGCTCCCGCAACCACGTTAATCGGCCCCGCGGCGTCGTGCGGCGAGACCGGGATGTAATAGGCTTCGCACAGGGCGGAAATCTTCTTCAGTTCGGTAATGCCGCCGGTCCAGGTGACGTCCGGCATGATGTAGTCAGCGAGCTTGTTCTCGAGCACCGGCACGAAATCCCACTTCGTGTGGCCGCGCTCGCCCCACGAGATAGCGGCACTGACCTTTTCACGCACCTGCTTGAGGGCATTGAGGCTCTCTGGCGGGCAAGGCTCCTCAAACCAGTCGATCTGGCCGGCTTCCTCAAGGCTCCGGCACAGGCGAATGGCGGTGGGAACGTCGAAGCGGCCATGCGCGTCGATCAGGATGTCGACATCGGGTCCCGCCGTTTCGCGGATCAGCGCCGTCAGTTCGGCCGCTTCGCGCTCGTCCTTGCGGGTCATGCTGCCGTCGAGGTAGCCGTCCCGCTGTTCGCGGGACAGGCCATCGGCGGTGCGCCCCTGATGGGGGAAAGGATCAAACTTGAGCCCGGTGTGTCCGGATTCGACGATGTCTCGAATTTCGCGGACCACGGCCTCCTTGCTGGTAAATTTGGCCTGGTTGGGATGGGTGTAGAGCGCGATTTCATCGCGTACCGGTCCGCCCAGCAATTCGTAAATCGGCTTGCCAAGAACTTTGCCCCGGATGTCCCAGAGGGCGATGTCGATGGCGCTCACGCATTCGACGGCAGCGCCGCGGCTGCCCATATAGGTGAAGCTGCGGAAAATCTTGTGCCACAGGTGCTCGATCCGCGCCGGATCCTCGCCGGTTACTGCGATGCCGATCTGCCGAAGGATCGTGCAGAGAGCGCGGTTGGCGAGCCTGGTGGTGGTTGTGATCTCTCCCCAGCCGCTCACCCCCTCATCGGTCGTCACTTCGACGAACAGGTACTCTCCCCAATATGAAGCATCGGACTTGATCAGCCACGGCCGAACGCTCGTGATTTTCATCTCTCAACTACCTTTATCTGATTGTCAGGCTAACGATGTTCCAGATCGGAGAGTCTATCCGGCCCGAGCGGCGTTGCGCGCACGCATCTGTTCGAGAACATGCCGGCCGGAACCCTCGACATGGCGGGAAATGAGGTCGGCGGCCTTGTCTGCCTCTCCCGCCTTCACGAGTGCGATGAGTTCGCGATGCTCGCGAAGGATTGCGGCGCGCCGTGCGAGGGTGAAATTGAATCGCCGGCTCACGGCCCGCAGCACCTCGCGATGCTTCCACCAAAGCTCGGCGGCATGGCGGTTATAGTGCCGCTGGTACATCACGGTATGAAAGGCGGTATCCAGCTCACTGTGCCTGAACGTGTCGGCAAAGTTGTTCTCTTCAATCAGACCTTGGATACGTTCGAGTTCGGCTATGTCTTCGACGGTCGCCATATTCACAAACCATCGCGTCAGGGCTGGCTCGATCAGGACTCCGATCTCGTAGATATCGCGGACAAAATCCTGATCTATGGGCCGGACTCGCGCCCCGCGGTTGGCGACAAAAGTGACGAAGCCCTCCCCGCGCAACAGCTGCAGAGCCTCTCGCACGGGGTTGGTCGAGGTGCCGTGGCGCCGGGCGAGATCGGTCACCACAAGCCGCTCGTTGGCTGCGAGGCGCCCCTCAATGATGTCTTCCCTGATCAGTTCATAAAGCGAGGCGCCCTCGCTGGAGGCCCCGATGGGATCAATCCCCGCGGGTGGCTCTGCTTTGAAATCGCTTGTTTCGGCCAAGGCCGGCTCCCCAATTCAATACACACTTTGATCGATATCACGCACGGTTTCCATAAACAATGTACGATTTATCGCGTTGACAGACAATCCATGATCTGAAAACGTACAAAGTGCTCGAAGGGATACACAGAACAGGAAGACGTTCCGCGATCGAACGAGCATGGACCGCTTGCCTCGAAGCAAAGCGGCATGGGAGAGAACCTGGAGGATACCTATGACGAGGATTACACTCGGCGGTGCCGTCCTGCGCGGCACTGTCTCCACTGCTTTAGTGGTATCGCTGTCCGCATCGGCGCTGGGTGCGCCGCCGGTCGATTTGAGCAAGTGGTCGCCGGAATATGTGCGTTCCATTGCGGGCACACAGGATTTTGATACGGCGGCCGATTGCGGCAAAGTCACCCCGCTCGACTACAAGGGGCGACTGACTTTCTGGTATCAGGGCGTGTTCGAGGGCGATCCCGACCTCCTGCGCCAGTACTACAAGGAATTCTTCGAGACCTTCCGCAAGACCTATCCAAACATCCAGCTTGAGGAACAGGCCCTCACCTACAACGACCTTCTTGACAAGTTCCGGACGGCGCTCCTGGGCAATGCCGCGCCGATGGCGGTCCGACTGCAAATCCTGGGTGGTACCGAGTTCGCCGCAAAGGGCTATCTGCAGCCGCTCAAGCCCGAGGATGTGGGGTATTCGACCGAGGATTTCTGGCCCGGCGCCATGAAGGCGGTGACCTGGGACGGGGTGACCTACGGCATTCCAACCAACAACGAGACGATGGCGTTCATCTGGAACGCCGACGTCTTCAAGCGTGCCGGCCTTGATCCGGACAAGGCTCCGGCGACCTGGGACGACGTGGTCAAATATTCCAAGCAGATCCACGACAAGCTCGGCATTTCCGGTTACGGCCTCGTGGCTCGCAAGAATGCCGGCAACACGCCGTACCGGTTCATGCCGCAGCTGTGGGCCTACGGCGGCGGCGTCTTCGACGAAGCCACCGCAAACCCGACCTACAAGGAGGTCGAACTCAATAGTCCCCAGAGCAAGGCGGCGCTGCAAGCCTCGTACGATATGTATGTTCGCGACAAGTCGGTTCCGGTGTCGGCACTCACCAACCAGCAGGCCGATAACCAGCCGCTGTTCCTCGCCGGCCAACTCGGCATGATGGTCTCGCACCCGTCCGACTACAACGTCATGCTAGACTTGCAGAAAAAGGCGACGGGCACCGACAAGGACAAGGCGCAGACCGTCATCGACAACATGCGCTACGGGCTGATTCCGACTGGCCCAGACGGCAAGCGCGCCGTTGTATTCGGCGGCTCGAACATTCACATCCTGAAGCCCGAATATGTCGAGGGCGGCAAGGTGGACGAGCCGGCTGCAAAGGCCATCATCTGCATGTGGACGAGCCCTGAATGGTCGCTGAAGATGGCCTACGCCGGGTCGAACCCGGGCAACCTCAACGGCTTCAAGACCAAATGGATGAAGGAACGTCTGGACAGCATCAAGTTCCTCGATGTCACGACGTCGATGCTGCCATACGGCATCCCGTTTCCAGCGCTGCCGCAGTCTCCCGAGATCATGAACATCATCGTCCCGGACATGCTGCAGAATGCCCTGACCGGAGCGATGACCGTCGATCAGGCAGCGGACGACGCGGCTGAAAAGGTGAAGAGCCTGGTGGAAGGCAAACTCTAGTTTGAACCTGGCTTACGATTCGACCGGCCTGCACCGACGGTGCAGCCGGTTCGTTCCAAGGAAAATAAGGGCGCGCCATAGTGACGATCGTGACCGGTAAGGCCGAGGCTCGCCGAAGATTGCAATCCGGTAGGTCCGGCGTGCTGCGGAGGGTATGGGAGCATCGCGCCGATTACGCCTACGTGCTCCCGGCGATCGCCGTGATGCTCATCGTCATCGCCTATCCGATCTATTACACAATCGAGCTGTCGTTTTTTAAGACGCCGCCAGGCCTACAGCTGCGCGACAAGATCTACGTCGGCTTCGACAACTACACGAACATCCTCACCAGTCCGGTGTTCTGGAAAGTCACCTGGAACACTATGATCTGGACACTGGCATCGACTTTCATCTCCTTCGTCCTGGGGTTTGGCTCCGCGCTGGCGCTCCACCGCGACTTTATCGGCCGCGGCGTCCTGCGCGCTATCCTGATCATTCCCTGGGTTATCAGCGCGGTCGCCGCTTCCTACATCTGGAAGTGGATCTACCATTCGGACTTCGGGGTCATCGGTGCGGTGCTGGTCGGTCTCGGATTGGCCGACCGGCCGCCGAATTTCATCGACAACGTCAGCACGGTGCTGCCCTCCCTGATCGTCGTCAATATCTGGCGCGAGTTTCCGTTTGCCATGATCATGATGATGGCTGGCCTGCAGACGGTCCCCGAACAGCTGCTGAGCGCCGCAAAAGTCGACGGGGCCAGTGCGTGGCAACGCTTCTGGCACGTTACCTTCCCGCATCTGAGCAGCGTCTCGACGGTGACCATCCTGCTGCTCGCAGTGGCCAACTTCAATTCCTTCATCATCCCCTGGATCATGACCGGCGGCGGGCCGTCCAACGCATCGCATATCTGGATCACCCATATTTATGAGCTCGCCTTCGGACGACAGCTATGGGGCGTGGCATCGGCCTACTCGGTGCTCCTGTTCCTCATCCTGATGACGCTGGGCTATTTCTATGTCCGTGCGCTAAGCGGCAACGAACGCAAAGAGGGGAGCGCATGAGCACGATTGCCGAAACAGCCTCTCGGGGTCAGACCCGTCGCCGCATGCGCGTCGACGGATGGCGGTGGGGCGGGCGCATCTTCCTTGTGTTCATGCTGCTTTACACCGCGTTGCCGATGATCTGGATGCTGCTCACTTCGATCAAGTCCGGCTTCGCGGCGATGCAATTTCCGCCGCAATGGTGGCCAGACGAGCCTACCCTTGCCAGCTACCAGAAGCTGCTCGATCCGCAGAACAGCGTCGGCCAGGACTTTCTGCGCTTCTTCTGGAACAGCCTTTTCGTGTCGACTGCCACGACAATCCTTTCGGTGATCGTGGCTGTCCCGGCGGCCTACGCGTTTTCGCGCTTCCGTTTCCCCGGCCGGAACTTCCTGTTCTTCGCCGTGCTGCTGCGCAACATGTTCCCGGCTGTGATCTTTCTCGTGCCGCTGTTCATACTGATGCGCATGCTCGGGCTGGTGAACACGCATGGCTCGCTGATCCTCACCTATCTCACTTTCGGCCTGCCGCTGGCGATCTGGCTGCTCAAGGGCTTCTACGACAACATCCCGGTGCAGCTCGAGCAGGCGGCGCGCATCGACGGGGCAACGCGGTTCCAGGCCTTCATCCTGATCGTGATGCCGCTTTCGACGCCCGGGATCATCGCCACCGCGATCTATTCCTTCATCGGCGCGTGGAACGAGTACATCTACGCCTACACCTTCCTTTCCAAGAACGAGCAGCTGACCCTGCCGGTCGGCATCCAGCGCTTCTTCTCGGAAAACACGACGGACTTTCCGGGCCTGATGGCGGCCAGCTTTATGATGAGCGTGCCTGTCGTCGTGTTGTTCCTCGTCCTGCAGCGATACTTCGTACGCGCCCTTACAGAAGGCGCGGTCAAACACTAGGGAGTTGCCGATGGCCCACGTGGTCCTCAAAGATCTCGTCAAGACCTATGGCGGCTTCAAAGCTGTCAACAACGTTTCGCTGACGGTCAACGATGGCGAGTTCGTCGCGCTCGTCGGTCCTTCAGGCTGCGGCAAGACAACCACGCTCAATCTCGTCGCCGGGCTGATCCCGATCACGTCGGGCGACATCGTCATCGGCGACCGGGTGGTCAACGACCTCGACCCCAAGGACCGGGACATCGCAATGGTGTTCCAGAACTACGCGCTCTATCCGCAGAAATCGGTCTATAAGAATCTGGCGTTCCCCCTGCAGATGCGAAAATTGCCCAGGGACGAGATCGACAAAAAGGTCAAGGACGCGGCGCGAGTGCTCGACATGACGCACCTGCTCGAGCGCAAGCCCCGCGAACTTTCCGGCGGGCAGCAGCAGCGTGTAGCCCTGGGCCGTGCCCTCGTCCGCGACCCCGCCGTGTTCCTCATGGACGAGCCGCTCTCCAACCTCGATGCCAAGCTGCGCGTGCAGATGCGGTCGGAGATCAAGCGCTTCCACCAGGACCTCAAGGCGACGATCATCTATGTGACGCACGACCAGCTCGAAGCGGTGACCATGGCCGACAAGATGGCGGTGATGAACGGCGGCTTCCTGCAGCAATACGATTCACCGGCGCAGGTCTTTGCCCATCCGATGAACATGTTCGTCGCAAGCTTCATCGGCAGCCCGGCGATGAGCCTTATTCCTCTGCAGGCATCGACAGCGAACGGCAACACCGTGCTGACCAGCGCGGAGGGCTGGACCCTTGGGCTCTCGCCGCGCAACGCCCGCAAAGTCGCGGGGGCAACGACCAAGAAAGTCGTGCTCGGCGCACGTCACTCGACGATCAAGCTCCACAAGAGTGCAGTGCCAGGCAGCGTCCCGGCAAAGGCCTACACGGTGGAGCCGACCGGAGACGTCACCTTCGTT
Organism: Mesorhizobium sp. P2_E6; assembly: GCF_056403835.1. Classification (NCBI taxonomy): domain Bacteria; kingdom Pseudomonadati; phylum Pseudomonadota; class Alphaproteobacteria; order Hyphomicrobiales; family Phyllobacteriaceae; genus Mesorhizobium; species Mesorhizobium sp. P2_E6. The sequence continues at coordinate 56,874 of NZ_JBFUEQ010000003.1, forward strand.
CAGGCGTTCCTGTCCGGCGCAATCGTCAATGTCAGCGTGCCGCCGACCATTGCCGTCGCGCCCGATGAGCAGATCTGGCTCGAGTTCGACCAGGAGCGCATGCATCTGTTCGACGGCGAAACTGAAATGGCCCTCAAGGCCGATTGAGACCGGGCGGATGCTTGTGGGACGTGGGCTTGGATGACTACGAAGCTTAAGATCACTGCGATCAAGCCCTATCCGGTGTGGGTGGGAACGCGCAACCAGATACTCGTCAAGGTCGAGACCGATCACGGCATTTTCGGCTGGGGCGAGAGCGGCTTGAGCGGTCGCGAGAGGGCCGTGGCCGGCGCGGTCGAGCACTATCGCGAGTTTCTCATCGGCCGCGATCCCATGCAGATCGGGCGGATCTGGCAGGAAGTCTATCGCAGCCAGTACTTCGAAGGCGGGCGCGTTCTGCAGGCGGCGATTTCCGCCATCGACATCGCCCTTCACGACATCAAGGGCAAGGCGCTTGGAGTGCCGGTGTACGAACTGCTCGGCGGCAAGCAGCGCGACCGCATCCCCACCTTCGCCTCGACCGGAGACGAGGCCGAGGGCGATGTTGCCATCGAACGAGCCCGCGAACTGCGCGCACAGGGGTGGCAGGCGATCCGCTTCTTCCCCGTCGGGCAAAGCAGCAGGGACATCTTCGAGCCTCGCGAATCTATCGGCGCTACCGCGAGCATGCTGAACAAGGCGCGCGAGGCACTGGGCGACGACGTCGTCCTCGGCATCGACTATCACCATCGGCTGTCGGTGGCCGAGGCGGCCAGCTTCTGCAACAAGCTCGGCCGTGGCGTGCTTGATTTCCTCGAGGAGCCGATACGCGACGAGACACCGGAGGCCTACGAATCCCTGCGGACGATGACCGACATCCCCTTTGCCATCGGCGAGGAATTTGCCAGCAAGTGGCAGTTCCTCCCCTACATCGAGCGCGGCATCCATCAGTTCAACCGGCTCGATATCTGCAATGTCGGCGGGTTCACCGAGGCGATGAAAGTCGCTGGCTGGAGCGAGGCGCACTATGTGGACCTGATGCCGCACAATCCCCTTGGCCCAGTGTGCACGGCCGCGACCGTGCATCTCGCTGCCGCGGTACCCAACTTCGCATGGCTTGAGACTAGGGCGCCCGAAAGAAAGCTGGGCTTCGACAATTCCAACTTCTTCCCCGTGCAACCACGGCTCGACGGCCCCAATTATCCGGTCAGCGACCTGCCGGGGCTCGGCGTCGAGGTCAACGAAGAGGCAGTCCAGGCGGAGAGCTTTCGTTTTTGGGAAGCGCCTCACCTTAAGCGCCGCGACGGTTCTGTTACCAACTGGTAGTTCCATCCACCGGAGTCTAAAATGACGCATACCCCCGACATTACGCGACCGCCTAAGGACCTGATCGACGCGCTAAGGGAAATCGGCGCCGCGACGGTTGCCGGCACACTTGGCCACATGGGCTTCCGCAATCCGCACATGGTTGGTCCCGTGCCGCAAAACCACGGGAAGTCGATCGTCGGGCCGGCGCTGACGCTACAGTTCCTGCCGCAGCGGCCGGACCTCTTCAACGAGGGAGAATATGCCGATCCGGAGACGCAACTGCACCGGCACGTGCTCTATCACGCGCAGGAGGGCGACGTGGTCGTGGTCGACGCGCGTGGCGACATGAGCTCTGGCGTCTTCGGCGATATGATGTCGACGTATTTCAAGGGCAGAGGCGGCGCGGGCATCGTCATCGATGGATGCATGCGCGACCGGCCCAATGTCGAAAAGCTCGATCTGCCGCTATGGCTGCGCGGCTGGACGCCAAATTATCATGTGCAGACCAGCATCTATCCCAATGCCGTCAACGTTCCGATTGCCTGTGGCGGTGTCACGGTGATCCCCGGCGACATCATCGTCGCCGACGACGACGGGGTGGTGGTGCTTCCCGTGGCAATGGCCGCAAAAGTGATCGATGAATCGCAGAAGCATCACGATTGGGAGGAGTTCTCACGAGCGAAGCTCATGGAGGGCGGGTCCTTGCAACGATATTATCCCCTGCATGACGATGCCCGCGGGGAATACGAGGCGTGGCGCCAAGCCAACTCCAGATCTTGATGGACGGGACGTTGGTCGCGTCTTTCCATACGTGACAACGCATCAAACTACCTCTGAAGGCGCCGCCAGCGAAAAATGAGAAACGCCCGTCACCGTGAGGCAGCGGCCCCCCTGGGACGCCAAATTGGCGACACCAATGAAGCGGCGGCGCTAGGCGTGGCGACAGTCTCCCGACTCCCAAAATGGCGTTCTGGCAGCGGGCGGTCGGCGCTTTGCTCTTGGTCCGATTCACAACCCACTTCAATAATTCCGACCAGTGCGCGAACAAATTCGACCATATCGTTTGCCGTGATGGCTGCCTTGTCGGGACTTTGCCCAACGTTCTCGGCAGCTTCGCAACATGAGCGGCGAATGAGATCGTAGTGTAAATCCCTTTCATCCTCCGGCAACGCGGCCAATTTCATTGCCCTGCGATGAATCAATCGCAGCAATTGTTCCAGAGCTGTTCCGACACTCATGCGTTTTCCCCGCATTGGTCGAGCGTCCCGCGGCCCCAAGGGCGCGCGTTGGAACGTCGATGAGGAGGGTGTTCCCCGTCCCCATGGAGGAAAGGTTGCATCACAGCCGTTAATATATCGTTGCTGGCTAATATAAGACGCTTCGTTCCATCGACCCGGGGGGGCCGGAGACTGATCTTGTTGATGAAGGTAACGTTGCAAAATCCGGGCCCGTCCAAACGCAACAACTGTGGTACACGCGGATCTCCAAGCGAACTCGGTCCTGCGACGTGAGAATCCCATGCGAACAGTGTTGCGCACCCTCTTCCTCGGCCTCGCCGCGGCCAGTCTGTCGCCCGTCTGGGCCGCCGCCGGCGATTGCGGCGATGTTGTCGCCCTGGTGCAGCAGGCCTATCCCAAGGCCAAGAGGAGCGTCGACGGAGCTTCGCTAACACTCGAACCCCATATCAGCATCCCCCTGACGCTCACGGACTACGAAACCCCAGTTGGCCTGGTCTGCAAGATCTGGCCTGCGCATGATGACCTGCTTCTGGTCGCAGTACCGCTGATGGACAGCGTCGAAGCCAGCGAAGACAGGCATGTTGGCGATATTGAGCTTCTGGTCGTCGACAGGAAGAGCCTGGGCGTGCGCCAGCGCCTGCTCCAGCCCGGCCTGATGACCGATGACGCCATCGCCATCCGCAAGGTCGAATTCGATACCGGTCGCTATCGGTTGGCACCCGATGTCTCCGCCTTTGGCTTGCGCATCGAACTGGCAACCCATTCGCAGGTCACTCCTTTCGACGAAACCGGCCTGCGGCTCTATGCCGTCGCCGGCGACACCCTGCGCTTGGTGCTCGGCGGCCTAGCCGTGGCCGGCCATGGCGGCGAAGGCGACGCGAGTTGCGCCGGATCCTTTCATTCCAGCCAGGTCAGCCTGGCCATGAGTACGGCGAGCCACCACGGCTATCACGACATCACAGCGTTCGAGCAGGCGGATACCGACGAACCCTTGCCCGACAAGGATGGCGAGTGCCAGTCTCATCCAGGCAAATCCGTGAAGCGGACCTACCGGCTACGCTACGACAGCGCCCACTATCCGGTTCCGGCGGCGCTCAAGGCAATGGAGCCGTGAGAAAGCCGCTCGCGTCGAGAAGGCCTGCTTGCACGCGGAGGGCCGCCGCGCGATAGATGTGTTGCTTTGGGAGGATACATGCGGAAAATCTTGGCATCGGCATTGCTGCTGGCGGTCGCGTCATTTGCACACCCCGCCCTGGCGCTGGACAGCAGCGGCACGCCCGTCGTCGTGACACCGCTGGCATCACGCACGACGACTGCTTCCGGCCAGCCGATTACTCTGCCGCAGAAGAACGTGCAGGTTCTGGTGTCGACTTATGACATTGCACCGGGTGCGACCTTGCCGGTGCACAGACACCCCTTCCCGCGCTACGCCTATGTCCAGGCGGGGACGCTGAAGGTCACCAATGTCGAGACCGGCAACAGCAACACATACAAGACCGGAGATTTCATCATCGAAATGATCGGCCAATGGCACCAGGCCACCAACATCGGCGATGGTCCGGTCAAACTGCTGGTGATCGACCAGGTCGAGGAAGGCGCCAAGAACACAGAGTTGCGCCAGTAGCGGCCAAGGCTGACGCGCCTTTGCTACAAGGTTAGCCCCAGGCGCCGACCATCTGCCGTGTCGTAGCGTTCAGCCGGTTGAAGGCATTGATCAGGGCGATCTGGATGACCAGGGCGGCGAGCGCCTTTTCATCGTAATGTCGGGCGGCCTCGTCCCAGACGTCGTCCGGCACCGCGTCGGGCCGGTCGGCGAGCCGTGTGCCGGCCTCGGCCAGCGCCAGGGCTGCGCGTTCGGCATCGGTGAAGTACGGCGTCTCCCGCCAAGCCGCGAGGGCAAAGATGCGCTCGTCCTTTTCGCCGGCCTTCTTCAACTCGCGCGCATGCATGTCGACGCAGAGGCTGCAGGCGTTGATCTGGCTGGCGCGCAGATGGATGAGCTTGCGCGTCACATAGGGCAATTCGGCCGCTTCGGTCGACTTGTCCAGCGCCAGCAGCGCCTGCAGGGATCCGGGAATGAGCACCACCGGATTCTTGATCCTTGCTTGCATGGTCTTCTCCTTTTGAAGGGTTTCGTCAGGGCGTGTCTCGTCGGGCCCGGATGCCGCGCATCCAGGCTTTCTGAGTTCGGATAGTGAGATTAATAACCATCCGGTTATGATTATTCCATAACTCAACGGTTATTTGACTGTCAAGCGCGGAGTTTGCCGTCTGGCCCAAATGGCCACGCGCTGTTCACGCTTTCGCGCCAACCGGCCCGATGCTAGGGCTTGCGGCGACATCATCGATTGGATTGCCCCTTGACCGAAGAAACTCGCCTGCCGCTGATCGAAATCTGTGTCGAAGGCATTGATGGCTTGCTGGCCGCGCAGGCGGCCGGCGCCGACCGGGTGGAACTGTGCGCCAGCCTCATTGAAGGCGGCATCACGCCGAGCCTCGGCACGGTGCGCGCTGCCCTCGACCAGGCGACCGTGCCTTTCCACGTCATGGTGCGGCCGCGCGGCGGCGATTTTCTCTACAGCGAAACCGAGTACGCCTCGATGCTCGCCGATGTCGCAGCGCTGCGCGACCTCGGCGTGCCCGGCGTGGTGTTTGGCTGCTTGAACGCCGATGGCACCATCGACGAGGCGCGCATGAGTGAATTGACGCAAGCCGCCGGCTCGTTGAACGTGACCTGTCACCGTGCCTTCGACATGACCCGCGACCCCGCCGAGGCGCTCGAAGCGCTGATCCGCAGCAAGGTTGGCCGCGTGCTGACCAGCGGCCAGCGCGATACGGCGGTCGAGGGCATGTCGCTGCTGGCGGATCTGGTTCGACAGGCCGGCGACCGCATCGTCATCCTCGGCTGCGGCGGGCTGGACCTCGGCAACATCGCCGAAGTGCGCAGAAGGACCGGGTTGTCAGAAATGCATTTCGCCGCCCTCAAGGATGTGCCGAGCGCCATGGATTACCGCAACCCGCATGTCGGCATGGGCGGCTCCGACCTCGACAGAGAGTACCGCAACACCTTGACCGACACGGACCTCGTGGCGGCCACCATTGCGGCTGCGAAGGCATGAGCGCGACCCCTGCCCCGATCAGCCTTGTATCGGCCGAAGACGAAGCGGCAATCCTCGCGCTCAACAACGAGCACGCAGCCGAACTGTCGTGGCTGGAGCCCGAACGGCTATCCTTCCTGCTCGGCGAGGCGTTTTACACGCGGCGCATCGGCAATCTCGAAGCCTTCATCATGACCTTCGACCAGGACGCCCGTTACGACAGCCCGAATTTCGTCTGGTTCCGCGAACGCTACCCCCGCTTCGTCTATGTTGACCGTGTCGTGGTGGCGGCGCAGGCGCGTGGCCGCGGCCATGCGCGCCGGCTCTATCAGGATCTGTTCGGCCACGTTGAGCGCGCCGGCCACACGCTGGTCACCTGCGAGGTCAACACTGACCCGCCGAACCCCGCCTCGGATGCCTTCCACGCCGCGCTTGGCTTCGCCGAAGCCGGCGACGCCGTCATCCACGGCGGCAAGAAGGCGGTGCGCTACTACATCAGACAGATTTCCGACTGATACATCAGGCGAATCTCCGCCTGATCCCGCTGGCGCTGGCCACACAAAGAAGCCGCAGCTAATATGAATGTTTCCGCCAACCGGAGGAAACGCGATGCCGAGCAACGTCTTTCGCTTCGACGAAAGCTGGCACATCCCCGAGGGCACACCGCAGGAAGTGTGGGAGGTGCTCTCGGATGCCGAATTGCTGCCGATCTGGTGGGGCGATGTCTACAAGGAGGTGGTGCCGCTCGACAGGAAGGGCAAGGCGACCATCGGATCGCGCGCAAGGGCGCGGGCTCGCGGCGCCCTGCCCTACGAGCTGAACTTCATCATCGAGGCCGCCGAGCTCGAACCCGGCAAGCTGGTGGTTGTGAAAACCCTTGGCGATTTCGACGGGCTGTGGCGGGCGGAATTGTCGCCGTCCGGCACCGGGACCCATGTGCAATTGACCTGGCAGGTCACGGTACTGCGGCCGATCCTCAAATTCCTCGCACCGCTGCTGCGGCAGGCCTTCGCCTGGAACCACCGCTGGACGACGCCGCGCGGCGAAGCCGGCCTCAAGCGGTATCTGACGGACAAGAAGCGCCGATCGGCTTAGCGCCGACAGCACTACGGCATTACCAATTGCGATTGAGCCATTCGCGTGCCGGTCGCTCGATGACGTAGTAGCTGCAAAGCGCGCAAACGAAGACCCCGGCCAGCATCGGGATCGGCGCGCTGCCTTGCTCATAGACGAATTTGTAGAACGGCTGCTGCCACAGATAGAGCGAGTAGGACCACAGCCCGAGGGTCGCCATCGGCCAGGAGGACAGCAATCCGGTCAGATAGCGCGGGCTGAAATCGAGCGCGTTGACGGCCAGCGCCAGCAGCGGCACCGCGAAGAGATAGTGGATCGGCGTCGGCACTGGATCGAGGAACAGAAGAACGTCGAAGATCGATGCCGCCAGTGCTACGTGCCTGCCTCTGAAGATCGCCGGCAGTCTGCCATCCGCCTTGAGCAAGCAGATCGAGGCCGACAGCAGGATCGACGCGATATGCACATCGGTGCGCCAGTAGGTGGTTTCGTAGTCCATCCCGAACACCCAGTACGAAACCGCTCCATTCGCCATGGCAAGCAAGGCCAGCGCCAGGAGCAACACGACGACGCGAGAGCGGCTTAAGACGACGACGCTGATCAGCGCCAGGATGATATAGGCGTGCTCCTCGATGCAGAGCGACCAGATATGGTCGAGTGCGCCCGCCCGCGTGACGAGGATGCCGGCATAATTGTAGGTGAATGTCAGCGCGGTCAGCGCCGCCTTCCATTTGAAGGCGATGAATGTGCCGGAGAGCGCAATCATGGCGACGACCACGAAGACGAGAAGTGCCGGATAGATGCGGGAGAAACGGCGCTTGAAGAATTTCTTCAGCGGGTAGCGCTCGATGAACAGGATCTCGCTCATCAGCCGGCCGCTGAGCACGAAGAAGAATTCGACGCCCAGCACACCCAGATTGATCCCGGGAACAGGAAAGAAATGGCCGATCAGCACCAGGGCAATCGACAGGCCGCGCCAGCCATCGAGATAGGCCAGTCTTGTTCTGGCCGCTCTGTCGGCGACGGGTCGGGACGCAACGACATGCGTCGCGGAGATGTCGGTCATGCCGGCTCCCTTCGCATTGAAAGATGCTGAAAGGGTCGCAGGCCGTGATCGACACTAACAACCCGGCTCGCGTTTGGTCACTGGCATAGTGCAGTGCAATATCGCTTTGTGCAAGTGCGAGATTGTCGCTGACGCAGTTCCTGGCGAAGTATGGACGGGAATTGCTTCAAGCAAACGGTTGGCGCGCTGAGGCGATCCCATCGGAACCGGACAGTTGCAGGTCACCGCACGCGAAAAAGGGGCCGCAGGGGCCCCTTTCCTTGTGCGCGGCTGATGGTGTCAGGCGGTGGCGGCAGCCACAGCGCGCTTGGCCATCACCGCGATCAGATTGGCGCGGTAGTCGGCCGAGGCGTGGATGTCGGTCATCAAATTCTTCGCCGATACCTTCACGCCTTCGAGCGCCGAGGCCGCGAAATTCTTGGCCAGGGCTGCCTCGATCTCCTTCGAACGGAAAACGCCGTCGTCGCCGGCGCCGGTGACGGCGACGCTGACGCCATCCTTGCCCTTGGCCACGAACACACCGACGATCGCATAGCGCGATGCTGGGTTGCGGAATTTTTCATAGGCCGCCTTAGCCGGCGCCGTGAAAGTGACGGCGGTAACAATCTCGCCTTCCTTCAGCGACGTCTCGAACAGGCCCTTGAAGAATTTGTCGGCGGCGATCTGGCGCTTGTTGGTGACGATGGTGGCGCCCAGCGCCAGCAGCGCCGCCGGATAGTCGGCCGCCGGATCGTTGTTGGCGATCGAGCCGCCGATCGTCCCCCGGTGGCGCACCGCCGGATCGCCGATCAGCGACGCCAGATGGGCAAGCGCCGGGCAGGCCTTCTTCAGCTTCTCGTCATTGGCAACGTCGTAATGCGTGGTCGCGGCGCCGATGGTCACCGTCTTGCCCGACACCTTGACCCCCTGCAACTCCTTGATCTTCGACAGGTCGACAAGGTCGGAGGGCGCGGCAAGCCGTGTCTTCATCGCCGGGATCAGCGTCATGCCGCCCGAAAGCAGCTTCGCATCGCCCGCCTTGACCAGTTTGGCGGCGTCGGCGACCGAGGCGGCGCGGTGATAGTTGACCGAATACATGCTCGTTCCTCCTCAGTGTTTCGTCGTCGCGCGGATCGCTGCCCACACGGTGGACGGCGATGCCGGCATGGCAAGATCGTTGCTGCCGATGGCGTCGGTGATGGCGTTGATCACCGCCGGCGGCGAGCCGATGGCGCCGGCTTCGCCGCAGCCCTTGATGCCCAGCGGATTTCCCGGGCATGGCGTGTTCGAGGTCGAGACCTTGAACGACGGCAGGTCGCCGGCGCGCGGCATGGTGTAGTCCATGTAGCTCGCGGTCAGCAGTTGGCCGCCATTGTCGTAGTGGGCGCCTTCGAGCAGCGCCTGGCCGATGCCTTGCGCCAGTCCGCCATGCACCTGGCCCTCGACGATCATCGGATTGATGATGTTTCCGAAATCATCGGCGGCGACGAACTGGATGATCTCGGTCATGCCGGTTTCCGGATCGACCTCGACCTCGCAGATGTAGCAGCCCGCCGGGAAGGTGAAGTTCGACGGATCATAAAACGCCGTTTCCTTCAGCCCGGGCTCCATGCCGCCCGGCAGATTGTGGGCGGTGTAGGCGGCGAGCGCCATCTGGAACCATGGCACGTTTTTGTCGGTGCCTGCGACCTTCAGCGCGCCGTTCTCGATGATGATGTCGCCCTCGTCAGCCTCGAGCAGATGAGCGGCGATCTTCTTGGCCTTGGCCTCGACCTTGTCGAGTGCCTTGACGATGGCCGACATGCCGACAGCACCCGAGCGCGAGCCATAGGTGCCCATGCCCATCTGCACCTTGTCGGTGTCGCCATGGACGATCGAGACCGAATCGAGCGGCACGCCGAAGCGTTCGTTGACCAGTTGCGCGAAGGTCGTCTCATGGCCCTGGCCATGGCTGTGCGAGCCGGTCAGCACCTCGATCGTGCCGACTGCATTGACCCGCACTTCCGCCGATTCCCACAGACCGACGCCGGCGCCAAGACTGCCGACCGCCGCCGACGGCGCGATGCCGCAGGCCTCGATGTAGCAGCTCATGCCGATGCCGCGCAGCAGCCCCTTCTTGGCTGCGGCAGCCTTGCGCTTGGCAAAGCCGGCATAGTCCGACGCCTTCATCGCCGCGTCGAGCGAAGCGGCATAGTCGCCAGCGTCGTAGCACATGATGACCGGCGTCTGGTGCGGGAACGAGGTAATGAAGTTCTTGCGGCGTAACTCGGCGGGTGAGACGCCGAACTGGCGCGCGGCCGTCTCCATCATGCGTTCCATGACGAAGGTTGCTTCCGGCCGCCCTGCCCCGCGATAGGCATCGACGGGTGCGGTGTTGGTGTAGATCGCCTTCACATTGGCGTGGATGGCGGGGATGTTGTACTGGCCCGACAACAGCGTAGCGTAGAGGTATGTCGGCGTCGCCGACGAGAACAGCGACATGTAGGCGCCAAGATTGGCCTTGGTCTCGACCTTCAGGCCGAGGATCTTGTGATCGCTGTCGAAGGCCATTTCAGCATGAGTGTGATGGTCGCGGCCATGTGCGTCGGTCAGAAAACTCTCGGTGCGGTCGGCCACCCATTTGACCGGCACCCCGGTCTTCTTCGACGCCCACAGGCAGACGATCTCTTCGGGATAGATGTAGATCTTCGAGCCGAAGCCGCCGCCGACATCGGGCGCTATGACGCGCAGCTTGTTTTCCGGGGCGACATTGTAGAAGGCGCTCATCACCAGCCGCGCCACATGCGGGTTTTGTGAGGTCGTCCAGCAGGTGTAGTGGTCCTCGGCCTTGTCGTAGTGGCCAAGAGCCGCGCGCGGCTCCATGGCGTTGGGCACGAGGCGATTGTTGATGATATCCATCTTGACGACATGGGCCGCCTTCCTGAACGCCGCGGCCGTCTCGTCGGCATTGCCGATGTCCCAGTCGAAGATCAGGTTGTTGTCGGCCTCGGGGTGGATCTGCGGCGCGCCCTTGTCCATGGCCTTCGAGGCATCGACGACGGCCTTCAGTTCCTTGTAGGTGATCTCGACCGCCTCGGCGGCATCACGCGCCTGCCCTTTGGTCTCGGCCACGACGATGACGACGGCATCGCCGACATAGCGGACCCGGTCGAAAGCAAGCGGCGACCACGCCCCCATCTTCATCGGCGAACCATCCTTGGAGTGGATCATCCAGCCGCAGATGAGGTTGCCGATGCCGTCGGCCTTGAGCTCCTTGCCGGTCAGCACGCCGATGACGCCGGGCATGGCTTGAGCCTTTTTGACGTCAATCTTCTTGATCTGCGCGTGCGCGTGCGGGCTGCGCACGAAGGCTGCGTGCTTCATGCCGGGAACCACCATGTCGTCGACATAGCGGCCGGCGCCGGTGATGAATCGTTTGTCTTCCTTGCGCGCGACCCGAGCGCCAACACCTTCAATGCCCATCAGAAATTCCTCCCGAAATGCTGAAATAGCGAATAGTGAGTAGTGAATGGCGAATTGTGGTGAGTTGGCGTTTTGTCAGACTGCTGACTATTCGCTACTCCCTATTCGCTACCCACTTCCTTCTCACGCCGCTTGCCTGGCTTTGCCCTTCGACCCCTTGGACATCGTCTTCGATGCGGCAAGGATCGCCTTCACGATGTTGTGGTAGCCGGTGCAGCGGCAGATGTTGCCCTCGAGCTCTGTGCGCACCGTCGCTTCGTCGAGGCCTTCGGGGTGGCGGTTGATCATGTCGGTCGCCGTCATGATCATGCCCGGCGTGCAGAAGCCGCACTGCAGCCCGTGATGTTCCTTGAAGGCGGCCTGCACCGGATGCAGATCGGCGCCATTGGCCAGGCCCTCGATCGTCACCACGGTCGACCCGGAGGCCTGTACCGCGAGCATCGAGCAGGATTTGACCGCCTTGCCGTCGACATGGACGACGCAGGCACCGCATTGCGACGTGTCGCAACCGACGTGCGTTCCGGTAAGGCCGAGATTTTCGCGCAGGAAGTGAACCAGAAGCGTTCGGTCCTCGGCAGCGCCACTGACCCGTTTTCCGTTCACCATCAACGAAACGTCCGACATGCTTCCTCCCTGGGTATCAACCTTGGTCATCACGCTGCCGACGCGGTGTTGCCGCTTCGGCCATGGTTATTCGTACACTGCACAATGGACAAAAAACAGCACGTCGCAAACTCGTTACATTGTACTTTCGGTCATGGGCTGAGCCCAAACGCGCGGCCCCGGTCGCCCATTGCCAAAACAGGGTTTGAGGGCAACAATGTTATCAGACGCCCGCGCGCCCGACGCGCATAAAACAGCGTCGGAGGAAATGCGGAGAACACCGCTGGCCAGTTCACGGACGCGCTATGCATGCGGCCTGTCGGCGCTCACCACGGATGAGCCCGACATGGACGCATTCGCCAAGGCGATCGCGTTGGAGGCTGCGGCAATCGACGCCGGCTTCGCGCTCCTGTTTTTTTCCCAGAGCCTGGTCGAGGCCGACACCCTTTCCCGGGCGCTCATGAGCCACGCGCCGGCGCTTCATCACGCGGGCTGCTCGACCGCCGGCGAGATCACGCCGCAAGGCCTCGAGGATGGCCACGTGCTCGCCATGCTGCTTCCGTCCGCCGCGTTCACCGCCGTCAGCGTGATGGTCGACGATCTGTCCTCGTCGGGCATGGACAGGATCACCAGCGAGGTCGAGGCCTTGCGGCGGTCGCTGCGCGCGCGCCTGGGTTGCGACCGCACCAAAGGCACCTTCGCGCTCTGCTTCATCGATGGGCTCTCCTATGCCGAGGAAGCGGTGAGTTCGGCCATCCATTGGGGCCTCGACGACATACCGCTGCTCGGCGGCTCGGCCGGCGACGACCTGAAGTTCGAGACGACGCGCCTCATCTCGAACGGCAACGTCACCTCCGACAGCGCCATCATCGTGCTGATCGCCACCGAAATCCCTTTCCACGTCTTCAAGACCGACAATTTCGTTCCCACCGACGAGAAGCTGGTGGTGACGGCGGCCGATCCCGATCACCGCATCGTGCGCGAGTTCAATGCCACCAACGCGGCGGAGGAATACGCCGCGTCCGTCGGCATCGTTGCGCAGACGCTGACGCCGCTGAGTTTTGCCTCGCATCCGGTGGTGGTGAAAGTGGGCGGCGAATATTACTGCCGGTCGATCCAGAAGATGCATCCCGATGGCTCGCTGTCGTTCTTCTGCGCCATAGACGACGGGGTCGTGCTGTCGATCGCCCAACCCAAGGACATGGTCGAATCGACGCGCGCGGCGCTCAGGGATGTCGAGGAGCGGCTTGGCGGCATCGACATGATCCTCGGCTTCGACTGCGTGCTGCGCCGTCTGGACGCGCGCAACCGCCAGGTTTTTCGCGACATCTCGGAGCTCTACCGGGTCAACAATGTCATCGGCTTCGGCACCTATGGCGAACAGTACCGGTCGATGCATTTGAACCAGACCTTCACCGGCATCGCCTTTGGCGAACGACAGGCGGCGGAATAAGATGCCGCTCAGGGACATCAACGATCTCGAAAAGCTGAAGAAGATCAACGCCGCACTGGTCAGCCGCGTCGAGCGGTCGATGGACCAGCAAGGCAATGCCTTCTCGCTGTTCCAGACCGCGATTTCGCTGGAAAATCGCGTGCGCACGCGCACCGAGGAGCTGCATTCGACCTTGCGCCGGCTGGAGCAGTCGAACATCGACCTCAGCGCCGCCAAGGAAAACGCCGAACTGGCGAACCTGTCCAAGACCCGCTTCCTCGCCGCCGCCAGCCATGACGTGCTGCAGCCGCTGAACGCGGCCCACCTCTCGGTTTCGGCGCTGGCCGAAGTGCAGACCAGCGACGAGGGCAGGAAGCTGGTGCGGCAGGTCGAGCGCTCGCTGGAGACGATGGAGGACCTGCTGCGCACGCTGCTCGACATCTCCAAGCTCGACGCCGGCGTGGTGCAACCCGACACCGGCGACGTCAGCCTGGAGGCGCTGTTCTCATCGCTGCGCTCGGATTTCCTGCCGGTGGCGGAACTGAAGGGGCTGTCGCTGAAATTCCGGCCGGTCAACGCCGTGGTCCGCTCCGACCGCACGCTGTTGCGCCGCATCCTGCAGAACATTCTCTCCAATGCGCTGGGCTACACACGCTCCGGCGGTGTGCTGGTCGGCACCAGGCATCGCGGCGATACCATCCGCATCGACGTCGCAGATACCGGCTGCGGCATTCCCGAAGACCAGCGCGAAGCGGTGTTCGAGGAATTCCACCGTGGCACCTCGTCGGCCAATGCGGAGCTGGACGGCGGCGGTCTCGGGCTCGGGCTTGCCATCGTGCGCCGCATGGCCAGCGCGCTCGGCCATCCCGTGACATTTTCATCCAAGGTCGGCCGCGGCACGATCTTCCACATCGACGTTCCGGTCGGCATCGGCGCCCCGGCCGACACCATCGCCAACAGCGCCGACATGGAACGGCCGCGCGGCTACGGCCTGTTCGGCACCAAGGTGCTGCTGATCGAGAACGATGTCGAGGTTCTGCAGGCCATGACCTTCCTGCTCGAGCGCTGGCAATGCCTGGTGCGGGCCGCGACCTCGACCGACGACGCCCTCGACATGCTGGGCGATACCGACTGGGTGCCCGACATCGTCATTGCCGACCAGCATCTCGACGGCGGCGATCTCGGCACTGCCACCATCGCCGAGGTCCGCGACTATCTCGGCCGCGCCGTGCCGGCCCTGATCGTCACCGCCGACAGTTCCGAAGCCGTCGCCAAGGCGGCACGCGCCGGCGGCATCGAACTGATGCGCAAGCCGCTGAAGCCGGCACAATTGAGGGCGCTGCTGGCGCATCTACTGGCTTAGCTTCATCGAGGCAATTACGGTGACAGTGCACTTTCATCATGTCTGCCGCTCGCCCTGACAAATCACCCGACTCAAAGAAATGACAATGATAGTACAGTTCTCTGGCATCGAATTACGGTGACAGTGCACTTTTTATCGAGGCGTTTGTCGAGCAGATTGCCGAACCGAAAGGGCGTGAAACCGGGAACGCCAGGCAAGAATTACGGTGACAGTGCACTCCTTATCGATGCATTTGTCGAGCAGATTGCCGAGCCAGGCCGTGAAACCAGGAACGCGAGGCGCGCAGCGAACAGAAAAAGTGAACTGTCACCGTAATTCGCCGATTCAGGAAAATAGTGCACTGTCACCGTTGCGTCATTCTTGGTAATTCTTGTGGCCTCGAAACAGCGTGAAAAGTGAACCCTCTATCGATATTTCGCATCCTGATTTGATTAAAGATTCGAAGATACATCAGCAGTGAGCTAAAATGGATTATCAAAAGAAACATAGAGCCTACGGTTGGCCTCTGCGTCAGTGGCTTGAAAATATGCCAAATGAGCTAGATCGTGACGCTATCGGGCTTTGGCAAATCATTCCGGTAGGACGGCATGAATTTGAGCTCACGGGTGAGGATTTGAAGACTTTTACGCGTGTTAGCCTCGAGAAAATCTTTAGGCGCGGCGGGATTCCGGTGACCGGCAACATGGGGAAATGGGTCCGAGATCACAGATATGGAGTCAGTGAGAGCGAGATAATAGAGAATATTATTGAAGTATGGTCAGTCGACAGCTTCGCCGAACCTGATGTCGAGGATGGGTGGTTTGCGTTACCTGAATTGATCGAGGACTAGAATGGAACTACGGCAATTGCGAAATACAGTGACAGTGCACTTGCAATTGCGGTGACAGTGCACTTTTTACCACGCCCTGCCCGAACATCGTTGCCCCCCACCCAGCTCCGCTTCGCGGATCGCCCCCACAAGGGGAAAGGTAAAAGCTCAAAACCCAGCCTGATCCCTGAACAGCTCCGCATTGTCCAGCTTCGACACCTCGATCACCGCTTGCGTGCGGCTGTAGACATTGAGCTTGCGCAGGATTTCCGACACATGAGCCTTGACCGTGGTTTCGCCGACCTGCAGCTCATAGGCGATCTGCTTGTTGAGCAGGCCCTGGCGCAGCATCTGCAGCACGCGCAATTGTTGCGGCGTCAGCGTCGACAGGCGTTGCACCATGTCGGCACGGTCGACGCTGTCGGCGTCGGGCGTGCGGGCTTCATAGGT
The DNA here is from genome assembly GCF_056403835.1 of Mesorhizobium sp. P2_E6. Taxonomy (NCBI): domain Bacteria; kingdom Pseudomonadati; phylum Pseudomonadota; class Alphaproteobacteria; order Hyphomicrobiales; family Phyllobacteriaceae; genus Mesorhizobium; species Mesorhizobium sp. P2_E6. Next base: position 72,770 of record NZ_JBFUEQ010000003.1, read on the forward strand.
TTCCGGCACATAGATCGCACCTTCCATCACCGAGCGTATGGCGGCGGCGAGGTCGCTCTTGCGCGCCGATTTCGGGATGAAGCCGGCCGCCCCATAGGACAGTGCCTCGGAAATGATCTTTGGTTCCTCATAACCCGAGACGATGACCACCGGCAGGCGCGGATAGCGGGTTCGGAGTTGCAGCAGTCCGTCGAAGCCGTGCACGTCGGGCATGCTGAGGTCGAGCAGCGCCAGATCGAACGGCTTGGCGCCGGCCAGAAGATCGAGCGCCTCGCTGATCGAGCGCGCCTCCACCGTGTCGACTTCCGGATAAGCCATCTGCACCGCGCTGTGCAGCGCCTCGCGAAACAGCGGGTGGTCGTCGATGATGAGGAACCGGGCGCGATCGTGGACTGCGGTCATGGGTTCATTTCGGTTCGGGGGCGATTGATGCATGTCGCCCAAAAGTGGCCCCGGTTTTGGGTGAACGACATGCATGAGACAAAGACCTAAAGCGCGTCGCCTCAAATCCGTTCAAACGCGACGCGCTTTAGAATAGCCTCGCGACCATGGCCAGATTATTGCCAAATAGTACATCGCCATCTCCGTCGGAAAGCGCGGCCGCGCTTTCTCGATCACTTCGCCTTGCCCGGGCGCACAAATCGGCCGAATGTTCCGGCAACCAAGCAGAGACCCACATGACCGCCTTCGTCCTTCCCTCGCCCGCAACATCATCGGTGGCCGTTGCCGGCTCGCCCGAGCGCTTTGCGGTGCGCCGCATCTTCTGCGTCGGCCGCAACTACGCGGCGCATGCCCGCGAATTCGGCAATGACGAGCGCGATCCGCCCTTCTTCTTCACCAAGCCGGCCGATGCGGTGGTCGATTCCGGCACCACCATCCCCTACCCACCCTTGACCGGCAATCTGCACCATGAGATCGAACTGGTCGCTGCGATCGGCAAGCCAGGCTTCCGCATCACGCGCGAGCGGGCTCTAGATCATGTCTGGGGTTATGGCGTCGGCATCGACCTCACCCGCCGCGATCTGCAGGATGAAGCCAAGAAGACGGCGCGGCCCTGGGACTGGTCGAAGGCGTTCGACCGCTCCGCGCCTTGCGGCCCGCTGGTCCCCGCGGCGAAAGCTGGCCACCCGCAAAAGGGCCGCATCTGGCTCGCCGTCAATGGCAAGGTCAGGCAGGATGCCGACCTCGCCGAACTGATCTGGCCGATCGCCGATATCGTATCGATCTGCAGCGAGGCGGTGGAACTGGAACCCGGCGACCTGATCTTCACCGGCACGCCGGCCGGTGTCGGCGCGGTTCGTGCCGGCGACACGATGACCGGCGGTGTCGACGGCATCGGCACGATCGAAGTCACCATCGGCCAACCGAAGTAAGCGCATGAGCGACGTCGTCCTGCACAACTACTATCGCTCCTCCACCTCCTATCGGGTGCGGATTGCGCTGGAGATGAAGGGGCTGAGCTATGATTATGTCCCGCATCACCTGCGCCATGGCGAGCATCTGGAGCCCGCCTATCTCGCGGTCAATCCGCAGGGTCTGGTGCCGGCGGGCTGCCTCGGCCGAGACAGGTACATTCTGCCATGGCGACATGCCGGGCCTGGCCGACATCTGCCTGGCTGCGCAGGTCACCAGCAATGCCCGCTTCGGCCTCGACATGACGCCTTACCCGACCATCGCGCGCATCAACGCCGCCTGCATGGCCCTTTCGGCGTTCCAGAAGGCGGCTCCCCAGAACCAGATCGATGCCGAGTAAGGCCGCCGACGCGTAGCGCCAGCGCCAACTGGTCAGTCCGTCTGGCGGAATCGATTTCCGCTTGACCGGACAGGGAATCGGCTATCGTTTCCCACAGGCCGTTTGAAGGTTGGGAGTTGCCAATGAAAGCCGTCGTCTTCGAGAAATTCGGCGAAGCGCCGACGATCCAGACCGTTCCCGATCCGAAACCGGCTGCCGATGGCGTCGTCATCAAGGTCGAGGCGACCGGACTGTGCCGCAGCGACTGGCATGGCTGGATGGGTCATGACGACGGCATCCGCCTGCCGCATGTGCCGGGCCACGAACTGGCCGGTGTCGTGGTCGCCGCCGGCAAGCATGTGACCCGCTGGAAGGCCGGCGAACGCGTCACGGTGCCGTTCGCAGTCGGTTGCGGCCATTGCTTCGAATGCACCTCGGGCAATCACCAGGTCTGCGAACATCAGACGCAGCCCGGCTTCACCGGCTGGGGCTCGTTCGCCGAATATGTCGCCATCGAACACGCCGACACCAATCTCGTGCGCTTGCCCGACGAGATGGAATTCGCCACCGCCGCCAGCCTCGGCTGCCGCTTCGTCACCTCCTTTCGCGCCATCGTCGATCAGGGTCGGGTGACGCCGGGCGAATGGGTGGCGGTGCATGGCTGCGGCGGCGTCGGCCTGTCGGCGATCATGATCGCCAGCGCGATGGGCGCCAATGTCATCGCCATTGACCTCACCGACGAGAAGCTCGATTTCGCCAGGAAGATCGGCGCCGTCGCCACCATCAACGCGTCGAAAACGCCGAATGTCGTCAAGACCGTGAAGCAGATCACCAATGGCGGTGCGCACATGTCGATGGACGCGCTCGGCCACCCCACCACCTCATTCAACTCGATCGCGAACCTGCGCCGGCGCGGCCGCCATGTGCAGGTCGGCCTGATGCTGGGGGAGCACGCCCGCCCACAGGTGCCGATGGACAAGGTGATTGCCTTCGAGCTCGAGATTCTCGGCAGCCACGGCATGCAGGCCTATCGCTACCAGGCGATGATGGAGATGATCCGCAACGGCAAGCTCAAGCCCGAACTTCTGGTCGGCAAGAAGATCAGCCTCGACGAGGCGCCCGCGGCCTTGATGGCGATGGGCGGCTTCGAGGGCATCGGCATCGGCGTGGTGACGAAGTTCTAGGGACAAGAGCCGCCGCCCCGGAACTACCTGGCAAATTTCTTCGCGCCGAACACGCATAGCACAACACCGAGCGTCACGACCACCATTAGCGGACTGACCTGCTCATGCAGCAGCGTCGCCGCCAGCGCCAGGCCAAAGAACGGCTGCAAAAGCTGTAACTGTCCGACGGCGGCGATGCCGCCTTGCGCAAGGCCGCGGTACCAGAACACGAAGCCTATCAGCATGCTGAACAGTGAGACATAGGCGAGCCCGATCCAGGCGTTGGAGCCGACACTGGCAAAGGATGGCGGCAGCGTCGCGAAAGTCAGCACCAGCATGATCGGCAGCGACAGCACCAGCGCCCAGCAGATCACTTGCCAGCCGCCGAGCTTGCGCGACAGCGCTGCACCCTCGGCATAACCCAGGCCGCAGACGACGATGGCGGCCAGCATCAGACCATCGCCGACCGGCGAGGCTGTCACGCCCTGCATCAGGGCAAAGCCCGCGACAAGCCCGCTGCCCACGCACGAGAACAGCCAGAACGCCGGGCGAGGACGTTCACCGCCGCGCAGCACGCCGAAAATCGCCGTCGCCAGCGGCAGCAGGCCGACGAAGATGATGGAGTGGGCCGAGGTGACGTGCTTGAGCGCCAGTGCCGTCAGCAGGGGAAAACCCACCACCACGCCGAGCGCGACGATGACCAGCGACAGCAAATCCCCTCGCTCCGGGCGCTTTTGGCGGAACACCAGCAGCAGGGCGAGACCAAGCAGTCCGGCAATCGCCGCGCGGGCCGATGTCACGAAGGTTGGATCGAAATCCATCACGGCGACGCGCGTTGCCGGAAGCGAGCCGCTGAAAATCAGCACGCCGACGAATCCGTTCACCCAGCCGCTCGCCATCTTGTCCATCACAGGCTCCGTTTTGTTTCGCCCTCTATCGGGCCTGCGCCTATGGCGTCGCCAGTGACAATGGGGTACAATTTTTCAAAACTGTAATGGTCGACAAGGCAGTACAGATGACGATACCAGCGCTTGAGACTGAGGACACGGTCACTTTGGTCGAGAGCGTGATGGCGACTGTCCGCCAGCGGATTGCCGCGCGCAGCCTGACTCCGGGGGCGCGATTGCCGTCGATCCGCGCCTTCGCCAAATCCATGCAGGTTTCCAAATCCACCGTGGTCGAAGCCTATGAGCGGCTCGCCGCAGAAGGCGCGATCCGCTCCCGACCGGGCTCAGGCTTCTATGCCGCCGGCTCGCTGGCGCCGCTGTCTCTGGCCGAGATCGGTCCCCGGCTCGATCGCGCGGTCGATCCGCTCTGGATCTCGCGCCAGTCGCTGGAGGCAGGCGATGACAGTCTGAAACCCGGCTGCGGCTGGCTGCCGGCCGCGTGGATGCCCCAGGCAGGGTTGCGCCGCGCGCTGCGAACCGTGGCGCGCGCCGATGATGTCGCGCTCGCCGACTACGGCACGCCGCTCGGCCTGCCGCCGCTGCGGAACCTGCTGGCGCGGCGCATGGCCGAGCATGGCATCGAAGCCTCTCCCGAACAGATCATGCTGACGGAATCGGGCACGCAGGCCATCGATCTCCTGTGCCGGTTTCTGATCGAGCCCGGTGACACGGTACTGGTCGACGATCCCTGCTACTTCAATTTTCATGCTTTGCTGCGCGCCCACCGCGCCAAGGTCGTCAGCGTTCCTTACACGCAGTCAGGGCCGGACATCGACCTGTTCGCGCAGGCGTTGGCCGAGCACCGGCCTCGGCTCTACATCACCAATTCGGCCATCCACAACCCGACCGGCGCGATCCTGTCGCCAGTCACGGCCCACCGGCTGCTCAAGCTCGCCGATCAATCCGACCTGACCATCGTCGAGGACGACATCTTTGCCGATTTCGAACATGCGCCCGCCCCCAGGCTGGCGGCGTTCGATGGCCTGAGCCGGGTCGTCCAGATCGGCAGTTTCTCCAAGACGCTGTCGGCGTCTGTTCGCTGCGGCTTCATCGCAGCGCCCCGCGACTGGATCGAGCGCCTGACCGATCTCAAGATCGCCACCACTTTCGGCGGCGGGCGGCTTGCGGCCGAACTGGTGCTGACGCTGCTGAAGGACGGCAGCTACCGCAAGCACATGGATCTGCTGCGGGCGCGGCTTTCGCGCGCCATGGGCGAGACGAGCACCCGTCTGAAGGCAATCGGCATCACGCCCTGGATCGACCAGCCGGCCGGGCTGTTCCTGTGGTGCAGCCTGCCGGATGGCGTCGATGCGGCCGAAGTCGCCCGCCGGGCTCTCGCCGACAACATCGTGCTGGCGCCCGGCAATGCGTTCAGCCTGTCCCAGACAGCCAGCCGCTTCCTGCGCTTCAACGTTGCCCAGTGCGCAGACCAGCGGATTTTCAAGGTGGTTGAGGCGGCGATGGCGCGTTGATTGCCGGTCAGCGAGATGTCGCACAGACCTCCCGCACGCAGTCGCGCAACCAGCGTTGCGCCGGATCGGCATCGAGACGCGGATGCCAGAGCATGGAGATGGTGACCTCCACGGTGGCGACCGGCAGCGGAAAGCTGTGCATGCCGGCGCGCGCGCCCTCGGTGTGCCGCTCGGGCACGCTGGCGATCAGGTCGGATGCGCGCGCCATCGCAAGCGTGGCCGAGAAGCTTGAAACCATGCACACGACAGTCCGCTGGAGTCCAAGCCGCTCCAGGGCTTCATCGATCGGCCCTTTCTCGCGGCCACGCCGCGAAACACTGATGTGGCGGCCAGCCGCGTAGCGCTCGGCCGTCACGACGCCCTCGCTCAAGGGATGGCCAGCGCGCACCGCACCGATGAAGCGGTCGCGAAACAGGGCCTGAATACGCATCTCGGGTCCGGTTTCACTGGCGACGCCGATTTCCAGGTCAACCGCCGCCTCGCGCAGCGGCGTGACATCCTTGTCTGACTTCGGCGCGAAACGCAGTCGCACGCATGGCGCCTCCGCTTCGATGCGAGCAACAAGGCGCGGCGCGAACTCTTCCACGAAGCTTTCATTGGTGCGCAGTGTGAAAGTCCTGGCGAGGTCCGAAAGGTCGAGGAGCCTGGCAGGGCGCAGCAGTGCTTCCGCATCCTGGACGACGCGACCAGCCTGCTGCCGCAACTCCTGCGCACGCGGTGTCGGAACCAGGCCGCGGCCGGCGCGAACCAGCAGCGGATCGCCCGTCGCCTCGCGCAGCCGCGCCAGCGTCCGGCTCATCGCCGAGGGGCTTAGACCAAGACGATTGGCGGCGCGCGCCACACTGCCTTCGGTCAGCAGAACGTCGAGGGCGACGAGCAAATTGAGATCGGGCGATGCCATCCGCGGATCATAGCACGTGATATGGCGTTTGATGCACGAATAGCATGCAAATACTGCGTCTTCCGCCATATCAGCCAAAAGACTAGATCTCCGACAGCTCCGGTTATGGAGCCGATGGAAAGGAGATCGCCTTGGCAATCGCAGAGCAAAATGAGCGCGTATCGGCGCCGCCCCAATCCTCCCGCCGGGCGCTGGCGAGCCTTTCGCTCGCCACCCTGCTGTCGTCGCTGGGAACCAGCATTGCCAGCGTCGGCCTGCCGTCGCTGATGCAGGCGTTCGGCGCTTCGTTCCAGTCGGTGCAGTGGGTTGTTCTGGCCTATCTGCTCGCCATCACCACATTGATTGTCAGCGCCGGACGGCTGGCCGACATGTTCGGGCGCCGGCCGTTGCTGCTTGGCGGCATCGCGCTGTTCACGCTGGCGTCCATACTCTGCGGCCTGGCGCCAACGCTCTGGCTGCTGATCGCCGCGCGGGCCGTGCAAGGACTTGGTGCGGCGCTGATGATGGCGCTGACGCTGGCTTTTGTCGCCGAAACGGTGAGCAAGGCCAAAACCGGCAGCGCCATGGGCCTGCTCGGCGCCATGTCCGCAATCGGCACGACACTTGGGCCCTCGCTCGGCGGCCTTCTGATCGCGGGCTTCGGCTGGCGGGCGATTTTCCTCGTCAACATGCCGCTGGGCATACTCACCTTCGCTCTCGCCTATCGTGCCTTGCCGGCGCGCGGCAAGCCAGCCCAGGCTGATCGGGGCAAGTTCGACGCCGTGGGCACTGCCCTGCTGGCCCTGACGCTGGCCGCCTATGCGCTGGCCATGACGCTTGGCAGGGGCAATTTCGGCGCACTCAACCTCGGCCTGCTGATAGCTGCCGGCATCGGCGTCGTTCTGTTCGCCGCAGCGCAGGCAAAAGTGAAGAACCCTTTGATCAAGCTTGCCAGCTTTCGTGACCTCCAGTTGAGCGCCAGCCTGGCGATGAGCCTCGTCGTCGCGACGGTGATGATGGCGACCCTGGTGGTTGCACCGTTCTACCTGTCGCGCGGGCTCGGGCTCGATGCCGCAAGGGTCGGCCTCGTGCTGTCGACCGGTCCGCTCGTCTCGGCCCTGTCGGCGCTGCTGGCCGGACGCCTGACTGATCGCTTCGGGGCCCACAGGATGATGGTTGCCGGCTCGGCCAGCCTTGCCATCGGCACGTTCCTGCTGTCGCTCGCCATGACGAAACTCGGCATTGCCAGCTATGTCGTGCCGATCACCGTCACCTGCATCGGCTACGCGCTGTTCCAGACGTCCAACAATGCAGCGATCATGACCGGTGTTGGCGCGGGCGAGCGCGGTGTCGTCTCTGGCCTGCTCAATCTGTCGCGCAATCTCGGCCTCATCACCGGCGCATCGTTGATGGGCGCCGTCTTCGCCGTCGCATCGGCTGGGGAACAAGACATTCTGAGTTCCGCGGCCGCCGCCCGGGGAATGCAGGTCACCTTTCAGACGGCAACGGCACTGGCGCTGGTCGCGCTGGTCCTTGCGCTGCTCTCGGCCCGCACCGTTGGCCGCGCGCAGCCCAGCGTTTCGTAAGGCTCAGGCCCCTGCCCGTTTGCGGCGCTCGTAGAGCATGACCAGCGTTTCAGCGGTGAGCGCCGGCTTTTCCTCGCCTTCGATCTCTACCGTGTTGGCCGCCTTCATCAGATACTGGCCAGGGCCTCTGTCCTCCATGGACAGCAGAACGGCGCGCAGCCTGATGCGCGCGCCGACCTTGACCGGCGCCAGGAAACGCACCTTGTCGAAACCGTAATTGAACGCAGCCTGGGTGTTTTCGGGCACGATGCCCATGCCGAGCGCCAGCGCGCCGATGATCGACAGCGTCAGGTAGCCGTGCGCGATCGTCGTGCGGAACGGGCTTTGCCGTCGCGCCCGCTCAGGGTCGACATGAATCCATTGATGGTCGCCGGTACATTCGGCGAACTGGTTGATACGATTCTGGTCGACCGTGGTCCACTCAGACACGCCAAGCTCCTGCCCGGCCATCGTCCTCAATTGCTCGTAGGTCGGCGGCGTCTTGGGCCGTATTTCAGTCATTCCTGGTTTCCCGATAGCTTTCAACGCCTCCGGACCACGAACTGGCGGCCCCTGTCAATTCGCCCTGCGCGAATCCGTTCCGCCGACTTCGGCCGCGATTATGCCATGCCGCCCGCCGCAACGGCAGGGTAAATCGGGATTTCTTGGGCTTTCGGGCTGTCGGCGGCAACGATGCCACCTTGGCCGAAGACCGCTACTTCCTGTCGTAGCCGGCGCGGATTTCTTCCATCGCCTCCTTGATGCGCGTGCGCAGGATGTCGACCGATTCGGTGCCGGATTTCTTGACCAGTTCAGCCACTTCGCCGGCGTTCTTCAACGCAGCCTCGAAGGATTTGCGCGCGAATTCCGTCTGTTTGGCCATCAGTTCCTGCGGATTGCCCGGCGCCCTGTAGCTTTGCGCCATCTCGGTAACCTCGCGCAGCGTGTCCTGCAGCATTTCGCGCTGCCTGGACAACAGCGAGGTCGCGCCGGCGGCACTGGCTCGGGCCGATTTTTCCAGCGCTTCGAGGTTCTTGCGATGATGCGCAAGAATTGCCTCGACATCGACGTTGGGCACTTTCAGGTCGCGGCCGAACTTGCCGAACATGTCCATGAAGGAATCGGATTCCGGTTGCTTGGCCATGATGGTCTCTCCCCTGTCGCCGCCGATTGGGCTCCCGGACGGGAGAATAGCACCGAAGTGCCGCGTGTCCATTCGAACGCAGTGGAATCGGTCTAGGTCCGAATGCGTCAGCCGACGAGGAACAGTCGCTCGGCGACATAGAGCACGACACCGGCAAGCCCACCAATGATCATGCCGTTGAAGCGGATGTATTGCAGGTCCCTGCCGATGTTCATCTCGATCAGCCGTGTCAGCTGCGCCAGGTCCCAGCGCTTGACCTGGTCGGCGATGAATTTCGACACGCCGCTCTTCTGGCTCTCCACGAACGAAGCGAGCGCCACCACGAACCCCTGGTTCATGTCGGCCCGGATCTGCGCATCGCCGGCGAGATGGCGACCGATCTCGACGAACATGTTGGCGAGATGCGTACGGATGATCGACTCGGGCGCATTGGCGTCCTGCTCGATGAACTGGCTGAGGCTTGCCCACATGTCGCCGGCCAATCCCCTGACCTCCGGCCGGGCCAGGAAATCGCGTTTCAGCTTCTCGGCGCGCTTGGCATATTGCTTCGATGTCCTGAGCTTTTCGATGAAGGCTTGAGCGAAACGGTCGAATTCGGCGCGCATTGGATGGTCGGGATCGGCCCGCACCTCGTCGAGCAGCGAACCGGCCGAGGCGACGATCTTCTTCAGCAGGTAAGCGTCGGCGCGGAACAGGTTGAACAGCGACGGCAACTCCTCGCGGATCTTCTCGCGCATCGTCGCCAGCGCCTGCTCGTCGTTGAGGAACCGGCCGATCACCTTGGTGAATTCGTCGAACAGTTTCTGGTGGCGACGGTCGTCGGTGAGCGCCGACAACAGCTCGGCCGCCAGCGGCGCCAGCGGCACCTTTTCGATCTGCTCCAGCATGCGGCTGGTGACGAAGCCACGCAGGCCGGATTGCTCGACGGCGGCAAGCGTCTGCGGTACCAGCCGCACGACGAAGCGCGACAGGCCTGCCGCACGTTCGGCATCGGCGAGCCAGTCGGCGACCAGCGCCGAGAAATCGACCTCGGCAAGCTTTTCACGCACTGGTTCGGGCGCCAGGAAATTGACCTCGATGAAGCGGCCGAGATTGTCGGCGATGCGGCTCTGGTTCTCGGGGATGATGGCGGTGTGCGGGATCGGCAATCCAAGTGGCCGCCTGAACAAAGCCACCACCGCGTACCAGTCGGCCAGCCCGCCGATGGTCGCGGCCTCGGCAAAGGCCGCGACGAAGCCGAGCCACGGATAGATGTGCTCGAACGATTTGGCGAGCGCAAACACCAGCACGCAAAGCGCCAGCGCCGCCGCCGCGATAAACTTTGTCCACCGCAAGGCGGAAAGCCTGGCCTCCGCGTCGGCATCGAAACGGACAGGCGCCAGCGACTGGACCGATTGTGACATGGATGAGCTGCTCCTCGTCAATCTCGGGCCTATTTAGTGTTTCATCAGGCGAAATGCCCGTTACAGCCGGTTTCGCTCGCACCTTGCTCGGATGCACACACAAAGTTGACGAGAATGTTCATCTATTGTGCCTGGCTAGTCTGGAATTGTTCCAAGGTATAGGCCATATTCCGCCCAGGCCAATGTGGCGAATCCGAAATTTCGGAGTCAAAGCCGCATCAGTAAAGTTTTGAAATCTGGCGTGGTTCTACCGCACCAGCGCGTTGTGAGGACAAAATGCGGCTTACGCGCCAGACCAACTATGCCATGCGCATCCTGATGTATTGTGCCGCCAACAATGATCGATTGAGCCGCATCCCCGAGATCGCGGCCGCCTATTCGGTGTCGGAGTTGTTCCTGTTCAAGATCCTGCAGCCGCTGGTCGAGCACGGCCTGGTCGAGACCGTGCGTGGCAGGAATGGCGGCGTCAGGCTTGGCCGTGCCGCTGAGTCCATCAGCCTATTCGATGTCGTGCGCGTGACCGAAGAGAGCTTCGCCATGGCCGAATGCTTCGAGAACGATGCCGCCGAATGCCCGCTGGTCGACAGCTGTGCGCTGAACTCGGCATTGCGCGAGGCGCTGAACGCGTTCTTCGCGGTGCTGGAGCGCTACACGATCGCCGATCTCGTGGCGGCGCGGCCGAATGTGCGCAACCTGCTCGGTATCGACATGCTGGTGGAGCGCCGCGCACCTGCTGCCTGAGCAAGTCTCCCGAGTCTGATTAGGTCCGTTGAGATTCAGGTCACGCTGAGTCGAGAACGAACGGAGCGTACTTTCGGGTACGTGAGTACCGGAAGCGCAGGAAACCGCCATTCGCAGGCCGCCTCACCTGAGTATCAACAGACCGTCGACTGCGGCAATACGAACGGCATGTCGCCGGCCGGCAGCACGCCGACCCTGAGCCGGCAGTCGAACACTTTTTCGATCAGGTCGTCGCTCAGCACGGCCCGTGGCGAGCCGGTGGCAGCAAGCCTGCCGCGATGCATGACAAAAATCCGGTCGGCAAACATGGCCGTCAGATTGAGGTCGTGCAGGATGGCGACCACGCCGCCGCCCCTTCTGGCGAAGTCGCGGGCGATGTTCATGATGATCAGCTGGTGCTTGATATCGAGGCTGGAAACCGGCTCATCGAGGAACAGATAGCGCGGCTTGCCGTCGAGCACCGGCGCCCAGACCTGGCACAGCACGCGCGCAAGCTGGACACGCTGCTGCTCGCCGCCCGAAAGCTCCTGGTAGAAACGCCCGGCAAAACCATCGAGGTCGACACGCGCCAGCGCCCGTTCCGGCAGCCGCGCGTCCTCGCCCGGCAAGACGCCCGAGCGGCCGCCGACAAGGCCAAGCTTGACCACCTCCCGCACCGTGAACGGAAACGACAGCGTCGTCGCCTGCGGCAGCACGGCCCGATGGACGGCGATCTCGACCGGCTTCATCGCCGAGAGGTCGCCGCCGTTGAGGACGACATGTCCGGTGTAGGCGAGTTCGCCGGACAGCGCCTTGAGGAAGGTCGTCTTGCCGGACCCATTGGGGCCGACGATTGCCGCCACTTCGCCGGGGCGTGCGGCGAAATCGACACCGGCAACGATGTGCTTGCCGGCGATCGCCACGGAAACATCCCTTGCCTCGATCATCCGAGCCTCACAGGTCCCTAAATCACAAATCAACGACGCCGCGCTTGCGCAGCAGTATCGACAGGAAGAACGGCGCACCGGCGATCGCGGTGACAATGCCGATCGGCAATTCAGCCGGCGCCACGATGGTGCGCGCGACGGCGTCGGCCAGCAGCAGCAGCGAGGCGCCGAGCAGCGCCGATGCCGGCAGCAGGTAGCGATTGTCGGGACCGATCAGCAGCCGCAGCAAATGCGGTACGACGATGCCGACGAAACCGATGCCGCCGCTGACGGCGACGGATGCACCGACCGCCGCCGAGACACCGATGATGGCCGTGTACTTCAGCCGTTGCACCGGAATGCCGAGATGGCCGGCGGTCGCCTCGCCCAGCGCCAGTGCGTTGAGGCCGCGCGCCAGGAACGACATCGCCACCAGCGCCAGCATGATGATCGGTCCGACCGAAGCGATCTTCGCCCAGGTCGCGCCACCGAGCGATCCGAGTTGCCAGAAGGTCAGGTCGCGCAACTGGCGGTCGTCGGCCATGAAGATCAGGATGCCGGTCAGCGCCATGGCAAGCGCCGCCAGCGCGATGCCGGCGAGCAGCATGGTGGCAACCGAGGTTTGTCCCCGTCGCGTGGCAACCTGGTAGAGCACCAATGTCGTGGCGAGCCCGCCACAGAATGCCGCCAATGGCAGCGCAAGCGTGCCAAACCAGGCCGTCACCGGCGCCAGCACCGTGGCACCGAGCACGATGACGGCAACCGCGCCGAGGCTGGACCCGGCCGAAACGCCGATCAGGCCGGGATCGGCGAGCGGATTGCGGAACAGCCCCTGCATGACAGCGCCGGAGACGGCAAGTGCTGCGCCGACCAGCATGCCCAGGATGATGCGCGGCAGGCGGATGTCGTAGACGATCAGGCTGTCGCGGGCCCTCAACGCGGCGTTATCAGGCACGGTGCCGAACAGCCAGTCGCTGATGACATTGACGGCCGATGCGTCCGATGCTCCGGACGTCAGCGACAAAAGCACGGCGATGACGAGCCCCAGGCACAGGAGAAGAGTGACGATGCGGGCGCGATCCGAGCGATCGCCGTCGGATGCACCCGCCATCACCTTCACCGGGCCGGCCATTGATTGATCGACCATGATCTGCCCGCTCAATCCGTGACCTGCCCGCCATAAAGCGAGACGGCGAGATCGTGGATAGCATCGGCCGTGCGCGGCCCGAAGCCGAGCAGATAGGCGCCGTCGATGCGGATCAGCTTGCGTGCGGCACCCGCCGGCGTCGAGGCGATGGACGGATTGGCGAACAATTCGTCGTCCGATACCGGAGGCCCGGCATTGCTCATCATCAGGATCACGTCCGGCCTGGCGGTGATGATCGCCTCGTCGGACATTTGCTTGTAGCCGGAAAAGCCTTCCACGGCATTGCCCCCGCCCGCCAGCTTGACCATGCCATCGGCGGCGGTCTCGCTGCCGGCGGCCAGGATCTTGCCGCCCTGTATCGACAGCACGAACAGGATGCGCTTGCGCTGCTTGATCGAGGCCGTCTGCTTTTCGGCCGCGGTGAGCTTGGCATCAAGCTCCCTGGCCAGCACCTCGGCCTTGGCGTCGACGCCGAGTGCCTTGCCGACGATGCGGATCTTCTCCAGGATGCCTTCGTGGCTATAGTGTTCGGGCACTTCGATGAACGGGACACTCGCCTTCTTCAGCACATCGACGGCTTCCCTGGGACCGCTGCCGTGCAGCGCAAGGATGCCGGTCGGGTTGACCGACAGCACACCTTCCGGCGACAGCTGGCGCATGTAGCCGACATCAGGCAGATCAAGTGCGGCCTTCGGATACCGGCTGGTGGAATCGCGAGCCACCAGATGCTTCTCCTCGCCGAGCGCGTAGACGATCTCGGTGATGGAGCCGCCAATGGCAACTATCTTCGAGCGATCGGCAAAGACGGTCGCACCCTCGGCGGCGTTGCCGGGTTGCAAGGCGACAAAAGCCAGGGAGAGACCGATTGCCGGTCCAAGCGCCAGCCTGAGAACAGGCGCCAGTCTGGAAAAGGAAACCATAGGTATCATCCTCAGGCTGCGGTCGGGCTAGGGATGCGCGGCAGGTGTTCCGCCAGGAATCGCCAGTCGTCGCGCTCGCTCTCGCCTTCGTGGCGTTTGCCGAAGAACTGGATGATCATCTTGCCGTCGGCATCATAGACTTCGAGCGAGGTGACGTGACCGTCCTTGGTCGGCTTGCGCACCGCCCAGACCTCATGGAGGTGGTCGGTTCGCAAGTGCAGGTGGAAGGTCTCGTCCAGTACGTTGATCCATGGCCCCATCGGCTTGATGGATTTGACCGAACCGGAATGGATCTGGATACAGCCGCGATTGCCGACAAAGCACATGATCGGCATCTCGCCCTCGGCGGCATGATGGAACATGGCGCGGACGGCGTCATTGTCGAGCCGCCAGGCATAGTCCTGGCCGACCATACGCACCGCCTGCCGGCGGCTGAGCTTCAGCGTCTTCAGCATGCCGAAGAACTGGTGCACGTCGGTCAGCCGGCTCCAGCGGTCGCGCAAATCGTCAAGATTGGCGGTGGTTTCCCCGCCATGGACCTCGTCGTCGGGGACGTGTCCAGAAATGTCGATCGTCGGCTCCTGGTTCGACGATTCGAGCGCGGCGACCAGCTTTTGGTAGGCATAGAGACTGGAGGCAGGCCGCAGATGCACCTTGTGCACCGCCTCGCCCGCCGCGTCGAAGAACTGCAGGCTGCGGCGAATGTCGTCGCCATCGCGCTTTTCCACGGCAAAGCCGTGCGCCCAGACTTTCGGGAAGATGCGCAGATCGATGTTTTCGCCGAGCACCATGGCATTGTGGTTGCCGGTGACGATCTTGTCGTAGACGCCGATCTTCTCGTGCACCGCACTTTCGTTGCGGGTCAAGGCCATGACTTCGCCGACGGCTTCGAGGCCGGTCAGGAGATCGTTGACGCGCGGCTCGATGCGGACAACCCCGTCGCCGCAATGCGCGGCGATGAGCTCGGCCTCCGAAATGCCGAGCTGGGCAGCCAGATCACGCTCGCGCGTCTTCGGATTCTCTGTCCGTGCCCGCCGGATTTCATGCGGGGCGGGTTTTACGCGCTGGTCCATGTTTCGTCCCTACTGCCTTGCCTTACTTGTTGAGAATGAGCTTGCCCTGGCGGGTGATCTTCAGCCGGTAGAGCGCGCCATGATGCTCGATGCCGATCTCGTGCTCGCCCTGGAACAGGGTGTTGCTGGACAGCGTTCGCACCGCCAGCGGAACCCGGTCGAAACGGGTGGAGGTGTCGTCGGAACGACGGACGCGATAGCGAAAGTCATTGGGATTGTGCGTGTTCATCTGGATCGATCCCTTTCCTGTGCCGGGCGCCTGGCTAGGCCTGCATAAATGCCGATTCATTTCTTGACTTGAATAATCATGTTTACTAGTCAGTGCAATACCGGAGTAAATGAGTCAACATTTAAGACGCCGGACACGATCAAAAAACGCCAGCGAGCCCCAGGCCAGCCAGCACCGAACCTGGACTTTGGAGTTGGGGCATGGGGTTGATGAATTGGGAATGGCGCGGCCGGTTTGACACTGGCCCGTTTGATGAGGGTCTTGGCGGGCGATCCACGGCAAGAGCAATGGCAGCCTTGCTGGCAAGCGTCGCGGCAGTCGCTTTGCTGGCGCCACCAGCCAGCGCCCAGCAAGCGGCGGAATCGCCGAAGGCGGAAGAGGCAAAGCCCGCCCCGGCGGGCGTAACACTGCTCGACAAGATCCTGGTGCTGAGCCGCACCGGCGAGACAGCGATCGAATCGCTGGCTTCGGCCAGCCATATCGACCAGGAACAGCTCGACCGCCGCATGGCGACGACGCCGAACGAGATGCTGCTTGGTGTGCCCGGTGTCGCGGCGCAGGCCGACGCCAGGCGTGTCAGCACCAGCATCAACATCCGTGGCCTGCAGGATTTCGGTCGCGTCGCGGTTATCGTCGACGGCGCCCGCCAGAATTTCCAGCGTTCCGACCACGGCACGCAGTCGACCTTCTACATCGATCCTGAGCTCGTCAACTCCGTCGACGTGATCCGCGGTCCTGTCGCCAACACCTATGGCTCGGGCGCCATCGGCGGCGTGGTCTTCTTCGACACCAAGGATGCCGAGGATTTCCTCAAGCCGAACGAGACATGGGCTGGCTCCGTCACCGGGCGCTATGAGAGCAATGGCAAGGGCTGGACCACCAGCGCATCCGGCGCCTATCGCTTCAACGAGAACTGGGATGCGCTCGGCAACATCGTCTACCGCAACTATAACGACTACAAGGATGGCGATGGCGATACCGCCAAGGGCACTGGCTTCGACGTGCTCAGCGGCCTGCTCAAGACCACCATCCGAACGACCGACAACAGTGAGCTGAAGCTCGGCTGGGTCGGCTCAAGCGATGGCTGGAACGAGATCAGCGGTGGCGCGCCGGTGAATGATGTGGACCTGAAGTCGAACACCTTCACAGCCCGCTACAACATCACCGACGAAGACAAGAGCTGGCTCGATCTCCACATCAACACCTCCTACAAAAAGACCAACCTCGACCTGAAGAGCCTCGTCCCGCTAAAACGCTTTGATCCGGTCACCGGCCTGCCTGTGGTGCTGCCGACAGGTTCGACCTCGACCTTCAATGTCGGCACGACCAGCATCGACATCTGGAACACGTCCAGGTTCGAGACCGCCGGCGTCGCGCACGAACTGACCTACGGCGGTGACTGGGCGGGCGACAACGTCGAGACCGGCGGCACGGCCGGTGGTGACAGCTTCTACACGCCTTCCGGCAAGCGCAACGTTTCCGGCGCCTATGTCCAGGACAAGCTCACCTGGGAGTGGCTCGAAGTCATCGCCGGCCTGCGTTACGACAACTACAGCTTGAAGGATGATACCCACGAGACTTCCGGCGATAGAGTGTCGCCGCGCATCACTGTCGGCGTCTCGCCCTTCGAAAGCGCTGGCCTTGCCGGCCTGCAATTCTATGGCACCTATGCGGAAGGCTACCGTTCTCCCTCGCTGACGGAGACGCTGATCAGCGGCAACCATCCGGCCGGTGTTTCCTTCCCGTTCCTGCCCAATCCCAATCTGCGGCCTGAAACCGGCAAGACGACGGAATTCGGCGTCAACTACAAGCAAAATGACATCCTGGAGGCCGGCGACGCGCTTCGCATCAAGGCGGCCTATTTCAACAACAATGTCGATGACTATATCGACGGCGTGACGCTGTCGCCGTTCGACCCGACCAGCGGCTGCCCGTTCGGCCCAGGCATCCCGATCTGCTTCCAGTACCAGAATTTTGCCAAGGCCAAGATCGACGGCTTCGAGATGGAGGGGGTTTACGATGCGGCATGGGGCTACGCCGGACTTTCCGCCTCCATCATCAATGGTCACACCATATCCTATGAAGGCGACCGGGCAGACCTTGCCACCATCCCGTCCTCTCAGGTCACGGCTCAACTCGGCCTGCGCTTCCTCGAGGACAAGCTGACCGTCGGTGGCGAAGTGCAGTACAATGGCAAGCCGAAAGGCAATGCAGTGGCCAAGAACTATACGCTGGTCAACGCCTTCGCCAGCTATCAGGCGACCGACAATCTGAAGGTCGATTTCCGCGCCGACAATCTGTTCGATGTCAAATACGCCAACCCGTTGAACGGCAGCACGACGGTTGCTGTCTACGAACCGGGCATAACCCTGAAGCTGGCGGCAACGATGCGATTTGGAGGCTGACGGCAATGGCGAGCTTGAGGACATCCCTTCGTCTGCTGACCTCGACGTTGGCGATGTCGCTTGCGATGGTTCCGGCATGGCCTGAGCAGTCCGCGCCGGTTCCCGCGCTGGCCCTCGAACTCAACGGCGCGCAAGCCTCCGACAAGGGCTGCCGCCTGACCTTCGTGGTCAGCAACAACCTCGGCGCCGACCTCTCCAAGGCGGCGTTCGAGATCGCCCTGTTCAACGAGGCAGGCATCGTCGACCGGCTGACCGTGCTCGACTTCAAGGAATTGCCTGCGGGCAAGACCAAGGTGACACGCTTCGATCTGGCCGGCACCGACTGCGCCAAGGTCAGCCGTGTGCTGATCAACAGCGCGACGGAATGCGCCGGCACAGCCGTCGATCCGAACGCCTGCATGCGCAAGCTGAAGACCGACACCAAGACCGGTATCGCCTTCGGCGTCTGAGATGGGACTGCATCCCGCATTCCTGCAAAGCACGGTGGCACGGCCCCTGGCCGGCTTGTCGTTTGGACCAAGCGATCTTGATTTGACAAGTCCGCACGGGTCGCTGCAGGTCTCGTCCCGCGACATGCGTGACATCAGTCCCCTCCCCGAACCCGGCGCCGAACTGGCGATCGTGCCAACCGAGCCGCTTGCGCCGCCGCGGCCATCGGCCTGGAACCGCAGATGGACGGCGGCGATCATCGTCTCCTGCCTGCTCCATGCGGCGGTGGCGGCGGGTTTTCTGATTTCGCCCTCGGGGACATTCGATTCCCAGGATGCCATGCGGTCGGAGGGCAGCGATCAGTCCGGAGACAAGGTGGTCGGCAGCGCACTGGACCAGGATCCGGCGGCTGTAAATGTCAAGCTGGTGCCCAATCCACGGCCGACCAAATCAGAGCCTTCAAAGGCGGCCAGGCCGACGACACCAACAGAGCCGTCTCAACCTGTTCAAGAAACCGCCAAACAGCCGGTCGAGCCTTTGTCAGCGCCTGTCAAACAGCCTTCCGTCACGCCGGACATTCTGGTGGCGACAGCCCCGCGCACCGATGACAAGAGCATCGTTGCAAAGACTGAAACCCTTGCACAGCCGACCGTTCAGGCCGAGCCTGCCGTCGTCCCGGAGCAGCAAGCGATTCCCAGCGCCAGGCCAACTCCGGCAGCCGCCCCGCCCAGCACCAGCCAAGCGGATGAGAAGCGTGGCACGGCGAATGGCCAGGACCGATTGGCGCAGGCGGCCAGCAAGGGCAAGAAACAGAAGGAGGCAGGCAGCGCGGCGGAAGACAATTACCGCGGCGACGTCTTCCGAAAGCTCAGCCGTGTCAATCGCGGCGTCCCGCCTTCGGTACAGTTGGCTGCTCGCAACAATGCCGTTGTGACATTCATCATCGGCAGCCGCGGCGGCATTGATGACCTGCGCATTGTGCAAAGCTCTGGATCGCCGAATTTCGACAAGGTCGCGCTCGGCATCGTGCGCAAGGCAGCTCCTTTTCCTCCAATTCCACCACAGGCCGTGAGCAAGAGTTTGGCGTTCGAGGCCGAAATCGGCCCATTTTGAAACTGTCGCGGCGTCAACCATCAACACCCGAATGAAAGGAACCTCCATGTACATCGCCATGAACCGCTTCAAGGTGCAGACCGGCTCGGAAGCCGATTTCGAAGCCGTCTGGAAGAACCGCGATTCAAGCCTTGCCCAGATGAAAGGTTTCCGGGAGTTCCATCTGCTGCGTGGCCCGGTCAACGAGACTGAAGGCTACACGCTGTTTGCCTCGCACACGGTGTGGGCGAGCCACGATGATTTCGTCGCCTGGACCAAGTCCGAGAATTTCCGTGCCGCCCACAGAAATGTCGGCACCACGAAAGTCCACTATCTCGGCCATCCGCAATTCGAGGGTTTTTCCGTCGTGGAAGGGGCCTGAGATGGCAACGCCTGCCCAAGATCCTGCGCGCAGCATTCCGATCCTGCCCTCGCCCGACATCGAGGCAACGCGCGATTTCTACCGCGATGAGCTCGGCTTTGGTGTCGTCGAGCCGGAGATGGACGACTATCTGATCGTGCGCCGGGGCGACATCGAAATCCATTTCTGGAAGAGCGACGACCGCAAACTCCCCGAAGTTTCGTCCTGCTATATCAGGGGCGGCGAGGTGCCGGCGCTGCATGCCGAATTTTCAGCGCGCGGTGTCAGGCAACTCAGTCCGTTCACCGTGCGGCCGTGGAACATGAAGGAATTCCATATCCGGGACCCGCACGGCAATCTGCTGAAGTTCGGCTGCGCACCCGAAGAGGTGTGACCAGCCGGTCCTTCAGGAGCCGGCCAGCAGGCTGGCATTGCCCCCCGCCGCGGTGGTGTCGACACAGACGGCGCGTTCATGCGCATAGGCCGCCGGGTTGAGCACCTCGCTGACCAGCGGCACGATCGGCCCTGAGCGGTCGGCGATGACCTTGCGAACAATGCGCGCGGCCTCCTGAGTGCCCGAGAAGGCGACGACATCGACGTGCAGCGAGCGCGCTTCGACCGGATCCGGACGGCCGTCGATGGCGGCCAGCGGCAGGCCCTTGCCGGTCAGCGCAGACAGCGCCGCCGGTGCGCCCGGTGCAACGGCCAGCACCGCATTGCCGGCGGCGAGTGCCTGGATCACCTGGGCAAGCAGCGTGTCTTGATCGGGACCGAGGCACAGAACTCGTCCGCGCGGCGACAGCGACAGCGTGTTGGCCTCGCCGGTCGGGCCGGGCAGGTCGACCTGGCCGAAGTCGATGCCGGCGGCGGCGCCAATGGCCGCGGCACCCTTGCCGCGCAGATGCTTCCTCAGGATGGCAATCCGGTCGGGCCGCGTCGACCAGCCACCCAACGCCGGATCGGGCAGATTGTCGGCAAGTTCGGTCGCCGTGACCTTGTGGCCTTCGGCAATGTGCGTGCCGGCCTCCGGCCCCTTGCGGAAGCGACGGAGATAGTGCGGGCCGCCGGCCTTCGGCCCGGTGCCCGACAGCCCCTCGCCGCCAAACGGTTGCGAACCGACGACGGCGCCAATCTGGTTGCGGTTGACGTAGATGTTGCCGGCGTGGATGCCGTCGACGAAATGCTGCACGCGGCCCTCGATGCGCGTGTGCAGGCCGAAGGTCAGGCCATAGCCCTTGCGGTTGATGGCGGCGATGACCGCGTCGATCTCGTCGGCGTCGAACGTGGCGACATGCAGCACTGGCCCGAACACCTCGCGCTCCATGTCCTCGATGCCTTTGACCCGGAAGACATGCGGCGCGACAAAGCGGCCATCCTTCGGCGCTTCGAGCTTGGCGATCAGCCGGCCCTGCAGGCCCATCTTCGTGCAGTAATCGCGGATCGAAGTCTGCGCCTCGTCGTCGATGACCGGGCCGACATCGGTCGAAATCCGCCAGGGATCGCCGATGCTGAGCGCCTCCATGGCGCCTTTCAGCATCTCAAGCATCTTCTTCTCGACGTCCTTCTGCACATAGAGCACGCGCAGCGCCGAGCAGCGCTGGCCGGCGCTCTGGAAGGCCGAGGCCAGGATGTCGCGCACCGCTTGTTCGGGCAGCGCGGTGGAATCGACGATCATCGCATTCAAGCCGCCGGTCTCGGCGATTAGCATGGCGTCGGGCGCGGCGGTCTCGGCCAGTTGCTTTTCGATCAGCTTGGCGACTTCGGTCGAGCCGGTGAAGCAGACACCGGCGATGCGCGGATCAGCAGTCAGCGGGCCGCCGACCGAGGGCCCGTCGCCGGGCAGAAGCTGGATGACGTCTTCCGGTACACCGGCCTCGCGTAGCATTTCGACGGCACGGAAGGCGATCAGCGGCGTCTGCTCGGCCGGCTTGGCGATCACCGAATTGCCGGTGACGAGTGCCGACGCGATCTGGCCGGTGAAAATGGCGAGCGGGAAATTCCACGGTGAAATGCAGACGATGGCGCCGCGCGCCTGCGTGCCCGGTTCGGCGTTGGCCGCCTCGGCAGCGTAGTAGCGCAGGAAGTCGACGGCCTCGCGCACCTCGGCCACACCGTCGGCCAGCGATTTGCCGGCTTCCCGGGTGGCCAGTGCGAAGAACTCGACGGCGTTGGCCTCATAGAGATCGGCGGCGCGATTGAGGATGGCGGCGCGCTCGGCCACAGGACGCTTTGCCCAGGCTGGCTGCGCCTCCACGGCGATGCGCACGGCGGTCGCCACCTGCTTGGCGGCGGCTTCGCTGACCGTGCCGACGACTTCCGCGGGTTTGGCCGGATTGACGATCGGCCGTTGCTTGCCATAACCGGCGGCCCGCGTGATCGGCTTGGCATGCCAGCGATCGGGGCCGGCGAACGCAGCCTTGGCCTTGTCGATCGCCGCCAGCGTCACCGTGTCGGTGATATCAAAACCCTTCGAATTGCGGCGACTAGCGCCGAATATCTGGGAAGGGCGGGCAATCGCCGGATTGGCGGCGGGGCCCTGGCTCTCGACCGTTTCGAGCGGATCGCGGGCGATGTCCTCGGGCTCGACCTCCTCGTCAGTTAGCTGATGCACGAAGGAGGAATTGGCGCCGTTCTCCAGCAGCCGCCGAACCAGATAGGCAAGCAGATCGGAATGCGCGCCGACCGGCGCATAAATGCGGCAGCGCGTGCCTTCGGCCTTGCGCACCGTCTCATGCAGGGCCTCGCCCATGCCGTGCAGACGCTGGAACTCGAAGGAATCGCGGTCCCCGGCCATCGACAAAATGGCGGCGACGGTGTGGGCGTTGTGGGTGGCGAATTGCGGATAGATGCGGTCGGTCATCGACAGCAGCTTTTTGGCACAAGCCATGTAGGAAACGTCGGTGTTGGCCTTGCGGGTGAAGACGGGATAACCGGTAAGCCCGAGCGTCTGCGCCCGCTTGATCTCGGTGTCCCAATAGGCGCCCTTGACCAGCCGCACCATGATGGTGCGGTCGTATTTCTTCGCCAGCGCGTAGAGCCAGTCGATGGCAAAGGCGGCACGCGGGCCATAGGCCTGGACGACGACGCCAAAGCCGTTCCAGCCGGCAAGCTCCGGCTCGGCCAGCACCCGGTCGATGACGTCGAGCGACAGATCGAGGCGATCGGCCTCCTCGGCATCGATGTTGAGACCCATGCGCGAATGCCGCGCGGCCAGCGCCAGCGACAACAGCCGCTCGGCCATGACAGGCAGCATCTCGTCCTTCTGCGCCACCTCGTAGCGCGGATGCAGCGCCGAGAGCTTGACCGAGATGCCGTGATTCTGGCGGATGTCCGGGCCGTTGGAACCGGAATCGAGCGAGGAAATCGCGTCTGCATAGGCCTTATGATAACGCAACGCGTCGGCCTCGGTGCGTGCGGCTTCGCCCAGCATGTCGAAGGAATAGAGATAGCCCTTCTGCGTCATCGGCCGGCCGCGCTTGACGGCCTCGGTGATGGTGCGGCCGAGCACGAACTGCTCACCCATCTCGCGCATGGCTGCCGCCACCGCCTTGCGGATGACCGGCTCGCCCAGCCGGCGCACCATGGAGCGCAGTGTGCCTTCGATGCCGCCCTCGCCTTCATCGAGGACGCGGCCGGTCAGCATCAGCGCCCAGGTCGAGGCGTTGACGAAGATGGAGCTCGAACCGCCCGAATGCGCCGACCAGTCGTGCGGCGCGATCTTGTCGGCGATGAGATCGTCCATCGTCTCGGTGTCGGGCACGCGCAGCAGCGCTTCGGCCAGGCACATCAGCGCCACGCCTTCCTTGGTGGAAAGGCCGTAGGCGGAAAGGAAGACTTCCATCAGCCGGGGGTCCGACGAGCCGCGCACCGCCCGCACCAGATCGGCGGCGCGGGCCGAGATCGCCTTGCGGTCTTTCGCGGAAAGCCCCGTGGCCTCGGCAAGTCGCTGCACCGCCTCGTCTTCGTCGGGCAGATAGTTGGCGCGGATCTGCTGGCGGATGGTATCTAGCGGCATGGCGGTCCCGTGGATCGAGCAAAGGGGATCGGGCCGGCGGTCACCGGACCGAATGGCGCAAGCTAGCACAAGTGCGAATTTCAGTCGGTCCGAAGAAATCGACATTTTAGGTCATTCGGTCTAACATTACGGCCTAGATTTGGCATATGGACTGTGTTTTCGATGACAGAAGACCAATTGGACCGCATCGACCGGAATATCCTGTCAGCGCTGGCAAGTGATGGCCGGCTTTCGATGTCCGAACTGGCGGCAAAGGTCGGCTTGTCGAAGACACCGGTGCAGGCGCGGGTCAAGCGGCTGGAGAAGGACGGCTACATCAGGGGCTACCAGGCGATCATTGACCGCGAGCGCATGGGCGAAGGTCATGTCGCCTTCGTCCAGGTGAAACTGTCCGATACCCGATCCGCAGCACTCGATGCCTTCAACCGGTCCGTGCAGGCGGTACCGGAGATCGAGCAGTGCCACATGATGGCGTCGAGCTTTGACTATCTGCTGAAGGTCCGCACCAGGGACATCGCTGCTTATCGCCGCGTGCTTGGCGAACGCATCTCGGCCCTGCCCCATGTCGCCCAGACCTCGACCTTCGTGGCGATGGAGACGGTCAAGGATAGGTAGATCACTCGGCCAGCGTCTTCAGGAAGGCCACCAGCGCCGCACGTTCGCGATCCGACAGTTCCAGCGGATGGATTTCGGATGTCCCTTCAACGCTGGGCGCAGCCTTTGCATAGTGCGCGATCACCTCGTCGAGCGACGAAAACTGCCCGGCATGCATATAGGGTGGACGCGTGGCGGCACCGCGCAGCGACGGCGTCTTGTAGGCCCGGATCAGCTGCGGCCCATCCTTGACCATGAAGCGCAGTTCGCCGCAGGCACTGGCGTCGCCATCCCGGTAGGCGCCCAGGCAGTTGAACGGGTCGGCCTCGACTTGGCGTACCGCATCGATGCGGCCGCGGTCGGGCGGCAGATCCGCGACAGGTGGCACGCCGGTGTTGTGAAAACTGTTGTCGGTGAAGCGCGGCCCATTGTGACATGTCACGCAATTGGCCTTGCCGATGAACAGTTTCAGCCCGAGGATTTCCTCCTGGGAAAAGGCGGCATCGCCTTTCGCCTCGGCGCCGGTGGCGAGATCCAGCGCAAAGCGATCGAAGCGCGTCGGCGCCGGCTCGATCGACCGTTCGAACGCGGCGATAGCCTTGCCGATATTGGCATAGACGCCGTTGATGGCATCGCGCTGCGCGCCGCTCATCGCGTTCCAGGCGGCCTTCTCGGCATCGGTTCCGAGTGGGCTTGCATTCAACGGCATGCCGGAAAAATCGGGCAGCGGTCCAAAGATGCGCTCATAGCGTTCGCCGAATCGCGTCTTCATGTAATGCGCATAGGCGGTACGGTTTCCCGCCTGCTCCAGCGGATTTTCGAGCGGCGTCAGCGCCTGCGCCCACAGGCTGTCGCGGCGGCCATCCCAGAAGAACCAGGGATCGCGCGCCACGCCCGCCAGCGGCATGGTGCGCCGGTTGGTGTGGCCGACGCCGACCGCTTGCGGCAGGTCGTCCTGGAACTGGCGGTCGATCTTATGGCAGGTCGAGCAGGACACCGTGCCGTCGCGGCTCATCCCCTGATCGAAGAACAGCGTCGAGCCGAGTGCGGCGGCCGCCGGCACATCGGCAAAGCGGTTGGTGGTGTCGGGCTTCAGGGACGGCAGCGTTGACAGTGCCAGCGAGGCGACGGTCTTCTTCTCGGCGTCGGAGAAATCCGGCTTGCCGCAACCGACGAGGACGATGGCCGCCAACAGCGCCAGAAAACGCGGAAAGTGCCTCATCGGTCGCTCACAGCACCACGTTGAACAGCACCGTGTCCGAGCCGGCCGTGGCCGAGATGGCGAAGTGCAGTTGCCACCAGCCACTCATCGTGAATTTCACCCCTTCGATCCGATAGCGCCCGTCGCCGAGATAGTCGGTCGCCTGCGGGCTGGTCGGCAGGCCGTGATTGTGCTGCGGCATGCCGCCAGAAATCGCGATCGCGGCCCCCTCCACCGGCGCGCCGGCCTTTGTCTTCAGGGTCAGCAGCCAGGATTCCAGTTCGCCTTGCCGCACGACGCCCCGCTCCGGCAAAAAACTTGCCACGAAAAGACCGTTGTCGGTGTTCTTCGTCCGCGAGACATCCGGGCCAGCAGGCTGCCACGATCGCGGCGCCGTCAGATAGACGACCGCAAGAATGCCGACCAGCAAGGCAGCCAGACCAAGACCCGCCAGAAGATAACGCCATAACGATGCCAAACCGGTTCCTCTTCTGCAGACAACGTTTTGCCGGACGGATCGCATCCCGCCAGCCTGTGGGAAAACGCTGTGGCGGAAAAAAGCCTGCTTGCCAAGCATGGCGCTGCCCGTGGCAAAAAGCTACAGCACCGGGATCACTGGAGGATTGTAGATGGCGGGAAACGGCGTCGCCTCGATCGGCGAATGCATGCTCGAACTCTCGGGCCAGACCGGCCCGAACTGGCGCATGGGTTTTGCCGGCGACACGTTCAACACGCTGTGGGCGCTGCATGCGTTGAGCACTGAGCGGCCAGCAACCTATGTCTCAGCCTTTGGTGACGATCCCTTCTCACAAGGCCAGATCGCTTTCTTCGCTGAAAACGGCATCGGCATCGGTTCCAGCCCGGTCATAGCCGGGGCGCGGCCCGGTCTCTACGCGATCACGCTGGCCGGCGCCGAGCGCTCCTTCACTTACTGGCGTGGCGACGCCGCCGCCCGGCAGCTCGCCTCCGATCATGCGGCATTGTCGAAAAACCTGGAAAATCAGGCGCTTGTCTACTTCAGCGGAATTACTTTGGCAATTCTGGACGATGCCGCGCGGGCTACGCTGCTGGCGGCCGTGGCCAGGGCGCGGGCGGCAGGCTCGACTGTCGCGTTCGACCCCAACTACAGGCCGCGGCTCTGGCGCCGGCGCGAGGATGCGCAGGCAGCGATCGCCGAAGCGCTTGCCGTCACCGACATCGCCTTGCCGACCTTTCCCGACGAGCAGATGCTGTTCGGCGATGCAACGCCGCAAGCGACCGCCGCCCGGCTTGGGCAACTGGTCAGCGAGGTCGTCGTCAAGAACGGCGAGGCGCCAGCACTGATTGCCGACAACGGAACATCGCACGACGTGCCGGCGATCCATGTCGCCGCACCCGTCGACACAACCGGCGCGGGCGATTCCTTCAATGGCGCCTATCTGGCCGCACGCCTCGCCGGTCACGCCCCGGTGGATGCCGTATTGCGCGCGCACCGCGTCGCCGCAGCCGTAGTACAGGTGCGCGGCGCCTTGGCCCCGTTCGAGACGTTGCGGACGGCGTTCGAAACCGAGTGACCAGAAATACTAAGGGAGCCGGAAGCGGTATTCGGTGACGTGATGGTAGATCGCGCCCGGCCACAGCGTTGCCTGCGGGAAATACGGCCGGTTCGGCGCATCCGGCCAGACCTGCGGCTCCAGGCAAAACCCGCAGAAGGCCTTGTAGTCTCGCCCTTCCAACCCCTTGCGCGGCGTCACGTACTGGCCGGTATAGAGCTGGACGCCGGGCTCCGTGGTCCACACCTCCATCTCGACACCGGAACTCGCCCCTTGCGTCCAAGCTGCCTGTTTGAGCGGCCCGCGCGTCGGGGCGAGGCAGAAATTCTGGTCATAGGGCAGCTGTTCACCCTCGGTCTCCATGCGCAGCGGCCGCGCCTGGCGAAAATCGAAGGGCGTGCCGTCAACCGGCTTGACCACGCCGGTCGGGATCATGTCGCCATCGACGGGCAGATAGGCGCCCGCATTCAGCATCATCCTGTGGTCGAGGATGTCGCCAGCGCCACCATCATCCAGGTTGAAATAAGAATGCTGGGTGAGATTGCACAGCGTCGGCTCCTCGCAGGTCGCGGTGAGTTCGACACTGAGCGTGCCGGGGATCTTCAGCCGGTAGGTGCAGGTGACGTCGAGCGCGCCGGGAAAGCCCATCGTGCCGTCGGGATCATGCAGCGTGAGCGTGACGAAATCCCTGCCATGCAGCGAAACCGTCCACGGCCGGTGGAAAAAGCCTTGCGAGCCGCCATGCAGCGTGTGCTTGTCGAGGAAGTTGCGTTCGGTCTGGTAGCGCTGGCCGGCGATGGTGAAGCGGCCATCCCGGATGCGATTGGCGTAGCGGCCGACGACGGCGCCGAAGAAGGCGGTGTCGGTCTCATAGGCCTCCAGACTGTTATAGCCGAGCACCAGCGGCGCATCGTGTCCGGTGAGGCGCAAATCCTGGATGATTGCGCCGAGCCCGATGATGTTGGCGGTAAGACCGCCACCCCTGATCGCGAAGCGACGCACCGGCTCGCCTGCCTGCGTCGTACCGAAAACCTCACCGTCCTTCATTCGTCATGCTCGCAAACGCCAGTTGATTCAGAGAATTTCGGCTGGTTTTCTCGACGCAAGCGGGCAGGTCACAGACCTGCCCGCTTGGAGCTAGTCTATCAGAGGCCGAGGCCACCGATGCAGACATATTTGGTGTCGAGGTAGTCCTCGATGCCCTGATGTCCGCCTTCCTTGCCGAGGCCAGATTCCTTGACGCCGCCGAACGGCGCCTCGGGCGTGGTGATGAGGCCTTCATTGACGCCGACCATGCCGTATTTCAGCCCTTCCATGACGCGGAAGGCGCGGCCGAGATCGCCGGTGTAAAAATAGCAGGCGAGGCCGAATTCGGTGTCGTTGGCGAGCGCGATGGCTTCCTCTTCGGTCTCGAACTTGAACACCGGTGCGACCGGGCCAAAGATTTCTTCCTTCATGAAGCGCATCTTGGGCGTCGCATTGGCGATGACCGTCGGCTGGAAGAACGAACCGCCGAGCGCGTGACGCTTGCCCCCGGCGACGATCTTGCCGCCCTTGGCAGTCGCGTCGGCAATCAGCTCCTCGACCTTCTCGACAGCCTTTTCGTCGATCAGCGGTCCCTGCTGCACGCCGTCCTCGAGGCCGGAACCGACCTTCAACCCGTTGCTTGCGGCAGCGAGCTTTTCGACGAACTTGTCATAGACGCCGGCCTGAACCAGGAAGCGGTTGGTGCAGACGCAGGTCTGGCCGGAATTGCGGTATTTGGCGGTGATCGCGCCGGCGACGGCACGCTCGAGATCGGCGTCGTCGAAGACGATGAACGGCGCGTTGCCGCCAAGCTCCATCGACACCTTCTTGACGGTGACCGAGGACTTCTGGATGAGAAGCTTGCCGACCTCGGTCGATCCGGTGAAGGTGATCTTCGACACCAGCGGATTGGCGCAGATCTCGTCCCCGATCTCGCTGGCCGAACCGGTCAGGATGTTGATGACGCCCTTGGGGAAACCGACTTCCTCTGCGAGCGCGCCCCAGGCCAGACCCGAGTACGGGGTCTGCGAGGCCGGCTTGACGACCGCGGTGCAGCCGGCGGCAAGCGCCGGTCCGAGCTTGCGGGCCAGCATCGAGGACGGGAAATTCCACGGCGTGATGGCGGCGATGACGCCGACCGGCTCCTTGGTCACCAGGATGCGGCGGTCCGCCCATGGCGAGGGCACGACGTCGCCATAGGTGCGGCGGCCTTCCTCGGCGAACCACAGGATGTAGGAAGCGGCCGAGCCGATCTCGCCCTTGGACTCGAACAGGGACTTGCCCTGCTCGATGGTGAGCAATTCGGCCAACACGTCCTGATTGTCCATCATCGCGTCATGCAGCTTGCGCAGCAGCTTCGAGCGCTCGAGCGCGGTCGTCTTGCGCCACGACTTGAAGGCAGCTTCGGCGGCCTCGATGGCACGGCGGGTCTCGGCCTTGCCCGACTTCGGCACAGTGCCGATCTTGAGACCGGTGGCCGGGTTGTTGACGTCGACCGTCTGGCCGCTGTCGGCCTGCACCCATTCGCCGTTGATGAGATTGGCCTGCCGCATGAAATGGCTGGTTTTCTGAAGCATGGTCTATCCTCCGTTCGGCGCACTGACGGGCCGGTCTGTGAAGTCTTCGGTGAGCGTGCGCCATGGAATTGAAGCCGGCACGCCGGAGCCACTGCTCTTTACCTAGGGCAAGGCCCGCAAGCAATCGCTACATGGCATATAGGGGTTGGGCCAGCCCGAGGCGAGAGCAGGCCGACATATGGCAGGAAGATCGCAGGCCGGCATTATCTGAATATCAGCATAACCTGTCAGAAAACGTGGAGCACCACCGTCAGCCAGAAAGCAGTCGTCACAGCGGCGCAGGCCGTGGCGATGGTCATCTGGTTCGATGCCAGCGCCTGGCCGGTGTTGAACTGCACGGCGATGAGATAGGAATTGATGCCGGATGGCAGCGCCGCGATCACGACCGCCACCTTGGCCGTCAAGGGCGGCAGGCCGAGCAGCCAGACGAAGGCGAGAACCAGCGCCGGCATCAAGAACAGCTTCAGCACCGAAAGCGCCAGCGCCGGACGGACATTCCCCGAAATGCCGAAGCGGCGCAGGCTGAGCCCCATGGCAAACAGCGCAACCGGCCCGGCCGTATCGGCCAGCGCATCGACCAGTCGCATGGCAAGGTCGGGCAGCGGCACACCGCTGAGGCGCCATGCCAGTCCCGCCAGAATGCCGATGATCAGTGGATTGATGAAAAGCCGCCGCAGGAAACTACGGATGATGCGCAAGGGGTGCATAGGCTCGCTGCCAGTCCGGCCGAACATCTCGAACAGGACGATCGACGCCATCATCATGACCGGCAGATGGACGGAGACGAGCAGCGACAGCACTTCGAAGCCGCTCGGGCCGAATATGCCGAGAATGAAGGGGGCACCGAGCAGCACGACATTGGAGTAGGCCGACGACACACCGCCGACGACCCCGGCACGTGCATCCCGTCCGAAGATCCGCGTGGTGACGAGATGGCCGGCGGCCCAGGTGATCGCTACCGCCGCGAAATAGGCGCCCCACAGGGACCATGGCGCGACGCCGTGGAAATCGGCGTTCACCATGGTCTGGAACAACAGCAGCGGCATGGCCACGCTGACCGCGAAATCGGATATCCCCTCGCCGCTCGCCGGTCTGAGATAGCCTGTGAACCCGGCGAGATAGCCGAGCGCGACAAGGCTGAAGACGAAGAGCACGGTTTCGGTGAGCGGAGACATTTTTCCCGTGATAGGCGAGCCACGGTCGTGGCGCAATCTCGCCTGAATTTGATCATGGTCGGCTGGCAGCGTTATAGAGGGTTTGGATCATCGGGGCGGGCGCGAACGACAAATGGCCTTTGTCGAAACTTCGAAGCGTAATCTTTTCCGGCAGGCGTGGCTGACAGCTTTCGCCACTGCCCTGTTTTGCCTTGCCGCGACAGCGCTTCAGGCCGCTGAAACGAAAAGCCTGAAGGGTGTGGCGCTGATCATCGGCCAGTCGAAATACGAACATATCGCCGCCCTCCCCAACCCGGCCAACGACGCCCGCGACATGGCCAAGATGCTGACCGACCTCGGCTTCGACGCCCGTAACGTCACCGACCGCGACGCCGCCAAGCTGAAGCGCGACCTGGAGCGATTCACCGAGGATGCCGAAGGCGCCGATGTCGCCTTCATTTACTATTCCGGTCATGGCATCGAGGCCGGCGGCGAGAACTATCTGGTGCCGGTCGATGCCGACATATCTTCCCTGAAGGATGCCGACGCGGCCCTGGTGCCGATTTCCGCCGTCATGGGTGCCTTGAAGACGACCGTGCCGGTGACGATCGTGCTGCTCGATGCATGCCGCACAAATCCGTTTCCGGCGGACGCAGTGGTGCGGCGCGCCCCGACCGCCTCCGCCTCGCCGATTGGCGCCGGCGGACTGGAACCGGTGCGTGGTGCCAAGGCCCTCGGCAATGCGGCGGCGACAGACGCGAGCCTGGGCACCGTGGTCGGCTTTGCCGCCGAACCCGGTCGCCCGGCACTCGATGGCGTGGCTGGCGAAAACAGCCCTTACGCGGCCGCCCTGCTGCGCCACCTCGCGGCGATGAAAGGCACCGAGTTCGGCTCGGTCATGCGCATGGTGACCGAGGAGGTCTACCTCGACACCAAGGCCAAGCAGCGTCCCTGGGTCAATGAAAGCCTGCGCCGCCTGCTCTATTTCGGTATTGCACCACCGGAGCCGACCGGCGACGACGGGTTGATCACCAGCGAGCGGCGGCAGTTGCTGTTGACCATTTCCGACCTGCCCGACCCGAAGCGGGCACAGGTGGAACTGGCCTCGCTGCAGGAGGGCGTGCCGCTCGACGCGCTTTATGGCGTGCTGAAGGCGCGCGGCACGGAAAAAATCCCCGAGGATCCGACGGATCTGCAAAAGGTGCTCGACGCCCAGGCCGAGCGCCTGAAGAAGATGATGTCCGAGCGCGCGGCGTTGCGCACCGACGATCCCGAGATCAAGCGCCTCGTCGCTTCCGCCGACGAGGCCATCGCCCAGGGCGCCATCGTGACGGCGCGCAAATTCCTCGATGGCGCGGTCGGCCGGGTCGAACAGACAGGCGATGCGGTCGATGAGGCCGAAGATCTCGTCAAGCAGAAGCGCCTTGCCGATGCCGCGATCTACGCCAGGCGCGCCGATGCCTCGGCGCTGGTCTTCGATTATAAGTCCGCCGCCGGCGACTACGCCAAGGCGTTTTCGCTGGCCGAAAAATGGGACGACAAGCTGCGCTGGAACTACAAGAACCAGGAAGCCGAGGCGTTGAATACTTTCGGCTATGCCTCTG
This sequence comes from Mesorhizobium sp. P2_E6, assembly GCF_056403835.1. Taxonomy (NCBI): domain Bacteria; kingdom Pseudomonadati; phylum Pseudomonadota; class Alphaproteobacteria; order Hyphomicrobiales; family Phyllobacteriaceae; genus Mesorhizobium; species Mesorhizobium sp. P2_E6. Next base: position 105,081 of record NZ_JBFUEQ010000003.1, read on the forward strand.
GCGATCTCGAGGCGCTGCAGCATTCCATCGAGGCCTATCGCATCATCCTGAACTTTATCCCCAACGGCGAACAGAATCGCGACTGGGCGATCACCCGCAACAACATGGCGGTGGTGCTGCAGACCATCGGCGAGCGCGAGACCGAAACCGCTCATCTCGACGAAGCGGCACAGATTTTTCGCGATTCCCTCGTCGTGTTCGAGCGCGAGAAGGACGACCTCAACTGGGCCGCCGCGCAGAACAACCTCGCCAATGTGCTCTTGAAGATCGGCGAACGCGAGAGCGACCCGAAGCGCCTGAATGAAGCGGTGGCGGCAATGCGCGCCACCCTCGAGAAGCGCCCACGCGACAAGGTGCCGCTCGACTGGGCAGCTTCGCAGAACAACCTCGGCCTGGCGCTCTACGCACTGTCCGAGCGCGAGGCCGCCGGCGAGCATCTGACGCAAGCGGAGGCGGCCTACCGGCTGGCGCTTGAGGAATACACGCGCGAAAAGGTGCCTGTGGAATGGGCGATGGTCGAGAACAATCTCGGCAATACGCTTGTGTCGCTTGGCATCCAGCTCAACGACAAGGCAAAGATCAACGCGGCGGCCGACGCCTTCCGCGCCGCGCTCGAGGTGCGAACCCGTGAAACCTTCCCGGTCTCCTGGGCCACCAGCCGGCTCAACCTCGGCAACGCGCTGAGCGGCGTCGCCCGCTTCGACTTGGGCACCAGCGCGCTCGAGGAGGCCGCGGCGGCCTATGACGATGCGCTGACGGTGTTTACCCGGCAGCGTTTTCCGATGGACTGGGCGTCGGCGCAGAACAATCTCGGTTCGATCTACCAGACGCTTGGCCAGCGCACCCGCGACGCGGCCAGGCTAGAACAGTCGGCGGCGGCGTTCCAGGCCGCCCGACAGGTCTATGTCAGACGGAAATTCCCGCTCGACTGGGCAATGAGCCACTACAATCTCGGCAACACGCTGCAGCTGCTTGGAGGCGTGACCGACAAGCCGGAACACTATGGCGAGGCGATCGCCGCCTACCGCGATGCGTTGCGCGAATACAAGCGCGAGACGAACCCGCGGCAATGGGCGCTGGCCCAGGCCGGCCTTGGCTCGACGCTGCACTGGCTGAGCATGAGCAACGCCGACCCGAAGACCCTGCTCGAGTCCATCGCCGCAGGGCGGGCGGCACTTGAAGTGTTGACCGTCGAAGCCGCACCCGTCGACTGGGCCAATGCCCAAAACGGCATCGGCAGGAGCCTTCTCAACCTCGGCAATCTCCAGCGGACCGACAAATATCTCGGCGATGCCGAGGCCGCCTTCACGGCAACGTTGAAGGTGTTCACCCGCGAAAGCCAGCCGATGCAGTGGGCCTTCGAACAGAACAATCTCGGCGACATCCACTGGAACCGCGCCAGCTATGGTGGCGGCAAGGCCGAATATCGAAAGGCGATCGAATTCTTCGAGAACGCCAAGCAAGGCTTTACCGAAGCCGGCTATACGATGCCCATCCCGTTGACCGACCAGAAGATCGATCTGGTGAAGAAACAACTGGCGAAGAAGTAGGGCTCTGTCCGACCGCGCCTTGTCTTTCGGCTGGCTTTACCGTCCCTATATGTCGAGTCACCGGAGCCCATGCCGGGAACCGGAGAAGGATAGCCTATGATTCGATTTTTGTTGGCTTTGCTTCTGTTCGCTATCCCGGCCGCGGCCCACGCAACGGACGCCGGCTGGGCGCTGTTGCGCGACGGCGGCCATGTCGTGCTGCTTCGCCATGCTATGGTCACCGGCACCACCGATCCGGCCAATTTCGACATCGACAGCTGTGCCACCCAGGTCAACCTGTCGGCGCGCGGCAAGCAGCAGGCGAGCAAGATCGGCGCCTTGTTTGCGGCGCGGGCGGCACCCATCGAGCGTGTGCTGTCTAGCCGCTATTGCCGCTGCCTCGACACCGCGCGCATCGCCTTCGAGGCCGAGCCGGAGCTGTTTGCGCCGCTCGATCTCCTGAAGGGGGATGAGACGCAGAAGGCGGCGCAGATCGCGGCAATCATGAAGGAAATCCGCGCCTATTCCGGCTCCGACAATCTGGTCATGGTCACCCATCTGGAAGACATCGTGGCGCTGACCGGCGTCTCGCCACGCGAAGGCGAGGCCGTGGTCGTCGAGCCGCAGGGCGACGGCCTGCGCGTGCTCGGTCGGGTCACGTTCTAGTCGTGGCGATGACCGACTGACGCGTCGGTGAGCAGCCACGCATCGATGCGGACTTGCCATGCCTGGATCATGCGCGCGAACGCGTCCTCCGTCAGCGCCGACAGATACGACCTGCCTGACGCGTTCAGGGCGGTGAACGTGTAGGCGATCGATGCCTCGGTGCCGCCGTCAGCCGCCGGATTGCAGGCCACCTCGACAAATCCGAAACGTGAATCCGGCGTGACCCTGACATAGCGGACACGATGCCCGACAGGATCCCAGTCAGCGCAGGCCCAGAGAGTCGTCTCATCACCATGGGCGGTCCGGAAGACCATGCCTTGCCGCGTTTCGCCGCCTTGCGGATGCAGAAACTCCGGATCCCAGCCCTCCACCCACAATGTCTCGCCGATCGGCGAGAACAGCGGAAAGACGCGATCGACCGGACCGGAAAGGACGATGCTGTGGCAACGCTCAAGATGGCTCGTCATCCGCCTTCGCCCTTCCGTTCGACCAGACGGTGGCTGTCCGCGGCGCCAAGCTCCAGCCCATAGATGCGCTTCAATTGGCCGATTGTTTCGAGCGTCGCCGGCGAAAACGGCGTCTGCCCTTCGAAAGCATGCAGCACGATGCCCTCGATGAGATCGCCGAGGCTCATGTCGCGGTGTTCGGCCAAGGCCTTGAGGACCTTCACCAGTCGCTTTTCCAGGCGAACCCCTGTCTGCACGCGCTCTATATCCATGGCCATCGTGTACCATGGTACATTGGTACACGCAAGCGCACGCCGGCGACTGCCGTTTGTGTTGCCGAAATGCCACCACTGAAAGAAGCCGCAAATTGACCACGACAATGCCGCTTGCGACAACCCGTCGCAGGGGCTATAGGCGCGCACCCGGTCACGAAAACCGAAGTGAGCACAACGGTTGGAGCTTTCGTCTCCGCCCGTGCAGGCGGCTTTGCCGCCCTGTATACGGCGCCGCTTTGGGGATTGGGATCGCGGATATAGCTCAGCGGGAGAGCGCCGGATTTGGTTCCGGAGGTCGCAGGTTCGATTCCTGCTGTCTGCACCACGGATAGCTCAGATTGGTAGAGCATCAGATTTAGGTTCTGATTGTCGAAGGTTCGAATCCTTCTCCATTGGCCTGATAAGCCAGCACCCTGCCACGGTGTTATCTGAAAAACGGTCCGGGGACTGGAATGCTGAAGATCTGACGGACGGCCCAAGCCCTTCGGGCGCGGGCCATCCTGAAAGTCTGACGCCATCGGCTCGCGGCCAGGCCCGCGGTGATGGTCAAGGCGCAGCGTCGCCGGCAAGGGAGGCCAAGGCCTCCGGCGCCCGCTTCGCTGCCCCGCGATCCGCTCCCGCAGGCCCGCCACGGATTGATGCCACCAGTCCCCGGATCATTCGTGCCCGGATCAAGACGCAAGAGACGATGTGAAACGAGAAACGAAGGGAAGATCGACGCATGACTTGACGCCTCGCATGGGGCCATGCCCGACAGGAGTAAGACAATGACCATTCTTGACAAGGTTCTTGGACGCGAGCGCGTCCTCGTAAGGGAAAACGAACGTGCCCTCACCCTGTACAAGGGTGAGATCAAGGCTGTCCTGCTGCCGGGCGAACATTGGCTCGCCAACCGGCGCGGAAGCCTCGAGGTGTCGCGGCACGATCTGAAGAACCCGGAATTCGTTTCGGCATACGAGAAGGCGTTGTTCGACAAGCTCCCGGATGTAGCCGCGCGTCATTTCACCGTCGTTCGCACCGGGCGCACGGACGTCGCCGTCATCGAGCGTGACGGCAACCTGCATGCCGTGCTGGCGCCGGATCGCAAGCTCGTGCTGTGGACGGATGCCGGTCCGTGGAAGGTGACGCTGATCGACACGTTGGCCGATCTGGCCATCGATGCGGCGGTCATGCGCCGGCTCGGCCAGGCCCGGAAGGCGGAACTGATGTCCGTCCATCCGGTCGTCGACGGCCAGGCCGGACTGCTGTTCATCGACGGTGTCCTCGTGCGGACGCTGTCGGCGGGCGTGCATGCTTTCTGGAACGTCGGACGCATGGTGCAGATCAAGGTCGTCGACCTCAAGCGCCAGTCGCTCGACGTTGCCGGGCAGGAAGTGCTGACCAAGGATCGCGTCACGATCCGCGTCAACATCGCCGCCGAATACCGGGTCGTCGATCCGGTCAAGGCGGTGAGCGCTGTGAAGGACTTCTCCGAAGCCCTCTACCGTGCCCTGCAGTACGCCTTCCGCAAGACGCTTGGCGCGCTGACGCTCGACCAGATCCTTAAGAAGAAGATGACGGTCGACGAGGAAGCGGCGGCCAAGGTCCGCGCCGACATGGCGGAGATCGGTGTGGAGGTCAGCGATATCGCCCTGAAGGATGTCATCCTGCCGGGCGAGATGCGCGAGATCCTCAACCAGGTGGTGTCGGCTGAAAAGCAGGCCGAGGCCAACATCATCCGTCGCCGCGAGGAGACGAACGCCACGCGTTCGCTGCTTAACACGGCCAAGGTGATGGCGGAGAACCCGGTGATGCTGCGGCTGAAGGAGCTCGAGGCTCTGGAAACCATTGCCGGCAAGGTCGAGCGGCTGACCGTCCACAACGGAACGGGCGGGCTGCTCAACGACCTGGTCAAGCTCCGCGACACTTGAGCTTACGTAACGTCAATGGGAGAGGCCGCCGGGTCGACCGGTGGCCCTTCTTGCGTTTCTTGAGCGCCCTACCCATCTGCGCCCCGCGCATCAGGCCTTTTCCTGCCGGGAAAAACCGATTAGACAGCGCCCAAACACATGCGGACAGATTCCGCCCGCAACCGAAGGAAAAGCCTCTTGTCCACCACGTTCGACAAAGTCGCCAAGATCATTGCCGACACCAGCGAGATCGATATCGACACCATCACGCCCGAGAGCCACACGATCGACGATCTCGGCATCGACAGCCTCGATTTCCTCGACATCGTCTTCGCCATCGACAAGGAATTCGGCATCAAGGTGCCGCTGGAAAAGTGGACCCAGGAGGTCAATGACGGCAAGGCTTCGACCGACGATTACTTCGTCATGAAGAACCTGTGCGCCAAGATCGACGCGCTGGTCGCCGCCAAGACTGCTTGACGTCAGTTGAGCGCGCGATCTTGACGCGCTCTGCCGCCTGACCCACAAAGCCGCCCATGAGCAGCCCCCGCGACGTCGTCATCACTGGTATCGGCCTTGTCTCCTCGCTGGGAGAGGGTCCGGACGCCCACTGGCAGAAGCTCGCCCAGCCCGGCCTGCAGCCGGTGCTCGAGGCCGCGCGTTTCGCGCCCTACACCGTCCACCCCCTGCCGGAGATCGACTGGAACCTGCAGATCGCCAAGCGCGGCGACCAGCGTCAGATGGAGACCTGGCAGAGGCTCGGCACCTATGCCGCCGGACTGGCGTTGGACGACGCCGGCATCAAGGGCAATGACGAACTCTGCACGACCATGGACATGGTTGTGGCCGCCGGTGGCGGCGAACGTGACGAAGCGGTCGATGCCGCCATTCTCGCCGCTTCCGAAAGCCGCAACGACCGCGACGTGCTGCTGAACGAGAAGCTGACCACAGAACTGCGGCCGACGCTATTCCTGGCCCAGCTTTCCAATCTGCTCGCCGGCAACATCTCCATCGTCCACAAGGTGACCGGCTCGTCCAGAACCTTCATGGGTGAGGAAGGTGCGGGCGTCGCCGCCGTCGAAACGGCTGCCGCGCGCATCCGCTCCGGCCAGTCGACCCACATCCTGGTCGGCGGCGCCTTCCAGACCGAACATTCCGACATGCTGCTCGGCTACGAACTTGCCGGCTACCTGCATCGCGGCCCGTGGAAGCCGGTCTGGCAAAGACAGGGCTCTGAAGGTGGCGGCGTGGTGTCGGGCTCCGGTGGCGCCTTCCTGGTGCTGGAGCAGCGCGAACACGCGACAAGCCGTGGGCGCAAGATCTATGCCGAACTCGGGCCGGTCGTCTCCGGCCGCGCCAGGCGGCGGCGCGGAGAACTCGACACCGAGATCACGGCGCTGCTCAGCCAGGCGGCGCTGCCGAACGGCAAGCTGCTTGCCCTGTCCGGCGCGTCGGGCGCTCATGCGGCAACCCGCGCGGAGAAAGCAGCGCTCGATGCCAATCCAGCGATCGCTTCTCGCGGCTTCTCGACGCTGACCGGACATATGAAGGAAGCGCAGTTTCCGTTCGCCGTGGCGCTGGCCGCACTCGCCGTTGACCGCAAGGCCGCCTACCCTGTTTTTGACGCCGCTGCCGAGACGCCATTCGAAGGCGTTCCGGCCACCGTCCTTGCAACGGCGATCGGCTATCACCAATTCGAGGGCATGGCGCTGGTCAACGCCGCCTGAGGCGGTGCTCCGCGATCCATGCTGCAACGATACAAAAAGGTCGAGGGCTCCCGGATGGCCAATCTGAACGATCACATGGGCAGGCCGATCGTCGCCGTCACCGGCATCGGCGTGGTGACCTCGCTTGGCGTCGGCAAGGCCGACAATTGGGCGGCGCTGACCTCGGGCAAGTCGGGCATCCACCCGATCACCCGCTTTCCGGTCGACCATCTCAACACCCGCATCTCCGGCACTGTCGACTTCCTGGCGTCGAGTTCGAAGGGCGCCAGTCCCCTCACCTACGAACTGGCCGAAACCGCCGCGCACGAGGCCGTGGCCGAAGCCGGTCTCAATTCCAGTGATTTCGGCGGTCCGCTTTTCCTGGCTTCGCCACCGGTAGAACTCGACTGGCGCGAACGCTTCTCGCTCTACAATTCCGACAAACAGGATGCCGGCGCCGAAAGGCTGCTGCGGGTCGCGCGCGGGCTGAAGGAAACAGACATTTTCGAGACCACACAGTTCGGCTCGATCGCCGACCGTCTCGCCGACCGTTTCGGCACCCGCGGCCTGCCGATCACGCTCTCGACCGCTTGTGCCTCCGGCGCCACCGCCATCCAGCTCGGTGTCGAGGCGATCCGCCGCGGCGAATGCGACCGGGCGCTGTCGATCGGCGCCGATGGTTCGGCGACCGCCGAGGCACTGATCCGCTTCTCGCTGCTGTCGGCGCTTTCGACCCACAACGACATCCCGGAAAAAGCCTCAAAACCCTTCTCCAAGGACCGCGACGGCTTCGTGCTGGCCGAGGGTTCCGGCGCGCTCGTGCTGGAATCGTTGGAGGCCGCCCTCGCGCGCGGCGCCACCGTTCTCGGCATCCTGCGCGGCTGCGGCGAGAAAGCCGATGATTTCCATCGCACCCGCTCGAAGCCCGACGGTTCGCCGGCAATCGCGGCGGTTCGTGCCGCCCTCACCGATGCCGGCCTGAGCGAAGACGAGATCGACTACGTCAACGCCCACGGCACCTCGACGCCGGAAAACGACAAGATGGAGCACCTGTCGCTGTCGACGGTGTTCGGCGAGCGGATCGGTTCGATGCCGATCTCTTCGAACAAGTCGATGATTGGCCATACGCTGTCAGCGGCTGGCGCGGTCGAGGCGGCGTTCTCGCTGATGACGATGCGCGAAAGCGTCATTCCGCCGACCATCAACTACGACAATCCCGACCCCGCGATCGTGCTCGACGTGGTGCCGAACAAGAAGCGCAATGCCGAGGTTCGCACCGTTCTGTCGAACTCCTTCGGCTTCGGCGGCCAGAACACTTGCCTTGTCATGGCGCGGGAACCGGTCTAAGCGACCTTTTTCCGCCAAACAGAACCGACAGGCTCCATGCGCGCACTGCAACTTATCGAGGACCGCCGTCTTGAAACGGTGGACCTGCCGCCTCCCCCGCCGCCGGCACTCGGTGAAGTCACGCTGCGTATCAAGGCGGTGGCGCTGAACCACATCGACGTCTGGGGCTGGCGCGGCATGGCCTTCGCCAAGCGCAAGCTGCCGTTGGTCGTCGGCGCGGAAGCCTCCGGCGAGGTCGAGGCGGTCGGTCCCGGTGTTTCCAGTCTCTTGCCCGGACAGTTGGTTTCGATCTACGGCGCGCGCACCTGCGGCCTTTGCCGTGCCTGCCGCGAAGGCCGCGACAATCTCTGCGAGCATGTTTCGGGGGTTCACGGCTTCCATCTCGACGGCTTCGCGCAGGAAAAGATCAACCTGCCGGCGCGCCTTCTGGTCCCCGCCCCGCCCGGCGTGACAGATATCGGTGCCGCAGTGGCGCCCGTCACTTTCGGCACCGTCGAGCACATGCTGTTCGACAATGCCCGGCTGCAACCAGGCGAGACCATCCTGGTCCATGCCGGTGGCTCCGGCATCGGCTCGGCGGCCATCCAGCTGGCGAAGCGGATGGGCTGCACGATCATCACCACGGTCGGCTCGAACGACAAGATCGACAAGGCCAGGGCGCTCGGCGCCGATCATGTCATTAACTATCGCGACGACCGTTTCGAAGGCGTCGTGCGCAAGCTGACCAGGAAGAAGGGCGTCGACGTCGTTTTCGAACATGTCGGCGCCGACACTTTTGCCGCCTCGATGCTGTGCCTGAAGCGCGGCGGTCGCCTGGTGACCTGCGGCTCGACCTCGGGCGTGTCGACGCAGATCAACCTGATGCAGCTGTTCCAGCAGCAGTTGAAACTGCTCGGCTCCTTCGGCTGCCGCATGGAGAACATGGCCAACGCCATGCAGAAAATGGCGGCGGGACAGGTCGCACCGGTCATCGACACCGAAGTCGGCTTCGACGATATCGATGCCGCGCTGAAGCGCATGGAAGGCCGCGACGTGTTCGGCAAGATCATCCTGCGCGTCGACTAGAGCTTGACCTCAGTGCTCAAGAAGTTTCGCCGGGATCTCAAATTTCGCTATGGCAGGCAGTTGCGCCAGTTGAACTACTGGCTGGTGGCGCGTGCGGCGATGATGATCATCTCGGCGCTGCGCCTGCTGCCGGCCGACAGCGCGCTGAATTTCGCCGACCGCGTCGCACGCCGTGTCGGCCCTCGGGTCGGGCGCCATCAGGTCGCCGTCGACAATCTGCGCAGGGCCTATCCGGAAAAGAGCGAAGCCGAGATCCAGGCCATCGCCTCCGACATGTGGGGCAACATGGCCCGCCTGGCCGCCGAATACATCTTTCTCGACGCCCTGTTCGACTACGATCCCGCTGCCACCAGTCCGGGACGCGTCGAGGTCAAGGGGATAGAACACTTCATCGAGATCGCCGCCGAAAAGCAGCCGCACATCGTCTTCACCGGCCATCTCGGCAATTTCGAATTGCTGCCGGTGGCCGCCGCAACCTTCGGCATGAACATCACGGCGCTGTTTCGCCCTCCCAACAATCCCTATCTCGCCGACTACATCCTCTCGACGCGCCGCTCGACCATGGGATCACTGCTGCCATCGATGGCCGGCGCCTCGTTTGCGTTGGCCGGGGTCTTGGAGAAAGGCGGCAACATCGGTGTCTTGGTCGACCAGAAATTCACCAACGGCCTCGAGACGACGTTCTTCGGCCGCCCCTGCCAGAGCAATCGCGTGCTGGGAACCCTTGCCCGTCACTACGACTGCGACGTCTATCCGGCGCGCTGCGTCAGGCTTCCGGGCAACCGCTTCCGGCTCGAGATCGAGGACAAGCTGACCTTGCCGCGGACCGCTGACGGCATCGTCGACGTCCGTGCCACCACCCAGCTTCTCAACGACGTGGTCGAGCGCTGGGTGCGCGAAGACCCTGGTCAGTGGATGTGGTTCCACAAAAGGTGGGAGATCGGCGGCCGGCGCAGAAAGCGGCCCCCGCAGGCGGGAGCGCCAGTCGCTGGCGCCTAAGCCCGTTGATTGGCCACCGGTCCTGACATTCGTAGCGTTGTTGGTCAGGGAATCTTAAACGGCCGGGGCGCAGATATCCCAGGGATGTTCATCGGCTGGGACCGTTGCATGGTTAGTCTCGAAACGCGTCGCGCCGACCGGGATAGGCTCGAAGACCGCTCGTTTGGCCGTTTTGGCAGGGCCTGGTCCTTTATCCGCCAGCGAGGCTTGCTGGAGCCGATCAGGCTCGTTCGCCAGCATGGGATCGGCGCGAGCGTTGGCTTTGTCCTGCGGAACGTCCGCTATATCGTCGCCGACCGCCTCGCGCGAAAATGGGATCGCCGGCACGATGTCGATACGGCCGGTTCGATCCAGCTCGCTGCGCTCGATGTCGTCGGCCCGCATCGCAGCAAGGGCAACGAAGCGGTATGCACCTCGCCGAAAACCTTTGATTTCATCATGAAGTCGCTGCCCCAAGACCTCCAGGGCCGCACATTCATCGACATCGGCTCTGGAAAATCGCGGACGCTGTTGCTGGCGTCGCGCTATCCGTTTGCAGAGATCATCGGGGTGGAGTTCGCTCGCGAGTTGGTCGAAATCGCCAGGAGCAACATAAGGCGCTTCAGGAATCCGTCGCAGAAATGCCGCGCGCTCAGTGTCGTCGAGGCGGACGCGGCGACCTACGAATTTCCCGATGCGCCCCTGGTGGTCTATTTCTACAATCCTTTTTCCAAAGACGTTTTCGACATCGTGCTGAAAAATCTCGTGTCGTCGCTCGAACGGCGCCCGAGAAACTGTTTCATCGTCTACGGAAGCTCAAGCCACCGCGCCATCGATTGGGCAAGGCCGGCAATCCGGGCGGCCGGCATTTTCATGGAACTTCCCGTGCCGCCGATGCCCGGCTTCCTCGATGCGATCCGAACCATCGACTACGCGGTCTTTCAGTTTCGCGCCGGAGCGTAACTCTTGCTTCTGGCCTTGACGAAACGCGTGACGTTGCGCGCGGCGTATGGCGTGCCGGCAGTGAAACGCATCAGCGGGCCAAAACTGCCGACGGCGCTCGCACCGACGAAATGTAGGCCTGGAATGCTCGACTCGAACCCCGCGGAGAGCACCGGAGCCCCTTCCCGGCGCGCAATCGCGGCAAGCACATCGGGCGCGAACAGCCCGAGCCTGGCGATATCGATCCGGTAGCCAGTTCCCAGCAGCACGTGATCGAAGGTGGCGACATCCTTCTCGAACCGCAGTTCGATGGCGTGGTCCTTGGCGGCAGCACCGACAATCCTGCTGCCAGCATTGACCTTTATTCCATCGAAGTCCGGCTTCAGCCAGCCTGACGCGCCTGCCCCAAGACTGCGGATGTTGAGCCCGTCTCTGGCTGCCTCCGGAAACCGGTGCACGAAGCCTGGAACTTCGACCAGCCAGGACAGTGGGAAGGGGCCGACCCTCGAGGGAGACGCAAGACGCTCCGAAGCGAAGTCACGCAAACTCCAGCTTTTGTTTCCCGACAGCGTTCGATACCCGAGCCAATGGATGTCGCCACGGCAGACAAGTTCGACATCCGCCCCGCTACGCTTCAGCAGCACCGCGGATTCGCAGGCGCTCTGCCCGCGCCCGATGACCGCGACCCGCTTGCCGCGGAAGGCCTCGTAGCCGGCATGTTCGCTGGCATGGCTGACCAGTTCGGCGGGCATTCCATTGAAGACGGCGGGGATCATCTGCTGATTCATCAGCCCGGTGGCAACGACGACACGCCGCGCTTGGACGGCATCACCATCAGCAAGGGCGAGGCGAAACCCTCCCCTCGCCGTCTCGACACGGCCAACCATGCGCGTATCCAGATCGGGAACCGCCTGGGCCTGTATCCACAGTCCATAGTCGACGAAGTTTTCGAGCAGCAGCGGTTCGCGCGGCGAGATTCCAAGGACCGCTGCGTAGGAATCAAGCGAGAGCGAACCTTTGGTGTGGCCGATATAGGTCGCATGCCAGGGTGAGCGCAGCCTCATGCCTCTCGGCATGTGATCACGCCAGAAGGACATTGCGCCGCCGAGGGCAATCGTTTCAATGCCCGCCGCCTTGAGGGCGGAAGCAACGGCCAGCCCAAACGGTCCGGCACCGATCACAGCCACCTCGCAATCGGTCCTGGGCATGGGAGCGGTCATGTCACTGGTCTCGTGGTTCCGTTTTATCGACGCCTGGTCCCGACTGAAACCCCGGTCGGACACCCCGTCGTCCTAAACATTCCCAGGTTAAGAATGCGGAAATGAACCGCATCCTACCGCCTGTCCGACAGATGACATGGCGTTGTCGGTTAATGGTTTCACCGCCTGCGAAGTATTCGCCTCGTCAACACTCTCCACATGGTCAAGGGTATGTCGATCAGGCCTGGCATCGGGTCGCTTGCCGTGAATGTCGCCCATGCCCGCACCGAACCGAACGAGCGCAAATAGGCCCGCCTTGTCAGCCGGCCACTTGAAATCAACTTGCTGACGGCCACTATATCCCGAACCAGGTACATCCAGGATGTATTCGGCCGCGCCGAGACCGCCCCGACCTCGCGGCCTGACCTGATCGCCCAAAGCATGGCACCGAGATCGACGCCCGCGGCAGCGGCAAGCCCAAACCATGTCCAGGGTCGCGGATTGACATCGAGTATCTTCAACGAGCCATCGCGGGGGTCGCGCTTGAATTCGACCTCCACCAGTCCGTGGTGACCGATCGATCCAAGAAGCCGGCGCGAGGCGTCGATCAGTTGCGGCTCGTCGACGACCTCCACGAACGTGCTGGTATAGCCGAAATCCACCGGATATTGCCGGCTGCGGCGGGCAGTGAACTCGGCCACCGGTGCGCCCCGGTTCCAAAGCGCCGCGTAGGAAAACTGGTTTTCTCCTCCTCCCGGTATCATTTCCTGGACGACGACATTCTCAAAACCAATGTCTTCGGCGGCCCATTTGTAGGCTGTCAGGAACGACGCCTGGTCGTTGGCGAGAATGGCCTTTGTACGGGCGAAACGGCTGCGCCCGCCCATGTTCGGCTTCAGGATGACGGGAAAGCGAAGCTCGGCCGCCCCTGCCTGCTCAACCGAAGTAAACTCGTAGGTCAGCGGAATGGCGAGCGCCAGTTCGCGGGCACGGCGATACAGAAGCGGCTTCTCACAAACCCATTTCAGCTGCTGCCATGGTGGCAGCACCACGTCGAATACATCGGACAGTTGCTCGATGGCTTGCGACACCAGGCGAACTTCAGGATCGCCGCCGGGAACCAGAAGAAAGCCGCCCAATCCCTGGGTCGCAGCCAGGTCGAGCAGGAAGGCAACGGCGCCGTCATCCTCGGGGCCGGGCCACGTCATCTGCCGATGAGCGTAACGCGAAAAGCGGGGCAAAGGCGTGTCGGCGCTTATCAGCCAGACCGGCACTTTCTGCGCACCAAGGCTCCTGGCCAGCGCCAGCGTCCCGTGCGCCCCACCAAGAATAACCACCCCGGCGGGCCGACTGGAAACACGATCGTCCATTTCTGGCTGGGAGAGCATCCGTCAAATCCGACAATCGGTGCGCAGTGGCGAGACTTCTGGTTACCGATTGACCGGCCTGCGAAACGTAGGAGACATCTCATATAGAAGCTGGTCGCCCAGGTGCTGCCACCACCGGCGGAACGTCTCATACCAATGCTTTCCACATGGTAACGAAAATTGGCGCCGCTTTAGAAAGAGGCCCCGGCAGTCGGCAGTGACCATGCCAGGATTGTTATGCGTTCCGACTTGCCACTGGCGTCGACAGCCAAAGCAATTCACAAGAAAGTGCCAACAAACAGTTAGACCGGTTCAGCAATCCACCGACGTTGAACCGGCTAACATAAGACAAGACTGCGCCGCGGACGATGCCCGACTGACGGCCCTAGTTCGTCACGACGATCCGCGTGTTGCCGAAACCCACTTCCCGCACCATCGAATAGAAGGTCGCGGCGTTGGCCGTGTGCAGCCGCACGCAGCCATGCGATGCCGGCCTGCCGAGTTGCCTGACGGCGCCAGTTCCATGGATGGCATAGCCGCCATGGAAGAACACGGAATAAGGCATAGGCGACATATGGTATTTGCGCGAATACCACATCCGTGCCGTGCGTTGCGGCCGATAGGTGCCGCGCGGCGTGAAATAGCCGGATCGCGCGGTGGACACGCTCCACCGGTAGACCGAAAAGCCGTATCTGACCGTCATCGTCTGCGACGACACGTCTATGTTTGCAACGAGGCTGGCCGCCCAGCCTTGCCCCGCGGCACCGAACAGCATCGCGACAAACACGGCTGCCATGAGAACAGTCTTTTTCATGCGATCAAACCCCTTTGATTGCCCCTTACTTGCCTGCCATCACGTTGTTTTTCATCTTTTTAATGGCGAGTGATGCGATAGCACACACTCCTTGACCAATTCGCCAATCCAAAGCAGCGAATTTGAACGATTTCGCGCGATAGTTGCCGCAACGACACGCCGCACCGGTCTGTTCACCGTCGGGCTTGCAAAACCGCTGATATCGCTGCTCAACTCGTCGCATGAACGAGCGACTCCTCAAGGCGATCGATGACCGGCGCGACGATGTCGTCGCGCTGACCGCCGACCTGATCCGATTTCCGACCATCAACCCACCCGGCGAGGCCTATCGGCCATGCGCCGAATATCTCGGTGCGCGACTGAAGAAGAGTGGTTTCGAGACCGAATTCATCCGTGCCGAGGGCACACCCGGCGACACCGATCGCTACCCGCGTGTCAATGTCGTTGCACGGTTCGACGGACGGTCGCCGGGCGCCTGCGTCCACTTCAACTCGCATATCGACGTTGTCGAAGCCGGCGACGGATGGAGCGTCGATCCCTTTGCCGGCGTGGTCCGCGACGGCAAGGTCTACGGCCGTGGTGCCTGCGACATGAAGGGTGGCCTTGCCGCCTCGGTCATTGCAGCGGAAGCCTTCATGGAGGTGTTTCCCGACTTTCCAGGCGCCATCGAAATATCGGGCACTGTCGACGAGGAATCCGGCGGCTTCGGCGGCGTCGCCCATCTGGCCAGGCTCGGCTATTTCTCGAAACCCAGGGTCGACCACGTCATCATCCCCGAACCACTGAACAAGGACCGCATCTGCCTTGGTCATCGCGGCGTCTGGTGGGCGGAGATCGAGACCAAGGGCGAGATCGCGCACGGCTCGATGCCGTTTCTCGGCGACAATGCGGTGCGCCATATGGGCGCCGTCCTGCAGGCCTTCGAGGATGAACTATTCCCCGCGCTCGATCGCAAGACGACGCGCATGCCGGTGGTGCCCGAAGGCGCCAAGCGCTCGACCATGAACATCAACTCCATCCACGGTGGCCAGACCGAGGATTTCCGGCCCGGCCTGCCTTCGCCCAACGTGCCCGATTCCTGCCGGCTGACCATCGACCGCCGCTTCCTGCTCGAGGAGGACCTCGACACGGTCAAAGGTGAAGTGACCGGCATTCTCGACCGGCTGAAGCGCGAGCGGAAAAAATTCGACTATGAGATCCGCGACTTGATGGAAGTGCTGCCGCTGATGACGGAGCGCGACGCGCCCGTGGTCAAGGCGGTGGCGCAGGGCATCATGGCGATCTTCGACCGCGAACCGGACTATGTCATCTCGCCCGGCACCTACGACCAGAAGCACATTGCCCGCATCGGCCATATCTATGATTGCATCGCCTACGGTCCGGGCATTCTAGACCTCGCCCACCGGCCGGACGAATGGGTCGGGATATCGGACATGGTGGAAGCGGCCAAGGTGATGGCGATCGGGCTCAACGTGCTGCTGCGCGGCACAGCCACGGGATAGTCGCATCGCAACAAGCTTCGACCAGCCGACAGGGCTGTCACGGCAAAAACATTCCCAGCCATCCTGCCGGGCAGAACGAAACGCAATTTACTCCGTGGCCAAATCACGCTTCTATCGCCCGGGTTTGAGCACGTGTCTGAAAACGCATGGGGAGTTGCACGATGAGATTGTGGAAAACCATCCTGGCCGCAGCGGTGCTGTCGCTGGCCACTGGCACGTCGGCATTCGCCGCGCGAACCGACCTCGTCATCGGCATCCCGCTCGAACCGCCGCATCTCGATCCGACCGCCGGTGCTGCCGCGGCGATCGACGAGGTTCTCTACGCCAATGTGTTCGAGGGCCTGACCCGTATCGGGCCGAATGGCGAGGTGCTGCCGGATCTGGCCGAAAGCTGGACCATTTCCGATGACGGCAAGGTCTACACCTTCAAGCTGCACACCGGCGTCAAATTCCACGACGGCACCGATTTCGACGCCAGTGACGTTAAGTTCTCCCTCGACCGCGCCCGCGCCGACAATTCGGTCAATGCGCAGAAGGGTCTGTTCGCAGCGATCGACAAGGTCGATGTCGTCGACCCGGCAACGGTCAAGGTGACGTTGAAGAACCCGCAAGGCTCCTTCCTCTACAATATGGGCTGGGGCGACGCGGTGATCGTGGCGCCTGAATCGGCCGACACCAACAAGGAGAAGCCGATCGGCACCGGCCCGTTCAAATTCCAGAGCTGGGCCAAGGGGTCGTCGATCACGCTGGTCAAGTCGGACAATTACTGGGGCACGCCGGTGTCCCTCGACAAGGCCGAGTTCCGCATCGTGCCGGATGCGGCGGCCTACGTACCGGCGCTGCTGTCTGGCGACATCCAGGCTTTCCCGTTCTTCGATGCCGACAGCGTCGCCCAGGTCAAGGACGACCCGCGCTTCAAGGTGGTGATCGGCGCGACCGAAGGCGAAACCCTCCTGTCGATCAACAACAAGAAGCCGCCTTTCGACAAATTACAGGTGAGACAAGCGATCTCCTATGCGCTCGACCGCAAGGCGATCATCGACGGCGCCTCGGCCGGCCTCGGCCAGCCGATCGGATCGCACATGTCACCGGCCAACAAGGACTATGTCGACCTCACCGGCCGCTATCCGCATGATGTCGCCAAGGCCAAGGAACTGCTGAAGGAAGCGGGACTGGAGAACGGCTTCAAGGCGACGTTGAAATTGCCGCCTCCCTCTTACGCGCGGCTAGGCGGCGAGATCATCGCCTCGGAACTTCGCGACGTCGGTATCGATCTCGAGATCATCCCGGTCGAATGGGCGCAATGGCTGGATCAGGTGTTCACCAAGAAGGATTACGACCTGACCATCGTCTCGCACACCGAGCCCAACGACATCGATATCTATTCGCGCAAGGACTATTACTTCAACTACGACAACCCCGCCTTCGACAAGGTGATTGCCGACCTCAACCTCACCTCCGACGAGGCCAAGCGCAAGGAACTGCTCGGACAGGCGCAGAAGATCCTGGCCGATGATGCCGTGGTCGGCTTCCTCTTCGAACTGCCCAAGGTCGGCGTCTGGGATGCCAAGCTGCAAGGACTGTGGGAAAACGCACCGATCCAGGCCAATGACCTGACCAAGGTGAAGTGGAGCGAGTAAGGCTGTTGGCCAAAAGGCGCCGCTTGCGCTCCTTCGCGCCCCCCTCTGCCCTGCCGGGCATCTCCCCCTCAAGGGGGAATACTTCGCTCTTGTCAGCGCTTTCGCCATTCATCAATGAAGCCTTTGTAGCGCCTGCGCTGAAATTGCCGATCTCCCCCCTTGAGGGGGAGATGTCCGGCAGGACAGAGGGGGGCGTCGCAGAACGCTATCGTCACTTGTTGTCTGCCATCGGCAACGCAGCGGCCTCATGACCGTCTATCTCCTCAAGCGGCTCACCATCGCGATTGCCACGCTGGTGCTGGCCTCCATCGTGGTGTTCGCCGTGTTGGAGATCCTGCCCGGCGACCCGGCGCGGCTGATGCTGGGCATGAACGCCAGCGCCGACCAGGTCGAACTGTTGCGCAATCAGATGGGGCTCAACGCGCCGCTGCCTTGGCGCTACCTGCATTGGGCCGGCGGCCTGCTCAGTCTCGATTTCGGCCGCTCCTACACCTATTCGGTGCCGGTCATCGATCTCGTGCGCGAGCGGCTGGCTGTCTCCCTGCCGCTGGCGCTGATTGCGCTGGCGCTCTCCACCATCATCGCCATTCCGGTCGGCCTGTTTTCCGCCAGCCGCCGCGGACGGGCCGGCGATACGGTGGCGATGGGCGCCGCACAGCTTGGCGTCGCTGTCCCCAATTTCTGGTTCGCGCTGATGCTGATCTATGTCTTCGCCGTCTGGCTGCGGCTGGTTCCGGCCGGCGGCTTTCCCGGCTGGAGCGCAGGCCTCTGGCCGGCGCTGAAATCGCTGCTGCTGCCGGCAGTGGCGCTTGCCTTGCCGCAGGCCGCCATCCTGGCACGCGTCACCCGCTCGGCGCTGATCGAGGTGCTGAACGAGGACTATATCCGCACCGCCCGCGCCAAGGGCCTGCCTTACCGCGCGGTGTTATGGCGGCACGCGCTGCGCAACGCAATGATCCCGGTGCTGACCATTCTTGGCCTGCAGTTCGCTTTCCTGCTTGCCGGCACCATCATCATCGAGAATGTCTTTTATCTGCCCGGCCTCGGCCGGCTGGTGTTCCAGGCGATCACCCAGCGCGACCTGATCGTCGTCGAAAGCGTCGTCATGCTGCTGGTCGCCGCCGTCATTGCCGTCAACCTCCTCGTCGACCTTTCCTATGCAGTCGTCGATCCGCGCCTGAGGAGCCGGCAATGACGCTGCACATCGAAATTCCCGAGGAGACGTTCGGCAGCATCCTGGTCAAGGCTTTCAGGAACACCGCGTTCGTTGCCGGTTTCGTCATCACCTTGCTGATCCTGGCGATGGCGATCATCTCCTACGTCTGGACACCCTACGACGTCACGAAACTGGTGATATCAGACAAGACGCAGGCCCCCTCGCTGGCGCACTGGTTCGGCACCGATCATTTCGGCCGCGACATCCTGTCGATGGTCATGGTCGGCGCCCGCAATTCCATTGCCGTGGCGTTGGTCGCGGTCGGCATCGGCATGGGGGTCGGCGTGCCGCTCGGCGCCTTTGCCGCAGCGCGCAGCGGCCTCGTCGACGAGGCGCTAATGCGGCTGAACGATCTCGTCTTCGCCTTCCCCGCTTTGCTGTCGGCCATCATGATCACCGCCATCTTCGGACCGGGCGCCGTCAACGCCATCATCGCCATCGGCATCTTCAACATTCCGGTGTTTGCCCGTGTCGCCAGGGCCGGCGCGCTGGCGATCTGGCCGCGCGAGTTCATCCTTGCCGCGCGCGCCGCCGGCAAGAGCAGCACGCAGATCAGCATCGAACATGTGCTGCCCAACATTGCCACGCTGCTTCTGGTGCAAGGCACCATTCAGTTCGCGCTGGGCATCCTGGCCGAAGCTGGGCTTTCCTATCTGGGCCTGGGCGCCCAACCGCCAATGCCGAGCTGGGGCCGCATGCTGTTCGACGCGCAGACCCGCATGGTGGTGGCGCCGTGGATGGCAATCTTTCCCGGCATGGCGATCGTCGTCACCGTGCTTGGGCTCAACCTTCTGGGCGATGGCATCGCCGACATCCTCGACCCGAAATCGCGGCGGCAGCGATGAGCCTGCTCGAGGTCGAGAACCTGTCGCTGACCATAGGCGACACGCCGATCCTCAGAGGCATGGAGCTTTCCGTTGCGCCCGGCGAGGTCATGGGACTGGTCGGTGAATCCGGTTCGGGCAAGTCGATGACGGCGCTGGCGGTGATGCAGCTTCTGCCTCATGCCGCGCGCGCCACCGGGCGCGTCTCGTTCGACGGCATCGACATCCTCGCGGCAACCGAGGACCAGATGTGCGCGCTGCGCGGTGACGACATCGGCATGGTGTTCCAGGAGCCGATGACGGCGCTCAATCCGGTCAAGACGATCGGCGAACAGGTCGCCGAGGGCATACGCTGGCACACCAGGGCAAGCCGCGCCGAGGCCGAGGAGCGTGCGCGAAAAATGCTCGACCGCGTCGGCCTGCCCTCGGCAAAATTCCCGCTCTCGCGCTATCCACACGAACTGTCCGGCGGCCAGCGCCAGCGCGTCGTCATCGCCATCGCCTGTGCGCTGAAACCGAAGCTGCTGATTGCCGATGAGCCGACGACGGCGCTCGACGTTGTTCTGCAGGCCCAGATCCTCGACCTCCTGCGCGACCTCGTCGCGGAGAGCCGCATGGGCCTGCTGTTGATCTCGCACGATCTTGCGGTGGTGACCGAGATGGCCGACCGCATCACCATCCTGCGCCACGGCGAGGTGATGGAGGCCGGTGACACGGCGCGCACGCTGTCCGAACAGCTCCACCCCTACACGCGCCAACTGGCGCAGGCCTCGATGCATGTGCCGGCGCGGGCGAGGCCGCATGGCGTCGGATCGAGCCAACTCTTGCTTCAGGTCGAGGGCGTGGCGCGCGACTATCCCGGCCGGCGCACCTCGCTGTTCAGGCGTGCGCCTGATATCCGTGCCGTGGACGATGTATCCCTGTCGATGGCGCCAGGCCAATCGGTGGCGCTGGTTGGTCGCTCCGGCTGCGGCAAGTCAACGCTCGCCCGCATGATCCTTGCGCTCGACCGACCAAGCTCGGGCACGATCCGGTTTCGCGGCGAGTCCATCACCGACAAGAGCGAAGCGGAACTGAAGCCGGCCCGGCGTGACATGCAGGTTGTCTTCCAGGATCCTTACGGCTCCTTCGACCCGCGCCAGAAGGTTGAAAAACTGGTCGCCGAACCCCTGCATGTTCTGGACAAGAAGCCGACGCGCGCCGAGCGCCACGAAATGGTGGCGCATGCGCTGCATGAAGTCGGCCTCGACCAGCGCGACATGGACAAATATCCGCATGAGTTTTCCGGCGGCCAGCGCCAGCGCCTTTCGATCGCCCGCGCTATCATCACCCGCCCCAAGCTGGTCGTCGCCGACGAGCCGGTCTCGGCGCTCGATGTCTCGATCCGCGCCCAGATCCTGGATTTGTTCGCCGAGCTCAACCAAAAACTCGGCATCGCCTATCTCTTCATCACACACGACCTGTCCGTCGCCCGTGCCATCACGGACGAGGTGCTGGTCATGCATGACGGCAAGATCGTCGAGCGCGGCAAGACGAACGAAGTGCTGGATCACCCGCAATCCGAGGCGGCCAAGGCGCTGGTCGCTGCTGCCCCGAACCTGCAGCGGGCAATCGCTCGGCGGATGCAGGAACAGGGTTAGCCCATCAGATCATCTGGAATATTCCGGGTCCGTGAGCACCGGAAGCGCCGAAAACGCCGCTAGATGGCGGCCAGAGAAGAATTTCCAAATAGCCTCTCAGATCATCTGGAATATTCCGGTGGTCTTGAACCGGAGATAGGCCTCGATGCTGCGGGCCATATTGGGCAGCATTTCGGGCAAGTCGTCGGGCGCGAACCAGCCGACGGCACTGCTCTCGTCATCGGTAACGGCCGGCTCGCCTTCAAAGGAGCGCGTGTAGAACATCAGCGCGAAAAACTGGGCGCGATCGCCATTGGGAAACTGGAAGGTTTCATAGTGCGGGTCGCAGCCGAACCCGAACGGCTCGACATCGCTGACGATCAACCCGGTTTCCTCGAGTGCCTCCCGGACCACGAGGGTCTCCAGGCCCTCGCCTTCCTCGGCATTGCCGCCAGGCAGGCCCCACAGGCCAAAATCAGTTCGTTTCTGCAACAGGATGCTGCCGTCGGCGCGTTCGATGACGATGCGAGCGCCCGGCATGAGCACCAGACGATCCCCGATCAGCGCCCGCAATTGTCCCAGATAGCTGTCGGCAAAGGCCATTCCAACGCTCCCCGCAGCTAGCGAAACCGTTGCGCGAGCAACGCCTCAGCCTTCCGGCTTGACCACGTCGACCGGACTGATGTCGAGCAGGTCGAGCGTGCGCCGGAGCAGCCGCACCTCGCTCTCGGCTAGCTGCGAATCCGCCTTGGCGATCTCGGCCATATGGCGGGCCAGTTGCTTGCGCCGCTCGAGGTCGAGATCGCGGAACAGCGCAATGGCCTGCGAGCCGTTGGTCTCGTAGCCGAACTCGTTGAGATATTCGATGACGCTGTCGATGCTGGTTTCGGCAATGCCGAAGGCGTCCTTGCAGATGCGCCGGAAGGCAACCATCTCGCTCTCGCTGACCGACCCGTCGGCCAGGATCATGCGGAACAGCATCAAGAGTTCCGCCGACAGGACCGGATCGTCCGCCACCTTGCGCACGCCCGGGTCGCCGTCGAAGATCGAGCGTATCTGGTCCAGCAATGCGAATGCCATCAGGAGCCCCTTTCCGATTAAGATGCGTCGCATGATTCCACCCAAGCGCGACGCGCTTGAATAGAGGTAGCGCGGAATCGGCCTTGCGCAAACAGGGCCTTCGTGGTCGAACGCCCGATATCTCAGCCCACCGGACATTTCCACACTTCAGATGATCGACCTCACCACCCAGACCGTCGCCATGCTGGCGTTCGCAGGCTTTGCCGCGGGCTTTGTCGACTCGATCGCCGGCGGCGGCGGATTGATCACCATTCCCGCACTGCTTCTCGCCGGTTTCTCACCGATCGAAACGCTTGGAACCAACAAACTGCAAGGCATGTTCGGCTCTGGCTCGGCCACAATCCATTATGCCGCGAATGGCCATGTCGACCTGCGACGACAGCTGCCGTCAGCCTTGCTGGCGCTTGCCGGCGGCACTGCCGGTGCCTTGCTGGCAACGATTGTCCCGGGCGATATTCTACGCGCCTCGCTGCCACTTCTGCTGATCGCCATCGCATTTTATTTCGCCATAAAACCCAACATGGGTGATGTCGACCGTGCCGAGCGGCTGTCACCGTTCCTGTTCGGGTTGACTGTCGCGCCCGCAATCGGCTTCTACGACGGCCTGTTTGGACCCGGCGCCGGCTCCTTTTACATGCTGGCCTTCGTCGCACTCGCCGGTTTCGGCGTGCTCAAGGCGACCGCGCATACCAAGCTGCTCAATTTCGCCTCCAACATCGGCGGCTTCATCGTCTTCGCCGCAGTCGGCGTCGTCTACTGGAAGATCGGTTTGATGATGGGCGTTGCCCAATTCCTCGGCGCTCGCGTCGGCGCCAGCCTGGCCATGCGCATCGGTGCAAGACTGATCAAGCCGCTGCTGGTGGTCGTCTGCCTTGCGCTGGCCGTGAAGCTCTTGGCCGACCCGGCGAACCCGCTGCGTGTCATGATTGGTGTGTGAATACCCGCCCTGATAGAATGCCGCTGTTCGAATCATGTTGCGAGGAGCCAGACATGAATCTTAGCGCACCCACCCAAATTGTTTTCATCATTGCAGTTGTTATCGCCATCATCGGTGTTCTCGCCGCGCTTGGCGTTCTTGCGTTCATTCCAATCGCATCGGTGTGGATTGTTCTTATTGCCTTCATCGTGCTTGCCGGCGGCTGCTTGATGCGCGGCGCCTGACCAGTTTCCCTTGAAGTGGGGACCTGGAGCGCCCGGCCAAAAGCCGGGCGCTTTTGATTCTGGCCAATGGTCTGCTAGATTTGCCTCGGCGGAAGGATGGCCGATGCCAGTCGAGATGCAGCAATGGAAGGAACAGGACCGCTCCATTGCCGGGCGGTTCGAGATGCGCCGGCGCCTGCCCAGTCCTGCACTTGAAGGCATCGTCACCGACATCTGCGGCTATCGCGAAACTGCTGCCGGCCATTTCCACAATGTCGAATATGCATCGCTGACCGTGCCGCTGGTGATCAGCTTTGCCGAGCCCTTCGCCATCGGCCTCGGCAAGACGCCGGGCGACAATGACCGCTTCGCCAGTTTCGCCGCCGGCCTTTTTGCCGGACCGGTGGTGATCGAATCCTTCGGCGGCGCCTGCTGCGTCCAGGTCAACTTCACGCCGCTCGGCGCACGCCGGTTTTTCCGACAGCCGATGAGCGAGCTCACCGACAGCATGGTCGTGCTCGACGACGTGCTTGGCGGCGAAGGCATGGCGCTGCGCGAGCGGCTTGGCAACGCGCCGGACTGGGCGGCGCGTTTCGACATCGCCGAAGCCTTCGTCGCGGCCCGTCTCGAGAATGCCGCCGAAACCCCGCTCGAAATCGCTTGGGCCTATGACCGTATCATCACCTCTGGCGGCCGGACCCGCATTTCGGTGCTTGCCGAAAAGCTGGGCCGGAGCCGCAAGCATCTCGCCAGCGGCTTTTCCGATGCGATCGGTATCGGCCCCAAGACGCTGTCGCGCATCGTGCGCTTCAACCGGGCGCTCGGCCTGTCAAGGCAGCAGACCGTCGACTGGGCGGATATCGCCGCCGATTGCGGCTATGCCGACCAGGCGCATCTGGTACGCGAATTCCGCGACCTTGCCGGCGAGACGCCGACCGCACTTGCCAGGTAACATTTCTTCAAGACGCTGGAACGGCCTTCGACCAGAGTGATGCATGTCGCCCAAAAGTGCGCAGCGTTTTTGGGCATGCACAATCAAGGTTCATCGACCAACCCAAGTGAAGGAGTTCCCATGCCCACCACCACGGAAGCGCCGCGCCTCTACCCTGCCCTGCGCTACAAGAACGCGGCAAAAATGATCGACTGGCTGTGCGAAGCCTTCGGCTTCAGCGTCCGTGCTCGCTATGGCGAAGGCGATGTCGTGCACCATGCCGAACTGGTTTTCGGCTCGTCGATGATCATGCTGGGCACGGTGCGCGACGACGACTACGGCAAGATGGTCGGCGAGCCCGGCCCAGGCGGCGGTAAGTCGATCTACATTGCCGTCGACGATGCCGATGCCGCCTATGCCAAAGCCAGGAAGGCCGGTGCCACGATCATCCAGGAATTGACCAACCGCGACTATGGCAGCCGCGAGTTCATCTGCCGCGATCCCGAAGGCAGTGTCTGGTCGTTCGGGACCTACTGGCCGAAGGCTGGCGACAAGGCATAGGCAAGGTCTAGCGCGCCAGCGCGAAAATTGCGTCGCAGTTGAGGTGGCTTTCCAACTCGGCTGCGACCTCGTCCAGCGCCCGCTCGACTTCGGCCCGATAATCGATGCCGCCACCCTTGATGCCGAGGCTTTCAAGGAATTTCCCGCGAAAGCCGTCGGCGCCGAACAGGCCATGCATATAGGTGCCGATCACCTTGCCGTCGGCGGAGATAGCGCCATCCTCGACACCATTGATGATCGCCGACGGTCGCATTGTGTCCGGACCCGTGGTGTGGCCAAGGTGGATCTCGTAGCCCTCGAGCGGCAGATCGAATTGTACCGAGCGGGCACTGACATTGCGCACCGTCTTCTCCGGTTCCATCACCGTCTCGACGTCGAGCAGGCCAAGCCCTTCGGCTTCGGTTACGCTGCCTTCGATGCCGTCCGGGTCGTGCACCGAGCGGCCAAGCATCTGGAAGCCGCCGCAAATGCCAACGACATGGCCGCCCCGCTTGCAGTGGGCAAGAAGGTCCCGGTCCCAGCCGTTCTCGCGGAATTTCAAGAGATCGCCGATCGTCGACTTGGAGCCGGGAATGACCACCAGCCCGGCATCGGCCGGCAAAGGCTTTCCGGGCGGCACGAACACCACCTCGACCTGCGGTTCGGCCTTGAGCGGATCGAGATCGTCGAAATTGGCGATGCGGCCAAGCATCGGCACGGCCACCTTCAGCGCGCGCGTCTCGCCGGACGCCAGCCGTTCCAGCACCACCGAATCCTCCGAAGGCAGCCGCGCTGCCGCCTTCAGCCACGGCACCACGCCAAAACACCGCCAGCCGGTAAATTTCTCGATCGACCTTATGCCATCGTCGAACAGCGAGACGTCGCCGCGAAACTTGTTGATGAGGTAGCCGACGATCATGCGCCGGTCCTCTTCCGGCAGGATCAGATGTGTGCCGGCCACCGAGGCGATGACGCCGCCGCGATCGATATCGCCGACCAGCACCACCGGCACGTTGGCCCGCGTCGCAAAGCCCATATTGGCAATGTCGCGGTTGCGCAGGTTGATCTCGGCCGGCGAACCGGCGCCCTCCACGATGACAAGGTCGGCGCCCTCGCCGACCTTGTTCCAGGAGTCCAGCACGGCGTCCATCAGTTGGCCCTTCAGTGCTTGATAGTCGCGCGCCCGCGCTTCGCCAAACACCTTGCCCTGCACGATGACCTGCGCACCGACATCGGTCTGCGGCTTGAGCAGCACCGGGTTCATGTGGACCGACGGCGCCACACCGCAAGCGATCGCCTGCAGCCATTGCGCGCGGCCGATCTCGCCGCCGCCGGCCTTGTTGTCGCCGGGAATGTCGGCGACCGCAGCGTTGTTCGACATGTTCTGCGGCTTAAACGGCCGCACCTTCAGCCCACGCTTTTTTGCTGCCCGGCAAAGGCCGGCGACCAGCACCGTCTTGCCGACATCCGAACCCGTGCCTTGCAGCATGATCGCCTTGGCCATCAGCCCCTGCCCTGCGCCACGGTTCCGGTGATCGTGGATTTTGCAGCCAGTGGCCCGCCGCGCCAGATGTAGAGCGCCAGCAATGGCTCCAGGCCGGTGCGCATGGCGTGGTTGACGTTGGAAGCATGGTGGACGACCTCGCCAGCCGCGCGGCGGCGAAACCCGCTCTCACCCATCCGCCACTCGGTGCCGCCGGTCAGCGGAATGTAGATCTCCTCGGCAACATGATGATGGTCGGGATAGACGATATCGGGGCCAAGAATCAGCAGGCCGGCGGCGACCTCGTCATTGGCGAAGTGGCCGCGTGTGCCGAACACTTCGAGCCAGCCGTAATTGTCGATAAATGCTTCACCGAAATCCGCCTTGCTATAGGTCTGCCCCCAGCGGAGATCATTCCGACGTTCCGCAAGCAATCGCACCAGCGGCTTGGCATCGGGCGGCGCCAGTTCGGCGGCGCGATCGAGGTGGCGCAGGCAGCCAAGCGGATGCGGCTCCAGCGCGCGGGCTGGCATGTCCCAGGCGATCCCCGCCACGGCGTCGCGCACCAGGGCGTCGTCCACGGAAGCGAGATAGGCGTGGAACTGTTCCAGCAGTTCATCGAATTTTGTCGCCACGTCTCGCTCCGAACATGCATTGGTGCACAGCCGCTCCGCAGGAGGTCGGGTTGCGCGGCGGCATCATTGGTCTAGATTGGTGCGCGCGCAAAGCCAAAAACAACAGGCCAGCGAGCTTAAGATGTGTTGAGATTCAGGTCAGGCCTGGCCGAAAACGGCGGTTTTCGAGAACCGGAGCGGAGCGTACTTAAGGTACGTGAGCACCGGAAGTGCAAGAAACCGACGTTTGCAGGCCGGCATCACCTGAGTATCAACATAACTTAGCTGGCCAGCACATAGGGAGCACGCCATGGACGCCGCGGTCGATGCGAGCACCAGCCAGTTCGAACTCAACGAGGAACAGCGCGCCATCCAGGAGATGGCGCAGGCCTTCGCCGCCGACCGCGTCGCGCCGAACGCACTCGATTGGGACCGCAGGAAACACTTCCCCGCCGACGTGATCCGCGAGACCGGGCCGCTCGGCCTCGGCGGCATCTATGTCCGAGACGATGTCGGCGGCTCCGCGCTCGGCCGGCTCGACGCTGTGCTGATCTTCGAGGCGCTCTCGCGCGCCGATCCGGCCTTTTCGTCGTTCATCTCGATCCACAACATGGTCGCCTCGATGATCGACCGTTTCGGCAATGAGGAGCAGCGCCAGCGATTCCTGCCGAAGCTCACCTCAATGGAATGGCTGGCGAGCTACTGCCTGACCGAACCGGGCTCCGGATCGGATGCCGCGGCGCTGAAGACGCGCGCGGTGAAGAGCGGCGGCGACTATGTCCTCAACGGCACCAAGCAGTTCATCTCGGGCGCCGGTGACAGCGACGTCTACGCCGTCATGGTGCGCACCGGCGCCGACGGGCCGAAAGGCATTTCCACCATCGTCGTTCCCAAGGACGCGCCCGGCCTCTCCTTCGGCGCCAACGAGCACAAGATGGGCTGGC
Source organism: Mesorhizobium sp. P2_E6 (assembly GCF_056403835.1). NCBI lineage: Bacteria > Pseudomonadati > Pseudomonadota > Alphaproteobacteria > Hyphomicrobiales > Phyllobacteriaceae > Mesorhizobium > Mesorhizobium sp. P2_E6. The sequence continues at coordinate 132,837 of NZ_JBFUEQ010000003.1, forward strand.
ACATGCAGTCGACCCGCCAGGTCATCTTCGAAGACTGCAAGGTGCCGGCGGAAAACCTGCTATCGGGCGAAGGCGCCGGCTTCGGCATCGCCATGGCCGGGCTCGACGGCGGCCGGCTGAACATAGCCGCCTGTTCGCTGGGCGGCGCGCAATCGGCGCTCGACAAGGCGCTGTCCTACGCCGCCGAGCGCAAGGCGTTCGGCTCCAGGATCAACCAGTTCCAGGCGCTGCAGTTCAGGCTGGCCGATATGGAGACCGAACTGCAGGCGGCGCGCATCTTCCTCTACGCCGCCGCCTCGAAGCTCGACGGCAAGGCGCCGGACGCCGGCAAATGGTCGGCAATGGCCAAGCGCTTCGTCACCGACACCGGCTTCACCGTGGCCAACGACGCGCTGCAACTGCTCGGCGGCTACGGCTACCTGCACGATTACGGCATCGAGAAGCTGGTGCGGGACCTGCGCGTCCATCAGATCCTCGAAGGCACCAACGAGATCATGCGCGTCATCATCGCGCGAGCCCTGATCGGCCGCTGACGCCAGAAGAACCTGGGAGACAGACAATGACGACGATCGCCTTCATCGGGCTCGGCAACATGGGCAATCCAATGGCGGCCAATCTGGTCAAGGCCGGGCATGCCGTGCATGGCTTCGACCTGATGCCGGAGAATCTGACGGTCGCCCGCGAGCATGGCGTCATCATTATGGCCAATGCACCGGCCGCGGTGAAGGACGCCGATGTGGTGGTCACCATGCTGCCGGCTGGCAAGCATGTGCTGTCGGTCTATGAAGACATTGCTCCCAAGGCCAAAAAGGGCGCGCTGTTCATTGATTCCTCGACCATCGATGTCGAATCGGCCCGCAAGGCGCATGCCGTCGCCACCAGGCACGGCCTGCTGTCCATCGACGCACCGGTCTCAGGCGGCACCGGCGGTGCGGCGGCCGGCACACTGACCTTCATGGCCGGTGGCTCCGACAATGCCTTCGCCGCCGCCGAGCCGATCCTGAAGCCGATGGCCGGGCGTATCGTCCATTGCGGCGGCGACGGCGCAGGACAGGCCGCCAAGATCTGCAACAACATGATCCTCGGCATTTCGATGATCGGCGTCGCCGAGGCCTTCGTGCTGGCGGAAAGGCTCGGCCTCTCGCACCAGGCGCTGTTCGACGTCGCCTCGACTTCGTCCGGCCAGTGCTGGTCGCTGACCACCTACTGCCCGGTGCCCGGCCCTGTGCCGACCTCGCCCGCCAACCGCGACTACAAGCCGGGCTTTGCCGCCGCTCTGATGCTGAAGGACCTGAGGCTGGCGCAGGAGGCAGCACAAGGATGCGGCGCGGTGACCCCGCTTGGTGCTGAGGCGGCTCAGCTCTATGCGCTGTTCAACGCCCAGGGGCATGCAGGCGCCGATTTTTCCGGAATCATTAATTTTCTGCGCGGAGCCAATCCATAAGCTCCTAATATAACTGGTTTTTTTGCTTATCTTGAGAGAAACCGGTCAAATTTAGGTTTGCTTAAGCTCTCGATAACCCCCCGGTAACGATGTTTCTGTAAAACGGAATGCGAGGCGGACATATCGCATCCGCCCGGCGCTCCGGATCAGGTCTCGCGTACCGGAGCCCGTAAGTTTCGCCAAGTGTTTGCGTAGCGAAACGCCATGCGTATCTGGCAAAGCCGCGTTCCCGATGGAGCGCGGTTTTTGCATTTCATCATTGCAGCCTGTTTTATATACCGATTGCCGCATTCGGGATCGCGACATGATCTTCATTGATCAGCACGATCGGTGCATCGGCTCCCTCGACCCTGACGACCAGCAGGCGCAGGCTCCACGTGCCTGCTGTCCGGACAGCGGTCGAGAAGGCGGTGCCCTTGCCCTTGGCGCCATGGACCGGAATGCTGAACTGGGCATCGCCCTGCCCATTCGCGTTGACATTGAGATGGCCACCGACCCAGAAACTCTCGGTCAGGTCATCACCGAGGGCGGCCTTGACGCGGTCGTCGCCGCGAAGCTTGTCCATGGTCATGTGATAGGCATCGCTGCCTTTCAGCACGTAAGGAATGCCGCCGACCATCGCCGCACAGCCGCCGATGCTGACCACCCAGATGACAAGGCCGGCGATCGCCCAGTTGCGTTGCGTCTTGCGGAACTGTTCCGCGTCGCGCCAGGCGCGGTTCTGCCAGGCCCAGCGGCTGCCGCGCGCACCCAGTACGATGATCATGACGATGTTGACGACAGGGATCAGTGCCAGCAGCGCGATGAAGGTGCTGTTGCCGATACCCCAGATCCAGTTGAGGAAGAAGGCGCCCCAGTTCCAGCGGTCAAGTTCGGCCGGAATTTCGGCAGGCTGGTTAAGCGGCTGTCCGGCCATGATGTTCCCCCATCGGCAGATGTGCTTCATGGGTTCTAGCGTATGACCTCGAAAAACGGGAATCGGTTTTTCCCGAACGGCCTTTCTTTGTCAGGCCTTGTTGGAAAGCCGGCGAAAATTCGCCTTCACCGTACGGCTTGCCGGCTTCAGCGCGGCGCTGATCGACCGTTCCGCAGCGACGCCGTTGAACAACGACGGCGTGCGGCCGGCAAGGATTTCCGGCCAGAACCGCGATGCCGAATGCAGGAAGGACATTTGCGCCGCAAACGCCCCTTCGGCCATCGCCACGGTCTTCTCGTTCACCGCGCGCGCCGTCTCCGTGCCCCATGGCTTCCCGCTCCCGGCATCCAACGCCATCAACGGCAGCCGCATCAGCGCCACCATCGGCGCCAGCATCAGGTCACCGCCGATGCTGGCTGCATGTTGCAGCCGTCGGCTCTTGCCGGTCTTTTTCATGGAAACAGTCCCCTTGTCGCAGCCACGTCGGCTGCTGACCCGCACACTAAGCGCTGAGGGTGAAATTCGTTCCCCCACGAAATGTTTCTCGAAGCCGGGCATTCTCATCGAGAACGCCCGGTCGAGGTACCGATCCCTATCGCTTGCGCAGATCCGCCTGCGCCAGGTCCAGCGCCTTGGAGATGCGCTCGCAAGCCATGTCGATCGTGTCACGGGTCCAGATCAGCGGCGGCGACAGGATCATCGTGTCGCCGGTGGCGCGCAGCATCATGCCGTGCGCGATCGCATGGTCGCGCACGGTCACCGCCGCACTTCCCGACGGCAGGAACCGCTCCTTGGTGGCCTTGTCCTTGACGATTTCGATCGCGCCCATCAGCCCGATCGAGCGCACCTCGCCGACCAGATCATGCCCGGCAATGCGCTCCTGCAACGCCTTGGCGAAATACGGCCCGGTATCGTTCCTGACGCGATCGACCAGCCCTTCCCGCTCGATGATCTCAAGGTTCTTCAGCGCCACGGCACAGGCCACCGGATGACCAGAATAGGTATAGCCGTGATTGAACTCGCCGCCCTTCCCGACCAGGGTCGCGGCGATGCGGTCGCCGACCAGCAATGCCGACAGCGGCTGGTAGCCCGAGGTCAGTGCCTTGGCCGTGGTGATGGTGTCCGGCTCGATGCCGAGCGTTTGTGATGCGAACCATTCACCGGTGCGGCCGTAGCCGGTGATGACCTCGTCCAGCATCAGCAGGACATCGTATTTGCGGCAGATGCGCTGCACTTCCGGCCAGTAGCTGACCGGCGGTATCTTCACGCCGCCTGCCCCCATCACCGGCTCGCCGATGAAGGCCGCAACTTTGTCGGCACCGGCTTCGAGGATCGCATCCTCGACGGCCTTGGCCGCCCGCAGGCCGAAGTCATGATCGCTCTCGCCCGGCAGTGCGAGTTCATAGGCATAAGGCATCATCACATGGACGATGTTGGGCACCGCGCCGCCGAGCTGCTTGTGCATGGCGTCCATGCCGCCGAGCGAGGTGCCGGCAACGGTCGAGCCGTGATAGGCCATCTTTCGCGAGATGATGCGGTTCTTCTCCGGCTTGCCTTCCAGCACCCAGTAGTGGCGGACAAGGCGCAGCGCCGTGTCGTTGGCTTCCGACCCAGACGAGCCGTAGAACACCTGGTTGACGTGCTTCGGCGCGATCTCCGCCAGCTTCTTGGACAACAGCACCGGCGTCGGCGTCGAGCATTTGAAGAAGGAGTTGTAGTAGGGCAGCTCCTTCATCTGCGCGTAGGCGGCCTCGGCCAGTTCGTCGCGGCCATAGCCGATGTTGACGCACCACAGCCCGGCCATGCCGTCGAGGATCTCAGTCCCCTCGGTATCGTAGATGAACGGCCCGTTGGCATGGGTGATGATGCGCGAGCCGGCTTCGCGCAATTCCTTATGGTCGGTGAACGGGTGGAGATGGTGCGCGGCGTCGATCTGCTGAAGCTGCTTCAGCGAATAATTCTGATAGGTCATTGATCTGATCTTTCCTCTGGATTCTATCCGGCCGTGCCGGGAGCGAATGCGTCAGAGGCAAGCAGGTGGTGAATAACCGATGCGGGCGCACAGGCGCAGAAGCTCGGCGCGCAGCGTGCGCGGTGACGGTGTCACCGCGACCCGGAATGCGCGAGCCCCAAATACGGGAGCCAAAGTCCTGACGAAAGCCATGGACGGCACCTTAGAGCAATTCCGGGAAAAGAGTGAAGCGGTTTTCCCGGGAAAAGCTCGTAGCGCTCTCCCTCAGGGAATTGCATCAAAACAAAGAGCGAGCAAAGGGCGGTCGAAGTGAACCACCCTTTGCGTTTGCAGCGCCGAGACTTCGGCTCATGCCTTGCCGCTCAGCGCCCTTTGTAGGAACACATATTTCATCGCCGTCTGCGCCGCCTGCGGCCGGCGGTCGCCGCGTCCACCATGTCCGCCCTCGGTCTCCTCGAAGAACAGCGTCCGGGTGTGGCCGGCTTCCTGCAGGCGGGCCGCCATCTTGCGCGCATGACCGGGATGGACGCGGTCGTCAGCGGTCGAGGTGGTCAGTAGCACCGGAGGATAGGCGGCATCGGCCGCAACATGCTGGTAGGGCGAATAGGCCGAAAGCCACTTCGCATCTTCCGGTTTCGACGGATCGCCATATTCGGCCATCCAGGAGGCACCTGGCGGCAATTCGGTGTAGCGCAGCATGTCGAGCAGCGGCACCTCGATGATCACGGCACCGAAAAACTCGGGATGCTGCGTCATGGAAACGCCGGTCAGCAAGCCGCCGTTCGAGCCGCCCTGGATGCCGAGCGAAGCGGCCGTCGCAATGCCGCGCTTGACGACGTCCTGCGCGACCGCGGCGAAATCGTCGAAGGCGTTCTGGCGGTTGCCCTTGAGCGCCGCCTGATGCCAGGCCGGGCCGAACTCTCCGCCGCCGCGAATACAGGCTTGGACATAGGCATTGCCCCTTTCCAGCCACAGCCTGCCGCGCACGCCGGCATAGCTTGGCAGAAGCGGGACTTCGAAACCACCATAGCCATAAAGCAGCGTCGGCACCGGACCCTTCTGGTCGCGCCGCCGGACGACGAAGTACGGGATCATCGTGCCGTCCTTCGAGCGCGCCTCGAACTGCTCCGAGATCAGCGGCGACGCATCGAAGCGGGCCGGCTGCGACTTCACGGTGGCGAGCGTCTCGCCATCGTCGTCCGACCAGATGATCGAACTCGGCGTCAGGAAGTCGGTGAAGGAGAAGGAAACGCTGGAGCCGAAATGCTCGGCGTGGCTGATGCCGACATTGCCGTTCTCGGGCAGTGCCACGGGCTTCTGCGACCAGCCGCGATCCTTGCGCTCGCAGACGACTACCTTGCCGCGCACGTTGTCCATCAGATTGATGAACAGGCGGTCCTGCGTGCGGGCAATGCCGGCAATCGACACGCGATACGCCGGCTCCAGCAAGGTCTCCACTGGGCCGAGCGTGCCAGCCTCGACCCAGTGTGCCAGATCCAGCGAATAGAGACCATCAGGCTTGCACGAAGTGCCGTCGGGCGCCGTCCACGGGCTGCGCACGCCGAAGACGAGTTGATCCTTGAAGATCGCCGTATCGGTCACGTAGTCAGGCAACGGCAGGCGTTTGTTCTCGCCGGAAGGCAGCCGCAGGAAGATATGTGAGGCGAAGAAATCGAGCGTCCGGGCCAGGATCAGATAACGTCTGTCGCCGTCGAACTCGACGCCAGCGCCAACCGCGAGATCTTCCTTCCGCCCCTCGAAGATCGGTGTCGCGTCTTCCAGTTTGGTGCCGCGCTTCCACAGCTTGACCACGCGCGGATAACCGGATTGCGTCTTGTCCTCCTCCTCGAAAGCCGCCGAGACGATGACGGTGTCCTTGTCCAGCCAGCCGAAGCCCGACTTGGAAGCGGGTGCGCGAAATCCATCCTCGACAAAGGATTTGGTCGCGATGTCGAATTCGCGCATCTCGCTGGCGTCACCGCCATCCGGCGACATCGAGACAAGGCAGAGGTTGAAGTCCGGATAGAGCCGGCTGGCACCGCTGAACACCCACTTGATTCCGTCCTTGGCCGCAAGCTGGTCGAAGTCGACGATCGTTTCCCAGTCGGCCTTCTCGGTCTTGTAGGAAGCCACCGTCGTGCGGCGCCACAGCCCGAGCACATTGGTCTTGTCCTGCCAGAAATTGTAGACATGGCCGGCAATCGCGGCACCGACTGCGATGTTGTCCTCGGCAGTCATCAGGTCGAGCGCGGTCTGGAACGACGCCTGATAGGACGGATCGCCCTGCAGTTCACCGACCGTTACCTCGTTCTGACCATGCACCCAGTCGAGCGACTGCTTGGCTGTCCTGTCCTCCAGCCAGAGAAAGGGATCTTCGGTCGAAGGGGTGGAATTTGGCAGGGTCTGCGTGGTCGACTTGGTCATAGGGTCTCCGGTAAACTCATCAAGGCTCGGTGTCGCACACATCGTCATGCCACTACCGAAATTCAATTGGAACGCGCGAAAGAAGCGACCCGCCATACAGCATCAAGTGCGAAACCTTATCCGGCCATGTGTCGCTACGAGGAAACCTGATGCAATTTCTCTACATTGCGAAAGAGAGATTTGATCCGTCCAGCGGCACGGAATGGACGAAATACATCGAGTGGTCGGGCCTAACCCAACTGACCGAAGTCGTCACCCTCGATGGAATGCTCGGCCGGGTCGCGCTTGGCGAGACAAAGGACAGCTACTGGCCCCACATTGTCAACGAGGACTGGATGCTCGATTTCTTTGTGGACCTGGAGTTTCTGCTTTCGCAACTGGCGGGTACGAACGAATTGAATATCTTAAGCGTAATTCGAAAGCCGTCGACGGACGTGCATTCGATTGATTGGGGCGGTTTCATCTTCCTGGGCTACGACTTGTTGGATCAAGAAGGTTCCATAAGCGCGTTGACCAACTGCGGCGGTTTTCCCGACGTGTTCACGAATTCGGAGTTGTCTCAGTTTGGCCTGATACCCGACTTTGATCGTGCCGTCGAAATTCAGGACATGCTGCGCCGGAAGCACCCTGAGGAACGTCACGCGCATTGTGACATATGGGCAATTTCGAGATGGCAAGTCGATGACGAGCTGCGGCATCCCACAATCGGGTCAGGCTGACCTTCGACCAACGATGCTCGCAACCGCCAGCGCCAGACACATTAGGCCAAGGATAATCGGCAGGCCTCTTGCACCCAGAACATCCATCGCTGTGCCGGCCAGCGGCGGCACTGCGATGCCGCCGACGCCCCACATCAGGGAGAAGGCGGCGTTGCCGGCAACCAGTGTCGAGCCGGTGAAGCGCTCGCCGAGCTCGATGATCGACATCGTGTAGATGCCGTAGGAAACCGCACCCCAGACAAAGATCATCGGCCAGATCAGTGGCGTCTCGATGAGAAACGGCAGGAGCAGGCAGCCGAGCACCGTGATGGCGACACAGGCAAGCCGCACCAGGCGCGCTGAGAGCCTTTCGGCCAACAGGCCAAGTGGCACCTGCATGGCGATGTTCCCGGCGATCATCACCGAAAGCAGCGCCGACATGCGGGTCTCAGTGATGCCGTGATGGGTGCCATAGACGGGCAGCAAGGCCAGCGCGCCCTGCTCGAAGCCGGCGGCCACGATAACGGCAAACAAAAGCAGCCACGCCAAGGGCACGAAGCCCAGGACGGAAACGCGATGCCCGGCCTCGTCGACCTTGGGCAGACGCGGCAGCACCGAGGCCAGGCAGATGCCGCACAGCACGAAGGCCAAAATGCCGACGAGGAAGGGCGGCCAGCCCTCCGTGCCGACGGCAAGCAGGCAAAGCGGCCCGGCTGCGAAGCCGGCCGAGATGATCGTCGAATAGACGCCCATGACGCGTGCGCGCCGGGCCGGCGGCGCCAGCGCGATCACCCAGATCTCGCTCAGCACGTAAAGCGGGTTGGTCACCACGCCAATCAGGAAGCGCAGCGGAAACCACAGATAGACATCCTGCGTCCAGCCGATCAGCACCAGCACGATCGCCGAAAGCGCCGCGCAGGAGAGTGCCGTGCGCCCTGCCCCGAACCGGCGCGCCAGCGCCGGGATCAGTGGTGACGAGACGATGAAACCTATCGGTGTCATTGCCGCCGACAGGCCGATCATCGCCGGTGAGACGCCCTGGCGCTGCAGGATGAAGCTCAGCAGCGGATAGGACAGGCCTTGCGCGATGGCGAACACCGAGACGGTCGCGATCACGCCGGTGATCGCCGCCCACTGCATCGCGGTCTCACTGTCGCTCGAACCGTTCGTGATCATGCCTTGCCGCTCCGGCGCACGGACGAGCGATACAGCGCGAACATCACCAGCAACGCGTCGAGACCGGCGATCACGACCGGCAGGCCGAGCGGGCCGATGCCTTGCATGAGCAGCCCGGCACCCGGCGGGCCGACAATACCGCCGACGCCCCACATCAGCGCGAAGGCGGCGTTGCCGGCGACCAGCACCGAGCCCTTGAAGCGGCTGCCCAGTTCGACCAGCGCCATTGTGTAGACGCCGTAGCCGACGGCGCCCATCACCAGCAGCACGACCCAGATCAGCGGCGTCATGACCAGCAGCGGCAGCAAGAGCGCGCAAGTCGCGGTTGCCAGCGCACAGACGATGATCATGGCACGACCGCCAAAACGCTCCGCCAGCAGGCCGAGTGGGATCTGCAGCAGGATGTTGCCCAGCGAAAGCGCCATCACCAGCGAGGCAAGCACGGCCTCCGCCAGGCCGTAGCTGGCGCCGAACACCGGCAGCAGCGCATAGGTGCTTTGCTGGACCGCGGCCGAAACCAGGACGGCAAGCAGCAGTGCCGGCGCCACCTTGGCAAAGCCGACTAGGCCGCTGGCAGGTTGGCCGTCATCCTCGAAGCCGGTGAGCCTGGAAGAGACGGCGTGCAGGATCACCGCGCAGAGCGTGAAGCCGGCGACACCGACCAGGAAGGGAGCCCAGCCCGACGTGCCCAGCAGGGTCAGTGCGAACGGCCCGGCCGCATAGCCGGCGCCCAGCAGCGTGTTGAACACACCCATGACCCGGCCCCGTCGCGATGGCGGCGCCAGCGACAGCGCCCAGACCTCGCCAAGGATGTAGAGCGGATTGATGACCACGCCGATGATGAAGCGGATGACGAACCAGGCCACCCAGTCCTGCAGATAGCCGACGCCCAGGAAGCAGAGCGCGCCGATCAGCGAGCAGCCGACCGCCAGCGTGCGTGCGCCGACCAGCCGCACCGCGGCCGGCACGAAGGAAGCCGAAAGGATCAGGCCGAGCGGCATCATCGCCGCCGACAAGCCGATCAGCGCCGGCGACATTCCCTGCTTCTGCATCAGCAGCGTGAACAGCGGCGAGCTCAGCCCTTGCGCGGCGCCGAACATGGCAAGTGCTGCGGTGACACCGGCAAGCGCTGCCCACTGCGTTCCCGCTTCGCCTTCGCTCGAGCCGGTCGCGACCATGCTGATACTGTCATCCATGTGAAAGTGCAGGCTATCCCGCCGGCAAGCCCGACTAGCTACTGGTTCGATTTGGGGAAAGGAAGGGCCGGACGACGAAATCCGCTTGCGCCACCGGACCCGTCCTGTCGGCTGAAGCCGATCGGTCGCTCATCGAATGGAGGCAGGTGCTGAACCTGGTGGAGGCTACGGAAAATACCGGGCGATAGCCCCCTTCTTGCCGTCGGCGTACGGCTTCAGCCACTTGTCGTCGATGGAAATCCCGTCATCGTCGGAAGGTCCCTTGCCGATCGTCCTGCGCCAGGCGCGGAACTTGTAGTGGTCGAACACGTCGAGCATATGCACCGCATAGGCGGCGGCGAAGGTCTTGTCGCCCTCCACGATCACCATGTTCTCGTCATTCTCGTAGGAAGCCTTGTAACCGAGATTGTGGCTGCCGGTGATGACCGTGGCATTGTCCTCCATCGGGTCGATGATGACGATCTTGTCGTGCACGATCGCATGGCCGACGGTCAGTACTTCTGCCTGGAAGTCGCGGGCGATCGTGGCGCCAGTCAGGTTTGCGGCCCGCACGATGGAAACGTTCGGCATCTCCCAGACCTTCTCCGGAAAGACGAAGGGCGACTTGCCGTCCTTGTTGGACTTGTGGGTGACCGGATCCTTGGTCGGCGCGACATAATTGGGCATCGCGGTTTCGTCGCTGATCGCGCCTTGCACGATCAGATTCGGATCGGCCTTGGCTGCCGCGACCGCCTGGTCGACGATCGAGTTTTCGCCGAGCAGCGACGGATTGAACACCAGGAACAGCACCGCGCGCTTCGCCGCCTTGATGCGGGCGAAGACATCCTCGAGGTCGACCGGCCGCACCGAGATGTCCTTCTTGTTGCGGTCGGGATCGTTGGGAGAGAACCAGACCGTCATGCCGTCCAGCGTTCCCGTGGCGCCGTTCAGCGGATTGGGCAGGTGGTTTTCCCTACGAAACGGCACGCCTTGCGTCTGCACGACGTGGCCGGCAGCGCTTTCCGAGGCTGGCGGCGGGAACACATCGGCCTTCATGCGCTGCCAATAGGCGTCGAATATCTCGGCCATCGCCGGATCGTCGCGGATGAAGGCGTTGTTGGACTGTCCGCAAATGCCCGTCGACGTCCAGTTGGTGCTGCCGGTCATCACCGCTTGCGGCTTGCCCTGGGCATCGCGGTAGACGGCAAACTTGTTGTGGCCGATATGGTTGTTGTTGAACAGGCGGTCGCTCACCACGACGCCCGCGTCGTGCAAGCGCTTCCTGTACGGCGCGTTGCCGGCGTCCCAGGCCTTGGTCTGGTCGTCCCTGCCCGAATTGGCAAGAATGACCTCGACGACATCCTTGGCGGCGACGATCGCGTCGCAAATCTCGTCGTCGCCAAGCTCGTAGAGCGCCAGCCTGACGGTTCCGCCTTCGGTCTTGGCCCGTTTCAGCAGGCTGGTCAGCACGTCAGGCACATCGCCATGCAGATAGGCGCGTATCTTGCTGGTCGGATCCTGCAGCACCGCCCTGATCTTGTCGCGCTGCCCGACCTTGATGCCGGCCTCTTGCAGCGCATGCGACATCCATTGCGTCGACAGCACTCCATTGGTGAAGGCAACCCGCGCCTTGCCGAACATCTGCCCGAGAAAGATCGGTGGGCTGACTGCACCCTGGCCGAGATAACCGAGCGGGCGCGCCGGCCCGGTATAGGCGGGTTTGCCATCGACGATCTGATCGGGTCGCACCGGCACCGGGTCGAGACCCGGCTTCATGTCGCCGACCGGCCGCACCCGGTAGGCTATCATTTCACCCTCTGGCCTGACGTCGATGCTGTCGCGCCGCCGCCGCACGGTGAGATCGCGCCAGAAAGTCTTCTGCACCGGCCAGACGCCGGTATCCTGGGGAATCCATCGTGGATTGCGTTGGCCCTTGAAAGGCACCCAGGAGGCGAGGCAGCGTTCCTCGCCAGTGTCGGGATAGATGCGCACGATCTCGAACCCGAGGCAGCCAGGGATCATGCCGTCTATATCCCAGGAAAGGAACGCGACTTCGTTGTTTGTCGCGGCGCGCACTTTGACGACGTCAGGCATGGCTTTCCCTCCAGAGACGTTCGGCGCGCCAATATAGCAGAAGTAAAAGACGGATGTGTAACGCGTTTCACTTAGCGTCGATCCGGCCGCTGGTCCCAGGCCAGCGCATCGCCGCGATCGGGGCGATATTCTTGCCGTGCAACTGCCGTTCCGGCATGTCGCTTCCCTCGCCCTAGTGGTCGCCGCCTCCGCAACGACCGGCGGGTCGCCGGTCCATTATGCCGCCCGCTACCGCATCGTACGAGGACCACCATGACCGCCGCCCTACAACCTGCAGAACCGGCATTGGCCACCGACCGCGCCCGTCGTGGCGGCCGCGCTGGAAAGCGCGCCGGCGGTTCGGCCGCGTTCGAGCAGCCGGCTTTCCGCCAGCTGAAGAACCCACTCGCGCCGACCAGGCTGGTTTCGGACGACGAGCTGGAATCGATCCATCTCGCCTCCTTGCGCGTGCTGAGGGAAATCGGCGTCGATGTTCTGCATGACGAGGCCCGCCGCATCATGAAGGCGCATGGCGCCGACGTGCGCGACGGCAGCGAGCGGGTGCGCTTCGACAGCGACATGATCCTCGAGCTGGTGTCGAACTGCCCTTCGGAGTTCACCATCCACTCGCGCAACCCGGCGCACAATGTGCGCTTCGGCGGCAACAATCTGATCATCTCGATGATGGCATCGGCGCCCAACTGCTCCGACATCGACCGCGGCCGCCGGCCCGGCAACCAGCAGGATTACCGCAACTTCCTCAAGCTCGCTCAGATGCACAACATCCTGAACTGCACCGGCGGCTATCCGGTCGAGCCGACCGATATCCATCCGTCGGTCAGGCACCTGGAGTGCGTCCGCGACCTCGCCACGCTGACCGACAAGGTGTTTCACATCTACTCGCTCGGCAAGGAGCGCAACGTCGACGGCATCGAGATCGCCAGGATCGCGCGCGGCATCAGCCACGAGCAGTTGCTCGAGGAGCCGTCGGTCTTCACCATCATCAACACCAATTCGCCGCTCAAGCTCGATGTGCCGATGATGGAAGGCATCATCCAGATGTCGAGCAAGGGCCAGGTCGTCGTCGTCACGCCGTTCACCCTTTCAGGGGCCATGGCGCCGGTGACGATCGCCGGCGCGCTGGTGCAGCAGAACGCCGAAGCGCTGTCCGGCATCGCCTTTGCCCAGATGGTGCGCAAGGGCGCGCCCGTCGGCTATGGCGGCTTCACCTCCAATGTCGACATGAAGTCCGGTTCACCGGCCTTCGGCACGCCCGAATACATGAAGGCACAGTTGGTCGGCGGCCAGCTTGCCCGCCGCTACAACATACCCTACCGCACCTCCAACACCTGCGCCGCCAACACGGTCGATGCGCAGGCGGCTTACGAGAGCGTGTTCTCGCTGTGGGGCGCCATCCAGGGCGGCGGCAATCTGATGATGCATGCGGCCGGCTGGCTCGAGGGCGGCCTGCGCTGCTCCTATGAGAAGACCATATTGGACATCGACCTGCTGCAGATGGTGGCGGAGTTCCTGACCCCGCTCGACCTGTCCGAAGAAGCGCTCGGCTTCGATGCCATCCAGTCGGTCGGTCCCGGCGGCCATTTCTTCGGCACCCAGCACACGCAGGACCGCTACAAGACCGCCTTCTACTCGCCGATCCTCTCCGACTGGCGCAATTTCGAGACCTGGGCGGAAGCCGGCTCGCCGACGGCGCTGGAAAAGGCCAACAAGGTGTGGAAGGAACGGCTAGCATCATTTGAAGAGCCCTATATGGACCCGGCCATTCGCGAGGAACTCAACGCCTTCGTCGAAAAGCGCCGGTCCGAGGGCGGTGCACCGACCGACTTTTGAATGGCACGCGGCGACCGCTGACCTCGGCGTCGAGGCGCGTTCCACCGCCGACCCAAAAACCTGACTCAGTTTACGCAAAAACGGACCTATCTTGATGAAATCTCATGTAAAAGCGGTTGTCATCGGCGGCGGCGTCGTCGGCTGCTCGGTTCTCTACCATCTGGCCAAGGCCGGCTGGACCGACATCATGCTGATCGAGCGCTCGGAGCTTACCTCCGGCTCGTCCTGGCACGCGGCGGGCGGCTTCCACACGCTGAACGGCGACCCCAACGTCGCCAAGCTGCAGGCCTATACGGTGCAACTCTACAAGGAGATCGAGGAGATTTCCGGCCAATCCTGCTCGCTGCACCTGACTGGCGGCGTGATGATGGCAGATACCCCGGAGCGCATGGACTTCCTGCGGCTCGCCCATGCCAAGGGCCGCTATCTCGGCATGGACACCGAGTTGATCACGCCATCCGAAGCCAAGGCGATGTTCCCACTGATGGACGAGACCAATTTCGTCGGCGCCATGTGGGATCCGGTCGAGGGCCATCTTGATCCGTCCGGCACCACGATCGCCTATTCCAAGGCGGCCAAGAAGCTTGGCGCCGAGATCGTGCTGCGCAACCGCGTCGTCGAGCTGACGCAAGAGGTCGACGGCACCTGGAATGTCGTCACCGAACAAGGCACGGTTCATGCCGAGCATGTCGTCAACTGCGGCGGCCTGTGGGCACGTGAGATCGGCCGCATGGTCGGCGTCGAACTGCCGGTGCTGGCCATGGAGCACATGTACCTGCTCACCGAGCCAATGCCGGAGGTCGAGGAATTCAACAAGTCGACCGGTCGCGAGATGATCGGCGTGCTTGACTTCAAGGGCGAGATATACACCCGCCAGGAGCGCAACGGCATTCTGCTCGGCACCTATGAAAAGGCATGCAAGCCGTGGTCGCCGGTCAACACGCCGTGGGATTTCGGCCATGAATTGCTCGCCCCCGACCTCGACCGCATTGCGCCGTCGCTGGAGATCGGCTTCAAGCATTTCCCCGGCATCGAGAAGGCCGGGATCAAGCAGATCATCAACGGCCCCTTCACCTTCGCGCTCGACGGCAACCCGCTGGTCGGCCCGGTGCAGGGCCTGACCAATTTCTGGTGCGCCTGCGCCGTTATGGCCGGCTTCAGCCAGGGTGGCGGCGTCGGTCTGGCGCTGTCGAACTGGATGGTCCACGGCGATCCCGGCTTCGACGTTTGGGGTATGGACGTCGCCCGCTTCGGCGAATGGGCCGGCCTGCGGTACACCAACGCCAAGGTGCGCGAAAATTATTCGCGCCGCTTCTCCATCCGCTTCCCCAATGAGGAACTGCCGGCCGCACGCCCGGCGCAGACGACGCCGCTCTACGATACGATGCTCGCCAACAACGCCGTCATGGGCGACTCCTGGGGTCTCGAAACCCCGCTCTGGTTTGCCCCGAAGGGCAAGGAGCCGAAGGACATCGTCTCCTTCCACCGCTCCAACGATTTTGGGCCGATCGGCGAGGAAGTGCGCGCCACCCGCGAGCGCGTCGGCGTCACCGAGATCGCCAACTTCGCCAAATACGAAGTGTCGGGACCAGGGGCGGAAGATTTCCTCAACCGGCTGATGACCAACCGCATGCCGAAGACCGGTCGCATCGTGCTGACGCCGATGATCAACGAATTCGGCAAGCTGATCGGCGACTTCACCATCGCCAAGGCCGGAGAAGACCGCTTCATGATCTGGGGCTCGTCGGCGGCGCAAAAATATCACATGCGCTGGTTCGAGAAGCACCTGCCGAAGGATGGTTCTGTGCGCATCCACCGCTTCGACCAGACGCTGGTCGGTTTGTCGATCGCAGGGCCTAAGTCCCGCGACCTCTTGCAGAAGCTCGTCGATGTCGACATCTCGACAAAAGCTTTCCGTTTCATGGATTTCCGCGAGATGGCGGTCGGCGGTGCGCCCTGTTTGGTCAACCGTATCACCTACACCGGTGATCTCGGCTACGAGATCTGGATGGCGCCGGCCTACCAGCGCCTTGTCTATAAGGCGATCAAGGATGCCGGCGAGGAATTCGGCCTTGTCGATTTCGGCATGCGCGCTTTGCTGTCGATGCGCCTGGAAAAGAACTTCCCGACCTGGTTCCGCGAGTTGCGGCCGATCTACGGACCGTTCGAAGGCGCGATGGACCGCTTCATCAAGCTCGAGAAGAACGATTTCATAGGCCGCGAGGCTGCCGCCAAGGAACAGGCCCAGGGGCCAAAACTGCGCCGCGTCTCCTTCATCGTCGATGCCGCCGACGCCGATGTGATGGGCGACGAGCCGATCTGGGCCAAGGTCTCCAAGGACTACGGCACGGTGGAAAAGCCGCATGGCTACGGCGCGCCGCGTTTCGACGATGGCGGCGAGGAAATACGCGGCTCCAAGGCAGCTGAAGGCGCTTCGGCCGTGCGCGGCATCGTCGACGGCGACTGGCGCGTCGTCGGCTGGGTGACATCAGGCGGCTATGCGCACTATGTGCAGAAGTCGATGGCGCAGGGTTACATTCCGGCAGCACTCGCCGAGGACGAAAGTGCCGGGCTGTTCGAGATCGAGATCTTGGGACACCGGCGCCCGGCCCGCATCAACGTCGAAGCACCGTTCGACCCGAGTGGCGAGAAGATGCGGACCTGAGGTTCGGTCATGGACAGCGCTGGGCCGAAGGGCAGCTTTGGCCGCCATCGCAAGATCATGCCGTTCGAGCCGGGCTCGATCGAGGCGCTGCGCGACGTTTCCCGCCAGAAGGCGGCGTCGCTCAACCAGCATGTGCTGGGCTATGGCGCCCAGGCGGAAGCTGAATGGGCAGCGGCGGGTATTGCCGCTCCCGATCTGCCGGCGACGCGCCAATACCGGCTGGACCGCATCCGCGCCGAGTTGAAGCGCCGCGACTATGCCGGCGCCCTGCTCTACGACCCGGTCAACATCCGCTACGCCACCGATTCCACCAACATGCAGCTGTGGGTGGCGCACAATCCGACACGGCATTGTTTCGTCGCCACCGACGGGCCGGTGGTGCTGTTCGATTATTTTTCCTGCGAGCACCTGTCCGACCATTCCGGCGTCGTCGACGAGGTGCGGCCGGCTGTCTCATGGATGTATCTCTATGGCGGCGAACTGACCGAGCAAAAAGTCCGCCGCTGGGCCGCCGGCATTACCGATCTGGTCAGGGAACATGGCGGCGGCAACAGCCGCATCGCGGTCGATCACATCAACCCGGAAGGCGTCGAGGAACTCGCCCGTCTGGGTGTGACGATCGGCAATGGCGAAGCGGTGATGGAAAATGCGCGGCTGATCAAATCATCGGACGAGATTCTCGCCATGCGCCGCGCCATCGTCGCTTGCGAGGCGGCGATGGGCGAGATGGAGCAGGCCCTGCGGCCTGGCATTTCCGAGAACGAGCTGTGGGCCGAACTGCATCGCGGCAACATCGCGCGCGGTGGCGAATGGATCGAGACGCGGCTGCTGACGTCAGGCCCGCGCACCAACCCGTGGTTCCAGGAATGCTCGTCGCGCAAGACCGAAGCCGGCGACCTGGTCGCCTTCGACACCGACTTGATCGGCCCCTACGGCTTCTGTGCCGACCTGTCGCGCACCTGGCTGTGCGGTGATGCAGAGCCGACCAACGAACAGCGCGACCTGTTCCGCATCGCCGCCGATCAGATCGAACACAACACGCAATTGATGCAGCCGGGCACCTCGTTCCGCGACCTTGTCGAACGCTCGGCGGTACCGCCCGGAGACTGTTTTCCGACGCGATACGGCGTTCTCTATCACGGCGTCGGCCTGGCCGACGAATACCCGACCTTGCCGCATGCCAGCGACTGGACCCCCGACACCCCAGACGGCGCGCTGGAGTCAGGCATGGTGCTGTGCGTGGAAAGTTATATCGGCCGGCTGGGCGGACGCGAAGGCGTCAAGATCGAAGAGCAGATTCTCATCACCGAAACCGGCAACGAAAAACTTTCAACCTACCCGTTGGATGCGAGGCTGCTCGGCTAGTCCGGCAAGTGCCTCGCGCATCGCCCTGACCGTCTTTTCCGGTGTCGTTGCGGCGGTGATGAACGGCAGGCCTTTGCGCCGTCCCGTCCAGCCGACGACCTTCACCGCTTGCGCCGCCGGCTCCAAACGCTGCGCCAGCGCCCAGCTTCCGCAGTCGATGGCCGCGACATCCGCCTTGCCTTCGGCCACAGCGACGATCGAGTCGCGATGGCCGCCGCTTTCGCTGCGCGTCGAGAATATATCCAGGTCTTCGCCGGCCGCTTGCAGGTCGCGCGTCAGTGCAATGATGCCTGACATGGAATCAAGGCTGTTGAAGGTGAAGCGCTTGCCGCGGATCAGATCGAGCGGGATGAGAGCGCGGCCGTCCGCAGGCGATCGAACCTCCAGCCCCTCGCCCGCCCGCATCACCAGCGCGCTCGAATAGAGCTCGCCCTGCCCGCCTTCACAGGCGTCGTAGCTCGGCTGGCCGACCACCTGAACGTGTTTGGACAGGCCGAGTTCCATCGGTCCCCAGCAGGTCTGCGCAAACAGCAGCGCAGGATGCAGCCAAAGCTTGTGAAAATCGAGTTCGTCCGGCGGCAATGTCGCCGGGTCTGGCGCGATCAGTTTTCCCTGGGCATCATGAATGCCACCCGGCACCGGCGGCAGGTCGCCATTTCGGCGCACGATCGTTTGCGGCGCGTCGATACCCCTCCGCCGGAAGGCGTCGCGCAAGCGCGCCCATTGGGCGTCGACCTCGTCGCGCGCTTCGGGCCAGTCATACATCGGCAACGCCGCAACCAATTCGCTCATGCCGGAATCTGACCGTTGTATCTGGGATTGAAGGGGACCGACCGCAGCCAGTCTAGCAGGCATTACCCACTCGCCGCAAAACTCATTCCTTGGGCGGCTCGGCGGGAACCGGCGCGGAGCCGAGCCCATTTATGTTGCGCGCCCTGATGCGAGGTTTGAACGCCCTGCCCGGCTCCGGCGCGCGCCGCAGCACCGGATGCACGATCGGCTCCTTCGCCTTGAAGGCATAGGCTTTGATCAGCGCGAAATAGTTCGGATAGGCGTAGCCATTGTTCATCCGCAGCCATTCGTCGCGACGGTCGCGAAACAGTTTCGGCAGCCGGTACCAGGCCACGGTCGGGCTCTTGTGGTGGACGAAATGCAGATTGTTGTTGAGGAACAGGAACGACAGCGGCGAGCGCTCGACGATCACCGTGCGGCCCTCCGGGTGTTCGGACCATTGATGCTCGGCGAAGGTGCGGATCGAGATCAGCGATTGGCCGAGCCAGACCGGTACCAGGACGTAGAGCCACAGCGGGATGCCGAAGCCGAACTGCACGATGGGCATCACGATGGCGAGGCCGATCGCATGCAGCAGCCACGCCTTGCGGATCGCCTTGTCGCCAGCGATCATGTGCCTGGCGTCGTCGATGAAGAAGCCGACGCAGGACAGCCAGGGGCCGAGCACGAAGCGGCCGGCCATAGTGTTGTTGATCTTGAGCAGGAATTTCACAGTCGGCGGCAAGTCGTCATGCTGCCAGAGCGCCTGGTAGTAGCTCTCCGGATCGTCCAGCGGATCGGTCAGCCGCTCATCGGCATGATGGCGCAGATGAATGGTCTTGAAGCGGCGGAACGGCCAGACGAGACCGATTGGCAGGAAGACGAACGCCTCATTGATCCGCGCATTGCGCGTTGGATGACCGTGCAGCACTTCGTGCATGATCGACGATTGCAATGCGGCGGTGAAGGCCAGGACGGCGAGCGCGGAGATCGGGTAGGATGGCCAGAGCAGGAAGCCGGTGGCGAACCATGTTGCGTAGCAGAAGAATGCGAGAGCCACGGTCGGCCATTCGATGGCCGGTACGCTACGCTGTCTGATGCTCATGCTAGTCATGCTATCGACCACTGTCCCTCAGTCGCCGGAACCCCAACTGGTTCCTGACATCATTGTGTCAGGAGAAGCGATTCCACTCAACGAGACAAAGTGTACAAAATGTTGCGATTGCGCATTTTTGACAGCACATGTTACACATTGTAAACAATATTGGGGATTCATTTACGCCTAAGGCGTCCGTTCGGCAGCTTTGGCGCAAATTTTTCCTCCTGATTCGCGGAGCCAAGTGATGGACAAACGAGATCTGTCAGCGATCTTTCGGGAGCGTCTGAAGCTGCTCCTGACACGGTCCGATCTCAACCAGTCATCTTTCGCGACCGCGGTCGGCATCGATCGGTCGGCCCTGTCGCAACTGCTGTCCGGCGCCTCGACACGCCTGCCCCGGGCGGAAACCCTGCTCAATATCGCTGCCGAGTTCAAAGTGTCGCTGGACTGGCTGCTTGGCCTCAGCCAGGACGAGGGTGTCACCGGCGAGATCCGCGAGAGCCTGGAGATCGAGGAAGCGCGCGACGGCTTCGACCGCACGCTGCTGGCAAAGTGGTTCGCCGAGGCGGCCGGTACCAAGATCCGCTATGTGCCGGCAGGCATCCCCGATCTTCTGCGAACACACGCGCTCGTCGACTATGAAGCCAACATCACCAACAGGAGCCGTCAGACGCAAGCCAACGAAACCCAATACCGCATCGACTACAACCGGCGGCCGGAAACCGACATGGAAGTCTGCATGCCGCGCCATACGCTGGAGATCTTCGCCCGCGGCCTGGGCGTGTGGGACCGTTTTCCAGAGGCCGACCGCCGACAACAACTCGCCCACATGGCAACGCTGCTTGACGATCTCTACCCGACCTTCCGCTTGTTTCTGTATGACGGCCGCATGCGCTATTCCATTCCCCTCACCATCTTCGGCCCCTATCGGGCGGCTATCTATGTCGGCGACATGTATGTGGTGCTGAACGCCACCCAGCCGGTCCAGGCCTTGACCCAGCATTTCGACAATCTGATCCGTGCCGCCGACGTCAACCCGCACGAAGCCGCCGCCTTCGCGCGCAATCTGGCCGACATGTCCTTTACATCAGGCTCTGCCTGATCGAAGGCAATCGAGGGTCGTTCAACCAACGCCCGGCCGTCGACATCGCCAGTCAAGCGCCGCAATATCATTGACTACACATAAAGACTTCTTTATATCCTTATTCGAATTTCAAAACATGAAAGCCAATCCGATGACGACGACCAACCCGATCGATGCGCTGCTGGCTGAAAAGGGCGTGCTGTTGGCCGATGGCGCCACCGGCACCAACCTGTTCGCCATGGGGCTGGAGGCTGGCGAAGCGCCGGAGCTGCTGAACGAGACGGCGCCCGACACCATCACCAGCCTGCACCAGAATTTCGTCGATGCGGGCGCCGACATCATTCTCACCAATTCCTTCGGCGGCACCCGTCACCGGCTGAAGCTGCATCATGCGCAGGACCGCGTGCACGCGCTGAACAAGCGCGCCGCCGAGATTGCGCGTGCTGTCGCCGACAAGGCCGGCCGCAAGGTGATCGTCGCCGGCTCGGTCGGTCCGACCGGTGAATTGCTAGTGCCGCTTGGCGCCATGACCTATGACGAGGCGGTCGATGCCTTTGCCGAACAGATCGAGGGTCTCAAGGCCGGTGGCGCCGAAGTCGCCTGGATCGAGACCATGTCGGCTCCCGACGAGATCCGCGCCGCTGCCGAAGCCGCCATCCGCGTCGGCCTGCCCTACACCTATACCGGGTCCTTCGACACCGCCGGCCGCACCATGATGGGCCTGCTGCCGAAGGACATCCACGGCGTCGTCGACGGCTTGTCGCAAGCGCCGCTCGGCGTCGGTGCCAATTGCGGCGTCGGCGCCTCCGACATCCTGGCATCGCTGCTCGACATGACCGAGGCGAAGCCGGAGGCGACTGTCATCGTCAAGGGTAATTGCGGCATTCCCGAATTCCGCGGCACCGAGATTCATTATTCCGGCACGCCGGAACTGATGGCCGACTATGTCAGGCTTGCCGTCGATGCCGGTGCGAAAATCGTCGGCGGCTGCTGCGGCACCTCGTTCCAGCACCTTGCCGCCATGCGCAAGGCACTCGACGCGCACACCAAGGCGGATCGTCCGACCGTTGGCGCGATTGTCGAGCGCATCGGTCCGATGCGCAACAAGGTGGCGACGGAAAACACCGTCGAAACCAGCGAAGCCCGCCGCGAGCGTCGCCGCAGCCGGGCCTGATCTTATCGTTTCTGATTATTCGCTGTTGTCGGCGTAACTCGACTGCGCCGACTTGAAATCGGTACCGGCGCCGGCGGCCGTATCGCCGCGCATTGTCATAAGTGCGCCCGATGCAGTGGGGTCGGAGATCTGCTCCAGCATGACGCGAAAACGATCATTGTTCAGCGCTGATATGGCGGTGTTACGCGCTTGAGCGACATCGTCGCTGATGCGCCTGGATTCCGCCGATGGCGTGGAGGCTGGCGATCCAAGTGCCGGCATATCTCGGGTTATCGAGTTCGCAACAGTCCTGATCAGCAATTCCGGCCCCCTCAAGCCCAAACATTAGCCTCTGCGTAACAAGAGGAAATTGCGATCATCTACCGGAAATCCAACGCAATTTAACAATCCGCAAAAAAAGGCCGGCAAGGAATGAAACCCTCGCCGGCCTGCCTCACCCGCCCGTGGGTCGGTTTCCCGTATCAGAACGATCCCATCTGAAAGAAACCGGCCGTCATCACCACTACCGATTTCCGCCCAGCGCCGAGGCAAGGCGCACAAGCGAGAGGAACTC
The DNA here is from genome assembly GCF_056403835.1 of Mesorhizobium sp. P2_E6. Classification (NCBI taxonomy): domain Bacteria; kingdom Pseudomonadati; phylum Pseudomonadota; class Alphaproteobacteria; order Hyphomicrobiales; family Phyllobacteriaceae; genus Mesorhizobium; species Mesorhizobium sp. P2_E6. Next base: position 155,277 of record NZ_JBFUEQ010000003.1, read on the forward strand.
GGACCTGTACCCAAACGGGTCGGATCCTCGAGCGGCAGTGGCAATCTCCATGATCTTGTCGTAACCGAACTTCGCGGTAGCATCCTCGTCGCGCAGCTTCTGGCCGAAGGCCGCGACGGCCACGGAGAAGCGCTGGTCGGTGCCGGCCTCGTCGAACGACGCCACCTCGTTGGCCGAAGTCACCGGCGTGGTGATCAGCTTCGAGACGTCCTCGTTGGGCAGCTTGTAGCGGATCTTGACGAAGGCATATTCGCCGGCATTGGCGATGCCCCCATTGTCCACCGACGCCTGGCCGTAGCGCAGCGGGTCGATCTGCTCGCCACCGCTGCCCTTCGGCGTGATCTCGTAGATCGCGGTGACCGAATGACCCGAACCGATATCGCCGGCATCGACGCGGTCATTGTTGAAATCCTCACGGTTGAGCGCCCGGGTCTCGTAGCCGATCAGCCGGTATTCCGAGACCTTGTTGGGGTTGAACTCGACCTGGATCTTCACATCCTTGGCGATCGTGAACAGCGTCGAGGAGGCGTCCTCGACCAGCACCTTCTCGGCCTCGGCGAGCGTGTCGATATAGGCGGCCGTGCCGTTGCCGTTCTGGGCGATGGTCTGCATCATCTGGTCGTTCAGATTGCCGCGGCCAAAGCCGAACACCGACAGGAAGACACCGGTCTTGCGCTCGCTCTCGATCAAACGCTTCAGGTCGTCGTCATCAGTCTGACCAACGTTGAAGTCGCCATCGGTGGCGAGCATCACCCGGTTGACGCCGTCCTTGACGAAGGATTGCTGGGCAAGTCTGTAGGCTTCCTTGATGCCCGCCTCGCCGGCCGTCGAGCCGCCGGGCTGCAGATTGTCGATGGCATTGAGGATCTTGTCCTTCTCGGCAACTTTTGTCGGCATCAGCACGGTGCCGGCCTCACCGGCATAGGTCACGATCGAGATCGTGTCGTCTGCCTTCAATTTGCCGACCAGAAGCCGGAAAGCCGACTTGAGCAGCGGCAGCTTGTCCGGCTCGTCCATCGAGCCCGAGACGTCGATCAGGAAGACCAGATTGGCTTTCGGCTGCTCGGTCGGCTTGACGTCAAAACCCTTGATGGCGACATGCATCAGCTTGGTGTGCGTGTTCCACGGTGTCGGCATGACGCTGACCGTCGAGTTGAACGGCGTCGTGGCGGAGTCCGGGCCCTTCCAGTCATAAGGGAAGTAGTTGATCATCTCCTCGACGCGGACCGTATCGGCCTGCGGCACGAACCCTTCCTTCAGCGAACGCCGCACGAAGGAATAGGAAGCCGTGTCGACATCGATCGAGAAGGTCGAGACCGGATCCTCAAGCGCGGCATGCACCGGATTGGTCTTGAAATCCTCGATGCGGTCGCGGTTTTGCTCTTGCGGCTGAACCTGGTCGGCCGGAGCCATGGCTGGCTGCTGCGCCATCAGCTTGGACTCGGCCGGCGCGAGACTCCGCGACATGCTGGGGGCACTTACAGTACCGTCCAGCGCAAATTCGCCTGTCGGGGCCGGTGCCGGGGGTGCACTATTCATTGCCACACTTCCGGCGCCAGTAGCATCCTGTCGGGGAGCGCCCTTCGCCGCCTCCTGCTGTGCACCGCCGATAGCAACGGTCGATTCGGATTTCGGCGGTGAGGCCGGCGCGACGAGCGCATCTGAGGCGTCGCGGCTTTCTACATCCGCGTCGGCCTTCTTGTCTTTCTCCAGTTCGGTGCGGGCCGGCTTGAGCTCGTTGGTCGTCTGCTTCACCGTCGCAGGCTTGTCGGCCAGCGTTTCGGTGATCTTCTCGTCGCCGCCGAATTTGGGCGGCTGTTCCCTCAGCATGTGGAAGGTGGCGTATCCGGCGATCGGCAGGGCGACGAGCCCGGCAAGAGCCGGCGCGGCAATGAGTTTCTTTTGCATGATCTCGCTCCAGAGCTTTTGTGCTCGCTCTGTGAGACGAAGCCCGCCTACCGATCCTTGGCTCACGGTCGAAATATTTTCCTGATCATAGGCGCGCATGGCGGCTTCGAAGGCACGAGCCTTCGCGCTCTCGCCCGGCGCCGGCGCCGCGATGTCGCGCAGTCTGTTGAGTTCGTTGTCGTCGACCATGGTCACACTTCCCCGGCCGAGCGCATCAGCGTCTTCAGCCGTTTCTTCGCTTCATGGATGTGCCAGGAAACCGTCGCCTCCGAGATCGCCATCGCCTCGGCGGCGGCCGCATGGCTCAAGCCCTCGCCATAGACCAGCAGCACGGCGTCGCGCTGCTTGTCCGGCAACTGCCTTACCGCCGCCCACAATGCCTCGGCCGGGTCTTCCGGCTCTGCCGAAGCCTCGCCCGAGATTAGCGCGTGAACGCCATAGGCCTCCGTCTTTGCCATATCGCGGGCGGACTTGCGCATCATGTCGCGCGCGGCGTTCAGGGTCACGGAGTAAAGCCATGTCGTGAAGGCGCCGCCCCCGCGATAGTCGCGGATAGCCCGGCCGAGCCGGACGCAGACTTCCTGGGCGATGTCTTCGGCATCGGCCTTCTTGCCGCACCAGCGATAGGCGGCGCGATAGACGAAGTCATAGTGCCTTTCCAGCAATTTGCTGAAGGCCCCCCTGTCTCCGCCCTTCGCCCGCCCGATCAGTTCGGCGTCGGAGGCTTCGCTCTCATCCAGCATCATCGCCATCATTTGCCTGTTGGACGAAGGCTAATGGCGATTCCTTGGGGCAATGGAAAGATTTTTTTGGAAACGGGCAGATCGTGGCCATCGCTGCCCCGCTTGACAGATACATATCTCTGCAGTTATACGTAAATCAATAGCCGCCGAGTTATCGATCCCCATGACGAATGCTCACGATGTCCTTTTCCGAACGCTCTCCGATCCGACGCGTCGGGCCATCTTCGAGCGCCTGTGCCGGGAAGGCGAGCAGACGGTCGGCGCCCTGACGGCTCAGTCCGGGGTCTCGCAACCAGCCGTGTCAAAGCATCTCGGCGTGCTCAGGCATGCCGGGCTGGTGCGCGACCGCCATGAGGGGCGGCAGACCCATTACAGCGCCCAACTCGGCGCACTTGCACCGCTGACAGACTGGACGAACCAGATGAACGCATTCTGGCAGAGCCGGTTCGACGACCTCGAAAATCTGCTCAATAGAATGGACCAATGACCAACATTGCGATCGAAACGCGCTCCGTCATTGTCGAACGAGAGATACCTCATCCGCCGGAAAAGATCTGGCGCGCGCTCACCCAACCGCATTTGATCGAGGAGTGGCTGATGAAGAATGATTTCAAGCCAGTCGCGGGTCATCGTTTCAATCTGCGAAAGGACCCGCAGCCTGACGTGAGCATCGTCGTTGACTGTCAGGTAACCGCAATCGAGCCGAACAAGACACTGTCCTACACTTGGCAGGCCTATGGCCTCGAGAGTGTCGTCACATGGACTCTCATGCCGACCAGCACGGGCACTCGATTGCGGATGGAGCAGTCCGGCTTCCGGCCTGATCAGGAGCAGGCATACCGGGGTGCGACGAGTGGGTGGCGGCAGTACTTTGCAAACCTGGCTGAGGTCCTGGCGCGAATGGATTGAAACCCGCCGAGCGGATCACTGGGTCCGCTTCGGCTCGTTTTTAACGGGAGGTCTCATTGGATTGGAACAAGTGGATTCGGCAAACTCATCGCTGGCTGTCGATCATCTTTACGCTGACCGTCATCGCCAACTTCGTTGCCATGACATTGGGGCAGCCGCCTGCCTGGATCGTCTACTCGCCGCTCTTGCCGCTCTTCTTGCTGCTGTTCAGTGGCTTGTACATGTTCGCGCTGCCGTATGCCGCCAAGGGAAACGGCAGGGAACGCGCGGGCGCATAGGAAATGGGCAGAATGGCCAAGACGCAGGGGCAATCGACCAAGGTCGCGGCCAAGGCTGCACCAGTCCTGCTGTCGGGCGGCAACCCGCAAATCGCGAAGGGGGACGGCGACGCGCCGGTGCAGGCCTATATCGCTGCAATGCCGGGCTGGAAACGCGGCCTCGGCGAGCGCCTCGACGCACTCATCGTGCGCAATGTGCCTGATGTCCGCAAAGCCGTGAGATGGAATTCGCCGTTCTACGGCATCGAGGGCCAAGGCTGGTTCGTGACGTTCCATGTCCTGACCCGCTACGTGAAGGTGACCTTCTTCAGCGGCATGTCGTTGCGGCCGGTCCCGCCCGGCGGCACGGCGAAAAGCAAGGACGCACGCTGGATCGACATCCGCGAAGGCGACGCGTTCGACGAGGCGCAGATGGCGGAGTGGGTGAAGCAGGCCGCCGCCCTGCCCGGCTGGATCCCGTAGCCGCGCCCGCGGATTGATTGAAGCCTGCCAGCACAATTCAAACCACGCCCTTCCGACAGGGCGGACAGAGGAGAAATAGCGATGAAGATCAAGCTGACCAGCGTCTATGTGGACGACCAGGAAAACGCCCTGCGCTTCTATACTGAAGTGCTCGGCCTCACCAAGAAGGCCGACTTCAGCAATGGGCCCTATCGCTGGTTGACCGTGGCCTCGTCCGAAGAGCCCGATGGAACCGAGCTGCAACTCGCGCTCAACGACAACCCGGCCGCCAAGGCCTATCAGCAAGCCATCTTCAAGCAAGGCCAGCCCGCGGTCATGTTCTTCACCGATGACGTCAAGGGCGACTACGAGCGCATCAAGGCGAGCGGCGGCGAGTTCACCATGCCGCCGACCGAGGCGACCGGCTCGACCATCGCCCAGTTGAACGACACCTGCGGCAACCTCGTTCAGATCACCCAGCTGGCGCGCTGGTAAAGCGCGGCAAACAAAACGCGTCGTGGCAGAGAAAGGCACGCAATGATTCCATCGCAACAGATCGACCAGCTGATCGCGGGCCTCACGGACTGGCGTGGCAAGACGCTCGCCAGCGTCCGCAAGACCATTCTTGAAGCCGATGGCGAGATCATCGAGGAATGGAAGTGGATGGGAAGCCCGGTGTGGTCCCGCGACGGAATGATCGCCGTCGGCAACGCCCACAAGGACAAGGTGAAACTGACCTTTTCCCACGGCGCCAGCCTGCCGGACCCCGGCAAGCTCTTCAACGCGGGGTTGGACGGCAAGGTGTGGCGTGCGATCGATCTTTTCGAGGGCGATGAGCTCGATGAGCGCGCGCTGAAAGACCTTGTCCGGGCCGCCATCGATTACAACCAGGCCAAAAAGAAGAAGAAAGCGCTGGCGAAGGCACCGAAGTAGCATCGTCGCCATTTTTGGTGCTTTAGGCCGCTTGCCCCGCAACCCAGCCGGACGACCACGCCCACTGGAAATTATAACCGCCCAGCCACCCCGTGACGTCGACGACTTCGCCGATGAAGAACAGGCCTGGGACAGATTTCGCCTGCATCGTCTTCTGGTCAAGTCCGTTGGTATCGACCCCGCCAAGCGTCACTTCGGCCGTACGATAGCCCTCCGAACCGGCCGGCTTGATGTGCCAGTCATTGACCGCCGCGGCGATGGTTTTGATCTCAGCATCCGAAAGATCGGCGAGGTTGCCGTCGATCCCGGTGCGCTCGGCGATCGACTGCGCAAGCCGCTTCGGCAGATGATTTGCCAGCACCGTCTGCACCGCTTGCCGTCCGTTGCCGCGCTTGGCGGTGCGAATGAGGTCTGCCACGTCGGCTCCCGGCAGCATGGCGATGCGGATTTCGTCTCCCTCGCGCCAATAGGACGATATCTGCAGGATGGACGGTCCGCTGACGCCGCGATGCGTGAACAGCATCGCTTCGGAAAACCGTGTCTTGCCACAGGCGACTTCCGCTTCGACGGCATTGCCGGCCAGGGGCGCCAGCCGCTCGAGCGTTTTTGCGTCGAAGGTCAGCGGCACCAGCGCCGGCCGCGTTTCGACAATGGCAAGACCAAACCGTTCGGCAAGCTCGTAGCCGAAGCCGGTCGCCCCCATTTTGGGAATCGACTTGCCGCCACACGCCACGACCAGGGACTGGCATGCGACCGTACCGGTGGAGAGGGTAAGCACAAATCCTTCCACGGTTCTGCGGACATCACCGACGTTGGCCGACAGTGCCAGTTCCACGCCCCTGCTCCGCATTTCCGCGACCATCATGTCGATGATCTGGCGTGCGGAGCCGTCGCAGAACAACTGCCCCAGCGTCTTTTCGTGATAGGCAATGCGGTGGCGCTCGACGAGCGCGATGAAATCGCGCTGCGTGTAGCGGCTGAGCGCCGAGATGCAGAAATGCGGATTGCCCGAGAGAAAGTTCTTCGGGCTGGCATGGATGTTGGTGAAATTGCACCGGCCTCCGCCGGAGATGCGGATCTTTTCGCCGGGCATCGCCGCGTGATCGAGGATCAGCACCGAACGGCCGCGCTTGGCCGTCTCCACGGCGCACATCATTCCGGCGGCGCCCGCGCCGATGATCACGACATCATAGGATTGCATCAGGCCAAATCGTTCCCGCTGACGGCGCCGTTCAGCAGGCGGCGCCAATCGTGCAAGTCTCTACCCGTTCGGTGCGACCGCAGGCAACGTCCCGGTCCGTTTTAGATCAGCGTTTCGGCAAAAAGCGTCGTCAACCGCTTCCAATGGCGCTCGGCGCCGATCGCATCGAAGACGCTATGATCCGGCACGCACCAGCCATGCGCCATGCCGACATAGTTCTCGATCACATGGTCGACTTCCGCAACTCGCAGCGCCTCGGCAAGTCGTGCCGACTGCTCAGGCGGGAAACTTCTGTCGACACCGGACGTGCCGACATAGACACGCGCCTTGATCGAGGCAGCCTTGCGATGCGGGCTGTCGGCGGCATCGCTGGCCAGATTGCCGCCATGGAAACTGGCCGCCGCCCTTATCTGCTCGGGATAGGTTGCAGCGGCGTTCAATGCCCGTGCGCCGCCCATGCAATAGCCCACCGTCCCGATCGGTCCGGTAACACCCTCGGCAGCCAGCGCATCGACGAATGCACCACTGTCGCTGATGGTCATCTCTTGCGTGGTGCCGGTGACCAGCGCCATCAGCACTGTCTTGGTCTTTTCCTCGGCAAAGGCGGTCTTGGCGTCGAACGGCCCGTAGGGCGCATTGCGGTAGAACAGGTCCGGCACCAACACCGCATAGCCTTCGCCCGCCAACCGTTCCGCCATGCCATCGAGCGCAGCGCGCGGCCCGAACGCATCCATATACAGGATGATGCCGGCCTTGGCCGGGGACGTGTTTGCAGCGCGGAAAAGTCCTGCCCTGGCAACGCCATCCCTGGTCTTGATCTGAAGGTCTTGTTTCGTCATCGCCTGCTCCGTTCATTAGATGCGCGATACATATCCGCGTGAGCCGCCAGAACAAGGCGTTCCCTGAACCCGGCAGTCAACATTTCGTGCAGGATGGCGTGGCGACTACAGACCGGCGAATGCCGCCATATGAAAAGCCTGGATCTCCAATGGATAGCGATAGGCCGTGCCGTACGGACAGGCGTTGCGGTCGAGGCAGCCGCCGCTTCGGCACGGTCCGCCATTTGCTCCCCGCACATGCGCCAGACAGGATTGGTAGGCGAAACCTTGTTCGGAATAAGCGTCGACCGGACAGGATTTCAGGCAAGGTTTTTCCACACATGCATCGCAAAGGTGGAGCGGCGTCTCAACGGCTTGGAGAGGAAGTTCTTGCTCGAACAGCAGCGCACCACGATAGGCGTGCCACAGCCCATATTGCGGATGCATGAGGATGCCGAGCGGTGACGGCTTCAGCCCCTCCGCCCGCATCGCCCATTGCTGAAATGGCAGATAGGGCTTGTCGGACGGTGAAATGGCCCTCGCCCCGAATACCTCGGCCACCGCCCCGATCACTTCACGCGACCAGGTGTCGAGCGGATTGGCAATGGTCGGCGATTGCTTTTCCCGCCAGCGCAGGAAATGCGGCCAGGACGCAGCACCCGCCTGCCCCACCAGCAGGACGGCCTTGGAGGGAGCGCCCGACTGGCCCGGTGGCGGCGCATCGCCCAGCTCAAAATTGAAGCCGCCACGTAGAACAAGGCCGTTGGCGAGAAGCGCCGAAGCGATACGGTCAACGCTGCCGGCAGGCGCAATCATTCCTTCTTGACCGGATCGGAGAATGCACTCCGCCAGACTTCCTTGTGAATGATGTTGGCGACTTTAGCCCCGCCTGACTCGGGCTCCTTTCAAGTGAAGGCGTCGGGCATCGACCCCTTCTTCTTGGCGATGAAGTCCTTCAAGGCTTCGTCGGTGCTCGGATCGAGGTATGGTGCCTCATAGCTTTCCAGCCAGCGGCGGGCGAGCTCGTTGGCGCGCTGCGGCGCGGTCTTCTCGCCCTCGGCCAGCCACTGTTCGTAGGAATTGTTGTCGGCGATGTTGGAGCGATAGAAGGCGGTCTGGAAATTGGCCTGGGTGTGGTCGCAGCCGAGATAGTGGCTGCCCGGTCCGACCTGGCGGATGGCATCCATCGCCTGACCGTTTTCCGACAGATCGACGCCCTCGGAGAACTTCTGCGTCATGCCGAGCTGGTCGATGTCCATCATGAATTTTTCGTAGCAGGAGACGAGCCCGCCCTCGAGCCAGCCGGCCGAGTGCAGCACGAAGTTGGTGCCGGCCAGGATGGTCGAGTTCAGCGTGTTGGCGCTTTCATAGGCCGCCTGAGCGTCCGGAACCTTGGATGCGCAAAGCGAGCCGCCGGTGCGGAACGGCAGGCCGAGGCGACGTGCGAGCTGTGCGGCGCCATAGGACACCAGCGACGGCTCGGGCGTGCCGAAGGTCGGCGCGCCCGATTGCATGGAGATTGACGAGGCGAAAGTGCCGAACAGCACCGGCGCGCCCGGCCGGATCAGCTGGGTGAACGACGCGCCGGCCAGCACCTCGGCCAAAACCTGCGTCAGCGTCCCGGCGACCGTCACCGGGCTCATCGCACCGGCGAGAATGAACGGCGTGACGATGCAGGCCTGGTTGTGGCGCGAATAGACTTTCAGCGCGCCGAGCATGGTCTCGTCGAACACCATCGGCGAGTTGGCGTTGATCAGGCTGGTCAGCACCGTGTTGTTTTCGACGAAGTCGTCGCCGAACACGATCTTGGCCATGGCGACGGTGTCCTCGGCGCGCTCGGGCGCTGTCACCGAGCCCATGAACGGCTTGTCCGAATATTTGATGTGGCTGTAGATCATGTCGAGATGGCGCTTGTTGACCGGCACATCGACCGGTTCGCACACGGTGCCGCCCGAATGGTGGATCGACGGCGCCATGTAGGCGAGCTTCACGAAATTCCGGAAATCCTCGATGGTCGCATAGCGCCTGACGCCGTCGAGATCGCGCACGAAGGGCGGGCCATAGACCGGCGCAAAGACAGTGGCGTTGCCGCCGATCTGCACCGAGCGTTCGGAATTGCGGGCGTGCTGGGTGTAGACGGACGGCGCGGTCTTCAGCAGCGAGCGGCAGAGCCCTTTGGGAAAGTGCACGCGTTCGCCCTTGACGTCGGCGCCGGCTTCTTTCCACAGCTGCAGCGCTTCCGCGTCGTCGCGGAAGATGATGCCGATCTCCTCGAGCACCGTGTCGGTGTTCTTCTCGATCAGCGCCAGGCCTTCCTCGTCCAGTACCTCATAGACGTTGATCTTGCGCTTGATATAGGTGAGCTGGGTGCCGGGGCCGCCGCCCGAACGGGCTGCACGCCGGGCAGCCGCTCCGCCGCTGGCGCCGCGCCCGCGTCGCGCGTTTGACGCTTCCTGATCGACTGCCGCGTGTTCGCTCATGATCGCTCTTCCCTGAATTTGTTCTTGTCCGGAATCCATTGCGGCAGCGTATCGCCGCTTCTTGCCGGATCGTAGCCAAGCACCCTATTCGAAACGGCCCGCCAGCGCCAACGGCTGTCGCAAAATCGACAAGAATTCCAAGAGAGTTACGGTCGCTTTCCTTTTGCGGGAAGTCGCAAATCAGCTATGGATACATGCCCCCAGCGGGTTAGGTATGAACGCGAATATTGTGTGCCTTGCGACGCAGTCGCGATGCCGGCAGGAGCTCGATACAAATGTCCGACGACGAGATCATCCTTTCCGAACTTTCCGACGACGAGTTGGTGCAGCAGATGCACGACGATCTCTATGACGGGCTGAAGGAAGAGATCGAGGAAGGCACCAACATCCTGCTCGAGCGCGGCTGGGYGCCTTACAAGGTGCTGACCGARGCGCTGGTCGAAGGCATGCGCATCGTCGGCGAGGATTTTCGCGACGGCATCCTGTTCGTTCCCGAAGTGCTGTTGTCGGCCAAYGCGATGAAGGCCGGCATGTTCATCCTGCGTCCGCTGCTTGCCGCCACCGGCGCGCCGAAGCAGGGCAAGATGGTCATCGGCACCGTCAAGGGCGACATCCACGACATCGGCAAGAACCTCGTCGGCATGATGATGGAAGGTGCCGGCTTCGACGTCATCGACCTCGGCATCAACAATGCGGTCGARAAATATCTCGAYGCGATCGARCAGCACCAGCCCGACATCATCGGCATGTCGGCACTGCTGACCACGACCATGCCCTACATGAAGGTCGTCATCGACACGATGAAGGAAAAGGGCATCCGCGACGATTATGTCGTGCTGGTCGGCGGTGCGCCACTGAACGAGGAATTCGGCAAGGCCGTCGGCGCCGATGCCTATTGCCGCGACGCCGCAGTGGCGGTCGAGACCGCCAAGGACTTCATGAAGCGCAAGCACAACGTCCGCGCTTCGGCGTGATTGGCCAATCCGGCATGGACAATGGAAAAAGCCGCGCCTTGCAGCGCGGCTTTTTTGTTCCCAAGTGGTGGGTGAGGCTGTGTGCGGATCAGGGCTTGGTGACGGTGTCCTCGACCGCCCTGGCCGTCGATTTGACATCTTTGCCGACGCCGCGGACGGTGTTCGCACATGCCGTAAGGGCCAGGGCGCAGGCAAGGATGGCTATCGGCGCGATGCGTAACAGTTTCATGGACGGTGTCTCCCTCAATAGATAAATTAGCCCCGCAGCAACGAAGGCCGGCTCGACTGGTTCCATGGCCAAGATACAAAAAACGAAACCGAATCAAGACGACAGGCTGCTCGTCATCGCCTGTGGGATGATTGCGCGCGAAGTTCTGGCCGTCAAGGAACAGCTCGGACTGGATCACCTCGATCTGACCTGCCTGCCGGCGGAATTTCATTTCTATCCGGATCGCATCGCGCCGGCCATGGACAAGGCCATCGAGAAGGCCAAGGCGGACGGCTACGAACACATCTTCGTCGGCTATGCCGATTGCGGCACCGGTGGCCTGCTCGACCGGATCTGCGAGAAGCACGGCGTCGAGCGCATGGCCGGCCCGCATTGCTTTGCCTTCTATCAAGGCATGGAGGCCTATGCGAAGATCGCCGACGACGACATGATGTCCTTCTACATGACCGATTTCCTGTGCCGTCAGTTCGACGCCTTCTTCATGAAGCCGCTCGGCCTCGACAAGCACCCGGAGTTGATCAAGGACTATTTCGGCAATTACGAGAAGCTGATCTACCTCGCCCAGACCGACGATCCGGAGTTGGACAAGGTGGCGGAAAAAGCCGCAAAATTGCTCGGCCTCGCCTATGAGCGCCGGGCGACCGGCTATGGCGACCTGACGGCCGGAATGGCGCAGGCCGCGGCACACGCTGGCTAGGCGGCGCCCACTTCCGTCCGCAACTCCGCCAGCACATCGGCAAAGCTCGTCCGGCAGACGAAACCCAGCCGGTCGCTTGCCCGCGAGGCGTCATAGACGCGGTCGATGCAGCCAAACATCGTCCAGCCTTTTCGCGCGTAGAGCGCCGGAAAGTCCGGAAAATAGCGCGCGACGACCGACGGGGCGTCGGCGATCAGTGCGGCGCAATCATCGGGCCGGAACGGCGTCGGCGCCGAGACGATGAAAATGTCGAAACCGAGCCGCGGCGCCTTTTCGAGGGCAAGGATGTGGGCAGCGGCCGCGTCATCCACCGTCAACCGGCGAAACAGCAGTTCATTGGCCTTGGTGTTTGCATCCGACTGTTTGATCGCATGCGCCATGTCGTCGGCTTCGGGAAAGAAGCGGGCGGTGCGCAACACCACCACCGGCAGGCCATGCTGGATATGATAGAGGCGGCAAAGATGTTCGGCCGAAAGCTTGGTGACGCCATAGATGTTGCGCGGCTCGGGCGACATCGCCTCGGTCAGCCAGGCGGCCTTGCGCGCACCACCCTCGAACCCGTCGCGTATCGCCTGCGAAATCATCAGTGAGGTCGTCGACGTGAAGACGAAACGCTCCACGCCGGACACCGCCGCCGCGTCGAGCAGGTTCAACGTGCCTTGCACGTTGGTGGCGACAAAATCAGTGTTGGCGCGGTGCTCGATATTGGGCTTGTGCAGCGCACCGCTGTGGATGATCGCCTCGATCTGGTTGTCGCGGACAGTGCGTAGGACCAGATCACGATCGGCGATCGAGCCGACAATCCGGGTCTCTCTCGATGGAACGGGATCGAGGCCTGTGACATCGTGGCCGAGGGCCCGCAGCCGCGGCGACAGCGCGCTGCCCAGCCAACCCGACGATCCCGTGAGCAAGATTCGCATTCGTCACACCATGATTTTTGACCGTGACGCTGTTAAGCACGGATGACAGGCGCCAGCGACCCGATAGTTTTGCACCAGGTCAGCAGCGGCGCTGCTCGAGACATCAACCGGGAGGCCTCCTATGATCCTTCGTCCACTGCTCGCCGCTGTCGGTCTGCTCTGCTGTACCCTTCCCGCCCTTGCCGATGGTGAGGTGCAGAAACTGATCACCGCCGCCGACAAGACACGGCTCGACAAATATGGCGAGACCCGCAAGGAGGCGCTGGCCGAGGCGAAGGCGGGAGATCCCGCCGAGGTCAAGCAGCTCGACGCCTTGCTGGCAAAACCGCTGGTGGCGTTTTCCGACAAGGACCTGACCGGCAACTGGCAGTGCCGCACCATCAAGGCCGGCGGACCATTACCGCTCGTCATCTATGGCTGGTTCAAGTGCAAGGTGACCGACGACGGCTCCGGCTGGCGACTGGAAAAGATCAGCGGCTCGCAACGCACCAAGGGCCGTTTCTTCGACGATGGCGAGAAGCGCGCGATCTATCTTGGCTCGGCCTACGTCAACAGCGATCCGGCAAAACCCTATGGCAGTGGCCCGCAAACCGACCAGGTCGGCTATGCCTTCCGCAACAGCGCCAGCCAATGGCGCATTGAATTTCCAGCACCCTATTACGAATCGAAGCTCGACATCATCGAGTTCAAGCGCTGAGCGTGGTCATCAAGATTTAACCCCATTCCGGCACAAATCCGGCCAGCATGCGGCAGCCGGCCGCGTGCAAGGCAGGAAAGCGGGCCATGTCTTCACGGGTTGGAACCAGCGCGTCGATCGTCGTCGTGACCGGCGGCGGCCAGCATGTCTGGGCCATGATCAACGCAATCGCCGATCGCGTCGGTCCCGTCAGCGTCATCCTCGAAACCCCTGAATCCAAAAAGCAATTGCTGCGTGGTCGGGCTCGCCGCCAGGGTTGGGTCTCGGCCATGGGCCAGCTTGGCACGATGGTGTTGAGCAGGGTGGGCAAGCGGCTGCTGGCTCGCCATGGCGCGCGATTGATCGCCGAGGAGAGACTGGAGGTTGAGCCGCGACCAGGCCAGGAGATTATCCAGGTGGCCTCGGCCAATGGGCCTGAGTGCCTGCAGGCGATCCAAAAGATCCGGCCAGGCGTCGTGCTGCTCAACGGTTGCCGACTGATCTCGGCCGAGATGCTGCGCAAAATGCCCTGTCCGGTGCTCAACTATCACGCCGGCATCACACCAAAATACCGCGGCATGAATGGCGGCTATTGGGCTCTGGCATCAGGCGATCTGCAGAATTTCGGCACCACCGTGCATCTGGTCGATGCCGGCGTCGATACGGGCGCAGTGCTGAAACAGGTGCGCGCTCAGCCCAAACGCGGCGACAGCATTTCGAGCTACGCGCTGCGCCAGGCGGCGTTTTCGCGCGACATCTGCGTCGAAGCGGTCAGCGACGTGCTGGCCGGAAAACTTGCCACCATCGACCCGGGCCTGCCGTCGAAACAATGGTATCACCCGACAATCTGGTTCTACCTCTGGACAGGCCTGCGAACCGGCATCTGGTAGCGCAATCATGGTCCGCGATCGGGTGCACCGCGCCGGCCTTTCCGACGCATCGAACCTGCCGCCGGCACACGCCGCGAACGAATAAACGCACCTTTCATTTTACGACATCCGAATGCGTCGCTTTTGAATGCGCGCGCGTCGTCCCATAACAAGCGGCCCAACTGCGCTTCCGGCAATGCTCGCTCCATCGAGGAGTGAGAATTCATGGCCGATCTGATCGTCGTCTACTGGCGCGACATCCCTGCCCAGGTCATCGTCAAGAAGGGCCGGCAGAACGCCAAGCGCGAACTGCCGCTGCGCTTCACCGAAGCGATTGACATGTGCGCCATGCGCACCGGCGCCGGCGGCACCGATGACTATCTGGCCGAATGGCGCAAGGCCGATCCTGTTCCGGTTGGCGACGACCTCGAAGCCGAGGTCGAGAAGGCGTTCCAGGACATCGACATGACATACGACCGTGAGCGGCTGGTCGCTCTTGTCAAGGCGGGCGGCAAAGAAAATGTCTGATACCCAGCCAACGGTTACCCAGGCCACTCTGGTCAAGAAGGCAGCACCGAAATCCGACTACAAGCCGGCCGACGTGTCGCCGCAGCGGCGCGTGCAGCGTTCCTTCGCGGTCAGACTATGGTCGGTACGGCACTCGCGATTGCTCGAATGGTTCTATGCCAGATTCGCCGACATGTTCCTGCTCCTCCACCCCTTGTGGAAGGGAATCGGCTACGGCCGTGTCGAAGGGCCGGTCAAATTTGTCGAGAAGCGCGTCAAGGGCTTCATGTTCGACTGCCGCATGTGTGGCCAATGCATATTGTCCTCGACCGGCATGTCGTGCCCGATGAACTGCCCCAAGCAATTGCGCAACGGCCCTTGCGGCGGCGTGCGCGCCAACGGCAATTGCGAGGTCGAGCCTGATATGCCCTGCGTCTGGGTCAAGGCCTGGGAAGGCTCGCAGAATATGGTCCACAATGACAGGATCCTGACCGTGCAGAAGCCGGTCGATCAGTCGCTGCGCGAAACCTCGGCCTGGTTGCGGGTCACCGCGCAGGCGGCCGCCGCGCGCGAAGCCGCCGCTGCCGCCAAGAATGGCGCGGCAAACACCGGGGCATCGGCATGATCGGAAGCCAGCGCGACGAGAACCCGGCCGGCATCCATCTGCCGCTCGACCCCCTGCCCGGCCACACCTCGCGCGGCCGGCTGGAACGTGTCCTGCGGCGTGGTGAATTCGCGGTCACGACCGAACTCAACCCGCCCGACAGCGCCGACCCGGAAGACGTCTACAACCGGGCGAAGATCTTCGACGGCTGGGTTGACGCCATCAACGCCGTCGACGCCTCGGGTGCCAACTGCCACATGTCGTCGGTTGGCATCTGTGCGCTTTTGACCCGCATGGGCTATGCGCCGATCATGCAGATCGCCTGCCGCGACAAAAACCGCATCGCCATTCAGGGCGACGTGCTGGGCGGGGCTGCGATGGGCGTCGCCAACATGCTGTGCCTGACCGGCGACGGCGTGCAGGCCGGCGACCAGCCCGGCGCCAAGCCGGTCTTCGACCTCGACTGCATGTCGCTCCTGGAAACCTGCCGCGTCATGCGCGACAACGGCAAGTTCCTGTCCGGCCGCAAGCTGACGACGCCGCCGCAGCTTTTCCTTGGTGCCGCGATCAATCCGTTCGCACCGCCGATCGATTTCCGCCCGCATCGGTTGGGCAAGAAGATCGCCGCCGGCGCGCAATTCGTGCAGAGCCAGTATTGTTTCGACGTGCCGATGTTCCGCACCTACATGCAGAAAGTGCGCGACCTCGGCTACACCGAACAGTGCTTCATCCTGGTTGGCGTCGGACCGCTGGCCTCGGCCAAGACAGCCAAGTGGATCCGCTCCAACGTGCCGGGCATTCACATCCCCGATTCGGTCATCAAGCGGCTGGAGGGCGCGCAGGACCAGAAGAAGGAAGGCAAGCAGCTCTGCATCGACATCATCAATGAGGTGAAGGAAATCTCCGGCGTCTCCGGCGTCCATGTGATGGCCTATCGCCAGGAGGAATATGTCGCCGAGATCGTCGATGAATCGGGCGTGCTGAAGGGCCGCCAGCCATGGAAACGCGAAATCCGTCGCGACGACCAGATGGTCGCCGACCGGCTCGGGCACATACTGCACGACGACATTACCGAAACGCAGGTGGACATGGTGAAGACCGCGCACTGACGGCGTGGACGGTCACCCGTTCGCTTGAACGAAACCAGACAACGATATAAAGAAATCTTTATATCACGGCGGAGAGAGAATTCATGACCCGGACCATCGTCGCCTCGGCGACACGAGAAATCATCATCGGCTTCGACCAGCCGTTCTGCGTGATTGGCGAACGCATCAATCCGACCGGCCGCAAGAAGCTGGCCGCCGAGATGATCGTGGGCAATTTCGAGACTGTCATCAAGGATGCGCTCGAGCAGGCAGCCTGTGGCGCCACCATGCTCGACGTCAATGCTGGCGTTACCTCGGTCAACCCGAACGAGACCGAACCCGGCCTGCTGGTGCAGACGCTGGAAATCGTCCAGGGCCTCGTCGACCTGCCACTGTCGATCGACTCGTCGGTCACCGCCGCGATCGAGGCCGCGTTGAAGGTTGCCAAGGGCCGGCCGCTGGTCAACTCCGTCACCGGCGAGGAAGAAAAGCTCGAGGCCATCCTGCCGCTGGTCAAGAAGTACAACGTCCCTGTCGTCGCCATCTCCAATGACGAGACCGGCATTTCGATGGATCCGGATGTGCGTTTCGCCGTCGCCAAGAAGATCGTGCAGCGTTGCGCCGATTTCGGCATTCCCGCGCACGACGTCGTCGTCGACCCTCTGGTGATGCCGATCGGCGCGCTCGGCGATGCCGGCCGCCAAGTGTTCGCGCTGCTGCGTCGGCTTCGCGAAGAGCTCAAGGTGAACACCACTTGCGGCCTGTCCAATATCTCCTTTGGCCTGCCGCATCGCCACGGCATCAATGCCGCCTTCATCCCGATGGTGATCGGCGCCGGCATGACCAGCGCCATCATGAACCCGGTGCGCCCGCAGGAAATGGAAGCCGTGCGCGGCGCCAATGTGCTCAACGGCACCGACGAGAACTGCACCAACTGGATTCGCACCTACAAGGACTACAAGCCGGCCGAAGGCGGCCAGGCGGTAGCCGCCCCGACGCAAGTCAATGCGCCCGGCGAAGGCGCCGGCAATGGCGGACGCCGCCGTGGCGGCCGTGAAGCCCGGATGGGTCGAGGATAAGCGCGCAATCGTGGACTGTCCTGTAAACCTCACCGAACCGATCGTGCAGATGATGCCGTCGGGACGGTGTGCGTTTCGGTCAGGCCATGCCCAAAATGGCGTCGAACAGCACCATTCCCGCCCACGACCCGAAAATGCCGGTCAGCCCGCCGACAATGAAGTCGGCATCGGCGGCCGGCCAGAACCCGTGGAGCAGCAATGCTCCGACAATCGCGCCGACGATACCGGACGCCAGATATTGCGGATTGCGCAGCCATGGGCCGCGCAGCAGGCGCACCATGGTAAAAGCGGTTGTTATGGCGGACAGGAGGAGATCGGACATGATTGGCCTCTGGACCATCAAACATTCCGCCCAATAGCGAAACGATCCGTTAAACGGCATCGACAATCGTCATCGAGACGCGTGCAAGCATGAATTCACCTGCCAACATCACCGATCCGCTCGTGCTGTTCATGCCGTCGGGCAAGCGCGGGCGGTTTCCTGTCGGCACGCCGGTGCTCGATGCCGCGCGCCAGCTCGGCGTCTATGTCGAAAGCGTCTGCGGCGGACGCGCTACCTGTGGGCGCTGCCAGATCGAAGTGCAGGAAGGCAATTTCGCCAAGCACAAGATCGTCTCCTCCAACGACCACATCTCGCCCAAGGGCGCCAAGGAAGAGCGCTACGAGCGCGTGCGCGGCCTGCCCGAACGGCGCCGCCTCTCTTGCTCGGCGCAGATCCTCGGCGACCTCGTCATCGACGTGCCTCAGGACACGGTCATCAACGCGCAGACCATCCGCAAGGATGCCGACACCAGGGTGATCGCCCGCGATGCGGCAATCCGCATGTGCTATGTCGAAATCGAAGAGCCCGACATGCATAAGCCGCTCGGGGATCTCGACCGCCTCAAGATCGCCCTGATGAAGGACTGGAACCTCAAGAGCCTGGACTTCGATTTTTATCTCTTGCCGCAAGTGCAAGGCATTCTGCGCAAGGGCAGCTGGACCGCCACCGCTGCCATCTACAAGGATGCCGACTCGGAGACCGCACGCGTCATCGCTTTGTGGCCGGGCCTTAAGAACGAAGCCTATGGGTTGGCCTGCGATATCGGCTCGACCACCATTGCCATGCATCTGGTGTCGCTGCTGTCGGGCCGCGTCGCCGCCTCGTCGGGCACGTCGAACCCGCAGATCCGCTTCGGCGAGGACCTGATGAGCCGGGTCTCCTACGTGATGATGAACCCCGACGGTCGCGAAGGCATGACGGTCGCCGTGCGCGAAGCGATCTCCGGCCTGGTCGACAAGGTCTGCGCCGAAGGCAATGTCCACCGCAACGACATCCTGGATTCCGTCTTCGTCGGCAATCCGATCATGCACCATCTGTTCCTCGGCATCGACCCGACCGAGCTTGGCGGCGCGCCTTTTGCGCTGGCCGTTTCGGGCGCGGTGCACGTCAAGGCATCCGATATCGGCCTGAAGCTCAACCAGGGAGCCCGGCTCTACATGCTGCCTTGCATCGCCGGCCATGTCGGCGCCGATGCGGCAGCGGTGACGCTGTCGGAAGGCCCACATCGCCAAGACGAGATGATGCTGATCGTCGACGTCGGCACCAATGCCGAGATCGTGCTTGGCAACCGCACGCGCGTCGTCGCCGCCTCCTCGCCCACCGGCCCCGCCTTCGAGGGCGCGGAAATCTCCGGCGGCCAGCGCGCCGCGCCTGGTGCCATCGAGCGCGTGCGCATCGACCCCGACACGCTCGAGCCGAAGTACCGCGTCATCGGCTCGGAATTGTGGTCCGACGAGGCTGGCTTCCTCGACAGCGTGCAGGCGACCGGCGTCACCGGCATCTGCGGCTCCGGCATCATCGAGGTCGTCGCCGAGATGTATCTCTCCGGCATCATCTCCGAGGACGGTGTCATCGACGGCGGACTTGCCGCCCGCTCGCCGCGCGTCACCGCCAATGGCCGCACCTTCTCCTACGTGCTGAAGGAAGGCGAGCCAAAGATCACCATCACCCAGACCGACGTGCGCGCCATCCAGCTCGCCAAGGCTGCGCTTTACGCGGGCACCAAGCTGTTGATGGAAAAGCAGAACACCGATCATGTCGACCGCATCCATTTCGCCGGCGCCTTCGGTTCCTTCATCGATCCGAAATACGCCATGGTGCTGGGCCTGATCCCGGACTGCGATCTCGACAAGGTCTCGGCCGTCGGCAACGCCGCCGGCGCCGGTGCGCGCATGGCGCTGCTCAACCGCGGCTATCGCCGCGAGATCGAGGACACGGTCAGCAAGATCGAGAAGATCGAGACCGCGCTGGAACCGAAATTCCAGGAGCATTTCGTCTACGCCATGGCGCTGCCCAACAAGGTCGACCCGTTCCCGAAACTGTCGGCGGCGGTGAAACTGCCGCCGCGCAAGACGGTCAGCGAGGACGGTGTCGCCGGCGACGCCGCTCCGCGCCGGCGTTCGCGCGAGGGCCACGCCGCCCGGCGCGGCCGGAAATAAGCGGGCGCGCCCAGGTCGCCAGCCTCACCAACTCATTTGTATGCAAATGTTTCCGGATCTGCTGATCCGGAAACGGAAGCGTTGTTTTCGTGAAATCCGCTGGAAACATGCGCGGCGCATTTAAGCCAGCGTCGAAGGCCGGCCGGAAATGTCTTCCTGCCGCAGTGACCTTCCGGAGGAAACCAAAATGTCGATGTTCGAAAGCCTCGGCCATTATGGTGCGGCCATCAAGTTTGCCCACGACAGGAAGAAGTCGATCCGGGCCATGAACAGCCTGCCGCCGCATGTCCAGAAGGACATTGGTTGGCCGGCATCGCCGCCAAACGACCCGCAGGCCGCGCTCATCTCGCTGCTTCTGGGTACGGCGCGCTGATGACATTCGCCGACAAATGCAAACTGCTCGTCAGGCGTCGGAGCCCCCATGCGGCCTCGGCGCCTGGCAACACTCGGCTGCGCGCCGCGCTTCTGCTGCGGCGTTGATCGTCGGCGCAAGCACCACGGCGCGGATCACACCACCGTGTAGACATAGCGTATAACTTGACATTTTCGGCCACGGCACGATGTTCGCCAGAGAGGGGAATTCTCTTAGTCGGCTGCCGCCGAAGTTCGTGTATCCGCATGCCAAGTTTGAAAAGCCACGTCGTGTCCTTCGTGCTCCGGTACAGCCGCAAGAAGGCGTTTTCCAGCCCGGAAAACCTGCAGCGGTGGATCGCTGCCGCGCGCAAGACCGAGACCCACCAGCCGCCCGCCTCACTGCATCAGCATCTCGACATCCAGATGCATACGGTCGATGGCTTCCCCGTCTATGAAATCGCACCCAAGGCCGGCGAGCAGAAGCGGATGCTCTACCTGCACGGCGGCGCCTATGTCTTTGAAATCACGCCCTATCACTGGCACCTGATCGCCGACATGGCCAACCGGCTGGGCTACGGCATCACCGTGCCGATCTATCCCATCGCTCCCGAACACGATTTCCACGCCATGTTCGGCATGGTCGGCGACGTCTACCGCCGGATGCTCGACGAGACGGAGGCCGAGGATATCGTCTTCATGGGCGATTCCGCCGGCGGCAACATGGCCGTCGTGCTGACCATGATGGCCGCGGAACAGGCCCTGCCCATGCCGTCGCGCCATGTGCTGATTTCGCCCGGCCTCGACATGTCGCTTTCCAACCCCGAAGTGTTCGAGGCCGAACGCCGCGACCCCTGGCTGGGCATTTCGGGCGGGATGGAGGCTGTCCGGCTCTACAGCGCCGGCTACGATCGCAGCGACTGGCACATCAGCCCGCTTTATGGCGACCTCTCGGTGCTGCCTAAAACGCTGCTCCTAACCGGCTCGCACGACCTCCTCAGTCCTGACAATCTGATCTTCGCGCAAAAGGCGCGCGCCGTCGGCGTCGAGGTCGAGGTCGTCTACGAGGAGGGTATGTTCCACGTTTGGCCACTGATCGACATGCCTGAAGCACGGCGGGCGCGCGACGCCATCGTGACCTTCCTGGCCGGGGAAAAAACCTTTGGTCAAGCCGAGATCGAGGCGATCACCTGGTCGGTCAAGGCTTCATCTAGCGAACCATTCAACACCGGATTGGCCAGCACGAAAATTGCTTCCACTATCGCTTCATCTCGCCCTGGCTGGTAGTCGATATCTTCCCTGCATTCGATCAGATCTGCCCAGGCCTCCACGTCCGCAGCGGTGAGCTCTCCTTCCTGGAACCGTCGGAGCACACTCAAAATATGATCAGTGGTCAGGACGACCACTGGCGTCTCGGACCAACCCAGGTCGCTTACGTTTGCAGCCAGAACATCAATCGGCTTCCCACATGTGATAAGATCGCTGAGCACCGAAACGCGGTTCACAGCCGGCGCATCAGAATTTGCCGGTTTCCCGGAACACTTCGAAGGTCGCGCGGATATGGTCGGCAACGGCCTTGACCGGCGCGCTGGCGTCCGGCGCCACCACCATCGCCAGATTGTAAGTGCCGATGTCGGGCATCCCGTCCTTCGGGCAGAGTTCGACCATGTCGTTGCCGAGGAATGACTTCGGCAGCGGCGCCACGGCGAGATCGGACATGATCGCGGCGCGCTGGCCGGCCGTGTGCGCACTCATATAGGCGATGCGATAGTTGCGGCCTTCGCGTCCAAGCGCCTCAAGTGCGCCGGCCCGCCAGGCGCAGCCCTCTTCCCAGAGCGATACCGGCAAGGGTTCGCGCAGATGCGCGCAGCCGCCCTTGGCACCGGCCCAGACGATCGGCTCGGTGAGCAGAACCTCGGCGCCGAGCGCACTGGTCTTGTAGGAATTGGTCAAGAGCGTGATGTCGAGCGCCCGGTCGTCCATGCGTCGGCGCAGATTGCTGCTCTGGTCGATGGTGACATCGACCGCGATCGACGGATGCGATTGCGCAAAACGCTTCAGCACATGCGGCAGCACGCGCTCGCCATAGTCATCCGGCGAGCCGAGCCGGACAACGCCGACAATCTCGGGAATGATGAATTTCGACACCACCTCGCGGTTGATCGACAGCAGCCTGCGGGCATAGCCGAGCAGCATTTCGCCATCCGTGGTGAGCGACACCGAGCGGGCGTCGCGCGCGAACACCGAGCGGCCGAGAATGTCCTCCAGCTTCTTGATCTGCATGGAGACAGCCGACGGCGTGCGGAAGACGGCATTGGCGGCGGTGGTGAAGCTGCCTGTCTCTGCAATCGCCACGAAAGTGCGCAAAACGTCGAGATCGAGCAGTGGCAGTGGATGATTGAGTGGGGCGTTCATGGGAAGCGACCTTCAATTTTTCTGATACAAAGCATCATTCCATTTCGTTTGATTGAACATCAGATTGGGACGATAGTCAACACCATCGAGGCAGGACGCATTGGAAGTGGCCCCGAAACGACCACGATACAAACCTGCAATCGACATGAAATGCAGTTGAAACAAAAGCGACGTAACCAACTCACCGTCTGGCATCCGCCAGCACCAAAGGAGAAAGAAATGTCTATCCTGTCGTCCATCGGTCGGATCGCGACCGAATTCAGCGCAGCCCGCGCCCGCTACCAGACCGAACGTGCCATCCACTCCCTGCCGATCGAACTGCAGAAGGACATCGGCTGGCCTGAAGCTGCCGACACCAAGACCGGGGTTCGCAACGGCGTCGGATCGTGGGCTGGAGCAAAGTAAATCGTGTGTACCATGTGCTGAAGGCCTGCCGCGCAAGCCGCCCGGCAGGCCTTCTTTGTTTTATTTGTATTCAAATGAGTTTTGGAGCCATGTCGCCAGCGCATGACGCATATGAGCAAGCCGCATAGCGACCCGGTTACCCAATTAGTCCCTTGTAAACAATCGTAAATTTCGAGCATGCTGCCCAAAATTGTCGCAATCGGTGTCGCATTTCATAACAAGCGCTTCGCTTTTGCGATTTAGTTTTACGCAGCACAAGCCTATGTCAGCGTCAGCAAACGAGCTGCCCCACTCCATCAAGCGAAGGCGACCCGTCTGAGCAACCGAATGGAGATCATCATGAAGCTTTTTGCCCGCCTCTTCGCCCGCCGCGAAATGAACCTGACCACCGCTCTCGAGCGTCAGCGCCTTGCCAACACCATGCCCGGCCAGACCGGCGCGATGGCTGCGGCGCGCCTCGGCTTCGTCGCCTGAACTTTTCTTGCAGGCAGCGTTTCCCTGCCGCTGCTTTAAAACTGCAACGCCGCCTGGTTCCTCCCAAGGCGGCGTTTTTGTTTTCGCCGCAAGGCGTGATCTGCCTGTTCCTGAACAGTTGGGCGTCGCGTGCAGGCCTCGCTGAACACCCGATTGCCCATTTGCGACCCATGTCGCAAATTTAATCGTGTCCTGGCCGCGTAGCCGATTGACAGACATGGTTTTTCCTGATGTCGCTATGCTAATCGCGACATCCTGTTCGCGTCATGGCTGCGTGAGGTTCCCTTGAACGCCGTAAAGCATCCGATCAAGCGATCGTTTGTATTCTTTCTTATTCCCGATTTCACCATGATCGCGTTTGCGACCGCGCTCGACCCGTTGCGCTCGGCTAACCGCATGCTTGGCTATGAGGCCTATCGCTGGCGCCTCGCCAGCATCGACGGCAAGCCGGTGCGCGCCTCGAACGGGGTCGAATGCGCGGTCAACACGTCGCTGGAGGAAGAGCGCAAGAAGATGGCGGGCCCTGACCGGCCGAACATGGCCATCGTCTGCAGCGGCGTCAATGTCGAGCGCTATCAGAACAAGTCGGCCTTCGCTTGGCTGCGCGAGGAGTACAATCGCGGCGTCGCCGTCGGCGGCCTGTGCACGGGCGCGCATATCCTTGCCGCTGCAGGACTGCTGTCCAACAAGCGCTGCGCCATCCACTGGGAGAACCTGCCGGGCTTTTCCGAGGCTTTTCCGAAGGCCAATGTCTTTGCCGACCTTTTCGAGATCGACCAGAACATCTACACCTGCGCCGGCGGCACCGCGGCACTCGACATGATGCTGAAGCTGATCGGCGACGATTTTGACGAGAACCTCGTCAACCGCGTCTGCGAGCAGGTGCTGACCGACCGCGTGCGCAGCCCGACCGACCGCCAGCGCCTGCCGCTGCGTGCCCGCCTCGGCGTGCAGAACTCGAAGGTACTGACCATCATCGAACTGATGGAGGCGAACCTGTCCGAGCCGCTGTCGCTGATCGAGATCGCCGACCATGTCGACCTGTCGCGCCGCCAGATCGAGCGGCTGTTCCGCACCGAGATGGGACGCTCCCCTGCCCGCTACTATCTGGAAATCCGGCTCGACCGCGCCAGGCATCTGCTGATCCAGTCGTCGATGCCCGTGGTCGAGGTGGCGGTCGCCTGCGGCTTCGTCTCGGCCTCGCATTTCTCCAAATGCTATCGCGAGCTCTATGCCCGCTCGCCGCAGCAGGAGCGCGTCGACCGCAAGCAGTTGCTGGCGGCCTGAGCCGGCACATCAAGTTTGCCTAGGCGCTCTGCGCCTGCGCCGTGCGCATCGCCTCGACGCGGATATCCTCGGTCAGCCGTGCCTTCAGCGCCGAGAATTCCGGGCTGGTCTTCAGCGTGTAGTGGCGCGGATGCGGCAGGTCGATGGCGACATCCGACTTGATGCGGCCGGGCCGCGCCGTCATCACGATCACGCGTGACGCCATGAAGATCGCCTCCTCGATGTCGTGGGTGACGAACAGCACCGTTTTCTTGCGACGCTCCCAGATGCCGAGCAGCAGCTCCTGCATCAACCCGCGCGTCTGATTGTCGAGCGCGCCGAACGGCTCGTCGAGCAACAGGATCTCGGGATCGTTGGCCAAAGCGCGGGCGATCGCCGTGCGCTGCTGCATACCGCCGGAAAGCTGCTTCGGCCAGTGGTTCTCAAACCCTTTCAGGCCGACGAGATCGACATAGGAAGCAACGAGCCCGTCACGCTCCGTTTCGGGCATGCCGCGTTCGCGCAGGCCGAAGGCGATGTTCTCGGCCACCGTCAGCCAGGGAAACAGCGTGTAGGACTGGAAGACCATGCCGCGATCCGGCCCCGGACGGGTCACCGCCTTGCCGTCGAGCAGCACGCGGCCTTGGCTTGGTGCTTCCAGGCCGGCGACAATTCTGAGCAGCGTCGACTTTCCGCAGCCCGATGGACCGAGGATGGTGATGAAGTCGTTGGCCGCGACCGCAAGGTCGACCGGCATCAGCGCCTTGACCGGCTCCCCGCCGCGCACGCCGGCGAACGTTCGCGAAACGCCCTCGATGAGAAGCTTGCTCACGCCAGGCTCCACGGAAAGAGCCAGCGGTTGAAGGCCTTGAAAGCGAAATCGGACAACAGTCCGATCAGCCCGATGACGATGATGCCGAAGATGATCTGCCCCGTCGCCAGCCGCGACTGGCTGTTGATGATCATGTAGCCGATGCCGGAGGACGAGCCGATCAGCTCGGCGACGATGACATAGGTCCAAGCCCAGCCAAGCACCAGCCGCAACGTCTCGGCGATCTCCGGCGCATTGGCCGGCATGATCACACGGCTGACGATGCCGTTGTTGGTGGAGCCCAGCGTATAGGCAGCCTCGACCAGGTCGCGCCGCGTGCTGCCGACCTTGACCGCGATGATCAGGATGATCTGGAACACCGAGCCGACGAAGATGACGAGCAGTTTTTCCAGTTCGCCAATGCCGGCCCACAGGATGAGCAGCGGAATGAAAGCCGAGGCCGGCAGGTAACGGGCAAAGGAGACGAAAGGCTCCAGGAACGCCTCCACCGGCTTCCAGGCGCCCATGGCAATACCGAGCGGCACCGCGACGACCGAGGCCAGCAGGAAACCGCCGAAGACGCGCCAGATGGTGATCAATATGTCGAGCCAGAAACGATCCTCGACCAGCAGCCGCCAGCCGTCCCGCAGCATCGACAGCGGATCGGCGAGGAAGATGCGATTGACGTGGCCGCCAAGCGTGATCCAAGCCCAGAAGGCGACGAACAGCACGAAGAAGGAAATGCCGAGCACGGTTCGGATGCCCGGCGAGATTGGATGCAAGGGGCGCATCTTCAAATCGTCCCCATCTTCAAATCGTCACTTGTCCAGGAGAAAACGGCGGCGCTGAGCGCCGCCGCGAGATGGCCGAAGGCCGGACTGTCAGTTCGACACCGCGCCGGTGTCGGCCAGCGTGGTGACGTCGGGCGCTTCCTTGATCAGCCCCATCTGCAGCAGAAGGTCGCCGGCGGTCTTGGAAAAGTCCTGGAATTCCTTGGTGAAGAACTGCTTGTTCTCGGCCTTGTCGGCCCATTTCAGGTACTTCGCCGAATCCTCGAACTCCTTGGCCGACTGCTTCACGTCGGCGCCCATGATCTCGTAGGATTTCTGCGGATCGCTATTGATCAGGTCGAGCGCTTCGAAATAGCTGTCGGCAAGTGCCTTGGCGGCATCCGGATTGGCCTTGAGGAATTCGGGCGTGCAGCCGACCGTGTCGAGCACCATCGGGTAGTCGAGTGTCGTCGCCAGGATATGGCCCTGGTCGGATTTGCCGCGCACCGCCGAGATGAACGGCTCATAGGTGACCGCGGCGTCGTTCTGGCCGGCGAGGAAGGCCTGCGCCGCCGCGTCCGGCTCCAGATTGACGACGGTCACATCCTTGGTCGACATGCCGTTCTTGTTCAGCACCCAGGCGAGCATGAAATAGGGCGACGTGCCGGGTGCCGAGGACGCGACATTCTTGCCCTTGAGATCGGCGACGGTCTTGATGTCGTTACGGACGACGATGCCGTCGGCGCCATAGGACTTGTCGAGCTGGAAGATCTGCTTGGTGGTGACGCCGCTGGCATTCCAGACCAGCCAGGTCTCGACCGTGGTGGCGGCGCATTGCAGGTCGCCGCTGGCGATGGCGAGCGGCCGGCTCGCTTGCGGCACCTTCTTCAAGGTCACGTTTAGGCCGTGCTTCTCGAACAGGCCTGCCTGCTTGGCAAGCGTCAGCGGCGCGAAGCCGGTCCAGCCGCTGATGCCGATGGTGACAGATGTGGCAGCCATCGCCGGTGCGGACAAGCCGGCGGCAAGTGTCAATGTTGCGGCAAGAACGGCGATCCTGGTCATGTCGGTTCCCCTTTTGTTTTTTCTGCGGAAATTGTGTCACAGAGGCCAATCGGCTTGTCAATGAACAGGATGGTGAGGTGCAACGCGGGCCGGCGCCGATAGCCCCACTGGATCGCCCGCCCGCCGCCAAAACGGCATCAGCCGCCAGAAATCCGGCATGCCTTCAGTAGTCGTTACAATAACACTCCGCCGACGAGATGCGGTCGTTCCATTCGCTGCCGCCGAAATTACGGACCCTGCGCCTGATCTCGATCGAACGGCCGCCCATCCGCGAGTCCTCATAGGCAACGAGCGTGCAACCACGGCGGACGATCACCGACGACACGCGGTCGTTCCAGAACTGACCGCCGCGAAAATTCACGGAATCGTCGGACCCCATGCCGATAGACCGCCCGCGAAAATTTGCGTGCTCGAACATGATGCAGGCGGGCTCATCATTGTATTGGGCGCTGGCGCCGTCAGCAAACAGCACGGATGCGACAGCAGTCAGGATGGCAAGACGTTTCATCTGGTGTTTTCCTCGGTTCTGACCGCGGCCCCCGCCGCCCGATCGCGCGGCTTCGCCAGTTTGCCATTGCTCCCGTTGGAGAGGCAAGCCTAGCGGCTGTCGAACATCCAGCTGCGGTTGCGCCACATTTTCTCGCCGACCAGGCAATCGCTGACGGGCGCGTCCTGCGCCAATACGACAGGCGGATGCGCGGCTTCTTCCGCCGCCCATTGCTGTGAGGCCGGGCCGGCAAGCTCAAGCACCAGCTTGCGGCGTATGGCTTCGGGAAATTGCGTCCAGTCGTTGACCGGGATCATGAAGGCCCCAGGACCGCCGATGACACAGTCGCTGTAGTAGCGATCGAGATTGTTGACGTCGTAGGCGCCGGAAAAGCCGCCTCGGGTCATCAGCGGCAGTCCGTTGATGACGATGCCTTGCTTGACCAGCCCGTCGCGGGTGAGGTTGACCGGCGCGCCCTGGTTGTTGGGGCCGTCACCCGAAATGTCGATGACCCGCTTGTCTCCCTGGTAGCCGCTTTCAGCAAAAAGATCGCTGCCGAACTCAAGCGCGCCGGAGATCGAGGTGCGCCGCGCGCTGCCGGGCGGCTGGGCCGACAATTGCGCAACCACACGCTCCGCATCGGCGCGATTGGCGATCACCGTCCAAGGCACGATGACGCGCTGCCAGGTGGTGCCGGCCCACTCGACATAGGTGACGGCGATCTTGCCATGAGCGCCGTCGGCAATCGCCTGCAGCACGTTGTCGTGGGTCAGCGCCGCTGCGTAGCCGTGCCGCTGGATCTCGAGTTCATCGGGCGACATCGACAGGGAAACATCGACGGCCAGCACCAGCTCGACATCGACCGGCTCATCCGCGAGGGACACCGGCGTCAGCCAGAGCATCATTGCGATCGCGGCGCCGCCCGACAAGACATGTCTCGCGCATGAAAAAGCAGACATGCCGCAAGGGTAAGCGAGAATCGTCCGATTAAAAAGTGAAAAGCCCGGCCAAGAGCCGGGCTTCGCGTTCACGCTGTTTCGCGCTTGCCGGCGCTCAGCTGCGCGGCTTGAGGTTTTCCGGGTCATAGAGCGGCTTGTAGCCGACCGCCGCGACTTCGACCGGATAGGTCTCACCGAAATACTCGATGGCGAGCTTGCGGCCTTCCTGGGCAAACGCCCACGGCAGATAGGCGAGGCCGATGTTCTTGCCGATGGTCGGACCATAGGCCATCGACGTCGTGAACGACCGGCGCCCGAGTTCGTCGACCAGCGTTTCGCCCGTCTTCGGATCCATCACCGGCATCGTGCCGACGGGATAGCGGGCAACGCCTTTCGAATCGACATTCTCGGTCATCACCAGCGTGCACAGCGTGGCCGGCTGGTGCTCGCGCGCGCGGTACTCGACATGCCTGGCCTTGCCGCAGAAATCGTTCTCCTTGACCTTCGGACGGGCTAGATCTGCTTCGAGCAGATTGTACTCGGTCAGCAGGTCGGCATTCTGCAGGCGCAGGCTCTTTTCCATGCGGCGCGTGTTGGCATAGGTTTCGACGCCAAAGGGCATCACGCCGGTCGAGCGCAGCGCGTCCCAGACGGCGAGACCATCCTCGTAGCGCATATGCAGTTCCCAGCCCTGCTCGCCGACATAGGAGATGCGGAAGGCGGTGACGTCCTTGCCGCCGATCCGGACCGGCTTGATCGCCGCGAACGGGAAGTTTTCAAGCGAGAGCCCGTCCGGATTCTCAACCACCTTCTGCAAGGTCGCCCGGGCATTCGGACCCCAGATGCCGATGGTGACGTATTTCTCGGTCACGTCGGTGATGGTGACGTCGAAACCTTTGTCCTGCGCGGTGCGGCGCATGTACTGGAAGTCGCGCGGGCCGGCGTCCGCCCCGTCGATCAAACGACAGCGGTCAGCCATGCGGACGACGGTGAAGTCGGCGCGCACCATGCCTTCCTCGTCGAGGAAGTGGGTGTAGATGCCCTTGCCGATGTTGTTGTCGCCGCCGATCTTGGCCGCGCACAACCATTCCAGCAACGCTACATGGTCGGGCCCTTCGATGTCATACATCGAGAAGTGCGACAGGTTGACGATGCCGCAATCCTCGCTCATGGCGAGATGTTCGGCGTTGGAAACGCGCCAGAAATGGCGGTTGTCCCACTCGTTCTCGCGCACCGGCACGCGGTTGCCGTATTTTTCCAGAAGATGCTCGTTGGCGGCATAGCCATGGGCACGCTCCCAGCCGCCGAGCTCCATGAAATAGCCGCCGAGTTCCTTTTCGCGCTCCCAGAACGGCGAGCGCCTGATGTTGCGAGCCTTGGAGAAGGGTTCGCGCGGATGCACCGCCGGATTGTAGACCTTCATCGCCGTCTCGGTACAGCGGTCCCAGATGAACTGCTCCTTCGTCTGGTGCGGATAGAAACGCGCATAGTCGATGGCGTGATGGTCGATCGCCGTGCGGCCGTCTGTCATCCAGTCGGCGATCAGCTTGCCCATGCCAGGCCCGTCCTTGACCCAGATGGCGACGGCATACCACAGGCCCCTCACCTTCTGGCTTTCGCCCATCGACGGGCCGCCATCCGCCGTCACCTGCAAGAGACCGTTGAAGGAATGGCTCTCGTTGTAGCCGAGTTCGCCCAGGATCGGCGTCAACTCCATGGCGCGTTCGAGCGGTCCCAGGATCTGCTCCATGTCGAGATCGCGCTGCGAAGGCGAAAGCCGGGCCTGGTCCTTCTCCAAGAGGTCGCGCGGATGGCAAAGGCGCGGATTGGTCTCTTCGTAATAGCCCCATTCGATCTGCCCGCCTTCGGCGGTCTTGGGATCGCCGGTGTCACGCATATAGGCCGAGTTGCCCTGGTCACGCAGCAGCGGCCAGCCGATCTCCTTGCCGGTGCCGGCGAACTCGTTGTACGGGCCGAAGAAGGTGAGCGGATGGTCGATCGGCATGACCGGCAGATCCTCGCCGACCATCTCCGCGATCAGCCGGCCCCAGATGCCGGCGCAGACCACGACATAATCGGCCTCAATGGTGCCGCGATCGGTCACCACGCCGGTGATGCGGCCGTCTTTGACGATGAACGACTTTGCCGGAGTGTTGGCGAAGGATTTGAGCTTGCCGGAGGCTTCCGCCTGGTCGACCAGCTTGCCGGCGACGGTCTGCGAACGCGGGATGACAAGACCGGCATCGGGATCCCACAGGCCGCCCTGCACCATGCCTTCTTCGATCAGCGGAAATTTTTCCTTGATCTCGGCCGGTTCGATCAGGCGCGCGCGCGTGCCAAAGGCCTTGGCCGAGGCGATCTTGCGCTTGATCTCGTCCATGCGGCTGTCGTCGCCAACGCGAGCCACTTCGAGGCCGCCGATGCGCGCGTAGTGGCCCATCTTCTCGTAGAAATCGATGGAGTACAGCGTCGTCCAGCACGACAGGAAATCATGGCTGGTGGTGTAGCAGAAGTCGGAGGCATGCGCGGTCGAGCCGATGTCGGTCGGGATGCCGGACTTGTCGATGCCGACAATATCGTCCCAGCCGCGTTCGATCAGGTGATGGGCGATCGATGCACCGACAATGCCGCCCAGGCCAACGATGACGACCTTCGCCTTTTTCGGAAACTCTGCCATTGCCCGCGACTCCAAAGTGATAAAGCGGGCGGACTATAGGGCGGAGCGGTGGCGCTGATGAAGCCTGTTTGCGACATTGGCAAAAAGCCGAGCGACCAGACGACCGAATGGTCCACGTGGGACGCATCGGCCGGTTCCTTTTCGGCCGCAAAGAGGCCAGCTCAGGCGAAGGCCCACACGTCCTCGGCCTGGAAGCCCACCTGGTAGCCTGACGTCTTCAGCTTGACCACGACCTGGCCGATCTCGGCCGCCGGCAGCGCGCCGACCTCGACCTTGATCATGCCTGGGCGATAGCGCTTGAGGTCGAGTTGTTCGAAGACGACCCAGTCGGCGCCCTCGCAATCGACGAGGAATGCATCGATATGGCTGATACCGTTGCGGTCGAGCAGGGTCTGCAGCGTTTCCGACGGCACCTCGATATCTCTCAGATGCGGCGCGAACTTGTTGAAATTTGCGTCGGCTTCGCCCCAGGCATTCTTGCCCGACATCAGATTGGTGTCGGTCACCGACGAGCAGCCGATGAACTCGATCGGCAACGTGCCGGCCTCGAGTGCGGCGGCATCGAAGGTGTGGACGGTGATCGTGCCCTTCGTCTTGGTAACAGCCACCGGCTCGATGATGAACCGGCTCGTGTCGGGATAGTTGGCGCGCAGCCGCTTCTGATTGTACGGGATCGGCTCGACCAGCATGGCGCGGGCACCAGCTATGCGGTGCAGCCACGGCGTGACGTCATCGAACAACGCGCCGTCGCAGGCGCCGACATTGACCATCTGGAACGGGCGCCCTGATCCGCCGAAGCGCGCTTTCAGCGCCGCCTTGGCCAGGAATTTCGTGCCGCGTAGCGACGGCCCGCGATCGAGAAGTCCACCGGGAAGACCAAGCGACAGGGCAACACGCGCCAGGTTGGATACTGAACTCATGACTTGTCTCCGGGAAGGACGTGCAGGGCCGCGCGATGCTGGCCACGGGCCGCTGTTGCCCACAGCGCCATCAGCGGCGTCGCCAGCAGCAGGAACGGCGGGATCAGATTGGGGAAATAGATGCGAGTGTCGTGGATCGGGAACACGGCAAATTTCGCCAGCACGCCGAGCACCAGCGCCGCAAACAGGATGCCGGCGCGACGCTCGAGGCGAAAGCCGGCGCGGCTTGCCGCATACCAGCCGGCCAAAGCCAGCACCGACACGCCGACCCAGCTGTTCAGGCTGACGGCGCGCAGCAGCGACGTGGCGAACGCCCGCAGATAAGCCGCGATCGAGAACGGCGGCTCGAACCCGTCCATATTGTAGTGCTGCTCGATGCTGGAGAACCACAGATGTGGCCACCAGCCGGGGTGATGGGCCCAGTGCGAAATGGCGAAATAGGCGACGAAGGACACCGCGAAGCCGGCTAGCGCGCCCCATGCCTTCTGCCGGAAAACGACCAGCAACACAGCGAAAATGGCAAGGAAAACAATATTGTCCGGCCGCGCCATGAAGGCAAGGAAGAGCAGGATCGCCGTTGCCGCCTCGCGGCCGCGGACATAGGCGTAAAGCCCGCCGAGGAACAGCGCCGAGCACAACAGGTCAGGCGTCGAGGCACGCGCCGCGCCGCCGAAGTCGGCCATGATCAGCACCGCGCCGACCACAGGCGCCAGCGCCAGTGCATGCTCCGAGCGCAGCCAGAGCAGCGCGATCGCGCCGAACAACAGCACGGACAACACCGAGACCAGCCGCATAGCCTCCACCGGCGACATCGCCGAACTCATCGTCGGCAGGATCTCGGCATAGAGGAACTTGATCCGATACATGCCGAGCAGCGAATGGAAGTCGGCGGCATTCTCCGCCATATGGCTGCGGAAGCGGCCGCCATCGTCGGTCAGCGTCTTGTAGTCGCCCGCCGACACGCCGGCCTTGACGGTGCTGTAGGCATAGTCGTGCAGCGCCTGCGCATCGGGATAGGTGCCTTCCTCGGCGATAGCGAGATAGGGCAGCATGTCCCAGTTGGCGTCCGGCATCACCCATGCCGTGAACGCCGTCAGCAGGATGTAGAGCGCGAAAGCCGCCGCGCCGATAGGTGCCGCCAAACGCGCATAGGTCCCCTCGCCCCACGTCAGGCCGGCCTCGGTGAGCCTGTCGAGTGGGTTTTTCTCAGCGGGAGACTTGGTCAGCATGATTTTGCTCAGCGACCTTCGCTTTAACGGACTTGGCTTTTGACGAAATCCTTGACGATCGACACGATGCCGCGCGACAGCAGGCTGTCGAAGGCATCGACGAAACGGTCGACATGCTCGGGCTGGCAGATCAGCGGCGGTTCGAGCCGGATGACGTTGCGATTGTATTCGGTGAAGGCGACAAGCACGTCATAGTCACGCAGCAAGAGCGCGCCGATGAAGCCCGACAGCGAGCCTTTCAGCTTGTCGTCGAGCACGCTGACGATCGGCCGCAGCACCATCGGCAAGGTCTGCGAGAAGTCGTGGAACTCCAGGCCGACCATGAAGCCCTTGCCGCGCACGTCCTTGATGATCTTGGGATATTTGTCCTTGAGCGCCTGTAGCCGCTGCAGCAGGTAATCGCCGGTGAGCGCAGCGTTGTCGATCAGCCCCTCGTCATAGAGCACGTTGAGCCCCTCGATCGAGGTGACGCAGGCCTCGCCCATGCCGCCGAAGGTCGCCATCGCATGGATCATCGCCGTCTTCGGCGTGCCATAGGCCTTCATGTAGACCTCGCGCCGGGCAATCATCGCACCGACCGCCGCCTTGCCGGCACCAAGCGACTTGGCCAGCGCCGTCACGTCAGGAATGACGCCGTAATGCTCGAAGGCGTAGAAGCGGCCCGAGCGGCCATAGCCGCACTGCACTTCGTCGGCGACCCACAGAACGCCATATTGGTCGCAGAGCGCGCGCAGCTTCTGCCAGTATTCGGCCGGAGCCTGGATGATGCCGCCGCCGCCTTGGATGGTTTCGAGCACGATGACGCCGACCTCCGGGTCGGAGCGGAACAGGCGCTCGACCGCTTCAATGTCGGCAAAGGGGATGCGGACCGTATTCTCCGCCATCTTGAAGTCGGCGCGATAAAGCTGGCCGTCGGTGATGCCCAGAACGCCCTTGGTCTTGCCGTGGAAGGAATTCTCGGCATAGACGATTTTCGGTCGCTTCGGGCCGGCGGCGCGCTCGGCTACCTTGACCGCCGCTTCCATCGCCTCTGAGCCTGACGAGCCGAGGAACACCATGTCGAGATCGCCGGGTGAGCATTTGGCGATGTTGTGCGCCAAGGCCGCCGCATATTGCGACATGAAGGCGATGGCGATCTCCTGGCGCTTCTCCTCCTGGAATTTTTTCCGTGCTTCCAGAATGCGCGGATGGTTGTGGCCGAAGGCCAGCGAACCGAAGCCGCCGAAGAAATCGAGGATCTTGCGGCCGTTCTGGTCGATGTAGAACATGCCCTCGGCACGCTCGATCTTGATCTTGTGGAAGCCGAGCAGCTTCATGAAATGCAGCTGGCCGGGATTGAGGTGCGCCTTGAACAGGTCAGTCATCACAGCGACGTCCATCGCCTTGGCCTGCTCGACGCTGATCAGGTCGGGCTTGGCGATGGTGGCGGGCGACAGCGCCGGCGCGCTGACCATGGTGCGCGCGCTCGTCTGTTCGGGCTTGGCCATGACGGTCATTTCAATCTCCTGTCTGCGCGCATGACCGGGATCGTGCGCAACGAAAACTGTTTTGCGAGCCGCTATTCGGCCGGCACATGTTTGGTGGCGACAGCGTGACCGGCCTTCTTGGCGCGGTACTCGCTGTAGGCGGCGATCAGCATGTCCTCGTCGCGATATTGCGGCACCCAGCCGAGCTGGCGTTCTGCCTTGGAGACATCGAGCACGCACTCTTCGTCGGCGATCAGATATTGCTCCGGATCCATGATCGGCATGTTCATCAGGTCGAGCAGGTCGAGCGTGCGC
The DNA here is from genome assembly GCF_056403835.1 of Mesorhizobium sp. P2_E6. NCBI lineage: Bacteria > Pseudomonadati > Pseudomonadota > Alphaproteobacteria > Hyphomicrobiales > Phyllobacteriaceae > Mesorhizobium > Mesorhizobium sp. P2_E6. Next base: position 190,698 of record NZ_JBFUEQ010000003.1, read on the forward strand.
TTCACCGCCCAGCCCGGCGTCGGGATCAGGATCGATTTAGAACCCGCATGCCTGATCAGGTCGCCGAGCAGTTTCTTGACCGGCGGCGGGTTGAGCGAGCCCAGATTATAGGCCTCATCAGGCACCCCGGCCTTCCAGGCGGCGCGCGCCGCCTCGGCGCAGTCGAAGACCGAGATGAACTGATAGGGGTTTCTGCCCGAACCGATCATCGGCACCGGAAAGCTCCAGTCGATCAGCTTGAACAGTTTTTCCAGAATGCCGAGCCGGCCGGGGCCGATGATCAGGCGCGGGCGGAACAGCGAGATCGACATGCCACGCTTGCGCCATTCGGCAGCCAGTTCCTCGGTCTTCTGTTTCGACCAGCCATATTCGCCAAGCGGCGCGACCGGATGCTCCTCCGTCATCGGCTGGGTGACCGTGTGGCCGTAAATCATGTCGGTCGTGTAGTGGACGAGCTTGGCTGCGCCGGCCTTGTCCATCGCCTGCATGATGTGCTCGGTGCCATGGAAATTGACCGGGAAGAAGAAATCATGCCGCTTGGCGCGAACCTGGATCGGCGACAGCATCTTGGCCGAGAAATTGTAGACCATGTCGTCGGCCTTCAGCCCAACCGCGGCGACCGAGGCCGGATCGGTGACATCGCACTTGATAAAGCGGACATTGCGGTAATGCGGCAGGTCGCTCCTGACGATGTCGGCGACGACAACCTCTTCACCATCGGCGACAAGCTTCGGGGCAAGATGGCGACCGACGAAACCGTCGCCACCGAAAATCACATGTCTCATTGGATAGTCTCGCTGTGAATCTTGTCGGAAGAAAGCGAAGCCGTTTGCGCCTCATGCCCGCGCCCGCTTTGCGCGATCAGCACCGTGCCGACGCAGATGCAGGCGATGCCGGCGATGCGCCAGCCATTGAGATCCTCGCGGAAGACGAAATACGCGAAGATGGCGACGGCGACATAGGCGAGGCTGAGGAACGGATAGGCGAAGGAAAGCTCGACCTTGGACAGCACATAGAGGTGCGAGGCCATCGAGATGACGAAGGTGCATAGGCCCAGGAACACCCAGGGGCTGAAGACGATCTGCAACAGCTTGACCAGGGGATTGACGCCCTCGAACGAGATCGGCCCGAGCGACATCATGCCTTGCTTCAGCATCAGCTGCGCAGCGGCATTGGTCATGACCGTAAAGAGAATGAAGACGATGTATTTCATGTGTTCCCAACCACCCCTTCACGCTTCCTATTACAAACCCGCAAACATTTCGTGAAGCCACGAGAATGTTTTGAGTGAATCGTCAATTTAATGATTCGATAACCAAGAATTACTCAAGTTTTATCTATTCCGCCGCCTCGACCGTGCCGCGTCGCGCATCGAGTTTCCTTGCCGTCCGAGCCCAGAATGACGACATGAAGGCGGGATCGCGCAACGCCTCCAGCCGCTGCCATTCGGGAAAGGACGAAGCGAAGATGTCGGCGCCCATGCGGGCATCCTTATAGGGGTTGACCGCGCCGCCGGCCTCGACGGTGATGCGGTCGAGTTGCCTTAGCAGCGCAAGCGTTGCCGCCCCTCTGTTGGGGAAATCCAGCGTCATCGTATAGCCGGGACGCGGGAACGACAGCAGCGCTGGCGAGCGGATCGAGCCGAACCGCTTCAGCACGGTGAGGAACGAACCCTGCCCGGCCAGCCTTGCAGCCGCCAGCAGCGCCGGCACCGCCTCGTGCGCCGTCTCTTCAGGGACCACGCTCTGGTGCTGGAAAAGCCCTTTCGGTCCGTAAAGCCGGTTCCAGTCGCGCACGCCATCAAGCGGAAAGAAGAAGCCCTGGTATCCGACCTGGCGCGGCGCCGCGGACCGGCCCTTCTTCCACCTGTATGCGCCATTGAAGGCGGTCAGGAACGGCCGGTTAAGGACATTGAAAGGCGGCTGGACCGGCACCGATAGCGTGCCGCCGGCGCGCGCGGCGGCATGCGAGCCGTGCTCGGCGTGATTGCCGGTAAACAGCAGGCCGCGACCACTGTTGCGGCCACCGGCCAGTTGGTCGATCCAAGCGACCGCGTACTCATTGGCCTCGTCGGCCGCCTCGGCCAAACCGAAAAATTCGCCTAGATCGCGAAACGGCGTCGCCGTCTCGACGATGTCGAGCGAAGGCACCCGCATCAGCCGGATCGAGGCCGACAGGATGAGGCCGGTCAGCCCCATTCCGCCGATCGTCGCCCGAAACAGCCGCGCATTGTCGGTCGCCGAACAGCGACGGCTCTTTCCGTCGGACCTGAGCAGCGTCAAGGTCTCGACATGGCAGCCGAAGGTGCCGCGCCGATGATGGTTCTTGCCATGCACATCATTGGCGATGGCGCCGCCGAGCGTGACGAATTGGGTGCCTGGAACAACCGCCGGGAAGAAGCCGTAAGGGGCAGCGTGTGCGATGATGTCGGATAACAGCACGCCGGCATCGGCTTCAAGAAGGCCTGTCTCGGCATTGAAGGCGCGGATGCTGTTCAAAGACCGCATGTCGACGACCGTGCCGGCCTCGTTCTGGCAGGAATCGCCGTAGGAACGGCCGTTGCCATAGGCGAGCAGCGACGCCGGCTTGGCCTGGCCGCCCTTCAGCAGCGCAATGCCATCGTCGGCACCGATCGCGCGTGGTGCCGGCGGCGTGGCAAGGCCAAAGCTCTGGAAGCGGTCGGCCATCCTTTACCAGCCTCCGATGACCAGCATTACCGCGCCGATCAGCACCACGATCTGGCTGCGCCAGTCGCGGATGATGAAGACGACCGGGTCGTCATGCATCTCGTCGCGGCGCGCCAGGATCCAGACGCGCATGGTGAGATAAAGCACGATTGGCGCCAGCGGCCAGATCAGCCACGGATGCGGATAAAGCTCGCGCACGGCGACGCTGTCCATGTAGAGCGCCAGCACCAGCGCCGAGGAGAAGGCCGAAGCCATTCCGGCCTGGGCGACGATCTCCTGGTCTTCGGTGCGATAGCCACGGCCGGCAATGCGCTCGCCGGGCGGAATGGCTGTGGTGCGAAGTTCGACGAAGCGCTTCACCAGTGCCAGCGACAGGAAGAAGAAGATCGAGAAGGCGAGCAGCCAGAACGAGACGTCGACGCCGGTCGCGGCCGCACCCGCCAGGACGCGGATCGTGTAGAGGCCTGCAAGCGTCAGCACGTCGACAAGCAGCATGCGCTTGAACGACAGCGAATAGGCCGTCGTGACCACCATGTAGCCGCCAAGCACGGCCAGGAATTCGGGCGACAACAGCAATCCGGTGGCGATGCCGATCGCCAGCAGCACCGCGATCGCGCCAAGGCCGAACGGGATCGACAGCGCGCCGCTGGCGAACGGCCGGTTGCGCTTGGTGGCGTGCTTGCGGTCGAGCGCAAGGTCGAAGAAATCGTTGAGGATGTAGATCGCCGACGCCACCGCGCTGAACGAGACGAATGCCAGCAGGCATTGCCAGATCATGGAGGTGTTGAAATATTCATGCGACAGCACCATTGGCACGGCGATCAGCGAGTTCTTGAGCCACTGATGCACGCGCAACATCTTGACGACGGTCCGCAGTGTCGGCTTGGGCGTCGGCATCGTCTCGGCGCCATGTGCTGCCTGCCAGCGCGCGGCATGACGGTCGGGCGCCACCACGATTGCCGTGCGCGCGGCGTCGAAGACCTGGAGGTCGTGGCGGCTGTTGCCGGCATAATCGAAGCCACCGTCGCCATAGGCTGCGATCAGTGAGGCGCGCTTCTTGCCGGAGGTGAGATTGTCGAAACCGTCGGTAGCCAGCACCCGGTCGAAAATGCCGAGATGGGCAGCGATGGCGTCTGCGAATTTGCGCGGCGTGCCGGTCGCCAGCACGATCTTGCGGCCTTCCGCGTGCTCGGTCCGGAGGCGGCAGAGCAACGCCTCGCGATAAGGCAGCGATGCCGGATCGATGTCGATGTGCTGGGCAATCGCCTGCTTCAACCGGGCCGGCCCGCGGGCGGCCCAGAAAGGCACGAGGAATATATAGAGCGGGTTCTTCTTGAGAAGGATGAACAGTCCTTCCCACAACAGGTCGGTAGCAATCAGCGTGCCGTCGAGATCGACCGCAAACGGTATTGCGTTCCTGTCCGACCTCGCATCCATAACCCGTCCTGCCCTGCCAGCGTATGATCCGGAAAGCCGGAGCCTCGTTGCGCGCCGCGTTTCGGCGTCTTGAAGCTGGTATAGCCGGGAACGGCATAGCGAACGTTAAAACGCCCGGATGCAGGCGGTTGTCGCGGCGGTATTTCCGGCGTCATTGTTAAGCAAACGCTACCGAAAACAATAAAAGGCCGGGCAAATGCCCGGCCTTTCCTGTCATGCCGTCGGGATTACTTGATGCGGGCAACGCCGCCCGAGATCTCGACCGTTTCCGAGCCGGTCAGGGCTTCGAGATCGCCATTGGGCAAGGTGACGAAGCAACCGTTCGGGCAGAATTCAACGGTTTCGCCAGCGGCCAGCGCAAGGTCTGATTTGCTGCCGCCCTCCGTCACGATCAGCGTGCGGGTCTCGGCGTCCTTGTTGACCGCGCTGGCGGCATGGGTCGAGCCGATGGCGGCGGCCAAAGCGACGGCAGCGACGAGAGACTTCCACATGTTGCAATATCGGTGTTCCCACCGCCTCTGTTGCATTTCGCAAGGCATTTTCGCCTTTGCATGGGAGCTTATATGAGATGGAAGCTGAACCGCAACTGAATGCCGCATTCATGCCGCAATTGGCTTTGCCCGGTTGCGAGCGCACCCGTTAAAGGGGCAGTTGACTGACTACACGCCTAGTCCGGATCGGGCTTGCGCGCCTTGCGTCCCGTCTTGGCGAGCTTTTTTGCTTCGGCCGCGGCTTCCACCTTGGCCTGCTCCTGTTCGACGAAGTCGGCCTCGATCTTGTCGTCGTCGGTCGGCCAGGCCTCTGGCTTGCGGACCTCGACGACGGCGCGTGGCGTCGAGGGAATCTCGATATGCTCGCCGCTGAATTTCTCGAGCACGGCAAAACGGATGTCGTTCTGCGCGATATTGCCGTTCATCACATCGGCCAGGAACACGCGGATCTCGAATTCCAGTGCTGCCGCGCCGAAATTGGAAAACAGCACGAAAGGTTCCGGATTCTTCAGCACCATCGGGTGGCCGCGTGCGATCTCTGTCAGGATGGCGTGAACCTTTTTGACGTCGCTGCCATAGGCGACGCCGACCTTGATGTCGACCCGGCCAAGCTTGTTGCGATGCGTCCAGTTGCCGACGGCGTTGTTGATCAGGTTCGAATTGGGCAGGATCACCGACTGCCGCTGGAACGTCTCGATTTCGGTGGCGCGCACGCTGATCTTCTTGACGGTGCCGCTGACATCGCCGGCGACGATCCAGTCGCCGACCTTGAATGGCCGCTCGGCCAAAAGAATCAGGCCGGAGACGAAATTGGACACCACATTCTGCAGGCCAAAGCCGATGCCGAGAGAGAGGGCACCGGCGACCAGCGCTAGATTGGACAGGTCGATGCCCGCAGCCGAAATGCCGACCAGTGCCGCCAGCGCAACACCGGAGTAGCCGACCGCCAGCCGGATCGAGTTGCGCACTCCGGTATCGACCTTGCCGCGCGCCATCACCGAACCGTCGAGCCAGCCCTGGAACCAGCGCGTCAGGAAATAGCCGATGATGAAGACGACGATGCCGGAAAGGATGCCGGTGACCGAAATCGTCACCGAACCGACGGTGATCCCGGTTGCCAGCCTGTAGGCCCAGGCCTCGATGTCGCCGGGCTGGAAACCCCACATCAACAGGATCAGCGGCAGGAAGACCAGCACGATCATCAAGTTGATGGCGACGCTGACGGCGAGGCCGAGTTGATCGAGGGCGGCGTCATCGTAGCTCGAATTGGCCGACAGCCAGCGCCCAACGGACGTGTCGGCGAAAGCGCCCTCCTCGCCGATCGCCCGCGCCGACAGGAAGCCGATATAGGAAGTGATGAGGATGGTGCCGGTGACCAACACTTGCACCGAGACAAAGATGGCAAGGCCAATATAGCCGAGCAAGGCCGCAGCGATGGTGAACAAACCGAGTGCGAGCGCCATGTAGCGCAGCCATGCCGGCCACGGCCGCCAGCTTCCGTCACGCGCCCTGAACGGCCGCAGCATCGCCATCAGGATCAGGATCACGCCAAAGATGATCGTGGCGCCGAAACTGCGGGCAATGGTCAGCGACAGCGGCGAGCCCATCTTGTCGTTGACGATCGACAGGAAATAGTTGACGCCGATGACCACTGCCATGGCGGTCGTCAGCCGCACCAACCAGCGCGCCGGGCCGGTTTCGACGGGAATGAGCCGCCAGTTCGGCAGCCGCGGCTCGAGCGCCGCATTGGTCAGCCGGTTGACGCCGAACACCACAGCGATGACAGCCGCCAGCGCGTTCAGGAAGACCCCGATGTCGCCACGCAACACATTGTAATAGTTGAATAAGAACACCGTGGAGGCCAGGAATACGCTGACCGCCAGTGACGGCAGCAAAGTCGACCAGAACGCCACCGATAGACGGCTGAGATAGGACGGTTGCTCGACCGTCGGGTCGGCTTCGAAGACCCGCCCGAACAGCCGCCTGCCCCCGACCAGCAGCACCAGCGCCAGTCCGAGCGCCACGAAGGTCGCTGCCAGGATGGCCTTAAACTTGAACTTGAAAGCGAAGATCAGCCAGGACGACACCGCCTTGTACAGGTTGGCGTATTCGTCATGGGCGTCGGAGAAGACCTCAGGGCTCAGGGCATCGGACAGCACGTAGCGCTTGGTCAAAAGGTTGCGGAACAGCGCGCTGCGCATGTTGCCGATGTTGTCGACCAGCCCGCTGATGCGGATCGACAGGTTCTGCGCGCTGGCGACAACTGCGTTGATCTCGGCCTTTTCCGACGCCAACGCCTGGCGTTCGCCTGTAACTATGTCGGGCTCCTGTGGCTGCCCCGCCGCGGGTGGCGGGCCCAGCACCTCGATCCGATTGTTGATGTCGGTGAGGCGCGAACGAAACGCCAGCGCACTGGTAAGTGCCGCACGCGACACGTCCTCCAGTTGCAGACGAATATCGACGAGTGAGGCATCGTCCTCACCGTCCTGCTGTATTTTCTTCTCGAGGTCGTCAGTCTTGGCCGTCAGGCCCTGGATGACTTTCTGCTGATCGGTGATCAATCCGGCAGCGCCCTGACCGAGCGCTTGCGCCATCGCATCAAACGAAGGCGGCGCCGAAACAACAAGCGCGAGGATCAAAATGAGGCGAAGCAACCGGAAAAGCATGATTTGTTGGCGACTCACGAGCGGCAAAGGCATCTAAAAAGCCTGTCATTGATAAAGACGGCCATATCATGGGGCAAGCCGTCGCATCCGATCGCTCCACTGATCCGATCGCGGGCGTCGGCCAGTCGAAAGGCGATGGCGCAATATTGGCTTTGCGGATGCGGCCTGCTCTATAGTCTGCCGCATCGCCCGAACCGGATGACAATGATGGCAGAGTACTCGGCCTTTTCGCTGCTCGCGAACGCGCTCAAGGGAAACAAGGACTGGAAACCGGCCTGGCGCAAGCCGGATCCGAAGGCGTCCTATGATGTCATCATCATCGGTGGCGGCGGTCACGGGCTGGCAACCGCCTACTATCTCGCCAAGGAGCACGGTATCACCAATGTCGCGGTGCTGGAAAAGGGTTGGCTCGGCTCCGGCAATGTCGGCCGCAACACGACGGCCGTGCGCTCGAACTATCTGCTGCCCGCCAACACCCGCTTCTACGAGCATTCGATGAAGATGTGGGAGAACCTGTCGCACAAGTTGAATTACAATGTCATGTTCTCGCAGCGCGGCTGCCTGAACCTGGCGCACACGCCGGCTCAGTTCGACGACTATGCACGGCGCGGCAACGCCATGCGTCATCTCGGCGTCGATGCTGAATTGATGACGCCAGCGCAGATCAAACGGCTGATCCCGGCGCTCGATATCTCCGACAGCGCACGCTTCCCGGTGGTCGGTGGCCTGATGCAGCGGCGCGCCGGCACCGCCCGTCACGATGCGGTCGCCTGGGGCTATGCGCGCGGCGCGGACCGGCGCGGCGTCGACATCATCGAGAATTGCGAGGTCACCGGCTTCCTGCGCGACGGCGACCGCGTCACCGGCGTCACCACGTCGCGCGGCGACATCCGCGCCAGGAAGGTGGCAGTGGCGGTCGCTGGCAGCACCGGGCGCGTCATGAAGTTGGCCGGCGTCGAGACGATGCCGATCGAGAGCCACGTGCTGCAGGCCTTCGTCACCGAATCGCTAAAGCCTTTCATCGACACCGTCGTCACCTTCGGCATGGGCCATTTCTACATGTCGCAGTCGGACAAGGGCGGCCTCATCTATGGCGGCGACATCGACGGCTACAACAGCTATGCCCAGCGCGGCAACCTGCCCATCGTCGACGAGGTGATGAGCGAGATGCTGGCGCTGTTTCCGGGCCTTGCCCGCGTGCGCATGCTGCGCTCCTGGGGCGGCGTCTGCGACATGTCGATGGACGGATCGCCGATCATCACCACCGGCCCCCTGCCCGGCATGTATCTCAACTGCGGCTGGTGCTATGGCGGCTTCAAGGCGACGCCGGCCTCGGGTTGGTGCTTTGCCTGGACCATCGCCAAGGATCAGCCGCACGAGTTCAACGCCCCCTTCACGCTCGACCGCTTCCACCGCGGCCTGGTGATCGACGACAAGGGCCAGGGTGCAAACCCGCGGCTGCATTAGGTAAAGTCCCATGTTGATCACCTGTCCATATTGCGGCCCGCGCGACGTCGTCGAATTTACCTATCAAGGTGACGGCAACCGTAAGCGCCCCGACCCCGCCTCGCAGAATTTCGAGGCATGGAACGCCTATGTCTACGACCGGCTGAACCCGGCCGGCGACCACAACGAAATCTGGCAGCATTCCGGCGGTTGCCGCGCACATCTCAGGGTCGTGCGTAACACGCTGACGCATGAGATTTTGAGCGTCGCCTTCATGCGCGGCGCTCACACCTCGACCGCGCGCCGCAAGGCGGAGGACAAATCATGAGCCCGCGCCGCACCGACACTGGCGGCCGCATAGACCGGCTGAAAACCATCCGCTTCACCTTCGACGGAGCCACCTATACCGGCCATGCCGGCGACACGCTGGCGTCGGCGCTGTTGGCCAAGGGCGTCACCCTTTACGGGCGTTCATTCAAATATCACCGCCCGCGCGGCCTGCTCACCGCAGGCATCGAGGAGCCCAACGCGCTGGTGACGGTGCTGAAGGGCGATGTTCGCGAGCCCAACATTCCGGCGACCATGGTCGAGATCCATGACGGACTGGTCGCCATCAGCCAGAACCGCTTTCCCTCGCTTGCCTGGGACGTCAACGCCGTCAACCAGCTTGGCGGCAAGATCCTGTCGGCCGGCTTCTACTACAAGACCTTCATGGGGCCAGTGATCGGTCCGCTCAAAGGCACTCGCTTCTGGATGTTCTGCGAGCATTTCATCCGCCGCGCCGCCGGTCTCGGCAGCGCCGGATCGGCGAAGGACCCGGCCCGCTATGAACGCATGAACGCCTTTTGCGACGTGCTGGTAGTCGGCTCCGGCCCGGCCGGGCTGATGGCCGCCAAGGCCGCTGCCGATCAGGGCGCCCGGGTCATGCTGGCTGATCTTGAGCCGCGTTTCGGCGGCTCTGCCAACTGGTCAGGCGAAACCATCGATGGCGCACCGGCCGCCGACTGGGCCCGCCGCACCGTCGCCCAGCTCGAAGGCCGCGACAATGTCCGCCTTTTGCCGCGCACCACGGTCTGGGGCTATTACGACAACAACACGCTTGCCGCGCTCGAACGGGTCAGCGACCACAAGGAGCAGCCCGGCAAGGGCGAGCCGCGCCATCGCTATTGGGCGATTCGCGCCCGCTCCGTGGTGCTCGCCACCGGCGCCTTCGAACGGCCGCTGGTGTTTCCGGGCAATGACAGGCCAGGTGTGATGCTGGCGCATGCCGCCGAGCGCTACGCCAACGAGTTCGGCGTGTTGCCGGGCGAACGGATCGCGCTGTTCACCAACAATGACAGCGCCTACCGAGCGGCCGTCGCCTTGAAGAAGGCGGGTGCCACGGTCGTCGCCATTGCCGACGTCCGGCCAGACCCTTCAGCCGAGATGCTCAAGCTGGCCACGGAGGCCGAGGCCGAGGTCTTCGCCGGCCATGCCGTCGTCGCCACGGAAGGCGGCAAGACGCTGACCGGCCTCAAGCTGCAGCGCTTCGACATGGCCAACGGTTCGCTCACCGGCGACGCCCGCAGCATCCACGCCGATTGCCTGCTGATGTCGGGCGGCTGGTCGCCTACCATCCATCTGGCCAGCCAGGCCGGCGCCAAGGCCGAGTGGAACGCCGCGCGGCAGGCTTTCCTGCCGCCGAAGCCGACCCAGCAATGGCCAACGCAGCACTGGATTGGCGCCGGCGCCTTCACCGGCAGTTTTTCCACCACTGAAGCCATCGCCGAAGGCCGCGCCGCCGGCCTCGCCGCGGCCGGCGGAACCAGCACGCCGGCGGCGTTGCCCACTGTCGAAGCCGTTCCTGGCGATCCCGATCCGGCGCCGGTGTTCGAGATCAGGGCCAAAGGCAAGAGCTTTGTCGATTTCCAGCACGACGTCACCGCGGAGGATGTGCGGCTGGCACACCGCGAAGGCTTTGTCTCGGTCGAGCACCTGAAGCGCTACACCACGCTCGGCATGGCAACCGACCAGGGCAAGAGCTCCAATGTTCCGGGCCTTGCCATCATGGCCGAGGCGCTGGGCAAGCCGATCCCCGAGGTCGGCACGACGCGCTTCCGCCCGCCCTTTGCACCGGTGTCGATCGGCTCGCTGGCGGCCGAGCGCTTCGGTGACCTGAAACCCGAGCGGCTGACGCCGATGCATGACTGGCATCTCGCCAATGGCGCGACCATGTATTCGGCCGGCCTCTGGTACCGTCCGATGATCTACGGCCATGCCGGAGAGACGGTCGAGCAGGCCTATGTGCGCGAAGCCAAGGCGACCCGCGAAAGCGCCGGCATCGTCGATGTCTCGACACTGGGCAAGATCGCCGTGCAAGGGCCCGACGCCGCTGCATTCCTCGACCGCGTCTACACCAACATGTTTTCGACACTGGCCGTCGGCAAGGCCCGCTACGGGCTGATGCTGCGCGAGGACGGCCTCGCCTTCGACGACGGCACCACCTGGCGGTTGGGCGAGCAGGATTTCCTGATGACCACCACGACGGCGAACGCCGGCAAGGTGATGCAGCATCTGGAATATTTCCTCGACGTGATCTGGCCGGAGCTCAAGGTGCACGTCACCTCGGTGACCGACGAATGGGCGGGCGCCGCGATCGGCGGACCGAAGGCCAGGCAGATCCTCGCTGCTTGCGTCACCGGCACATCGGTCGACAACGCCACCTTGCCCTTCATGGGAATTGTGCGCGGCGAGATATCGGGTGTCCCGGTGATGATTTGCCGGCTCTCCTTCTCCGGTGAGATGGCGTTCGAGGTCTATTCCGGTGCCGGCCATGGCACCCATGTCTGGGAAGCGCTGATCGAGGCCGGCAAACCGTTCGGGCTGGTCACCTACGGGCTCGAGGCGCTGGGCACGATGCGCATCGAGAAGGGCCATGTCACCGGCGCCGAGATCGACGGCCGCACCACGGCGCGCGACTTGCATCTCGACTGGATGCTGTCGAAGAAAAAGCCGTTCATCGGCTCGGCGATGATGGACCGCGAGGGCCTGATCGCGTCTGACCGCTTGGAACTCGTCGGCCTGATCGCGCTGGACAACCGCCCACTCAATGGCGGCGCGCACATCGTCGAGCAACTCGACGAGGCCAATCCCCACGGCTCGATCGGCCACATCACCGCCTGCTGCTATTCGCCAGCGCTCGGCAAGCACATCGCGCTGGCGCTGGTCAAGGGCGGCAAGGCACGACACGGCACGCGCGCCAATGTCTCCGATCCCCTGCGCAACCGGTTCGGGCCGGTCGAGATCGTCTCCAACCACTTCTTCGATCCGGACGGGAGCCGCATGCATGGTTGAGCGCCAATCACCGCTCGAGCCGGAGTTTCACATTGGCTCGCATGGCAATTTCGAACACGGCGTCGAGATCATCCTGACCGAGACCGGGCCCGGCTCGATCGTGCAGCTGGCAGCCTGGCCGGGTGAGGAGAAGAAGTTGATTGCCGCCATCCGTACCGTCACCGGGCTTGCGCTGCCCGATGGCGCCGGCGGCGGCATGAGCGACGGCGTGAAGTCGGTCTTCGGCTTCGCGCCGGGAAAATTCACCGTTGCCGATGAAGCCGAAGGCCTGGCCGGCGCCTTTGCCAAGGCGGTCACCCCGGCCATCGGCACGGTGACCGACCTTTCGCATGGTCGCACCGCCATTCGCATCGCCGGGCCGAAGGCCGAATGGGTGCTGGCGAAGTTCTTCGCCATCGACTTCGCGCTGCCGGCCTTTCCGGTTGGCGCCGGCCGCTCGACCGCCCATCACGATGTCTTCGCCCAGATCCAGCGTATCGGCTCCGACCAGTTCGACATCTATGTCTTCCGCTCGTTCGCACGCTCGTTCTGGAAGGCGCTCTGCCATGCCAGCGAGGAAGTCGGCTACGAGGTGCAATAGGCAGCGCCGGCCGGATGGCCGCATCGCCGCGGCTTCTGGCATCAAGGCCAGCCGGTTCTGCCGCTAGAGAATCGCGCCGCGGGCGGCCATGATGGGAAACGTGGCCGCCAAGACCGGCCCAAGGGGCATCAAACCCCGTCTCAGGCTCGGCATAGTCGTTTGGTTCGAACATCCCCATGACCGCAGAAATATCCGCCGGCGCCACCGATCGCGCCGATGTGTCGGCCAGAGCCTTGCTCCTGCTGCCACTGACGGTCGCCTGCGGCGTCTTCATGACCAGCCTCGATCAGAATGTCGTCGTGACGGCGTTGCCCGGTATCGGCGAAAGCCTCGGCCGCCCGCCCAGCCAGCTCGGCCTTCTGATCACCGTCTATGTCGCCAGCCTGATCATCTCGATGCCGCTTGGCGGCTGGGCCGCCGACCGCTTCGGCCTGCGCAATGTCTATTGCTTTGCCTTGCTGGTGTTCGCCACCGCATCGGCCCTATGCGGGCTGTCCGACAACATCTGGATGCTGGTCGGCGCCCGTGCGCTGCAAGGGTTCGGCGGCGCGCTGATGGGCACGCTCGGCCAGGTCGTCATCCTGCAGACCTTTCCGCGCAGCCGCACCCTGAAGATCAACATGTACATCTCGCTGGCCGGCCAGTCCGGACCGCTGGTCGGCCCGCTCGTCGGCGGCGCGCTGACCACCTACATTTCCTGGCGCTGGATCTTCTTCATCAACGTGCCGTTCGCACTGGCGGCGGCTTTGCTTGCCGCCTCGCTGTTTCCGACAGTGACCAAGCCCGTGCGCACGCCGTTCGATTTTCCGGGGTTTCTGCTGGTCGGCAGCGGCATGGTGCTGCTGGTCTTCGGCATGGATTCGCTTGCCGCCAAGGACGCTGCCGGCGGCGTCATCGCCGGTGAACTGGCGCTCGCGCTTGTCATCCTGACAATTGCCTCGTTCTACTGCCTGCGCGTGCGCAATCCGCTGCTCGATCTCAAGCTCCTGCGCATCCGCACCTTCCGCATTTCCTTCCTGACCGGCGGTGGCCTGGATACGATCGGCCTCAGCTCGGTCGTCTTCCTGCTGCCTCTGATGTTCCAGCTCGGCTTCGGCATGAGCGCGGTGCAGGCGGGATCGCTGACTTTCGTTGCCGCGGTCGGTTCGGTGGCCATGCGCTTCTTCATGCCGCGTGTCCTCAACCGTTTCGGCTTCCGCCGCGTGCTGGTCTGCAACACGCCGATCGTCGCCGCCATGGTCGTTGGATTTGCCTTGATGCAGGCAACCACACCGGTGTGGATCGTGCTTGCCTACATCTTCGTCTTCGGCGTCTTCCGCTCAGCGCAATGGGCGTCGACCGGCAACCTCGCCTATTCCGACATCGCGCCCGAACAGCTCGCCCGCTTCAGCGCACTCTATTACATCCTGTGGCAGCTCGCGGTGGCGATCAGTGTCGGCCTGGCCGCCGCGGCACTGTCGTTTCTGGCCGGCGGCGGTCCGGCCGTGGCAAGCGATTTTCGCATCCTGTTCGTGATCGAGGGCGTCATCACGCTGTGTGCGCTATTCGCCTATCTCAAGCTGACGCCGCAGGACGGCGCCCATGTCAGCGGCCACGGCGCACAGATGAACACGGAATAGGGCTCGACGCCCAGTTGGCCGGTTCTGGCCGGGGCGGCCGGCTTACTCGCTGAACGTCACCCACTCTTCCAGCGGCACGCGGTCGGTGCGGAAGGCGTTTTCGGGTTTGGAGATGTCCTCATGGCCAAGCGCCATGCCGCAGACGACGATCTCCTCGTCGGGAATGTTGAGCACCGGCCGGATCTGCCGGTGATAGGGGGCGAACGCCGCTTGTGGGCACGTGTGCAAGCCCCTGCCCCGCGCTGCGACCATGATGTTTTGCAGGAACATGCCGTAGTCGATCCATGAACCCTGGTTGAGCCGGCGGTCAATGGTGAAGATCATGCCGACCGGCGCGTCGAAGAAGACGAAGTTGCGGTCGTGCTGGGCGCGCATCTTGTCGACCTCGCGACGGCCGATACCGAGCGCGCCATAGAGCCCAAAGCCGTTGGCGCGCCGTCGGGTCAGATAGGGCTCGAAGAACTGGGTGGGATAGTAGCGGTACTCATCCCAATCGGCCTTTTCAGCGCGGATGCCCGAATTGAGGATGGCGTCGGTGATCTGCTGCTTGGTCTCGCCCTTGGTGACGTAGACCTTCCACGGCTGCATGTTGGTGCCGGATGGAGCCCGCGCCGCAACCGACAGAATGGCGCGGATGGTGTCGTCGTCGACCATGTCGGGCAGGAATGCGCGCACCGAGCGGCGCGACAGGATCGCCTCGTCGACAATCTCGGCCTCGTCCGCAATTCGGGTGTTCTTTTCAAGCATGGGCCGTCCTTTAACCCTCGTCTCGACCAGACGTCCCCACTCGCCGTTCGTGCCCGAGCCTTTGCATGAACCGTCAAAATCCTGCAAGCAAATCTTGAGCATGCGTGAAAATCCACTTGATTTTTTCATGAGCTTGATTTCTCATGAAATTCGGATGCAAATTTTCATGAAGTGAGCGTTTTGCCTTCACCTATCGCACGAACATTGCAGGGACCTGACGAACGCGTGCTGGCCAGCGATCTCAGGGCGCTGCGCAAGGCGCGCGGGCTGACGCTTGCCGAGATCGGCCTGAAGCTTGGCCGTTCGGTCGGCTGGGTCAGCCAGGTCGAACGTGGCCTGTCGACGCCATCGCTCAGCGATCTCAGAGCCTTCGCTGAACTGTTCGGCGTGCCGATCAGCCTGTTCTTCAGCCATGACGTGCCGGTCGAAAGCGAGCGTGGCGTGGTTGTGCGCGCCGGCAGGCGCCGCACGCTTGGCACAAGCGAATCCGGCCTGGTGGAGGAGCTTCTGTCGCCCGATCTCGGCGGTAGCTTCGAGATGGTGCGTTCGGTTTTCGCGCCGGGCGCGGAGCTGAAAAACGAGGCGCGTCGGCCGACCGAAGAGGCCGGATACGTCGCGTCCGGACTGTTCGATATCGAGATATCGGGCGTCTGGCATCGGCTCGGCGAAGGCGACTCCTTTCGCTTCGAAGGCAAGCCCTACCGCTGGCGCAATCCGGGTGCCGAGCCGGCGGTTGTCATCTGGGTGGTTGCGCCGCCAGTCTATTGAATGCATGTCGCCCAGAAGCGTGCTTGGGATAACGACAGGTATCAAAAACAAAAAATGGAAAGCGCAACGCGCTTTTGGGTTTTGTCAGGGAGAAGAACATGACCGGTTTGCCGAGCACGGCACGCGTGGTGATCATCGGAGGTGGTGCCGTCGGCACGTCCGCGCTCTATCATCTCGCCAAAGCGGGCTGGACCGACTGCGTCCTGCTCGAAAAGAACGAACTGACCTCCGGCTCGACTTGGCATGCCGCCGGCAATGTGCCGACCTTCTCGTCGTCCTGGTCGCTGATGAACATGCAGCGCTATTCGACCGAGCTCTATCGCGGGCTGGCCGAAGCGGTCGACTATCCCATGAACTACCACGTCACCGGTTCGCTTCGCCTCGCCCACTCGGTCGAGCGCATGCAGGAGTTCCAGCGCGCCAAGGGCATGGGCCGCTATCAGGGCATGGACATCGACGTCGTCGGCGTGGACGAGATCAAGCGCCGCTATCCCTTCATCGAGACGCATGATCTGAAAGGCGCGCTCTACGACCCGAGCGACGGCGACATCGATCCGGCGCAGTTGACCCAGGCGCTGGCCAAGGGCGCGCGCGACATGGGTGCCAGGATCATCCGCTTCTGCCCGGTCACCGGCGTGCGCCGCGAGAACGACGAATGGGTGGTCGAGACCGCGCAAGGCGAAATCCGCTGCGAGATCGTCGTCAATGCCGCCGGCTACCGCGCCGCCGAAGTCGGCAAGATGTTCGGCCGCGAGGTGCCGATGATGGTGATGAGCCATCAGTACATATTGTTCGAGGAAATCCCCGAACTGGCGGCATGGTCGAAGGAACAGGGCAAGAAACTGCCGCTGCTGCGCGACGTCGACACCTCCTACTATCTGCGCCAGGAAAAGAACGGCATGAATCTCGGTCCCTATGAGCGCAACTGCCGCGCGCATTGGGCGACCCACAATGATCCGATGCCGGAGGACTTTTCCTTCCAGTTGTTCCCCGACGACCTCGACCGGCTGGAACACTATCTGGCCGATGCCGTGGCCCGCGTGCCGATCCTGGGCACCGCCGGCCTGTCCAAGGTCATCAACGGGCCGATCCCCTATACGCCGGACGGCAATCCGCTGATCGGGCCGATGCCCGGCGTTCCCAACGCCTTCGAGGCCTGCGTCTTCACCTTCGGCATCGCCCAGGGCGGCGGCGCCGGCAAGGTGCTGGCCGAGTGGGTGACACAGGGCCAGACCGAATGGGACATGTGGTCGTGCGATCCGCGCCGCTTCACCTCCTTTGCTGCCGCGCCGGACTATTGCGTCGCCAAAGGCAAGGAGATCTACGGCAACGAATACGCCATCCAGTTCCCGCGCCATGCGTGGCCGGAAGGCCGTGACCGCAAGCTGTCGCCGATCCATGATCGCATCAAGGCGCTCGGCGCCCGCTTCGACGCCTATAATGGCTGGGAACGCGCCACCTGGTACGCCAAGGACGGCGACGACATGTCAGAGGAAGCGACGCTGACCTTCCGTCGCGAAGGACCGTGGCAGCATCGCGTCCGCGAGGAATGCCTTGCCGTTCGCGACGCAGCCGGCATCCTCGACCTGCCGGGCTTCTCGCGCTTCAACCTCGACGGACCAGGTGCCGCCGAATGGCTGAGCCTGCAGGTCACCGGACTGGTGCCGAAGATCGGCCGCATCGGCCTCGTCTATTTCGCCGACGACAAGGGCCGCATCGTCACCGAAATGTCGGTCGTGCGCCATGACGAGAACCTGATGACGCTGATCACCGCGGCGGTCGCGCAATGGCATGATTTCGAATGGCTGAAATCGAGGATGCCCAAGAATGCGCCGTTCAGGCTGATCGACCGCACCGAGGAATTTTCGACCCAGATCCTGGCCGGCCCGAACTCGCGAAAAATCCTCGCCGATGTCTGCAGCGCCGACCTTGCTTTGCCGTGGCTGACGCATCAGGAGACGAAGATCGCCGGACGCTGGGCGAAGCTGGTGCGCGTCTCGTTCGCCGGCGAACTCGGCTGGGAAATCCACACCAGGGTCGACGACACCGCCGCCATCTTTGACGCCATCTGCGCGGCCGGAGAACAGCATGGCCTCAGGCCATTCGGCATGTACGCGCTGGATTCGCTCCGGCTCGAAAAAGGCTACCGCACCTGGAAGGGTGACCTGTCGACCGACTATTCGATCCTCCAGGGCGGGCTGGAGCGCTTCGTCAAATGGGACAAGCCCGATTTCCGCGGCAAGGCGGCACTGCTGAACGAGAAGCAGCAAGGCGTGACGAAGCGTTTCGTCACTTTGGTCGTCGAGAACCCCGGTGACTGCGACGCCCCTTCTGTTTCCACACTCTGGCACGACGGCAAGATCGTCGGTGAAACGACATCGGGCGGCTGGGGTCATCGGATCGACAAATCGATCGCGCTCGGCATGCTGCGCGCCGATCTGGCGGAACCGGGAACAGCGATCGAGGTCGAAATCTTCGGCGACCGTTTTCAGGCGGTCGTGCAGAAGGACGAGCCCTTGTGGGATCCAAAGAACGAGAGGCTGCGCGCATGAAGAAAATCATCCTCACGGATGGCGGCATGGGCCAGGAACTGGTCCGCCGCAGCAAATCCGAGCCGACGCCATTATGGTCGGCCAGGGTGCTGATCGACGAACCGGATCTCGTGCGCGACCTGCACGCGGAATTTATCCGTGCCGGCGCCCGCGTCATCACCATAAACACCTATTCGGCGACACCCGAACGCCTGGCGCGCGAGGGCGCGGAAGACCTCTTCAAGCCCTTGCAGAAGCGCGGCATCGAGCTTGCAAGGCAAGCCTGCGAGCAGGCCGGCGAGGCGACCATCGCCGGCTGCCTGTCACCGCTTTTCGGTAGCTATGCCCATGCGCTGACCATTTCATTCGAGGATACGCTCGACATCTACCGCCGCATCGTTGCCGAGCAGGCTGATGGCGTCGACTTGTTCCTGTGCGAGACCATGGCTTCCACCGAGGAGGCGCGTGCGGCGGTGACCGCGGCGTCGGAAAGCGGCAAGCCGGTATGGGTTTCGTGGACGCTGGCCGATCATGGCAAGCCACGCCTGCGCAGTGGCGAGGCATTGGCCGCGGCAGCAAGCGCTCTCGATGGCCTGGCGGTGGCAGCGCGGCTGGTCAATTGTTGCCGGCCCGAGGCAGTCAGCGCAGCGCTGCCCGAGCTGATTGATCTCGGCGGCCCGGTTGGCGCCTATGCCAACGGCTTCACCTCGGTCGAAGCGCTCAAGCATGGCGGCACGGTGGATGTCCTGCACGCTCGCCATGACCTCGGTCCGGACGCCTATGCAGAACAGGCGATCGGCTGGATGGAGGCCGGCGCGAGCATTGTCGGCGGCTGCTGCGAAGTCGGACCGCCACACATCGCCGCGCTGCGCGACCGGCTCGAACAGGCCGGTTACGAAATTTCGGGAGATATACATGCCTAGACCATCATCGCGCATTTCCGGCATCGTGCCTTCGGGCAAGGACGGTTGGGAAGTCCATTCGGCCGCTTGGGCCCGCAAGGCGGCCGGCGAAGACATCATCATGCTGTCAGTGGGCGACCATGATTTCGACACGCCCTCGGAAACCATCGAAGCCTGTGTGACCGCGGTTCGCGGCAGCAATCACCACTACACCCCGCTTCCCGGCCTGCCGCGCCTGCGCAAGGCTATGGCGGCAGCCTCGAGCGCCTGCACCGGCGTCGAGACGACGCCGGATCAGGTCATCGCCACGCCGGGCGGCCAGGCCGCACTCTACGCGGCCGTGCAGGCTGTTCTCGACCAGGGCGACCATGCCATCGTGGTGGCGCCCTACTACGCCACCTATCCCAACACGTTCAGCGCCGCCGGTGCCAGTTTCACCGTGGTCGAGACACCGGCCGAGGATGGCTTCCAGCCGCACGCCGACATGATCCGCACAGCACTTCGGCCTAACACGCGCGCCATCCTGATCAACACGCCGAACAACCCGACCGGTGCGGTCTATTCGCGCGAGCGGCTGGAACAGCTGGCGGAGGTCTGCAGGGAGCATGACCTCTGGCTGTTGTCGGACGAGGTCTACTGGACACTGGGCGGCGGCGAGCACGTCTCGCCGCGCTCGCTGCCCGGCATGGCCGAGCGCACTCTGGTCATCAATTCCATGTCGAAGAGCCATGGCATGACCGGCTGGCGCATGGGCTGGCTGACGGGACCACAAGAGATGATTTCGCTGCTGGTCAATCTCAATCTGGTGACGACCTATGGCTTGCCGGCCTTCATCTCGATTGCCTGCGCCGAGGCGCTCGAGAACCGTTATGGCGTCAAGGAAATCGCCGAACGCTACGCCGCGCGCCGCACCATCCTGCTCGACGCCGTGCGTGGCATGAACGATGTCACCGTGCGCGGTTCCGACGGCGGTATGTACGTCATGCTCGACATATCGGCCGTCGAACCCGACGACGAGAAATTCGCCTGGGCCTTGCTCGACAAGGAAAAGGTCGGCGTGATGCCCGGCTCCAGCTTCGGCGAGGCCGCCGCCGGCCACATTCGCATCAGCCTTTGCCAGCCGGAGCTCGTGTTGCAGGAAGCAGCACTTCGGCTGCGCCGTTTTGCCTCCAGCTATCGCCGCGAGGCCGCATGACCGCCAAGGCCATCCCCACCAAGGCAAGAGCTGTCATCATCGGCGGCGGCGTCTCCGGCTGTTCGGTCGCCTATCATCTGGCCAAGCTCGGCTGGACCGACATCGTGCTCCTGGAGCGCAAGCAGCTGACATCGGGCACGACCTGGCATGCCGCCGGCCTGATCGGCCAGTTGCGCGGCTCGCAGAACATGACCCGGCTGGCGAAATATTCGGCCGACCTCTACGTCAAGCTGGAAGCCGAGACCGAGGTCGGCACCGGCATGCGGCAGGTCGGCTCGATCACGGTGGCGCTGACTGAGGAGCGCAAGCATGAAATCTACCGGCAGGCGTCTCTCGCCCGCGCGTTCGATGTCGACGTGCGCGAGATTTCACCGAATGAAGTCAAGGAGATGTACCCGCATCTCAATGTGTCCGACGTCGTCGGCGCCGTGCATCTGCCGCTCGACGGCCAATGCGACCCCGCCAACATTGCGATGGCGCTGGCCAAGGGTGCCCGCCAGCGCGGCGCCACCATCGTCGAGAATGTGAAGGTCACCAAGGTCCACACCAAGGCCGGTCGCGTCGCCGGCGTGTCGTGGGCGCAAGGCGAAGAACAAGGGACCATCGAAGCCGACATCGTCGTCAACTGCGCCGGCATGTGGGCGCGTGAGCTTGGCGCCCAGAACGGCGTCACCATCCCTCTGCACGCCTGCGAGCACTTTTATCTCGTCACCGAGCCAATCCCGGGCCTTACCCGCCTGCCGGTGCTGCGCGTTCCCGACGAGTGCGCCTATTACAAGGAAGACGCCGGCAAGATGATGCTGGGCGCCTTCGAGCCGGTGGCAAAACCCTGGGGCATGGACGGCATCCGCGAGGATTTCTGCTTCGATCAGTTGCCTGAGGACATGGACCATTTCGAGCCGATCCTCGAAATGGGCGTCAACCGGATGCCGATGCTGGCGACCGCCGGCATCCATACTTTCTTCAACGGTCCCGAGAGCTTCACCCCCGACGACCGCTACTATCTCGGCGAGGCGCCGGAGCTGTCCGGCTACTGGATGGCGACCGGCTACAACTCGATCGGCATCGTCTCCTCCGGTGGCGCCGGCATGGCGCTGGCGCAGTGGATCAATGACGGCGAAGCACCCTTTGATCTGTGGGAAGTCGACATTCGCCGCGCCCAGCCATTCCAGAAGAACCGCCGCTATTTGAAGGAGCGCGTCTCCGAAACGCTCGGCCTGCTCTATGCCGATCATTTCCCCTATCGGCAGATGGCGACCTCGCGCGATGTCCGTCGCTCACCCCTGCATGAACATCTCAAGGCGCGTGGCGCCGTCTTCGGTGAGGTCGCCGGTTGGGAGCGCGCCAACTGGTTCGCCCGCGAGGGCCAGGAGCGCGAATACCGCTATTCCTGGAAGCGGCAGAACTGGTTCGACAACCAGCGCGAGGAGCATCTGGCGGTCAGGAACAAGGTCGGCCTGTTCGACATGACCTCGTTCGGCAAGATCCGCGTCGAGGGCCGCGATGCCTGCGCCTTCCTGCAAAAGCTCTGCGCCAACGACATGGACGTGGCGCCGGGCAAGATCGTCTACACACAGATGCTCAACCAGCGCGGCGGCATCGAAAGCGACCTCACCGTCTCGCGGCTGTCGGAAACGGCTTTCTTCCTTGTCGTTCCCGGCGCGACGCTGCAGCGCGACCTCGCCTGGCTGCGCAAGCATCTGACCGACGAATTCGTGGTCATCACCGATGTCACCGCCGCTGAAGCCGTGCTTTGCCTGATGGGGCCGGACTCACGGAAGCTGATACAGAAGGTCAGCCCGAATGATTTCTCCAACGAAGCCAACCCGTTTGGGACGTTCCAGGAGATCGAGATCGGCATGGGCCTGGCCCGCGCCCATCGCGTCACCTATGTCGGTGAACTCGGCTGGGAACTCTACGTCTCGACCGACCAGGCAGCTCATGTCTTCGAGGCGATCGACGAGGCGGGTACTGATGTCGGCCTGAAGCTCTGCGGCCTGCACACGCTGGATTCCTGCCGCATCGAAAAGGCCTTCCGGCATTTCGGCCACGACATCACCGATGAGGACAATGTGCTGGAAGCCGGCCTCGGCTTTGCCGTGAAGACGGTCAAGGGCGACTTCATCGGTCGCGATGCGGTGCTGCGGAAGAAGGAGGCCGGCCTGTCACGCCGGCTGGTGCAGTTCCGGTTGAAGGAGCCGCAGCCCCTGCTCTTCCACAACGAGGCGATCCTGCGCGACGGCAAGATCGTCGGCCCGATCACCTCGGGCAATTACGGCCATCATCTCGGCGGCGCCATTGGGCTGGGCTATGTGCCGTGTCTGGGCGAGAGCGAGGCGGATGTTCTGGCATCGTCCTACGAGATCGAGATCGCCGGCGAGCGTTTTGCTGCGGAAGCATCGCTGAAGCCGATGTATGACCCGAAGTCGGAGCGGACGAGGATGTAGTTGTTTCACCCTCCCCCTTGTGGGGAGGGTCGGCTCGCAGTCGTAGCGAATCGAAGATCGCGAGACGGGGTGGGGGGTGCGCCCTACGAGACCCCCACCCCACTTCGCAAAAGCCGCTTTGCGGCATTTGCTATGTGACCCTCCCCACAAGGGGGAGGGTCAAGCCCCTCAGAACCGCTCCAGCTTCCATCGCACCTTCGCCAGAAACGCAGCCCGTGTCTGCGGCGTCGAGGCATCCATCAGATAGTGCGCCAGGAAGAAGGTCCGGCAGCGCCTCGCGCACAGCGCCCGCATGCCGCGCAGCAGGGTCTTGCGTCCGGGCTGGCCGACGACGACGCTCCACCAGGTCGGCGCACCGCAGGTGGTGATGACACCGACCTTGGTCACATGCGTCATCAGCGACTTGATCCGCCCCTTGCCCGCCGGCAGCTTGAACGCGACGTCCGTCGCCCACACCCGATCGAGCCAGCCCTTGAGCATCGCCGGAAGCCCATACCACCAGGTCGGATAGACGAACAGTATCGCTTCGGCCCAGTTGAGCAGCTCGAAATGCGGCTTCAGCGCCGGATCCTGCGGCGCCTGGTCGTTGTAGGAGCGCCGTTCGTCGCATCCCATCACCGGGTCGAATTTCTCGGCATAGAGATCGAGCATCCGCACCTCCCAGCCTCGCGCCTTCAGCACCTCGACGGCAGTGGCACGGATCGCCGCGCAAAAACTCTCCGGCACCGGATGGCAGTAGACAACCAGAGCCCGCATCAGAAGGCGTCCATGCTGGCCGCGACCTTCGCCATGAACGCCTTGCGCGTTTCAGCGGTCGACAGGTTCATTGCATAGTGCGCGAGATAGCTCACCGGCGCGCCGGGCTTTACGGTGGCGCGCAGCATGCGCTTGATCAGCTTGCGTGGGGGATCGCCCATCAGCATGGCGCGGAACCGGCTGCCGCCATAGGTGGTGACCGCCGCGACCTTGATGATGTTGTGCAGCGAGGGCTGCACCTTGCCATTGACCAGCTTGAACGACACGCCGGGCAGGAAGACGCGATCGAAGAAGCCTTTCAGGACCGCCGGAAAGCCATAGTTCCAGACCGGGTAGGACAGCACCAGCGCTTCGGCCCGCAGCAGGCGCTCGACATAAGGCGCCACAGGGTCGGCCGGGCCGCGCGCATTGTGGTAGTCCAGCCGCTCCTGGCGCGTCAGGCGCGGATCGAAATCCTCGGCGTAGAGATCGCAATCGTCGACCTTGTGGCCCGCTGCCGTCAGCCGCTCGACGATCATCCGGTGCAGGCCGGCATTGAAGCTGGTCTCGACCGGATGGGCGTGGAGGACGAGAATGTTCATCAGCCGGCCTTTTGCAGCCCCTTGAACAGGAAGGTCCGGCCCGAACGGTAGTCGTAGTCCGGGTTTTCCCAAGCGATCATCTTGCCGGGGTTGAGCAGGCCCTGCGGATCGGTCTCGCGCTTGAAGGCAAGCTGCACCGCATCCGTCTGCTTCATGCCGCCCTCTTCCAGCGTGTAGCGGTGCGGGTTGAAGATCGGGCAGCCATTCTCCTCATGCATGCGCACGATCTCGTCGAGCCGCGCTTCGGTGGTGAACTTGACCAGCGGCAGGCCGAAGCAGGTGATGTTGCCGTCCAGCCGCACGAATTCGAGATGCGAGAACACCTCACCGGGAAACATCGCGTCCATCTTCTCGACCAACGCCAGCTGGTTGGGGAAGGGATAGAGCGATTGCAGATAGGTGATCGAGGGGTCGACGCGCAGCGCCCTGAGCGTGGTGTGGTTCCAGGCCAGCTCATAGGCGGGCGGCAGGCCCTTCTTGTCCTCCGGCGTCGCTGTGGCGGCATTGAAAATAACCTCGCCGCCGGTTCGGCTGGTGAAGGCCAGGAAGGCGTCGAGCCCATGCTGCGCCACCATGACGACGCAGACGCTCTGCCCTTCCCTGAGGAATTTCTGGTGCCGCTTGAAATAGAGCTGCGGCACGGGTGCCGCTATCGGCGTGATCAGCTTGGTCAGGATGCCGTCTTGGCAAGCCAGCGCATTGCCATAGCGGGCCGCTTCCATGAAGCTGTCGAAGCCGACGATGACATCGACCCAGTCATAGGCTGATGTCAGCGGCATCTCGACTTCGGTGATGATGCCGTTGGTGCCAAAGGCGTGGGTCACCTTGTGCAAATCCTCGCCGGTGAGTTCGAGCGCCTTCGGCTCGGCCTCCATGGTCACCACGCGCAGGCGAAGCACATTGCCGAAATCGCGCAGGCCGCCGAAATTGATCGAGCCGACGCCGCCCGAGCCACCGGCAATGAAGCCGCCGATCGAAGCCGTGTTGTAGGTGGAGGGCGACAGCCGGAGTTCCTGGCCGGAATGGGCCCGCGTTGCCTTGTCGATGTCGGCCAGAACCGCACCTGGTCCGGTCACCACGCGCCCCGGCGCGATCGACTTGATCTCGTTCATTTCGGCAAGGTTGAGCACCACGCCGCCGGAGAGCGGCATGGCCTGGCCGTAGTTGCCCGTGCCGCTGCCGCGCGGCGTCACCGGCACGCCATGCCTGTGGCAGGCCGCAAGCACGCGGATCAGTTCGGCCTCGTCCTTCGGCGTCACGATCAGGTCGCCGGTGACATGGTCGAGCTGCTGCTTCAGCACCGGGCTGTACCAGTAGAAGTCGCGGCTCTTCTGCTGGACGATGGCCGGATTGTCGTCGAGCTTCAGGCCTTCGAGATCGCGTTTGAGCGCCGAAACGTCCATCATTCCACCATCAGTTCGTCGAGTTCGGCATAGTCGGGCAGTTGCCGGTCGATCGCGCGCCCGCTGCGCACGACGATGCGATCCGATTCGGGCCGCGACAGCAATTCCGTCCAGCTCCTGCCCTTGAACACGACGAAGTCGGCATCCCCGCCGGCAGCGAGCGTGCCGAAACCGTCGAGCCGCATCACCCTGGCAGGTGTCGCGGTGACCGCTTGCGGCCAGTCGGCGACCGGATGATCGAAATGCAGGATGCGCGTCGCCATGCGGTAGACCTCCAGCATGTCGAGATCGCCATAGGCATAGAATGGGTCACGCGTGTTGTCGGAAGCGACAGCGACCGGAATGCCACGCGCTTTCATCTCGTGCAGCAGCGTCACGCCACGCCAGCGCGGTGTGGTGTGGTCGCCGCGCCGGTCCTGCAGATAGAGATTGCACATCGGCAGCGACACGACCGCGAGCCCGGCCTTCGCCACCTTGTCCAGCGTGTCGAGCACATCGAGGTCCGGCTGGCGCCCCAGCGAGCAGCAATGGCCGACGAGGATGTTGCCCTCGAAGCCGTTCCAGAGTGCCGCCTCGGCGATCTTCTTCAGAGAGATCGCCGCGATGTCGTCGGTTTCGTCGGCATGGAAATCGAGATCTAGGCCATGCTTGATCGCTTGCGCGAAGACGTGGTCGAGCAGCTCTTCGAGATCCGGCACCATATAGGTGACCACACCGAGAACACCCTTGGCCGCGGCTACCCTTTTTGCCAGCCTGTCGAACCATTTTTTGTCGCGCACGCCCTCGATGCCGATCAGGCATGCGCCTTGCAATTCGATGCGGCCGCGCCATGTCTCGCGCATCGTTTCGAACACCGGCCAGGAGATTTCCTCTTGCGGCGCGACGCTGTCGAGATGAGTCCGCAGCGCCCTGGTCCCATGCGCGTAGGCTGAGCGCAGCGAGAAATCCATGCGCCGCGCCACGTCCTCGGCGTTCCAGCGCGCAGTGCGGTCGGCGCCGGTGGCGCTCAGCGCACCCATGAAGGTGCCATCCGGATTGGGCTTTCGTGGCCAGATATGGCCCTTGTCGATATGCGTATGGCAGTCGACGAAGCACGGCAGGATGATGCGGCCGGCAAGGTCTGTGGTGTCCACCGGCACGGTACGGGCATGTACGGCAATGCTGGAAATCTTGCCGTCGGCGACAGCGATGTCTGCAAGAGCAAAGCCATCGCTGTCGAAAGCAGCTGTGAATCCCGGCGTCAGGGACGCGTGAAGCCGGGCGTTGGCGAGGCGGTATGAACCTGTGTTCGGTACCAAGGAACTAGCGCTCCTGCTTCAGCGCGCTTTCGTGCCAGCGCCTTAAAATGAGATGCGAAATCAGCGACAGCACGAGGAAGATCAGGATGCCGGTGAGCGAAATCAGGAACAGCGCCGCGAACAGCCGCGGCGCGTTGAGCCGGTAACCGGCTTCAATGATGCGTGAGGCAAGCCCCGACGACTGGCCGGTGGCGCCGGCGACGAACTCGGCCACCACGGCACCGATCAGCGACAGGCCGCCGGCGATCTTCAACCCGCCCAGGAAATACGGCATCGCCGCCGGCAATCTGAGATAGCGCAACTGCTGCCAGCGCGTCGCGCCATTGAGCTTGAACATGTCGCGCAGGTTGCGGTCGACCGAATTGAGGCCGAGCGTTGTGTTGGACAGGATCGGAAAGAAGGCAACGATCCAGGCGCAGAGCAGGAGCTTGGTCGTCTGGTTGTCGACATAGATGTTGATCAGCGGAAAGATCGCCACGATCGGCGTCACCTGCAGCACGATGGCGAACGGGAAGAAGGACATCTCGACCCATTTCGATTGCGCGAACAGCACCGCCAGCCCGACACCGCCGATGACGGCCAAGGCCAGGCTGAGGAAGGTGATGCGCAAGGTCACCAGCAGCGCGGAAAACAGCAGGCCGGCATCGTTGTAGAGCGTCCACAGCACCACGCCGGGGCGCGGCAGGATGTATTGCGGGATCTCATTCCACACGCAGATGCGATCCCATAGCCAGATCGCCAGGATCATGATCGCCAGCGGCAACACCCAGCGACCAATCCGTTCGAGCCGATCCTGGCGCACGCGGCGCGCTTCCTCGGGATCGAGCTTCAGCACGCCCTCGTCAATGGCCGTCATGATGCGCGCCTGCTGTTGAATTGATGGCCTTGACCAACACGTCGGAGGCCTGCCGGCACAACGCCGCATAGTCGGGCGAGGTCCGGAACGCCTCGTCGCGCGGATAGGCTGCCTCGATGGCGAGTTCGTCGAACACCCTGCCCGGCCGCGCCGCCATGACGACGACGCGGTTGGAGAGAAACACGCTTTCGAAGACGCTGTGGGTGACGAAGACGACGGTGAAGCGCTCGTCCTGCCACAGCTCCAGAAGATCGTTGTTGAGCTTGAAGCGGGTGATCTCGTCGAGCGCGGCGAACGGCTCGTCCATCAACAGCACACGCGGTTTCGTCACCATGGCGCGCGCGATCGAGACACGCATCTTCATGCCGCCGGACAGTTCGCGCGGCACCGCGTCTTCGAAGCCGGTCAGGTGAACCCGCGCCAGCATTTGCGTCACCGCCGGCGCCGCCTTGGCGCGGGAAACGCCTTTCAGCCTGAGCGGCAGCCAGACATTGTCGAAGACGCTGGCCCAGGGCAGCAGCGTCGGCTCCTGGAAGACGAAGCCGATGTTGGAGCGGTCAAGCGAGCCGCCGCCGCGCCAGTCGAGCACGCCGGAGGTCGGGGTCGACAGGCCGGCGATCAGCCGCAGCGCCGTCGACTTGCCGCAACCGGACGGTCCGAGCAGACTGAGGAAATCGCCTTCCCGGATCGTCAGATCGACATCGTTGAGCGCCGTCACGCCGTTGGAAAAGACCTTGCCGACGCCACGCAGCGCCAGCAATGTCGGAGCGACATCCGACGCGTTCGCCGGCGCTTGCGCCACATTCTCCTGCATCATGCCGGAACGGCCTACTTCTTCAGCTCGAGCCCGACACCCTTGTTGACGAAGGTCAGCGTGTAGGCCTTCTTGATGTCGATGCCGGCTGGCGTGACCTTGGCCTTGACCATCTTGTCGTAGAAGCTCTGGATGCGCGCGTCGGTCATGGCGCCGATGCCGAGCTTTTCGGTGTCGCCTGAATCGGCAAGGCCGAACTTTTTCATCTGCTCGATCGAGAAAGCGATCTGCTCGTCGCTCATGTCAGGATTGTCTTTCTTGATCATGTCGTTGGCGGCCTTGTTGTCGCCGTAGAGATATTTGTACCAGCCCTTGGCCGAGCCATCGACGAAGCACTGGACCACCTCCGGCTTCTTGTCGATCGTGTCCTGCATCACCTCGATCGTCGTCGAGTAGGTGTCCCAGCCATAGTCGGCAAGCAGGAACTGGTTCGGTACGAAGCCGCCTTCCTTCTTGACCGCGAACGGCTCGGAGGTGACGTAGCCCTGCTGGATCGACTTCTTGTTGGCGAGGAAGGGAGCGGTGTTGTAGGTGTAGGGCGCGCGCTTGGCGGCGTCGAAGCCGAGCTCGATGACCATCCACTGGAAGAAGGTCTGCACGCCCTCGTCGCCCAATATGTACTGGTCGGCGTTCTTCAGATCTTCCCACTTGTCGAGCCCCTCGCCGGGGTGGGACATGATGACCTGCGGGTCCTTCTGGAAATCCGCCGCCACCACGCGCATCGGAATGCCTTGCTGGACGGCATCGAAAGCCGACAGCAGATTGCCGCCCATGTAGAAATCGATCTTGCCGGCAAGCAGCATCGGCCGGCCGCTGACCTGCGGACCGCCCTGCATGATGGTGACGTCGAGGCCGCAGGCGGCGTAGGTGCCGTCAGCCACCGCCTGATAATATCCGCCATGCTCCGGCTCGGCCAACCAGTTGGTGCCGAAGGTGACTTTTTCATTCGCCGCGGCACCGAGCGTGCTGGCCGCAAGCAGGGCCACCACCGCCACCGAGATCTTCTGTTTTCCGTACATCAACATCACCCTTTGTTTGCTCCGGCACGCCACGCGCCAGGCTCGACACCAGAGATTCAAGAAGCAAGACACATGCCACCGGCGTCTTGCGCCGGGACCGCCCGCTTGCACCACAGCCATCTGCGAAGCCGGACGGGTCGTGCTGCACCGGAGGCATCGTGCCTATTTTTTGAACGCCTGTCCACAATCGCCCCAGCGACATGCACCGCCATCTTGAAGGTATGGTGCATCCGGTCTTAGGCTACCGGCGAACCGGAGATTGCCATGTTCAAGTTCCTCACCCCGAAGTCGATAAAGCCACCCTTTGCCCGCTACAGCCACGGCGTCGAGGTGCCCGCCGGCAAGCGGCTGGTGCTGTGCTCGGGCCAGGTCGCCATCACGGCGGACGACCAGATACCGGAAGATGCCGGCGCACAGGCCGAACTCTGCTTCCGCAACATCGCGGCAGTGCTCGGAGAGGCCGGTTTGGTGCTGCAGGATATCGTCCGCATCAACGCCTACGTCACCGACCGCGCGCACCTGCGACCCTATATGGATGTCCGCGACCGGCTGTTTTCCAGCCCGGCGCCGGCCTCGACGCTGATGATCGTCTCGGGTTTCGCCCGGCCTGAATTCAAGGTCGAGGTCGAGGCCATCGCGGCTGGGTGATCGACAGGCCGCGCTTGCCGCGCTAGGTCTGACCTATTATCGAAGAGGCGTGACATGACCGTTGCAAACAAACGCGTGTGGTGGGGCGACTACCGCACGACCGAATACGCCTCGATCGACCCGGAGGCGACGATCGCCGTGCTGCCGCTGGCGGCGATCGAGCAGCATGGTCCGCATCTGCCGGTCTCGACCGACACTGCGATCATGAACGGCATGCTCGACACAGTGATTGCCCGCCTTCCAGACGATCTCGACATCCGCATCCTGCCGGTGCAGGCGGTGGGCAAGTCGAACGAGCATCTTCACGCACCGGGCACCCTCACCCTGCCGGCAACGACGCTGGTCGACGCCTGGACCGAAATTGGCCTGTCGATCGCACGGGCCGGCGTGCGCAAGCTGATCGTCGTCAATTCGCATGGCGGCAATGAAGAGATCATGGGCATCGTCACGCGCGAACTGCGCGTGCGCGAAAACATGCTGGCGGTGAAGACCAGCTGGCAGCGCTTTGGCCGCCCGGCGGGCATGTACACCGAAATCGAGGACCGTCACGGCATCCATGGCGGCGATGTCGAGACGTCGCTGATGCTGCATTTCCGGCCAGATCTCGTCGACATGGGCAAGGCCGACAATTTCGTTTCCAATGTCGCGAAGGCTGAAAAGGAATTTTCGCTGCTGCGCCACACCGGCACCCATGCCTTTGCCTGGATCGCCAGCGATCTCAACCCGAATGGCGTGGTCGGCGATGCCAGCATCGCCACGGCCGAGAAAGGCCGGCTGACATCAGAACATCAGGCCGATGGTTTCATCAGCCTGCTGCGCGATGTGCGGAAGGCAGAGCTTGCCGACTGGCTGAAATAGCACTCCCGTCTCAGGGCAGGTCACCTGAATATCAACATGTCCTAGAGGTCGATCTTCAGCGCAAAGGGCGCTCCTTCAAAAGCGTCGGCGCCGCGCCCGATCGCCTGGATCGCCTCGATCATGCGGCCGTTGCGGTCGAGCAGGAGGTCGGCCACCGCAATCAGCCGCGGGTTGGGCGTCGCTGAGGGAGACAGCGTCCGCAGCGTCTGAGCCAGTTCGGCTTCGTCGCGCTTCGGTGCCAATGCCGCGGCGATGATGTAGGCCGAGGCGGTCGAGCGGCTGATGCCGGCATAGCAATGCACGACCATCGGCTTTGCCCGGTCCCATCGGCGCGCGAAATCGAGCAGGTTGCGGACATGCTCCTCGCCCGGCATGGTCATGCCGTCCTGCGCCACCGCAATGTCGTGCATGACCAGATGCAGATGATTCTCCCGGGCGATCGAGGCCGGGCGCACAACATCGGTTCCGGCGGCGAGCAACGACAGCATGCGATCGGCGCCGGTCCTTGCCACCGTTTCCTCGACCTTTGCCAGCGAACAGACATGGATCATTGTTTCGAACCCTTCGATCGATCCTTGCGCCGCGACGCCCATTCGGCAAGAGCGGATTCGAGCCGCTGCCATTCCACCTCGCTCCCCGGCAGGCCGGCGCGCAAGACGCCAGGACGGTCGGCGAAATGGCGCAGCAGGATGCCTCGCTCGCCAAGTGTGGCGAACAGGTCGGCGGCGTCGGGCAAGTGGAGATAGCGGAACAATGTGGTGCCGCCCGCGACAGCAGCGCCGAAGCGGCCGAACAGCGCGTCGAGCCGTGCCGATGCCTCCGCAAGGGATGCCCGCATCGCGTCCTGCCAGTCGATATCGGCAAGCGCGCGGATGCCATATTCCAGCGCCGGGGCGGCGACGGCCCATGGTCCGAATTGGTTGTCCAGCCGGCCGACCGTCGCCGCATCGGAAAGCGCAAAACCGAGCCGCAGCCCGGCCAGGCCAAAGAACTTGCCGAACGAGCGCAGCACCACGATGCCGCCCCGGCCGACATCGCCGCCAAGGCTGTGCTGACGCGGGCCGACATCCATGAACGCCTCGTCGACGACCAGCAGCCCGCCCTTGGCGCGCAGCCCTGCGGCCAGCGCCAGCAGCCTGTCGCGCGCGATGATGCGCCCATCCGGATTGTTGGGATTGACGATGATGGCAAGGTCGGCTTCCGCCAACACTTCGAAATCGCCGACCTCCGTCACCGCGTGCCCGGCGATCGCCGCTGCCCGCGCATGTTCGGCATAGGTCGGACCCAGCACCAGCGCTTTGCCGGGCGCTATCAGCGATGCGACGCGCGGCAACAGGATCTGCGTGCCGGGTGCCGCGACAAGGTTGGCCGGCGAAGGCGCGCCATAGGCGCTCGCCGCGATCTCGACCAGCTCGCGGCCACGTCCGGCCTCCGGCAGCCGCGACAGGGTGGTGGCGGGCAACTCGAAAAGCGGGTAGGAGTGCGGATTGATACCGGTCGAGAGGTCGACGAAAGGCTGCGGCGCGTTGGGGAAAAGCGCCCTCGCCCGGCCGAGACTTCCACCATGGTCCACCGCCGCCCCATCAAGAAGCTTCATGTCAATCCTGATCGCTTTCCTGTCATTGGCCGCTGAATTCGTCCTGGGTTACCCGGACTGGCTGTTTCGCGCCATCGGCCATCCGGTGACGTGGTTCGGCAGGCTGATATCCTTTCTCGACGGCCGGCTCAACCGCGCCACTGATCCCGACGCGCTGCGTCGCAAGCGTGGTGTCCAGGCGCTGTTGGTCATCGTGCTGGTGCCGGCGGCGATCGGGCTCGGCGTGCAGATCCTGCTCTGGTTCGTTCCCATGGGATTGATCATTGCCGCCCTTCTGGCGACATCGCTTCTGTCGCAGAAGAGCCTCTACGAGCATGTCGAGGCCGTGGCCGACGCGCTCGACACAGGTGGCCTTGCTCTTGGACGCATCGCCGTCTCGCGCATTGTCGGCCGCGATCCCGAATCGCTGGACCGGGCCGGTGTCAGCCGCGCGGCGATCGAGAGCCTGGCCGAGAATTTTTCCGACGGCATCGTTGCTCCCGCCTTCTGGACCGGGGTCGCCGGGCTGGCCGGAGGCGCTGCCTACAAGGCCGCCAACACCGCCGATTCGATGATCGGCCACCGCACCCCGCGCCACGAAGCGTTCGGCTGGGCGGCGGCGCGCTTCGACGATTGGATCAACCTGCCGGCATCGCGGCTGACGGCGCTGTTGATCGTGCTGGCCGCATTCCTGGTCAGGGGTGCTGATGCGAAAAACGCCTGGCATGCCGTGTGGCGCGACGCGAAAAAACACCGCTCGCCCAATGCCGGCTGGCCGGAAGCGGCGATGGCCGGCGCGCTCGGCCTGGCCCTCGCCGGGCCGCGCAGCTACGGCGGCGTGCTGGTCGACGACGTCTTCATGGGCGAAGGCGGCCGCCGCGAAGCCGACAGCATCGATATCAGGCAGGCGCTGAAACTCTATCGTGTCGCCGATTATCTGCTGATCGCGCTGTTCGGTTTGGTCTCGGCAATCGTCATCGTCGCGTGATCGGGCCTGCTGGTTAAGGCTATCAGAACTCGATGCCTTGCTGCGCCTTCACGCCCGCCGAGAAATGGTGTTTGGTTACACCCATTTCGGTGACGAGATCGGCCGCCTCGACCATTGCCGGCTTGGCGTTGCGGCCGGTGACGACGACATGCAGGCCCTCGCGCCGCGCCTTCAGCGCCGCAACCACTTTGTCGAGATCGAGATAATCGTAGCGCAGTGCGATGTTCAGCTCGTCGAGCACCAACAGGCTGATCGACGGATCGGCCATCAGATCGAGCACTTTGGCCCATGCGGCTTCGGCCGCCGCGATGTCGCGCTTCAAATCCTGGGTCTCCCAGGTGAACCCCTCGCCCATGGCGTGCCAGACGACGCGGTCGCCAAAGGCGGCGAAGGCATCCTTCTCGCCGGTGTGCCATTTGCCCTTGATGAACTGGACGACGCCGACACGCTTGCCGTAGCCGAGTATCCGCAAAGCCAGACCAAAAGCAGCGGTGGTCTTGCCCTTGCCCGGCCCGGTGTTGACGATCAGCAGCCCCTTCTCGATCGTCTTGGCCGCCACCTCGGCATCCTGCACCGCCTTGCGCTTGGCCATCTTGGCGCGGTGGCGTTCTTCATCCCGGTCGGTCTTGTTGTCGATATCGGTCATTTCATTTCACCTTGAGCGGCAGCCCCGCCACCATCAGAAGCACCGTGTCGGCGACAGCGGCCACCTGCTGGTTGAGCCGGCCGGCGGCATCGCGAAAACGGCGCGCCAGTGCGTTGTCCGGCACGATCCCTTGGCCGACTTCATTGGACACGACGAACCAGGGCCCGCGCGGCCGCGACAGCACGTCCGTCAGCCGACGGCATTCAAGGTCGAGGTCGTGTTCGGCCAGCATATGATTGGTCAGCCACAGTGTCAGGCAGTCGACAAGCACCGGCTGATCGTCCGGCAAAGCCTCGAGCGTGCCGGCGAGATCGAGCGGTGCGTCGATGGTCGCCCAGCCCTCGCCGCGCCGCGAGCGGTGCAACGCGATACGCTCACGCATTTCGTCATCATAGGCTTGCGCCGTGGCGATATAGGTCCATGGCGAGGGTAGAACCGTCGCCAGGGTTTCGGCATGCGCGCTCTTGCCGGAGCGCGCACCGCCGATGATGAAGGTCAGCTTGCTGCGATCAGGCAAAGCTGTCGCGCAGGCTGGTCGCGGTGCCGGTGAAGCGGCCGCGCACCACGCCGACGACGGCGCCGAGCACCAGCCAGAACACCAGGTTGGTCACCGTAACCGCCACCACGAACTGGTGGTGCAGGCCTTCCGGGATCGGCGTCTCGAAACTGTCGGGCTGCGGTGCGCCGACAATATGCGGCGCGACGATCAGCAGGACGGCAAGGATTGCAAGCGGCAGCGACTTGCGGAACGCGATCAGGCCGAGACCCGCCGCGGTCGCCACCACCGTCGCCCACCACCAGATCTGGCGCTGCGTGAGATCGGCCGCCGGCATGGCAGGCAATTCCGGTGGCAGGCCGAGGCCCGGTGCCAGCGTGAACACGGCAAAGCCGGCCAGGCCCCAGAACACGCCCTGGCGCCAATTGCCGATGCCGCCGGCGAATTCGGAAACCGCGACCAGGATCAGCGCAAAACCGATGCCGGTGACGATATTGGCGACAACGCTGAAGGCGAAACGCTCGAAACCGTCGGCCGGCGCCCAGCCTTCGTCTTCCGCCGCCGGAGCGGCTGCTTCCGCCGGCGCCGGGGCGGCGGAGCTCATCGCATTCCCCGCCGGAGCGGCTGTGCTCATGGCGCTGGTATCGGTTGCGGCAGGAGCGGCATGGTCATGGTGATGGCCGCCGCCGGCCTGTTCGTAGACTTCCGCCTTGAGGATCAGCGGCACGGTGGCATAGGCCTGCAGGCATGCGAGAACGACGCCGGCCACGAGCCCTGCGATCGCCGCGATGAACACGACGTTGCGAAACAGGTTCATGATGTCAAATCCTCGTCAGTGGCAGGGAAACGCCATCGAATGGCGATAGTCGTGAGCCGCATTGTGGACCGCATCGATATGCGAGAAGCCGACAAAGCCGACGACGAAGATGCCGAGCAGCGCCACGAGTGCAAGCTGCATGAAGCGCGACTGCGAGGAGACGGAGGCGCCGAGGGAGACGGAAGCGGTAGTCATGTCTTGTCCTTTCACCCTCCACCCGAGGGCATCGAAGTCAGTTTCCTGTCGCCGGCAGGTCTCCTGGCTCGCGGATCAGCGCCCTTCCCCACCTTCCCGAAGAGAAACCTTCAGTGGCATATGGAGAGGACTACCGCACACAGTTGCGGGGGCAGCCACGGCATTGGGCAACAAGTCCGCCCGCACCGCATTCCCTCTTGGCTCCAAACGGAACCGACGACAAGCGCGACTATAGGGAAAATCGTCGCGACCGGCAAACCAAATTCCGCCGACAACCAGCGCGATTGCGCCATCCAGATAAATCGGGTCTCCGGCACAACAATTGACAATTCCCGTGGTCGGGTGTCGGCTGACAAGTCCACAGGAAGCCAGCCATGCAGCCCATTGCCAGCGAGCGCGATCCCTACAACGGCCTGACCCGGGCCGAACCCACGCTGCCATCGTCGGCCTATTGGGATGCGGACAGTTATCAGCGCGATCTCGACGCCATCTGGTACAAAAGCTGGTTGCTCGTCTGCCGCGAGGCCGACCTTGCGCAGCCGCTTTCATTCCGCACCTTCCGCGTCGGCACGCAGGAAATCGTCGCGCTCCGCGACGAAACCGGCGAACTGCGCGCCTTCCACAACACGTGCCGCCATCGCGGCTCGCAGCTTTGCCAGGAACGCGAAGGCCGGCTGAAGGCGCGGCTCATCACCTGCCCCTACCATGCCTGGTCCTATTCGCTGCGCGGCGACCTCGTGCGCGTGCCGTCGAAGTCGCTGCCGGAAGGCTTCGACAAGGCAAATCATCCGCTCTATCGCGTGGCGCTCTCCGTATGGCGCGGTTTTGTCTTCGTCAATCTGCAGGAGGACGCCGCCGGCTCGGCGGAAATATCCTTCGATCCAGCATCCGGCAGTCTCGCCAACTGGCCGCTGGAGACGCTTGTTACCGGCCATGTGCTGCGAAAGGTGATGAACTGCAACTGGAAGATCTTTTGGGAAAACTTCAACGAGTGCCTGCATTGTCCGGGCGTCCACAAGGACCTGTCGCGGCTGGTGCCGATCTATGGCCGCGGCCTGATGGGCCGCCATGACGATCCCGAATGGTCCCGCCACGCCGACAATGACGCGCCGGAGTTTTCCGGCGGCCTGCGCGCCGGCGCGCAGACATGGTCGCGCGACGGACAGGCGCATGGGCCGGTCTTTGCCGGCCTCACATCAGCCGAACGCGCCGCCGGCCAGACCTACGCCACCAACCTGCCGTCGATGTTCGTCGTCGGCCATGTCGACTATATCAGGACCGTGCGGCTGGTGCCGCTTGGCCCCGAGCAGACCGAGCTTGTCGCCGAATGGCTGTTTGCGCCGGAGGCGCTTGATGCAACCGACATCGACAACATCGTCGCCTTCGGCAAACAGGTGCTGGAGGAGGATGCGGCGATCTGCGAGGTCAATCAGAAAGGTCTGCGCTCGATGCGCCATGCGGCCGGCGTGCTGATGCCCGAGGAGTACGACCTGCACCGCTTCCACAACTGGATCCGCGAGCGGCACGCAGCGGTTATCCCCAAGCCCTGAAGATCACAGCGATTTCGGCAGGTATCGCCAGGTCACGAAGCCGCAGACCGCCGCCAGCAGGCCGAGCGTGACGAACACCGAGCCCAGCCCGAAGAACGCCAGCACCACCGAATAGACCAGCGGCGGCGTCAGTTCGGAAAAGTCGAGATAGGTCCGGTAGACCGCCGCCATCTGCGACCTTTCATAGGATCGCACCGAGCGCATGAAGGCGGTCGAGCCCAGCGCATCGAGCGCGATGGTGAAGAAAGCGCCGCAGAGCAGCAAGGCGCCGGTGAGCAGCGGCACGGTTTGGCCAACCGCACCCGCCGCCAGCAGCATGGCCGACATGGCGAAATAGGCAAATGTCATGGTTCGGCGGCCACCGAAGCGCTTTCCCGCCTTGCCCCAGAAAATGGCCATGAACAGCAGCGCATTGCCGGCCGAAACCAAAAGACCGCCGGCCAGCTTGCCCTCGCCGGTGATGACCATGAACAGCGGCCCGTAGACGAAGAACGTCGTCCAGAAACAGGAGCGGCCGAAGGCGATCAGCCAGGCCAGCCGCAACCTGGGCTGGGCGACGAAGCGACCGATATTGGCGAGCGGATTGGCCGGCCGCATCTTGCCAGGGCGGATCGATGGGTTGTCGCCCAGGCGGTAGGTCCAGAACAGCGCCAGCAAGGCCAGCGCGAACACCGCCACCGCACCATGCGCGGCGTAGATGCCGAAGCGCGTGTAGAGGAAGATGCCGAGCGTCGGCCCGCCGGTCCAGGCCAACATCGACCACGCCATGCGCAGTGATTCGGCCTGCATGAAATCGGTCTTGCGGATGTGGTCCATGATGTAGAGGTTGAGCGTGATCGACAGCGCGCTGGCGCCCATCACGCGGCACAGCATGCCGGCCAATTGTCCGGCAAGCGTATGGGTGACGAAGAACAACGCGCCGATGGCCAGCAGGCAGGCGCCTGCCGTGTAGACCCAGCGCCGGGCAAAGCGTCGGATCAGCATCGGCATGAACAGCGTTACCGACAGGCCGAGCATCGCCACGATGGTGTAGAGGATCGAGACGATCTGCTCGTTATGCAGGATCTCGTAGGCCTGGATCGGGATGACGCTCGACACCGTGGCGCGGGCGAAGGATTCGACCGCATAGAGCGAGGCGAAGGTGCGCGCGTCGGCCGGCCGCAAGGCCGGCAGCCAGACCGGGTGGCGCACATGGGTGGACATTGCTTCCCCAAAGCAGAATCAGCGGGTCAAATCTGCCGTGGTGATTCCTGCGCGGGTAACAGGAAACCGACGCCTATCCGGCAAAAGCGAAGTCGGCCAAAGGCTTTCCGGCGCTGGCCTAAGGCGGCGCCTGATCCAGCGTCTGCAGCGCAGCCTATACCCGAAGCTGCCGGCCTTCTTTTGTCCGTGGCAACCGTGATAGTCGTCTTGCGGGGCTGAATCAGAAATACGAGACCATGAGCATCCACACGCCGACCGCATCTGTTCAGGATCGACCGAAGCGCATCGTCGCCATCGACATCGTGCGCGGCATCGCGCTCATCGCCATGGCGAGCTACCACTTCACCTGGGACCTGGAATTCTTCGGCTATACCGACCCGGGCCTCACCGCCTTCGGCTGGTGGAAGGTCTACGCGCGCTGCATCGCCTCGACCTTCCTGTTCCTGGTCGGCGTCAGCCTATACCTCGCCCATGGCCGGCAAATCCGTTGGAACGGCTTCTGGAGGCGCTTCGCCATGGTCGCCGGAGCGGCGATCGCCATCTCGGTTGCCACCCGCATTGCCACCCCGGACGGTTTTATCTTCTTCGGCATCCTGCACGAGATCGCGCTGGCCAGCCTGCTCGGCCTCGCGTTCCTGCGGCTGCCCGCGCTGCTGACGCTGCTTGTGGCAGCGCTGGTCATCGCAGCGCCCGTCTATCTGCGCTTCGAGGCCTTCGACCATCCATGGCTGTGGTGGATCGGCCTGTCGGCGATCAATCCGCGTTCCAACGACTACGTGCCGCTGTTTCCGTGGTTCGGCGCCGTACTTGCAGGCATCGCGGTAACTAAACTCGCCTCCGCTTCGGGCTTGCTTGCCCGGCTTGCCGAATTGACACCCGGCCGCTGGGCCAACCCGCTGATCTTCATCGGCCGCCACAGCCTGGCCTTCTACCTGATCCACCAGCCGCTTTTGATCGGCTGTGTGT
Source organism: Mesorhizobium sp. P2_E6 (assembly GCF_056403835.1). Classification (NCBI taxonomy): domain Bacteria; kingdom Pseudomonadati; phylum Pseudomonadota; class Alphaproteobacteria; order Hyphomicrobiales; family Phyllobacteriaceae; genus Mesorhizobium; species Mesorhizobium sp. P2_E6. Next base: position 230,217 of record NZ_JBFUEQ010000003.1, read on the forward strand.
GGCTGTTCGCGCAAGTCATGCCGGCGAAGGTCGAAACCCCGCAGGTGAACTTCCTGAAGACCTGCCAGCTGTCTTGCGAGCAGTCGCGCGACATCGAATTCTGTTCGAGCTACTGTGTCTGCATGCTCGACACGCTCGAGAGCGAAGCCTCACTTGATCGGCTCTACAACAACGACCAGACTGCCGAATGGAAGACGCATATATCCGATCTCGCCGGTATGTGCACCGCCAAGACCGAAGACAAGATGACGGAGGGAGGGGTCAAATGACCGAGAACCAGCCGAAGGCAGGGCTCATACCGTGGCCGCCAGTGATCTACATTGCTGCCATCGCCATCAGCATCGCACTCGGCCTGCTCTATCCCCTGCCCTGGATTGGCGACCTCTTGGGCGATATCCTGTTCGCCGCCGGCTGGGTGGCCCTGCTCGGCGTCGCGGCACTCTGGTTCACCGCGATCCGCACCATGATTCGGGCCAAGACCACGCTCAATCCCAACGCGGTGCCCGATCACCTGGTTACCACAGGCCCGTTCGGCATTACCCGCAATCCGATGTATCTGGCCAACACGCTGCTGTTGATCGGCGTCGCCTTTGTCTCGGGGATCGTATGGTTCCTGCCGCTCGCCTTCATCGCTGCCTTTGTCACGCAGAAGGTCGCGATCGAGGGCGAGGAAAAGGTGCTGGCGGCGAAATTCGGCAAGAAATACCGGGACTACGCCAAGAGAGTGCGGCGCTGGATTTGAACAGCGCTACGTATTGACGCCGAGTTCGACGAGCCGCTCGACGCAGGATTCCTCGGCCTGGTCGAGTTCGGCCAGCGTCTCCTCGAGGTCGCGGCGCTTCTGCCGCAGGTCCTCGCGCTTTTCCTCGATGCGCTTGATCATCAGCTTGAGTTGACCGACCTCGCCGGGGGGCTCCTTGTACATCTGGATGATTTCGCGGATCTCATTGATCGAAAAGCCGAGCCGTTTTCCCCGCATGATCTGGCGAATGAGGTGGCGGTCGGACGGGCGAAACAGCCGCGTGCGGCCGCGCCGCACCGGCTGCACCAGCCCCTCGTCCTCATAGAAGCGCAGCGTCCGCGTCGACACGTCGAATTCGCGGGTCAGCTCGGTGATCGAATAATATTCCCGCATTGTCACTCCCACACCCCGGAACCCGGGGATCGCCATGCGGCACCCCCTCCTGTCCCGAACCAAACCCATGCCAAGCCGGAATCGACATGGCACCCCGCGCAAGCCTCGCACGGCATTTACGTAAAAGTCAATTGAGGGCACGATGCGCCTTCAAGGCACCGCAAACCACCACGTGGCAATGCCGAGAAAGGCAAAGAAGCCGACGACATCGGTGACCGTGGTGACGAAGACCGCCGAAGCGACCGCCGGATCGATCTTGAAACGGTCGAGCAGCAGCGGGATCAGGATGCCGGCCAAAGCGGCCGCGAACATGTTGATGATCATCGCCGCGGCGATGATGCCGCCCAGATTGTTGTCGTGGAACCAGGTCGCGGCGACGATGCCGATCAGGATGGCAAAGACGATTCCGTTGATGAAGCCGACACCCATCTCGCGGCGGATGATGCGGCCGGCATTGTAGATGTCGATATCCTTGGTCGCCAGCGCGCGCACGGTGACCGTCATGGTTTGCGAGCCGGCATTGCCACCCATGCCGGCGACGATCGGCATCAGCACTGCCAGCGCCACGATATGCTCGATCGTGCGGTCGAACAGGCCGATCACCGATGCCGCCAGGAATGCGGTCAAGAGGTTGACCAGCAGCCAAGGCACGCGCGAGCGCGAGGTCGAAAAGATGCTGTCGGAGAGCTCTTCGTCACCGACGCCGCCCATGCGCAGGAGATCTTCTTCCGCTTCCTGCTGTATGACGTCGACGACGTCGTCGATGGTCAGCACGCCGACCAGCCGTTCGTTCTCGTCGACAACGGCGGCAGACAGAAGGTCATACTGTTCGAATTCCCGCGCCGCCTCTTCCTGGTCCATGGTGGCGGGAATGGCGTGTCGCGTCTCATGCATGACCTCTTCCACCTTGACCGCGCGCTTGGTGCGCAGGATCTGGTCGAGGTCGATGGCGCCGAGCAGCTTGAAGGTCGGATCGATGACGAAGATCTGGCTGAAGCGCTCGGGCAGGTTCTTGTCCTCGCGCATGTAGTCGATGGTCTGGCCGATCGTCCAGAACGGCGGCACCGCGACGAACTCGGTCTGCATGCGGCGGCCGGCCGTCTCTTCCGGATAGTCGAGCGAGCGGCGCAGCCTGATCCGCTCGGTGAACGGCAGTTGCGACAGGATCTCGTCCTGGTCTTCCTTTTCGAGGTCTTCGAGAATGTAGACCGCGTCGTCGGAATCGAGCTCCTGCACCGCCTGGGCGATCTGCGCATTGGGCAGATTGTCGACGATCTCCATACGGATCGCCTCGTCGACCTCGGTCAGCGCGGAGAAGTCGAAATCGGCGCCCAACAATTCGACCAGCGTGCGGCGCTGTTCGGGATGCAGAGCCTCGAGCAGGTCGCCGAGCTCCGACTGGTGCAGGTGGTCGACTTCGTGCTTGAGCGTGAGCGTGTCGCGGTCGGCGATCGCCGCACCGATCTGGGCAAGGAAGGACGAAAGGACGGCGCCATCCTCGCCATAAATATCGGCGTGGGCGTCTTCAGCGGCCCTGGCGCCGGTCGTCCGTTCGTCCTGGCCTTCCACCAGCGCCTCCCGCCATCGCAATCCCGGAAAAGGTGCGTCTCAGGTCTAGAGCATCGGACCCAAAAGTGGAAACCGCTTTTGGGGAGAATCCGCCGCTCGATCCAGAGATGGCGCGGCAGCACGATTCGATTTGGGAACCTATGGTCCTAACGCACGGAATATCAAACGAAATACGCGCGCTCCTACCGGCCTGACGTCGCCAGAGGCGGACATCGCCGAGCGCTGGGCTGACGATGCCGATCCCGTCAAAACCAACTGGGTACCGGTTCAGGTGGCGCGACAGCGCATGTCGCTGGGGAAAGAGCACCGTGGTGCGGTTGCGGCGATTGTCATGGCATAGGGTCCGGATACCAGCCGGGTCCGCCCATGCCCGCAACCGGTCCAGAACGGAAGCCCTTGAACGCAAGGTCGGCGAGAACGAACGAGGCCACATCAGGACAGCAACGCATTCGCGTCGTTGTCGCCGAGCGCAATCCGCTTGTCATATCGGCGCTCCGCGAAATGCTGGAATGCGACGGACGTTTCGAATTGCTGAGCGCCGTGCAGAGCGGCAGGCAACTCCTGGACCTGGCAGGAAAGACCACGTTTGATGTCGCTGTCATCGGCTGGAGGCTCGCCGACATGGACGGCGCGGATGTGCTGGCCGAGGTCCAGAGCCGTAAGCTCGATGTGCGCATCACGGTGTTTTCCAACGACCACGACATCGGCATCTTGAAGCAGTGCGTGCGGCTTGGTGCTCAAGGCTACTGCTTCCAGTTCGACGATCCGCATATCATCTTCGAGACGATCCTGGCGGTCGCGCACGGCCGCATCTGCATCCCCTACATCGACATCAACAAGGTCAACGACACGCCTTTGGCCCAGCTCACGGTTCGCGAGCGCGAACTGCTGGCGGTGCTTTCCGACGGCTGGACCAACGTTCAGATCGCAACGCGCACTGGAATTTCCGAGAATACGGTGAAGTATCACCTCAAGAATCTCTATGACAAGCTTGACGTCCGCAATCGCGCGATGGCCGTCGCGCTCTATTCGAGCGAGAAGCGTCGCAGTCCCAAGCAGCCTGTCGGGTAACACGACCGGGTAGGCCGAGCGGGTAGGCTCGCCCCACCCGCGCGCGGCGAGAACTTACCCACCAAGGTGTTGTTGCCCCTCGCCTTCCAAACGACACTCCCTCCACAAATCTCTAACTTCGGAGGAGTTCACGCATGGCTGGGTTCACCCACCTTTTTATTCCAGGACCCACCAACATTCCGGAGCAGGTCCGGCAAGCGATGAACCTCCCGATGGAGGACATGCGCGCCGGATCGTTCCCTGATTTCACGCTGCCACTGTTCGAGGACATCAAGAAGGTCTTCAAGAACGAGACCGGCCGCGTCTTCATCTACCCGTCGTCGGGCACCGGCGCCTGGGAGGCGGCGATGACCAACGTGCTCAGCCCCGGCGATCGCGTGCTGATGTCGCGCTTCGGACAGTTCTCGCATCTGTGGGTCGACATGGCCGAGCGCCTCGGCCTCGAGGTCGACGTGATCGACTGCGAGTGGGGAACCGGCGTGCCGCTCGACCTCTACTCAGAAAAGCTGAAGGCCGACAAGGCACACCGCATCAAGGCAATCTTCTGCACGCAGAACGAGACCGCCACCGGCGTCACCAGCGATGTCGCAGGCTGCCGAGCCATACTCGACGCGGCGAACCACCCTGCCCTTCTCTTTGTCGACGGTGTGTCGTCGATCGGCTCGATCGACTTTCGTCAGGAGGAATGGGGTGTCGACTGCGCCGTCAGCGGCTCGCAGAAAGGCTTCATGCTGCCTGCCGGCCTCGGCTTCCTCTCGGTCAGCAAGAAAGCGCTGGCCGCTTCCAGGGTCGCGACTCACCGCCGCTGCTTCTTCTCGTTCGAGGACATGATCCGTACCAACGACGCCGGCTATTTCCCCTATACGCCGGCAACGCAACTGCTGCGCGGACTGCGCGCCTCGCTCGACCTGATCGCCGAGGAAGGGCTCGAGAACATCTTCGCCCGTCACCATCGCCTTGCCGAAGGCGTGCGCAAGGCGGTCGACGCCTGGGGCCTGAAGCTTTGCGCGAAGGCGCCGAAATGGCACTCCGACACCGTCAGCGCCATCCTGGTGCCGGAAGGCATCGACAGCGGCGACGTCGTCAAGCGCGCCTACCAGAGCTACCGGACCTCGCTCGGAGGCGGTCTCAACAAGGTGCTCGGCAAGGTCTTCCGCATCGGCCATCTCGGCTGGCTGAACGAGGTGATGGTGCTCGCCTCGCTGTCGGCGGCCGAAATGGCGCTGCTCGATTGCGGCGTCCGGCTGGCGCCAGGTTCGGGCGTCGGCGCCGCCATCCAGCACTTCCGTGCCTCGGCCGAGGTACCTGTCGCCGAAGCGGCGTGAGAGGAACGCGACCATGAGCCACACGATCAACCATCTCAAAAAACTCCGGCTGCAGCGCAGCGAACTCGCGGTTCCCGGCTCCAGCCCGGAGATGATCGAGAAGGCGGCCAACAGCGCCGCCGATTTCGTCTTCCTCGACATCGAGGACGCGGTGGCGCCGCCGGACAAGGAACGCGCCCGCAAAAACATCATCCAGGCGCTCAACGACATCGACTGGCGCGCCAAGGGCAAGACCGTTTCGGTGCGCATCAACGGCCTCGACACGCACTACATGTATCGCGACGTGGTCGATGTGATGGAACAGGCCGGCGACCGGCTGGACACCATACTGGTGCCGAAAGTCGGCGTTCCGGCCGACCTCTATATGGTCGAAGCCATGGTCAACCAGATCGAGATGGCCAAGGGCTACAAGACCCGCGTCGGCCTCGAAGCCCTCATCGAGACGGCGCTCGGCATGGCCAATGTCGAGGCGATCGCCGCCACGCCCGGCCGCCTGGAGGCGATGCATTTCGGCGTCGCCGACTATGCCGCCAGCAACAAGGCGCGCACCGTCAACATCGGCGGTCTCAATCCCGACTATCCGGGTGACCAGTGGCATTTCGCCCTGTCGCGGATGACGGTTGCCTGCAGGGCCTACGGCCTGCGCGCCATCGACGGGCCGTTCGGCGATTTCTCGGACCCCGAGGGCTACACGGCGGCGGCAAGGCGCGCGGCGGCACTTGGCATCGAAGGCAAATGGGCGATCCACCCCTCGCAGATCGCGCTTGCCAACAACGTCTTCTCGCCGCCGGAAAAGGAAGTCGTCCGCGCCAGGCGCATCCTGGAAGTGCTCAAGGAAGCGGAGGCGCTCGGAAAGGGCGCGGCGGCGCTCGACGGAAAAATGATCGACGCGGCGTCGGAACGCATGGCGCGCAATGTGCTGGTGGTCAACGAGGCAATCGAACGCGCCGGCCAGGCGCACGCAGCCGCGCACTGAAGGCTCTTGGGAGGACAAAAAATGGACATTCACGAATACCAGGCCAAGGAACTGCTTGCCCGCCACGGGGTTCATGTTCCGCGCGGCGGCCTGGCCTACAGCCCCGAGCAGGCGACCTATCGGGCGCGCGAGATCGGCGGCGGCAAATGGGTTCTCAAGGCGCAGGTTCATTCCGGTGCCCGCGGCAAGGCCGGCGGCATCAAGCTCTGCGCCAATGACGAGGAGATCTCCAACGCGGCCGAAGCAATGCTCGGCCGCAAGCTCGTGACCCAGCAGACCGGCCCGCGGGGCAAGTTGATATCGCGGCTCTATCTCGAGGAGGCCGTCGACATCGCGCAGGAGCTCTATGTCGGCTTCGTTCTCGACCGCAAAGAAGAGCGCGTCATGATCGTGGCGTCGGCCGCCGGCGGCATGGAGATCGAGGATATCGTCGAGAGGGCGCCGGATTCCATCATCCGGACCACGGTCGATCCGGGCGTCGGCATGCAGCGCTTCCAGGCGCGCGAGATCGCCTTCGGGCTCGGTCTGGACCAGAACCTGATCGGCAAGGCGACCGAAACCATCTTCAGCTGCTACCAGGTGTTCCGCGACTACGACGCCTCGATGCTGGAGATCAATCCGCTGGTGGTGACGCGCGACGGCAACCTCGTCGCGCTCGACGCCAAGATGTCGTTCGACGAGAACGCGTTGTTCCGGCGGCCGGAGATCTCCGAGCTGCGCGACAAGAGCCAGGAAGACCCGCGTGAGACCTTCGCCAGCGACCGGGGCCTCTCCTATGTCGGCCTCGACGGCAATATCGGCTGCATCATCAACGGCGCCGGTCTCGCCATGGCGACGATGGACATGATCAAGATCGCCGGCGGCGAGCCGGCGAACTTCCTCGACATCGGCGGCGGCGCCTCGCCGGAGCGGGTCGCGAAATCGTTCCGCGCCGTGCTTGGTGACAAGAATGTCGAGACCATCCTGGTCAACATCTTCGCCGGCATCAACCGTTGCGACTGGGTCGCCGAAGGCGTCGTCAAGGCAATCCGCGAAGTCGGCGTCAACGTCCCCCTGGTGGTGCGGCTTGCCGGCACCAAGGTCGAGGAAGGGCGCCGCATCCTGGCCGATTCCGGCGAGGCGGTGATCGTCGCCGATACGCTGGCGGAAGCCGCCGAAAAAGCCGTCGCCGCCTGGCGTTCGGCAACGCTCAAAAAAGCAAGCTGAGGGAGCTAAGAATATGGCAATCCTGCTCAACCGCGGCACGCGGGTCATCGTCCAGGGCTTCACCGGCAAGATCGGCAGCTTCCATGCCGAAGACATGAAGCGCTACGGCACCAAGCTCGTCGGCGGCGTGACGCCCGGCAAGGGCGGTCAGAAGCATCTCGGCCTGCCGGTCTTCAACACCGTCAAGGGCGCCGTTCGCGAAACCCGCGCCGAAGCGAGCATCGTCTTCGTGCCGCCGCCTTTCGCTGCCGATTCGATCATGGAAGCCGCCGATGCCGGCATAAAGCTATGCGTCTGCATCACCGACGGCATCCCCTCGCAGGACATGATGCAGGTGAAGCGCTACATGCTTCGCTACCGTTTCGAGGACCGCATGCGGCTGATCGGTCCGAACTGCGCTGGCGTGATCACGCCCGGACAGGCACTGATGGGCATCATGCCGGGCAGCATCTATCTCCCCGGCCGCGTCGGCATCGTCGGGCGCTCGGGCACGCTCGGCTATGAGGCAGCCTCGCAGATGAAGGCGCTCGGCATCGGCGTTTCGACCAGCGTCGGCATCGGCGGTGATCCGATCAACGGCTCGTCCTTCAAGGACATGCTGAAGCTGTTCGAACAGGACGACGAAACCGATGCCGTGGTCATGATCGGCGAGATCGGCGGACCGCAGGAGGCGGAAGCCGCTATCTGGGCGCGCGACAACATGCGCAAGCCGCTGATCGCCTACATCGCCGGGCTTTCCGCGCCGAAGGGCCGGCGCATGGGCCATGCCGGCGCCATCATCTCGGCCTTCGGCGAGTCGGCGCAGGAAAAGGTCGAAATCCTCAAAGAGGCCGGCGTCGTCATCGTGCCGACGCCATCGTCCTTCGGGGAGGTCGTTGCCGATACCCTGGCCGGGATGAAGAAGGCGGCCTGACGGTCGCATGGCTCAAGATGTGAAGTCTGTTTCGGGTCGGCGGATGCATCGCGGCCCATCGATCGGCAGGAAATTCGATGAAACCGCGTTTGATTGTCACCCGGAGATGGCCGGCCCCCGTTGAAGCGATCCTCGCCGAGCGCTTCGACACGACGCTCAACCCCAGCGATACGCCGCTGAGCCCTGCCGCAATGACATCGGCATTCGCGAATTTTGACGCGATCCTGGCAACGGTCAGCGACCGCTTGCCTGGTGCAGTGTTTCCCGAGAACACCGCCCGCACCCGGATCATTGCCAATTTCGGCGTCGGCTTCAGCCATATCGATGTCGCGGCAGCCCGCGACCGCGACATCGTCGTGACCAACACTCCGGGCGTGCTGACCGATTGCACCGCCGACCTCGCCCTCAGCTTGCTGTTGGCTGTCGCGCGCCGGACTGGTGAGGGCGAGCGGCAGTTGCGGGCCGGAGAGTGGCGCGGCTGGTCGCCAACCCATATGGCCGGCGCGAAGGTGTCGGGCAAAACCTTGGGTATTGTCGGCATGGGGCGCATCGGCAAGGCGACAGCCAGGCGCGCGCATTTCGGCTTCGGTATGAACATCGTGTTCTTCAATCGGTCCCCGGTCGATGATGACGAGACGCGCGCCATGGGCGCGGTGCAGATGCCAACCCTGGACAATGTGCTCATAACATCTGATTTCGTGTCGCTGCACTGTCCGGGCGGCGCGGAAAACCGCCATCTCATCAATGCTCGAAGCCTGCGGTCGATGAAAGGCGACGCGTTCCTGATCAACACGGCGCGCGGCGACGTCGTCGACCAGGATGCCCTGATCGGTGCACTGGAAAGGCGCGAGATCGCGGGGGCGGGTCTCGACGTCTTTGCCGACGAGCCGGCCGTTCCGGAGGCGCTGAAGCGGTTGGAGAACGTGGTGCTGTTGCCGCATCTCGGGAGTGCGACCGAGGAAACGCGGGTGGCGATGGGCATGAAGGTGGTGGAGAACCTGGCCGCCTTTTTCGAGGGTCGCCCGGTCCCCGACCGGGTCGCCTGACAGCAGGCGCCGCCCTCGATTCAGGGCGCGGCTACTTGGCCATCGGTGCGGACGAAGCAGGAAACCGGTTTGGAACAGAGCAGACGCATCAACTTTCGTGAGGACGAGCGCAGCCTTTTGTTGCGCTTGCTGCTTCAGGTCGCAAGCGCGCGTGAGCCCGAGATCGCCGCCGTTCTGGCCGGACGTCGGTCGCTTGTCTCCCTCGCCGCGGAGCAGCGCATCCCGGCGCTTCAGGCAAGCGGCGTATGGTTCCAGTTGCTGGCGATAGCAGACGAGTTGCTTGCCATGCGGGCGCGCCGCGAACTCGAACAAGGCGCGGGTGTTGACGAAGTACCCGGCTCCTTCGCCAGCGTGATCGCGCAGATGGCGGCGAATGGCCACTCGGCGCAGGAAGTCCAGGCGAAGCTCGATGAGCTTCGCGTTGGCCCGACCATGACCGCGCACCCGACGGAAGCCAAACGCGTCACGGTGCTGGAGATCCACCGCCGTATCTATCGCAAGCTGACCGAGCTCGACCAGCCACGCTGGGCGCCGCGCGAACGCTCCCTGTTGGTCGCCGATCTGGAAAGCGAGATCGAGCTTCTGTGGATGACGGGCGAGTTGCGCCTGGAGCGTCCGACGGTCGAACGTGAAATCGCCTGGGGCCTGCATTTCTTTCGCGAAGTCATCTTCGAGGCAACGCCGCAGCTCTATGGCAAGCTTCAGGGCGCCTTCGAGCGTCACTATCCGGGAGAGCCGATCAGAATTCCCTCATTCATGCGCTATGCCTCGTGGATCGGCGGCGACCGCGATGGCAATCCAAATGTGACTGCCGCGGTCACCGCCCATGCCATGGCCGAATACCGCAACACCGCAATAGGCTGGTATCTGACGCAGGTGCAGCGGCTGGTGACGGTGCTCAGCGCCAGCTCAAACGTCATCGACCTGCCGGCCAGCTTCAAGCCGGTGCTGCAAACGGCGCTTGATAAAAGCGGACTGGCGCACATTATCGCCGCCCGCAACCCTGACGAACCGCTTCGCCAGTTCGCCTCGGCCTTGCTTGCCCGGCTGGAGGCCACGCGAGACGGCGGTCCGGCGGCATATCTCTCGGCAGAGGCGTTTCGTGCCGATCTGAACGGGCTGTCTTCCGTTCTCGAAGCGATCGGAGGTCGCGCGGTAGCCAAGCGCTTCATCCAGCCTCTGCTTTGGCAAGTCGGAAGCTTCGGCTTCCGTACGGTCTCGCTCGACATCCGGCAGAACTCCACGGTCGTCAACCGGGTGCTGGCCGAACTGTTTGCGCTGGAAAATCCCGCCGATCCGGTCGCAGCCGGCACGCCGCAATGGTCGGCGCGTATTCGCACAGCCATCATCCAGGGCGAGCGGCTGGAGATCGACGCAGGCCGCCTCTCGCCCGAAGCAGGCGAACTGCTTTCGACTTTCTCCGTTATCCGCGAGCAGATCTCCGGCTCGGATGCCGACGCTGTCGGCTCCTTCGTTCTCAGTATGACCCGTTCGGCCGACGATCTGCTCGCGGTCTATCTGCTGGCGCAATGTTGCGGACTTTCAACCGCGCCTGGTGGTGGCGGCACGATCAGGCTGCGGATCGTACCATTGTTCGAGACTATCTCCGATCTACAGGCCGCACCGGGCATCCTGATTGGATTGCTCGGCGTTTCGCTAGTGAGGCGGACGGTGCGAGATTTCGGCGCGCGCCAGGAAATCATGCTTGGCTATTCAGATTCCAACAAGGACGGCGGCTTTCTGGCTTCCAATTGGGAACTGGCAAAAGCGCAAAAGCGCCTCGCCGCCGTCGGGCGCAAGCACAACGTCAGGATCAGTTTCTTTCACGGTCGCGGCGGCTCTGTCAGCCGTGGCGGCGCGCCGACCGGCCGGGCGATCGCGGCACAACCGGAAGGCACGGTAGCCGGATCCATGCGGGTGACGGAGCAGGGCGAGGTCGTATCGTCGAAATTCGCCAATCGCGGCACCGGCCTCAACCAGCTCGAGGTTCTCGCCGCTGGCGTGCTGGCCCACGGTGTCGGATCGCCCGGTGATGTCGAGCCGAAGGAAACGCCGGAATTCGACGAGGCGCTGGAAGCTCTGGCAGGCATGTCGCAGGCATCCTACGCCGGGTTGATGGCCGAGCCCGGTTTCCTCGATTATTTCAACCAGGCGAGCCCGGTCGCGGAGCTGGCGCTCCTGAAAATGGGGTCACGGCCGGACCGCCGTTTCGGCGCCAGCGGCATTGCTGACCTGCGCGCCATTCCATGGGTGTTCGCCTGGAGTCAGAACCGTCATCTGCTGACTGGCTGGTATGGCATCGGCAGCGCGCTTAGCTCTTTCGTCGCTGTGCGCGGCGAGGCCGGGCGCGAACTTCTGGCCGGCATGTTCGAGCACTCGCGCTTCTTCCGCTTGATCGTCGACGAGGCCGAGAAGACGCTCTACCAGTCCGACATGGAGATCGCGGGGCTCTACGCCCGCCTGGTGTCCGACAGCGATGCGGCCCAGCGAATCTACGCCCGCATCGCCGCCGAATACGAGTTGACGCGACGCCTGATCGGCGACCTCACGGGAGGCGATCTTTCCGCGCGCTTTCCGATGTTCAAGCGGCGTTTCGACAGTCTGCGGCGACAGATGGATGACATTCACCGGCTACAGGTCGATCTGCTGCGTGAAGTTCGGGCAAATACCGGCACGGCGGATCAAAAGCGGGCGACCGACGCTCTGCTTGTATCGATCAATTGCATTTCGGCTGGCCTTGGGTGGACGGGATAGGCCCTAAAAGGCGAAGCGGCGGCGTGGTCTGAAGGACGCGCCGCCGCTGCCGTTTCGATCCGCGGAAAGCCCTGTGGCCGCGACGTGTCATCGCCTGCCGTCAGAGCTCGCCATAAGCAATCTGTCAGGGAAATTTGGTGCGGTCGAGAAGACTCGAACTTCCACGGGTTGCCCCACAGCGACCTCAACGCTGCGCGTCTACCAATTCCGCCACGACCGCACGTGGTAGGAGCCGGAACCGACCGGCTCGCGGCGTGTAGCAAATCGTTTCCGGCGAAACAAGTGCGCCGCAAGCAATAATCGCCAGCGATTGGCATAACGTTCCACAGAATTGGAATGCGTAGCCGAAACTGGACGTTTCGGCCCGATAGCGCCATATGGAAGGCAAATGCATGTCGCCCGAAAGCGCAAGGCGGTTTTGGGATCATGACATGCATAAACGAAAAACGAAAAGCCATGCCAGAACGCAGCCAGATCGCCACGTCGTTCCTGCCGCTCCCCGGTTCAGCACCGGTCGAATGGTGCATCGAGCCTGGCCTCACCGCCTATCGCGATGCGCTGGCCTTCATGGAGGCGCGCGCCGAGGCGATCCGAAGCGGTGCCGCCGGCGAAATGGTCTGGCTTGTCGAACATCCGCCGCTTTACACCGCCGGCACCAGTGCCCGTAGCGAGGACCTGATCGACGCGAACCGTTTTCCAGTGTTCGCGGCTGGGCGCGGCGGTGAGTACACCTATCATGGGCCGGGCCAGCGGGTCGCCTATGTGATGCTCGACCTGAAGCGGCGCCGCGAGGATGTCCGTGCTTTTGTCGCCGCGCTTGAACAGTGGATCATCGCCACGCTCGCCGCTTTCAACGTGCACGGCGAACGCCGCGAGGACCGCGTCGGTGTCTGGGTGGTGCGGCCGGATCGCCCTGCCCTGCCGGACGGCTCGCCGGCCGAAGACAAGATCGCCGCCATCGGCATCAGGCTGCGGCGCTGGGTGAGCTTTCATGGCATCGCCATCAATGTCGAACCGGATCTCGACCATTTCAGCGGCATCGTGCCGTGCGGCGTGCAGGACCACGGCGTTACCAGCCTTGTCGACCTCGGCTTGCCTGTAACAATGGCGGACCTCGACCTGGCCCTGAAATCTGCCTTCGACGACGTCTTCGGTCCCGCCACGGCTTTGCCTGTCGAAGCCGCCCGCAAGGCCGGCTGATCCATCCGGCCCGAATATCAACACACCTCAGATCAGTTGCGCGGACGCCCACAGGACGCCGAAGCCATGGATAGCGAACACCGCCAGCAGCGCGCCGGCGATGACGAGGCGGTCGACGGTGCGGATCGGTTTCAGCTCGTGGCGCGGCTTTACCCCGCTGCGCATCGTCAGCAGGCTGAGGATTGAAAAGACCGCGCCCGCGGCGAGCAGAAAGCCCGGGGAAAAGCCGGCCTTTCGGCCAAGCGCCAGGAAGGCCGAAAGCAGGGAGAACGAGGCCAGCGCCAGCACGATCGGCCCCGGGCAGATCTGGCGCAGCACCTGGCCGCCATCGAACTTCCACACCGGCACCAGATTGGCGATGTTGAACAGGGCAGCAAAGCCCGCCAGCGTCGCCAGCAGCATTGCTGCCAGTCGATATCCTTCCGCGCCGGCAAAGGTGCTGGCGGCGATGACGACCGGCACCAGGAAGGCGGAGAAGCCGGCGCCCATCAACGCCACGAACGCCACTTCGAAACGGCTGTCATATGGCCGCCCGCCAATGGCGATGCCGCCGAGCAGCGGAATGAAGATCATGCGCGCCTTGTTGTGACCCATCAGGCGAAACGCGGCCATGTGGCCGAGCTCGTGCAGGGCCACCACTGACGTGAGGATCGCGGCCAGCGCCAGTCCGCCGAGATGAAGCCCGAAGAACGGCCACAGGATCAATGCCGACAATGCCGCGAAGCCGACCTGGCTGAGCGGATGCTCGAACCAGCCGCCCTTGCGATATCGCCCGGTCCTCGCCCAGCGCTGCAGCTTGGAGAGTTCGCGGCACATGGCGAAATAGCGGAACACCAGGAAGGCAAAGCCGCGATAGCGATCGGTCTGGCCAAGCGTGATCCGCGTGCCGCTGCCTTCAGAAACGAGCTCAGTGGTCTCGCGAAAATCCTTCCAGAACGAAGCGTCGAGCGTGGTATCCTCGATGACCCGCATCGAGAAACGGCTGCCCTCGACTACGTCCTCAAACCGCGACTTGCGCTCGATCGGCTTGCCGTCGCGGCCTTCCCAGGACAGCATGATGCGGGCCATGCCCTCGCCGTCCAGCGGCTCGGCCGAAAGGATCTCGCCGGACCAGCCGGCATCGCTGCCAAGCGGCCACAGCGCCTGCCAGAGGCGCTGCCGGTCCATAGCCACGACACGGCTGAGCCTGATCGTGCGCAAACCAAGCGGCACGCTCATCAAGAGAAAGATCAGCCCGAGATTGCTGGCCACGAGGATGGTCGTGACGATGGGCGACACGCGACGTTGCTCCCTGTCTTGGAGGCACTACCCTAAACGTCGCGGCGGCAAGAAAAGCTTAACAGGAAAACTCGGTTCCCGGATGCATGCCATTCGCGTCGGCGTCTCAGTGAAAGGCACGCCGCCAGCGTTGATGCCCCCCTCTCCCCGTCTTGAACGGGGAGAGGGTAAGTGTGAGGAGTTTCGCGCCCGAGGGACGCTTGCGTTCGCGCCACGTCCTCAACTCCAGATCACATGGCGCCGATCCAGATCGCCATGGAAATGAGAAAGGTGCTCATGCAAACCAGTGAGATGACATCCTGAACCAGATCGGTCATAACTCTCTCCTGTTGTTGATATGTTTTTAATTTGTTCTAATTTTGTTCTATTGTCAACGGTCGGTATCCGGCCGCGTCCGGAATTTCCGGGCGATCAAATCGGCAGGGTTAAGGAAAGGTTGACGGGCGTGCGACAACCATCAATGGAGCCGCAACGCGCACTGAGGGCGGACTGTCCGCGAGCTCGCCAGGTCTGTCGAGACTGAGATCAGCTCAAGCCGAGCGGCACCACTTTGCCGTCGGCCAGCGTGACGCGCCGGTCCATGCGCGAGGCCAGTTCGTGATTGTGGGTAGCGATCAGCGCCGCGAGGCCCGATTGCTTGACCAGCGCCGCCAGCGCCTCGAACACATAGGAGGCGGTGACAGGGTCGAGATTGCCGGTCGGCTCGTCGGCCAACAGCACCAGCGGTGCATTGGCAACCGCGCGGGCAATGGCGACGCGCTGCTGCTCGCCGCCGGAAAGCTCGGACGGACGGTGCGACGCGCGCTTGCCGATCTGCATGTAGTCGAGCAGTTGCGCCGCGCGCTCCGACGCCTCCTTGCGGCTCAGCCCCTTGATCAGCTGCGGCATCATGATGTTTTCCAGCGCCGAGAATTCCGGCAGCAGGTGATGGAACTGGTAGACGAAGCCGACATCGTTGCGGCGGATCGCCGTGCGCTCGTCGTCGGAGAGCCGCCCGCAGGCACGGCCGGCCAGGATGACGTCGCCGGCATCAGGCCGCTCTAGCAGGCCGGCAGTGTGCAGCAGCGTCGACTTGCCGGTGCCCGACGGCGCCACCAGCGCAACCATCTCGCCGCGCTTTAGCGAGAAATCGGCGCCGTTGAGAATGGTGAGCTTGCGCGGCCCCTGGACGTAGTGCCGCTCGACGCTCTTCAGCTCGATAATGGCCTCGGCCATCATTCATACCTCAAGGCTTCGACGGGATCGAGCCGGGCGGCCCGCCACGCTGGAAACACCGTTGCCAGGAAGGACAGCCCGAGTGCCATCAGGATGACATAGGTCGTCTCGCGCGGATCCATCTTCGCCGGCAGCTGGCTGAGGAAATAGAGCTCCGGGTTGAACAGCACCTTGCCGGTCATCCAGGAGAAGAACTGGCGGATGGATTCGATGTTGGTGCAGATCAGCACGCCGAGCAGCACGCCGGCGATCGTGCCGGTCACGCCGATCGCCGCCCCCGTCATCAGGAAGATGCGCAGGATGGCGCCGCGCGACGCCCCCATGGTGCGCAGGATGGCAATGTCATGCCCCTTGTCCTTCACCAGCATGATCAGGCCGGAAATGATGTTGAGTGCCGCCACCAGCACGATCAGCGTCAAGATCATGAACATGACGTTGCGCTCGACCTGCAGGGCGGAAAAGAAGGTCTCGTTGCGCTGGCGCCAGTCGACGAGGTCGATTGGCCGCTGCGCCGCCTCCTCCACCTTCGGTTTCAGCGCGTCGACATCATCGGGATTGTCGACGTAGATCTCGATCGTCTGGGCCCGGCCGTCCATGTTGAAATAGAGCTGTGCCTCCGAGAACGGCATGTAGACGATGGAACTGTCATATTCCGACATGCCGACTTCAAAGATCGCGGTGATCGGATAGCCCTTCATGCGCGGCGTCGTGCCGAGCGGCGTCACGTCGCCGTCAGGCGAAATCAAGGTGATCGTGTCGCCGAGCGCCAGGCCGAGATTCTCGGCCATGCGCTTGCCGATAGCGACGCCCTCGCCGGTGTCGAAACCGGCGATCGAACCCTGCTTGACGTTGGCCGCGACGATGGCGATCTTGCTCAGATCCTCGCCACGTATGCCGCGAACCAGCGCGCCGGTTCCGCCGCCGACATTGCCTTGCGCCAGCACCTGGCCATCGATCAGCGGGATGGCGTATTTGACGCCGGGCACGCCGTTGATGCGGCCGGCGACCTGTGCGTAGTCCTCAAGCGGCGAATCGAGCGGCTGCGCGATCAGATGGCCGTTGACGCCGAGGATGCGCGTCAACAGCTCCGCCCGAAAGCCATTCATCACCGCCATCACCACGATCAGCGTGGCGACCCCCAGCATGATGCCGAGGAAGGAGATCGAGGCGATCACCGAGATCACCGTCTCCTTGCGCCGCGAACGCAGGTAGCGCCAGGCAACCATGCGCTCGAAGATGGAAAAAGGTCCGGCGCCCGCCGATCTTGCCACCGCCACGTCGCTCATGCGGCGCTGCCAAAGCGCTTTTTCGCGTCGGCGATCGGCAGCGTCTCGCGCTCGCCGGTCCTGCGATTCTTGATCTCGATCTCGCCTGCGGCAACGCCGCGTGGACCGACGATGACTTGCCAAGGCAGGCCGATCAGGTCGGCGGTGGCGAACTTGCCGCCCGGCCGCTGGTCGGTGTCGTCGTAGAGCACATCCTTGCCGGCGGCGACGAAGGCGGCATGCAGCTCGTCACAGACGCGGTCGCACTCGGCATCGCCCGCCTTCATGTTGATCAATCCGATGTCGAATGGCGCCACCGCTTCCGGCCAGATGATGCCGTTGTCGTCATGGCTGGCTTCGATGATCGCCGCGACCAGGCGCGACGGACCGATGCCGTAGGAGCCGCCGGAGACGAAATGATCCTTGCCGTCGGGCCCGGTCACCTTGGCGCCCATCGGTTTGGAGTATTTGTCGCCGAAATGGAAGATGTGGCCAACCTCGATGCCGCGCGCCGAAACCTTGTCGCTTTCGCCGATCTTCTCCCAGGCCGCCTCGTCATGCATCTCGTCGGTGGCGGCGTAGGGCGTCGTCCATGTCTTGACGATGTCGCCGATCTCGGCGTCGTTGGCGAAGTCGGTCTTTTCTCCGGGCACGTCCAGCGAAAGATAGTCGCGATGGCAGAAAACCTGGCTCTCGCCGGTGTCGGCGAGGATGATGAATTCATGGCTGAGATCGCCGCCGATCGGCCCGGTGTCGGCCCGCATCGGAATCGCCTGCAGGCCCATGCGCGTAAACGTCCTGAGATAGGACACGAACATCCTGTTGTACGCCGCCTTGGCGCCCTCGAAGTCGAGGTCGAAGGAATAGGCGTCCTTCATCAGGAATTCGCGCGAACGCATGACACCGAAGCGCGGCCGCACTTCGTCACGGAACTTCCACTGGATGTGGTAGAGATTGAGCGGCAGGTCCTTGTAGGACTTCACGTAGGCGCGGACGATCTCGGTGACCACTTCCTCATTGGTCGGGCCGTAGAGCATGTCGCGGTCCTGCCGGTCCTTGATGCGCAGCATCTCCTTGCCGTAGTCATCATAGCGTCCGCTTTCGCGCCACAGATCCGCCGACTGGATGGTCGGCATCAGGATTTCCAGCGCACCGGCGCGATTCTGCTCCTCGCGGATGATCAGGCAAACCTTGTCCAGGACCCGCTTGCCGAGTGGCAGCCACGAGAAACTGCCCTGCCCCTGCTGGCGGATCATGCCGGCGCGCAGCATCAGCCGGTGCGAGACGATTTCGGCCTCGCGCGGATTTTCTTTGAGGATAGGCAGGAAATAGCGCGACAAACGCATGGACTGGTCCGTGAGTGAGGATGGCCGCGCGGGAATCGGCGCGACCCGGGCTTGCTTGCCCCGGCTTCATAGCCATTTCATGGCGGAATGGAAACCCGGACGCATCGATCCGAAAATCGGAAATCGGCTTTCGGAAAGGCACGATACATGGGGTCGAACGTGCCAGAGCGTCCTTGCGCGTGCCTCGGACACCCGGCGTTCCAGGGATGCTGCAGTGCCGCGCGCGTCTTATTGGTCGTTTCCCAAGCAAAGCCTGCCACACTATTGTGCAGTGCAGCACGAGAATGCCCGTTTCAAGGCAAAATTCTACGTGACATTTTCATTCGCGTTGGGCTAATGTGCCCCGATAACCGAGAGGGTAGAGAAAAATCTGCTCTCCTACGCGGTCAAAGTCTTGGGAGGATGCGATCTAGGCGCGGTAACTCGCTGCCGCCGGAAACCGGAAACAGATCGGACGCGTTTAAATTGCAAGGCCTTGTGCCTTGCATTTTTTTTGTGCAAACATCTGGTTAGCAGCAGAGATTGATAAACTGGATGACCTTGCGTCAACCGGCACAAAGCCAGAATCGCCATGGCCTCCAGGCGATATCGTGTCGATCTCGAATCGGCTGAAACGCGGCCTGAAAAGGCCTATTTCGTTGGCGTCTGACTGAATTCCGGAATGATGTGCGGCACCTCGTCAAGGCTGTATCCCAACCCTTTCGTCAGGCCGTAGAAAATGCCCATGAGAACCGCCGTCGCGACGGTGGTTCGCAGGATGGCGCGCAGCATATGCGGGCCGCGCGGCGCACTTGGAACCGTGCCCAGCGTCACGTCGTGATCGTCGTCCTGTGTGCTGACGCTGAACGGCAGCACGACGAACAGCACGATCCACCAGGTGGCGAAGAAAAGTGCGGTGAACGATACCCAGCTCATGATTGCTCCAGTTCGATCAGCGTACCGAAGAAATCCTTCGGATGCAGGAACAGCACCGGCTTGCCATGCGCACCGGTCTTCGGATTGCCGTCACCCAGCACGCGCGCGCCTGCGGCCTTGAGCTGGTCGCGTGCGGCCAGGATGTCGTCGATCTCGTAGCAAAGATGGTGCATCCCGCCGGACGGATTCTTCTCCAGGAAGGCGGCGATCGGCGAGCCCTCGCCCAGCGGCTCCAGAAGTTCGATCTTGGTGTTGCCGACATTGACGAACACCACGGTCACACCGTGCTCCGGCAGTGCCTGCGGCTCCGTCACTTCGGCGCCGAGCGTGTTGCGATAGGCGGCGACGGCCGCAGCCAGATCCGGCACTGCAAGCGCAACATGGTTCAGGCGACCGAGCATATCCGAGCATTCCCTTCTGGGTCCCGATGGCTGGCGTCATACGTCAAATCGACTGATATCAACAGCCTTTCACCAGGCGCGCACTGTCGCACTTTGACGAGCCGTCCTCGAACGCTCTTGAACGGACAGAGAGTTTCAAAATCACCGCCCAGGCTGTTCCAACCGGCAACTGCGAAGTACAAACGGCAAATGTTCGACGCCCACCCTTCCCGCCCACGCGTTTTCACATTCGGTCTTGGCTCATTCAAAGTTGCCGCTTTGCTCGATGCCGTCGATGTTCGCAACAACCTTGCATCGGCCCTGGCACCTGGACAGTCGTCAACCGCAGTGCACGAACTCGCTGTCTCGAACTTCATCGACCGCGATCGCTACGAGCACTGTTTCATCCCGACGCTGATCGACACCGGTTCCGAAAAGATCCTGTTCGACACCGGATGCGGAGATGCGGACAGTTCGCTTTTGGATTGTCTGCAGGACCTTGGGCTCGGGCCTGATGACATTGATGTGGTGATCATCACCCACGGGCACCCGGATCACATCGGAGGACTTGTGAAGGATGGCGAACCCGTTTTCAGGCGGGCACGCTATGTATTCGGCGCGGCGGAATTCAGCTTCTGGACCGAGGGAAATGCGGTGCGCGAGGCCAGATTGAAAAGCCGCGATCTATTCAGGCGCATTTGCAGCAACCTGGCCGGCCGGGCAGCATTCATAGCACCCGGGGACAAGGTTGCGCCTGGCATTGCCGCCATCGACGCAGCCGGTCATTCTCCCGGGCTGCTGGCGTTTCTCGTCGAAAGCGACGGACAGCAATTGCTCATCTGGTCGGACGCCTTCCTGCACTATGTCGTGTCCATCCAGCGGCCGGAGTGGCGTGCCGATCTGGATGATGACAAAGACCTGGCCATCGAGACCCGCAAGCGACTGCTGAAGATGGCCGCGGAACAGCGTCTGTTGATCGCTGGCCACCACATGCCATTTCCAGGACTGGGCTACGTCGAGCAGCTAGACGGCTCTTTTCGCTGGCTTCCCGTCAGCTATCAGCTGAACGTGTAGCGAACGCTGCCACCCTCACCGGGTGACGAACACCGTCACCAGCGGTTTCTTGCCCCACGCTTCGTTGGCAGCGCCGCGTACGGCGCGCCGTACCGCCTCTTGCACCAGGTCGAGATCCTTTCGCCGCTGGCGGGGGATCGAATCCACGGCGCCGACTGCCGCGTCGATCATCAGATCCTCGAGCGTCTCACCGCTTGCATCGGCCTCGGCGACGCCGATGGCAACCAGATCGGGATCGCCGGCAAGCTCATATTTGTCGTCGAGCACGACATTGACCGCGACATGGCCGGCAAAGGACAGCTTGCGCCGATCGCGAATGCCCATCGCCTGATCGGTGCCGATCAGACTGCCGTCCTTGTAGATGCGCCCGAACGGCACCTGGTCGATAATGGTGGCGGGGCCGGGAGCGAGCCTGAGCATGTCGCCGTCGCGCACCTGCGCCACCTGGCCGATGCCGGAGGTCGACATCAGCGACCCCTGCGCCACCAGATGCGCTGCCTCGCCATGCACGGGAACGCCGATCTGCGGCCGCACCCATTCGTACATCTTGCGCAATTCGCTGCGCCGCGGGTGGCCTGAAACATGCACCAGCGCGTCGCCGTCCTCGATGATCTTGATGCCGAGGTCGATCAGGCGGTTCTTGATCTCGAGGATCGCCTTTTCATTGCCGGGGATCGTACGCGAGGAAAACACCACCGTATCGCCGGCCGTCAGCGACACCGATTTCATTTCTTCGCGCGACAGCTTGGCCAGCGCCGCCAAAGGCTCGCCCTGGCTGCCAGTGCAGATGATCACCAGGTTTTCGCGCGGGATGAAGCCAAAATCCTCTTCGGCGATGAACTCGGGCAGCCCGTCCATGTAACCGAGTTCATCAGCCACATCGATCACCCGCTTCAGCGAACGGCCGAGCACCAGGCACTGGCGTCCGGCATCGCGCGCCGCCTTGGCAATGGAGACGATGCGGCCGACATTGGAGGAGAAAGTGGTGACGGCGACGCGGCCCTTGGCTGCTTGGATGACGCCCTTGAGGCCCTCGCCCACGGCGACTTCCGAAGGCGACTCGCCTTCCCGCAGCGCATTGGTCGAATCGCAGATCAGCGCCAGAACACCCTTGTCACCATAGGCGCGGAAACGCGCCTCGTCGGTCTTCGGGCCGATCGTCGGCTCTGGATCGATCTTCCAGTCGCCGGTGTGGATGACGGTGCCGGCCGGCGACGTGATCGCCAGCGACATCGGCTCGGGAATCGAGTGCGCTACGGGAATGGCTTCGATCTCGAACGGGCCGACCGTGAATTTCTCGCCCGCCCGGTAAATGGTCAGCGGGATCTTCGGCGCGCCCTGTTCGCCCTGCCGCTTGGCTTCGAGCAGGCCGGCGCTGAACGGCGTCATCCAGACCGGGGCCTTCAGCTTCGGCCAGGTGTCGAGCAGCGCGCCATAATGGTCTTCATGCGCATGCGTGATGATGATGCCGCGCAGATTGGCGAGGTTCTCCTCGATGAAGCGCGTATCGGGCAGCACCAGGTCGACGCCCGGCAGGCTGGCATCGG
This sequence comes from Mesorhizobium sp. P2_E6, assembly GCF_056403835.1. NCBI lineage: Bacteria > Pseudomonadati > Pseudomonadota > Alphaproteobacteria > Hyphomicrobiales > Phyllobacteriaceae > Mesorhizobium > Mesorhizobium sp. P2_E6. Next base: position 252,432 of record NZ_JBFUEQ010000003.1, read on the forward strand.
GAAAGGTCACGCCGACATCGATGACGATCCACTCGCGCGCGCTCGGCGGGCCGTAGCCATAGAGGGCGAAGTTCATGCCGATCTCGCCGACGCCGCCGAGCGGCACGAAGACGAGTTCGGCGTTTTCCGCTTTCGCCATGATTTTTCCCTTCCTGACCCTCAGGCCAAGCCCGTTAGACGCGGGCAGACGCGACCGCGCCGAAATGCACGTCGCCGGCGGCGATCGTCAGAATAGAACCTTGATCGTCGCGGATCACGAAACGGCAGTCCTCGTCAATGGTTTCAAACACGCCACGCACCACATTGCCGTCAATTCTGACAGCAACCTCGCCGCCAAGCCCCGCCGCCCGTGCCAGCCAGCGTTGCCTGACGGCGGCAAGTCCGCGCCCCTCATCCCACAACCGGGCATTCTCGCTCCAGGCATCCGACAGCGCCAGAAACAATGTTTCCGCATCGCATGTCGCGCCCAGCGCGCGCAATGAAGTTGCCGGATAGGGCAAATCTTCGGGATAAGCCACAACATTGACGCCGATGCCGACAGCCACGGCGAAACGGCCGCCGTCCAGGATCGCCGATTCCAGCAGGATGCCGGCCAGCTTGGCGCCGGCGGCAAGCACGTCGTTCGGCCATTTCAGCTCGAACCGGTTTTTGCCCGCACTTGCGCCGTCGAGGCCTATGGCGATCCGGCCCTTCGGCACGACCGCGTCGAGCGCATCGGCCAGCGCCAGCCCGGCGACGAAGCCCAGCGTCGCGGCAAGACGAAGCTCGGCAGTGGTGATGACAAGCAGCGTCGCCGCGAGGTTGCCTTCCGGCGTCGCCCAGACACGGCCGCGCCGCCCGCGCCCGCTTTCCTGCTTCTTGGAAACGACCCACAATCTGCCGGGGTCGCCCGCCCGGGCATGGTCCAGCGCCAGCGCATTGGTGGAGCCGACGCTGTCATGTGCCTCGAGCCGGAACCCTTCCGACGCCGAGGTAGGAGCCAGCCGAAACGCCATGCCGTTTAGAAAAATGTCTTGGCAGCGGCTTCGGCATAGGTGCCGATCGGCCCGCCGATCAGCACGTAGAACAGCACGAAGGCGCCACTGACGCCGAGCACCAGGCGCAGTTCACTCGCCATCGGCACAAAGCCGCCAACCGGCTCATCGAACCACATGATCTTGATGATGCGCAGATAATAATAAGCACCCACCACCGAGGCCAGCACGCCGATGATCGCCAGCGCGTAGAGGTTGGCGTTGATGGCGGCGAGGAAGACGTACCATTTCCCCCAGAAGCCGGCGAGCGGCGGAATGCCGGCCAGCGAGAACATCAGGATGGTCAGGATCGTCGCCATGATCGGGTTGGTCGACGACAGACCGGCCAGGTCGCTGATCAACTCGACATTGCCTTCCTTGCGCCGCATGGCGAGGATGAAGGCGAAGGTGCCGAGCGTCATCACCAGGTAGATCAGCATGTAGATGGCGACGCCACGCACGCCCGCCTGGCTGTTGGCGGCAAGGCCGACCAGCGCGTAGCCCATGTGGCCGATCGAGGAATAGGCCATCAGTCGCTTGATGTTGGTCTGGCCGATCGCCGCGAAGGCGCCGAGCGCCATCGAGGCGATCGAGATGAAGACGATGATCTGCTGCCAGTCCGAGGCGATCGGCTTGAACGCGCCCATGGTGACGCGCACCATCAGCGCCATCGCCGCCATCTTGGGAGCGGCCGCCAGGAAGGCCGTCACCGGCGTCGGCGCGCCTTCATAGACGTCGGGCGTCCACATGTGGAACGGCACCGCCGAGATCTTGAAGGCAAGGCCGGCCAACACGAAGACCAGACCGAAAACCAGGCCAAGCTGGCGCTCGCCGCTGCCCAACGCCGTGGCGATCTCCTGGAAGCCGGTGTTGCCGGTGTAGCCGTAGACCAGGCTGATGCCATAGAGGAGCATGCCCGACGACAGTGCGCCGAGGACGAAATACTTCAGGCCGGCCTCGGTCGAACGCAGATTGTCACGGTTGATCGCCGCCAGCACGTAGATCGCCAGCGATTGCAGTTCGAGGCCGAGATAGAGCCCGATCATGCTGTTGGCCGAGATCATCAGCATCATGCCGAGCGTGCAAAGCAGGATCAGCACCGGATATTCGAATTTGTCGAAATGCTCCGCTTTGGCAAAGCGCATCGACATCACCAGCGTCACCGCCGAGCCGATCAGCGCCAGCACCTTCATGAAGTGGGCGAAGGAATCCTGGATGAAGGCATTGCCATAGGCGCTGCCCTGCCCCGTGCGGAAGACCAGCCAGGCGCCTGATAACACCAGCACGGCGACTGCGAGGCCGGTCACCGTATTGGCGGTGTTGGCGCGCGAATAGGCGCCGACCATCAGCAGCGCCAGCGCGCCGATGGCGAGGATCAGCTCTGGCGTCGACAGCGACAGGCTGGAGAGAAGGTCCGGCGTCATGGTTCGCAAAACCCTTGGGTTAATTCGCCGCCGCGGTCTGCGCGGCGCCGATGGATGCAGTGACATTGGTGACGAGCGACTTGACCGATTGGGCCGTCGCGTCGAAGACGGGCGCCGGATAGACGCCGAAGAATATGACCAGCACGACCAGCGGGTAGATGATCACCTTCTCGCGCGGCGACAGATCGAGCAGGCCCTTCAGGCTGTCCTTGGTCAGCGCGCCGAAAATCACCCGGCGATAGAGCCACAGCGCATAGGCTGCCGACAGGATGACGCCGGTGGCTGCGAAGAACGCCACCCAGGTGTTGACCCGGAAGACGCCGAGCATGGTCAGGAACTCGCCGACGAAGCCGCTGGTGCCGGGCAGGCCGACATTGGCCATGGTGAAGACCATGAACACGGTGGCGTATTTCGGCATGTTGTTGACCAGCCCGCCATAGGCGTCGATCTCGCGCGTGTGCATGCGGTCGTAGATAACGCCGACGCACAGGAACAGCGCGCCCGAGACAAGGCCGTGGCTGAGCATCTGGAAGATCGCGCCCTGCACGCCTTCCTGGTTCATGGCGAAGATGCCCATGGTCACGAAGCCCATATGGGCGACCGAGGAATAGGCGATCAGCTTCTTCATGTCCTCCTGCATCAGCGCCACCAGCGAGGTGTAGATGATGGCGACGACCGACAGCGTGAACACCAGCGGCGCGAACATTTCCGACGCCAGCGGGAACATCGGCAGCGAGAAGCGCAGGAAGCCGTACCCGCCCATCTTGAGCAGGATTGCGGCCAGGATCACCGAGCCCGCTGTCGGCGCTTCGACATGCGCGTCAGGCAGCCAGGTGTGCACCGGCCACATCGGCATCTTCACCGCGAAGGAGGCGAAGAAGGCGAGCCACAACCAGGTCTGCATGTTGGCCGGGAAATTGTGCGTCAAAAGCGTCGGGATGTCGGTCGTGCCGGACTGATAGAACATCGCCATGATGGCGAGCAGCATCAGCACCGAGCCGGCCAGCGTGTAGAGGAAGAACTTGAACGAGGCATAGACGCGCCGCTTGCCGCCCCAGACGCCGATGATGATGAACATCGGGATCAGGCCAGCCTCGAAGAAGACGTAGAACAGCACGATGTCCAGCGCGCAGAACACGCCGATCATCAGCGTTTCGAGCAGCAGGAAGGCGATCATGTAGGCCTTGACGCGCTTCTCGATCGCTTCCCACGAGGCCAGGATGCAGAGCGGCATCAGGAATGTCGTCAGGATGACGAACAGCATTGAAATGCCGTCGACGCCCATATGGTAGGAGATGCCGGAGTCGAGCCAGGCAACCTTCTCGACGAACTGGAAGCCCGCTTGCGAATTGTCGAAGCCGGTCCAGATGAACAGCGAGATGATGAACGTGAACGTCGTCGTCAACAGCGCGATGGCGCGGATGTTGCGGCGCGCGTTTTCACTGTCATCATTGATGAACAGGATGAGCAGCACACCAACCAGCGGCAGGAAGGTGACCAGCGAGAGGATTGGCCAAGCGGTCATCAGAGCATCATCCAGGTGACGAGTGCGGCAACGCCGATCAGCATGGCGAAGGCATAGTGGTAGAGGTAGCCGGTCTGCAGCTTGACGACGCGGTCGGTGACATCGATGACGCGCGCCGAGATGCCGTCAGGACCAAGACCGTCGATGATGGTGCCGTCGCCGGTCTTCCACAGGAAACGACCGAGCCGCTTGGCTGGCCGCACGAACAGGAAGTCGTACAGCTCGTCGAAATACCACTTGTTGAGCAGGAAGGCGTAGAGCAAGCGGTGGTTGGCGGCGACGCTTCGCGGCAATTCCGGCGAGCGGATGTAGAACTTCCAGGCCAGCGCTAAGCCGATCAGCATAGCGATGAAGGGCGAGAGCTCGACCCACAGCGGCAGTTCGTGGATTTCGTGCAGGATGTGGTTGTCCGGCAGTGTGAACAGCGATGCCTTCCAGAATTCGGCATAGCCCTCGCCGATGAAGGCGCCGTGGAAGATGATGCCGGCGAACAGCGCGCCAGCGGCCAGGATGAACAGCGGCACCAGCATCACCGGCGGCGATTCATGGACGTGGTGCATCACCTCATGGCTCGCCCGCGGCTCGCCATGGAAGGTCATGAAGATCAGCCGCCAGGAATAGAAGGAGGTGAAGCAGGCGGCGATGACCAAAAGCACAAAGGCGAGGCCGGCAACCGAATTGTGGCCAGCAAAGGCGCTTTCGATGATGGCGTCCTTGGAGAAGAAGCCGGCGGTGCCGATGACCGTCACCGGAATGCCGACACCGGTCAGCGCCAGCGTGCCGATCACCATCATCCAGTAGGTGGTGGGGATCAGCTTGCGCAGGCCGCCCATGTTGCGCATGTCCTGCTCGTCGGAGACGGCGTGGATGACCGAGCCCGAGCCGAGGAACAGCAGCGCCTTGAAGAAGGCATGCGTGAAGAGGTGGAAGATCGCGGCACCGTAGGCGCCGACGCCGAGCGCCACGAACATGTAGCCGAGCTGCGAACAGGTCGAATAGGCGATGACGCGCTTGATGTCGTTCTGGACGAGGCCGACGGTCGCCGCGAAGAAGGCGGTGAAGGCGCCGATGAAGGTCACGACCGTCAGCGCCGAATGCGACAGTTCGAACAGCGGCGACAACCGCGCCAGCATGAACACGCCCGCCGTCACCATGGTGGCGGCGTGGATGAGTGCGGAGACCGGCGTCGGGCCTTCCATGGCGTCCGGCAGCCAGGTGTGCAGCGGCACCTGCGCCGACTTGCCCATGGCGCCCATGAACAGCAGCAGGCAGACAATCGTCATTGCCGACTGCTTGTCGAGCGCGTGCCCGAGGAAGGTCAGCACGGCGGCACCTTGCGGCGCGCCTTCAGCGGGAATGAACGTCGCCGCATTGGCGAAGATGGTGCCCAGATTGACCGAACCGAACAGCACGAACAGACCGAAAATGCCGAGCGCGAAGCCGAAATCGCCGACTCGGTTGACGACGAAGGCCTTGATCGCGGCGGCGTTGGCCGACGGCTTCTTGTACCAGAAGCCGATCAGCAGGTAGGACGCGAGACCCACCCCTTCCCAGCCGAAGAACATCTGCACCAGATTGTCGGCCGTCACCAGCATCAGCATGGCAAAGGTGAACAGCGACAGATAGGCGAAGAAGCGCGGCCGGTTCGGATCGTGGTGCATGTAGCCGATCGAATAGATGTGGACCAGCGCCGACACAGTGTTGACCACCACCAGCATCACCACTGTCAGCGTGTCGATCCGGAGTGCCCAGGACGCTTCCAATCCGCCCGACTGGATCCAGCGCAGCACCGGCACGGTGAACACTTCGCCATGGCCGAAGCCGACGCTGAAGAACGCAACCCACGACAGCACCGCCGCGATCACCAGGAAGCCTGAGGTGATGTATTCGGATGCCTTGGCGCCGAGCGACGTGCCGAACAGGCCGACGATCAGGAAGCCGAGCAGGGGAAGGAAGACGATGGCCTGGTACATGGTGGATCCGTCAACCCTTCATCATGTTCACGTCTTCGACCGCGATCGAGCCGCGGTTGCGGAAGAAGACGACGAGAATGGCAAGTCCGATGGCAGCCTCGGCCGCCGCGACCGTCAGCACGAACAGCGCGAACACCTGGCCGACCAGATCGCCAAGTGCCGCCGAGAAAGCGACGAAGTTGATGTTGACCGCGAGCAGGATCAGCTCGATCGACATCAGGATGACGATGACGTTCCGACGGTTCAAAAAGATGCCGAACACGCCGAGCGTGAACAGGATCGCCGATACGGTCAGATAATGTGCGATGCCGACGACCATCTCAGACTCCTTCGCCCGACTTGACCTTGCGGATTTCCATGCCGGTCGCCGCGGTGCGGCCGACCTGGGCTGCGATCGACTGCCGCTTGACCCCTTCCTTGTGGCGCAGCGTCAAGACAATGGCGCCGATCATGGCGACCAAGAGCACGAGGCCGGCGATCTGGAAGTAGTAGAGGTAGTCCGTATAGAGGATGTCGCCGAGTGCTGCCGTATTCGAGCGCGTGGCGAGGTCCGGAATTGGCTTGGACACCGTCGAGGCGAGCTGCGGTGCGAATGTGTAACCGCCCAGCACGACGATCAGCTCCGCCGCCAGGATCAGCCCGACCAGCGCGCCGATCGGCGCATACTGCAGCGCGCCTTCCTTCATCTCCGCGAAATCGACGTCGAGCATCATGACGACGAACAGGAACAGCACCATGACCGCGCCGACATAGACGACGAGCAGGATCATCGCCAGGAACTCGGCGCCGGTCAGCATGAACAGGCCGGCCGCGTTGAAGAAGGTCAAGATCAGGAACAGCACCGAATGCACGGGGTTGCGCGACGAAATGACCATGAACGCCGACGCCACCGCGACAAAGGCGAAGAGGTAGAAAAAGGCCGCCTCTAGTCCACTCAGCATGGGGTTCCCCCGGGTTCCTGTCCGGACCGGCTCTCGCCATGTCCGCTTCTGTGGCTTGGTACCGCCTCCGGTTCCCAAGTCGCGTTGTCCTTAGACGAGGCCCCTCGCCCCGTCCATGCGTCAAATATCAGCGATACGGCGAGTCCAGCGAGATGTTGCGCGCCAGTTCGCGCTCCCACCGGTCGCCATTCGCCAAAAGCTTGTCCTTGTCGTAGTAGAGCTCTTCGCGCGTCTCCGTAGCGAATTCGAAATTGGGCCCCTCGACGATGGCGTCGACCGGGCAGGCTTCCTGGCAGAAGCCGCAATAGATGCACTTCACCATGTCGATGTCGTAACGCACCGTGCGGCGCGTGCCGTCATTGCGGCGCGGGCCGGCTTCGATGGTGATCGCCTGCGCCGGGCAGATCGCCTCGCAGAGCTTGCACGCAATGCAGCGCTCCTCGCCGTTGGGATAGCGGCGCAGCGCATGCTCGCCACGAAAGCGCGGGCTGGTCGGCCCCTTCTCGTGCGGATAGTTGATCGTCTCCTTCGGTGCGAAGAACTGGCGCATCGACAGGAAGAAGGCGCTGACGAAATCCTGCAGCAGCAGCGATTTTGCGGCTTGGGACAGAGCGGACATCACGCAAACCCCGTGATCTTGAGGAAGGCGGCGGTGGCGACCACCATGAACAGCGAGATCGGCAGGAACACCTTCCAGCCGAGCCGCATCAGCTGGTCGTAGCGGTAGCGCGGGACGAAGGCCTTCACCATGGAGATGCCGAAGAACACAAAGCAGACCTTTAGCACGAACCAGATGACGCCCGGCACCCAGGTGAACGGCGCGAAGTCGAAGGGCGGCAGCCAGCCACCGAGGAACAGGATGGTGGCCAGCGCGCACATCAGCACGATGGCGACATACTCACCGAGGAAGAACAGCAGGAACGGCGTCGACGAATATTCGACCATGTGGCCGGCGACCAGTTCCGATTCGGCTTCCACCAGGTCGAAGGGCGGCCGGTTCGTCTCGGCCAGCGCCGAGATGAAGAAAATGACGAACATCGGGAACAGCGACAGCCAGTGCCAGTCGAGGAAGGTGTTGGGCAGGCCGAGCTTGGTGCCCAGCCCATCCTGCTGCGACATCACGATGTCGGACAGGTTGAGCGAACCGGCGCATAAAAGCACGGTGACGATGACAAAGCCGATCGAGACTTCATAGGACACCATCTGTGCGGCCGAACGTAGCGCGCCGAGGAACGGATATTTCGAGTTGGACGCCCAGCCGCCCATGATCACGCCATAGACCTCGAGCGAGGAGATCGCGAAGACATAGAGGATGCCGACATTGACGTTGGCGATCGCCCAGCCCTGGTTGACCGGAATGACCGCCCAGGCCGAGATCGCCAGCACGGCAGAAACCAGCGGCGCCAGGAGAAAAACGCCCTTGTTGGCGCCGGACGGGATGACCGGTTCCTTGAAGACGAACTTCAAAAGATCGGCGAAGGCCTGCAGCGTTCCCCACGGGCCGACCACGTTCGGGCCGCGGCGCAGCTGCACCGCCGCCCAGATCTTGCGGTCGGCGTAGAGGATGTAGGCGACGAAGATCAAAAGCACGACGATCAGCACGACCGACTTGAGAAGGATCAGCAGCGCCGGCAGCACGTAGAAGGAGAAGAAAGTGTCCATGCTTATTCCGCCGCCTGCTTGAAGCCGCTCTTGGCCAGTGCCGAGCATTCCGCCATCACGGCCGATGCCCGCGCGATCGGGTTGGTCAGGTAGAAGTCCGCGACCGGCGAGGTGAAGGTGCCCTTGTTCAGCCGCCCGCCGAGCTTCGCCACCTTGGCGATGTCCTCGGCATTGCCGGCCGCGACCTGGTCGATGCGGGCCAGATGCGGGAATTCGCCATAGAGCTTCGCACGCAGCTGCGGCAGCGAATCGAACGGCAGCTTCTTGCCCAGTACATCCGACAGCGCCCGCAGGATCGCCCAGTCCTCGCGCGCATCGCCCGGCGCGAAGCCGGCGCGGTTGGTCTGCTGCACGCGGCCTTCGGTGTTGACATAGGTGGCCGACTTTTCGGTGTAGGCTGCCGCCGGCAGGATGGCATTGGCACGGTGCGCGCCCTGGTCGCCATGCGTGCCGATATAGACGACGAAGGCGCCGCCGGTCTTGGCCATATCGATCTCGTCGGCGCCAAGCAGGAACAGCAGTTCCATCTCGCCCAGCATACCGGCGACGTTCTTGCCGCCCTCGCCCGGCACGAAGCCGAGATCGAGGCCGCCGACGCGACCGGCCGCATTGTGCAGCACTGCAAAGCCGTTCCAGTCCGCCCTGGCGGCGTTGACGGCGGCGGCGAGCTTTGCCGCCTGGCCGAGCACGGCCGCACCATCGGCGCGCGCCAGCGCGCCCTGGCCGACGATGATCAGCGGATGCGTCGCCTTCTTCAGCGTCTGGAAGAACTTGCCGTTTCCGTCAGCCAGATCCTTCAGCAAATCCGGTCCGGCGCCCAGTTGTTCATAGTCGTAGCGCGTGTCGCCGACATCGCCGATGACGCCGACCGGCAGATTGCCGATCCGCCAGCGCTTGCGGATGCGGGCGTTGAGCACCGAGGCTTCATAGCGCGGATTTGCGCCGATGATCAGCACCGCGTCGGCCTGCTCGATGCCCTCGATGGTCGGGTTGAAGATATAGCTGGCCCGGCCGAGCGCCGGATCGAGTGCGGCGCCGTCCTGACGGCAGTCGGTGTTCTTCGAACCGAGCGAAGCCATCAGCAGCTTCAGCGCGTAGATTTCCTCGACCGCGGCGAGATCGCCTGCAATGGCGCCGATCTTTTCTGGTGTTGTCTTCGACACCGCATCCTTGATCGCGGCAAAGGCCTCGGCCCAGCTTGCCGGTGCCAGCCTGCCATCCTTGCGCACATAGGGGCGGTCGAGGCGCTGCGTGCGCAGACCGTCCCAGATGAAGCGGGTCTTGTCGGAGATCCACTCCTCGTTCACCTGCTCGTTGACGCGCGGCAGGATGCGCATCACTTCGCGGCCGCGGCTGTCGACGCGGATCGCCGAGCCGACGGCGTCCATCACGTCGATGGATTCGGTCTTGGTCAGTTCCCACGGCCGCGCCTGGAAGGCGAACGGCTTCGAAGTCAGCGCGCCGACCGGGCAAAGGTCGATGACATTGCCCTGCAGCTCCGAGGTCATCGCCTGTTCGAGATAGGTGGTGATCTCGGCGTCCTCGCCGCGACCGATCAGGCCGAGTTCGGAAATACCGGCGACTTCGGTGGTGAAGCGGACGCAGCGCGTGCAATGGATGCAGCGGTTCATCACCGTCTTGACAAGCGGGCCGATATACTTGTCTTCGACCGCGCGCTTGTTCTCGTGATAGCGCGAGGAATCGACGCCGAAGGCCATCGCCTGGTCCTGCAGGTCGCATTCGCCGCCCTGGTCGCAGATCGGGCAATCCAGCGGATGGTTGATCAGCAGGAATTCCATCACGCCCTCGCGGGCCTTCTTGACCATCGGCGTGTTGGTGAAGATTTCCGGCGCCTCGCCATTCGGGCCGGGGCGCAGGTCGCGCACGCCCATGGCGCAGGAGGCTTGCGGCTTGGGCGGCCCGCCCTTCACCTCGATCAGGCACATGCGGCAATTGCCGGCGATCGACAGCCGCTCATGGAAGCAGAAACGCGGCACTTCCGCGCCAGCGTCTTCCGCCGCCTGCAGCAGCGTGTAGTGGTCGGGTACAGTGATCTCTTTCCCGTCGACCTTGAGCTTTGCCATTCGCCTCAAACCCCTGCGGATTTCCCGCAATCTCTTGTCCCGGGCACGGTCGAAACCGCACCCGGCATTTCATTCATTTCCCGACGGCGAGTGCCGACGCCTGGGCAGTCCAATCGTCACGGACGATACGGCCGGTGAGCGACAAATAATCCTCGACCCAGGCAACCTCTTCCGGCACCCATGCGGCGATCTGGGCATATGTCCAGATACCCAGGCCATTGAGAACCTTCTCCAGCTTCGGACCGATGCCCGATATCGCTTTGAGGTCCGACGGCTCCGCCGGCTTGTCCATAGCCTTCGGCTGCCTGAAATCCTCCGGCATCAACCCGGCCGGAGCCGGGCCTGCTGCTGGGCCGCCATCGGCGACCGGCACTGCGTCGGCTGCCTCCCTGGCAACCATGTCAGTCACGTCCTGCGCGAAGGATTGCGCTTCGGCGATCAAGGTCTTGGTCGCCGCGCGAGCGGCCTTGGAGGCGCTCTTTTCCGTCTCCGGGAAGCGCTCGGTGCGCGCCTCGAAATCATCGACGATCGGCTGCAGCAGCCGTTGCGAGGCTTCGGCAGCCCCCGAGAGCGCGCCCAGCCAGACGCCGAAGGCGTGGTTCGCCAGCCCGATACCGAGCGCCGACATCGCCGCGGCACCCGCCACAGGATGCGCGAGAAGGTTGACGGCGCTCGCCATCTCCTTCGGCATCATCCTGGTCAGATCCTGGTTCATCTTCTCGAACTGGTCCAAATTGGGCATCAATGAGTAGGGTGTCGAATACGGCGCCATAGATATCTCCTGGTCGTTTCTTCGTTCGCCCGCCCCGGTTGTCTCAAATCGGGCACTTGCCCGCATTCCGCTTCGGGCTTTCGCCCGAATTCACAATTTCTCTATTCCGCCGCCACCATCACCGGCTCGGCCCGGTGCGCATTGCGCGAAAACTCGTCGATGCGGCGTTCCACCTCGCCGCGGAAATGCCGCATCAGACCCTGGATCGGCCATGCCGCCGCGTCGCCCAGCGCGCAGATCGTGTGGCCCTCGACCTGCTTGGTGACGTCGAGCAGCATGTCGATCTCGCGCTTCTGCGCTTCGCCGCGCACCAGCCGTTCCATCACCCGCCACATCCAGCCGGTGCCTTCACGGCACGGCGTACACTGGCCGCAGCTCTCGTGCTTGTAGAAGTAGGAAAGCCGCGCGATCGCCTTCACGATATCGGTCGACTTGTCCATGACGATGACAGCCGCCGTGCCGAGGCCGGATTTGAGGTCGCGCAACGCGTCGAAATCCATCGGCGTATCGATGATCTGCTCTGCCGGCACCAGCGGCACCGAAGCGCCGCCCGGAATGACCGCCAGGAGATTGTCCCAGCCGCCGCGAATGCCGCCGCAATGCGTCTCGATCAGCTCGCGGAACGGGATCGACATCGCCTCTTCGACGGTGCACGGGTTGTTGACGTGGCCGGAGACGCAAAACAGCTTGGTGCCGACATTGTTGGGCCGGCCGAAGGACGAGAACCAGGCAGCACCGCGGCGCAGGATGGTCGGCGCAACGGCGATGGATTCGACATTGTTCACGGTTGTCGGGCAACCATACAAGCCGACATTGGCCGGAAATGGCGGCTTCAGCCGCGGCTGGCCCTTCTTGCCTTCGAGGCTTTCGAGCAGCGCCGTCTCCTCGCCGCAGATATAGGCGCCGGCGCCATGGTGCATGTAGATGTCGAAGTCGTAGCCGGACGTGTTGTTCTTGCCGATCAGCTTGGCTTCGTAGGCCTCGTCGATCGCCCGCTGCAGCGCCTCGCGCTCGCGGATGAACTCGCCGCGAACATAGATGTAGGCGGCAATCGCACCCATGGCGAAGCCTGCAAGCAGCGCGCCCTCGACCAGCGTGTGCGGGTCATTGCGCAGGATGTCGCGATCCTTGCAGGTGCCGGGCTCGGATTCGTCGGCATTGATGACGAGGTAGCTCGGCCGGCCGTCGCTCTGCTTGGGCATGAACGACCATTTCAGGCCTGTCGGGAAGCCGGCGCCGCCGCGTCCGCGCAGGCCGGATGCCTTCATCTCGTTGACGATCCACTCGCGCCCCTTGGCGACGATGCCGGGCGTGTTGTCCCAGGCGCCACGCGCCATCGCGCCGGCCAGCGACTTGTCGAAGAGGCCGTAGATGTTGTTGAAGATGCGGTCTTTGTCCTGAAGCATTTTTCGTCCCTCAGACCGGTTTCTTGCCGAAGACGCGGATGTATTCGGCGACGCCACCCTTGGCGAGCGCCTTGGCCTGCTTGACCCAGTCGTCGCGATCGATGCGGCCGTGGAAAGCGAGATAACCGTCCACCCACTCGCGCTCGGCCTTCTTCCAGGAAGCAACCTGCGCGAAGGTGAAAATGCCCAGGGAATGCAGGACGCCCTCGATCTTCGGGCCGACACCAGAGATCAACTTGAGATCGTCGACCAGCGCCGGCCTGTCGATGCCGGCCGGGCGGTTCTTGTCCTCGAGCGACGGCTTGGCCAGCTTGTCAGCCTTCGCGGCTGGGGCCTTGACCTCCGGCGCCTTGAAGGCGGCTGCCGGCTCGGCCTTGGTCTTCGGACCGTTGCGCTGCTTTGAAACCTGCTCGACTTCGGGGGCCGCCTTGTTGGCATTGGCGGCCGAATGCGGCGGGGCCGAAACACTCGCCGCCTTTTCAGCAGCCGGCGCGACCTTGGTCTTTGAAGGCGTCTTCAAGGCCGGGCTGGTTTCAGGCGCATCGGTCTTCGGCTTGCTGGCATTGGACGGTGCGACAGGAGCGGCAGCGGGCGCGACCGTGGCGATTATCGCGTCGGGCGCCGCCTTCGCGGCCTTGGTTGCCTCCCTTGCTTCCCTGTCGCGGGTCGACTTGAGGATCGCCTTTTCGCTTTTCAGGGTCGTGAGGCCGGAGGCCGGCTCCGAGCCGGTGCGCCCGTCCTGCGGTCCGGGCGTCACCGAGGCGCCCTTGCCGGCGTCATAGAGATCGATGATTTCGGCCAGCCGCTCGGGCGTCAAATCCTCGAACGTATCCTTGAAGATCATCACCATCGGCGCGTTGACGCAGGCGCCAAGGCACTCGACCTCTTCCCACGACAAGGTGCCCTTGTCGTTGGTGTGGAACTGGTCGTGATGGATTTTTGAGCGGCACACATCCATCAGCGCTTCCGAGCCGCGCAGCATGCAGGGCGTGGTGCCGCAAACCTGGATGTGGGCGCGGGTACCGACCGGGCTCAGCTGGTATTGCGTGTAGAAGGTGGCGACTTCCAGCCCCCTGATACGGGGCATGCCGAGCATGTCCGAAATCGTCTCGATCGCCGCCTTGGTGACCCAGCCTTCCTGCTCCTGAGCTATCATCAGCAAGGGGATGATCGCCGACTGTTCGCGGCCCTTGGGGTATTTTTTGAGCCATTGCTTCGCCGCTGCCGCGTTCGCCCGGTTGAAGGCGAAGGATGCTGGCTGGACGCTGGCTTCTGCGAGACGGCGGACTGACATTTAGCGATCGACCTCACCAAACACGATGTCGAGGGAGCCGAGAACGGCGGTGACGTCGGCCAGCATGTGGCCGCGGCAGAGGAAATCCATGGCCTGCAAATGCGCGAAACCGGGCGCGCGCAGCTTGCAGCGGTAGGGCTTGTTGGAGCCGTCGGAGACGAGATACACGCCGAACTCGCCTTTCGGCGCTTCGACCGCCGCATAGACCTCGCCGGCCGGCACGCGGTAGCCCTCGGTGTAGAGCTTGAAGTGATGGATCAGCGCTTCCATCGAGCGCTTCATCGCCTGACGCTTCGGCGGCACCACCTTGCCGTCGAGGTTCGACACCGGGCCGGTGCTCTCCTTGCCGAGCAAGAGGTCGACGCACTGGCGCATGATCTTTGCCGACTGGCGCATTTCTTCCATGCGCACGAGGTAGCGGTCGAAGCAGTCGCCGTTCTTGCCGATCGGAATGTCGAAATCCATTTCCGAATAGCACTCATAGGGTTGCGACTTGCGCAGGTCCCAAGGCGCGCCCGAACCACGTACCATCACGCCCGAAAAGCCCCAGGCCCACGCATCGGCCAGCGAGACCGTGCCGATATCGACATTGCGCTGCTTGAAGATTCGGTTGCCGGTGAGCAACTGATCGAGGTCGTCGATCGACTTCAGGAATGGATCGATCCACTTGCCGATATCCTCGACCAGCTTCTGCGGCAGATCCTGATGCACGCCGCCGGGGCGGAAATAGGCCGCATGCATGCGCGAGCCGGAGGCGCGCTCATAGAACACCATCAGCTTTTCGCGCTCGACGAAGCCCCACAGCGGCGGCGTCAGCGCGCCGACATCCATCGCCTGCGTCGTGACATTGAGGATGTGCGACATGATGCGGCCGATCTCGCAGTAGAGCACGCGGATCAGTTGGCCGCGCTTCGGCACATCGATGCCGAGCAGGCGCTCGACGGCCAGTGCGAAGGCATGCTCCTGGTTCATCGGCGCGCAATAATCGAGCCGGTCGAGATAAGGTATCGCCTGCAGGTAGGTCTTGGCCTCGATCAGCTTTTCGGTGCCGCGATGCAGCAGCCCGATATGCGGATCGACGCGATCGACGACTTCGCCGTCCAGCTCCAGAACGAGGCGCAAAACGCCGTGCGCCGCGGGGTGTTGCGGGCCGAAATTGATGTTGAAGTTGCGGACGGAGGTTTCAGCCATTCTGGCGCCTCAATTCGTCTTGGCTTTTTCATCCCCGGGCAGCACGTAGTCCGTGCCTTCCCAAGGGGAGAGAAAATCGAAATTGCGAAATTCCTGCTTGAGCTCGACCGGCTCGTAGATGACGCGCTTGGCCTCGTCGTCGTAGCGCACCTCGACGAAGCCGGTCAGCGGGAAATCCTTGCGCAGCGGATGGCCTTCGAAACCGTAATCCGTCAACAGTCGCCGCAGGTCCGGATGCCCGGAGAAAAGCACACCGTAGAGATCGTAGGTCTCGCGCTCGAACCAGTCGGCGCCGGGATAGACGCCGGTGATCGACGGCACCATCGTCTCCTCGTCGGCCTGCACCTTGACGCGGATGCGCACGTTCTGCTTCGGCGACAACAGGTGATAGACGACGTCGAAGCGCTTGGCCCGCGACGGATAGTCGGCGCCGCAGACATCGATGATCGAGATGAACTGGCAGCGCGCATCGTCGCGCAGGAAAGTCATCACCTCGACCAGATTGCGCGGCTCGACATGGACGGTGAGTTCGCCATAGGCGATCACCGCGTCATTCACGCGGCCGATCAGCTTCTCGCCGAGATAGGTCGACAGTTCGCTCAGGGATGCGGTCATGGATTTACCGTTCGATCGTGCCGGTGCGGCGGATCTTCTTCTGCAACAGAAGAATCCCGTAAAGCAGCGCTTCGGCGCTCGGCGGGCAGCCGGGCACATAGATGTCGACCGGCACGACGCGGTCGCAGCCGCGCACCACCGAATAGGAATAGTGGTAGTAGCCGCCGCCATTGGCGCAGGAGCCCATCGAGATGACGTAGCGCGGCTCCGGCATCTGGTCATAGACCTTGCGCAGCGCCGGCGCCATCTTGTTAGTCAGCGTGCCGGCGACGATCATGATGTCGGACTGGCGCGGAGACGCGCGCGGCGCAACGCCGAACCGCTCCGAATCGTAGCGCGGCATCGAAGTATGGATCATCTCGACCGCGCAGCAGGCGAGGCCGAACGTCATGAACATCAGCGAACCGCTGCGCGCCCAGGTGATCAGCGCCTCAGTCGAGGTGACGAGAAAGCCCTTGTCGGCCAATTCGTTGTTGATCTCGAGGAAGAAAGGATCGTCGGACCCTACCGGCCTGCCGGTGTTGGGATCGATCAGGCCCTTGGGCTTCGGCGCGACGAGCGTGCCGGAACTGTCGTTCAATCCCATTCCAGCGCTCCTTTTTTCCATTCATAGGCAAAGCCGATGGTCAGCACCGCCAGGAAGACCATCATCGACCAGAAGCCGAGCATGCCGATCTTCGAGAACGACACCGCCCACGGAAACAGGAAAGCCACTTCCAGGTCGAAGATGATGAACAGGATCGACACCAGGTAGAAACGGATGTCGAATTTCATGCGGGCGTCGTCGAACGAGTTGAAACCGCACTCGTAGGCGGAAAGCTTTTCGGGATCGGGATTGCGGTAGGCGACCAGGAAGGGGGCGGCCAGCAGCGCCAGCCCGACGACCAGGGCCACGCCGATGAACAGGACGATGGGCAGGTATGAACCTAGAAGTGCGTTCATGCTCGGCTTTCCGTTGGCGCCAATCCACGTTGATTACAGCACCGGACCCTAATGCGGAAGCGTGACAGTTTAACCGCTGAACCGTTTTAAGGGCCTATGCTGCAACGCGGCGAGGGTTAGCGCAGCACTTCCAGCGAAGCAAGTCAAACCTTGTTCAAAACGCGGTGCTGGACGGCATATCCGAGGAAACTGGTCCGATCCGCTCCTGTTTGATTTCCTTCGCTTTTTACTCCACTTTTGTCTCCTGACATGGTTGCCGCCAAAACCCTGCTAGCATGGGCCGGAATCACCCATCAGAACTTCGGCCAACCACCCTCAGAGTGATGCCTGCATGAAGGAAAAGTTCTCGCTTGCCATGGCCCGGCGCATCGCGCTCGCCGCCCAGGGGTTTCTCGATCCCCGCCCCGCCGGTACGCCCGACCGCCGCCATTTCGCCCGCGTTCTCTCCCGCACCGGCCTGCTGCAGATCGATTCCGTCAGTGCAGTGGTGCGCGCCCACTATATGCCGCTCTATTCGCGCCTTGGCCCCTACCCCTTCGCTCTGCTCGACAACGCCGCCGTGACGCGCAAACGCACGGTGTTCGAATACTGGGCACACGAAGCCTCCTTCCTGCCGGTCGAGACCTACCCGCTGATGCGCTGGCGCATGCAGCGAGCCGAGCGCGGCGACGAAATGTATCTCGGTCTCGCCAAATGGGGCCGCGAACACGCTGGCTACATCGAACAGATCTATCGCGAGGTCGCCGATCGCGGGCCGATCGCCGCTTCCGCGCTCGAAGGCCAGAAAGGCTCGGGCGGCTGGTGGGGCTGGAGCCATGCCAAGCACGCCTTCGAATGGCTGTTCTGGGCCGGGCGCATCACAACGGCGCACCGTCGCGGTTTCGAGCGGTTCTACGATCTGCCGGAACGCGTGCTGCCGCAGGCGATCCTCGACCTGCCGGTGCCCGCCGCCGAGGACGCGCACCGCGAATTGCTGCGCATTTCCGCCCGCGCCCACGGCATCGCGACATCAGGCGACCTGCGCGACTATTTCCGCCTGTCCCCCGCCGACATGAAGGGCCGACTGGAGGAACTGGTCGAAACAGGCGAACTGCTGCCTGTGCGTGTCGAAGGCTGGGACAAGCCGGCCTATCTTCATAAAGACGCCCGTCTGCCACGCAAGATCGAGGCCCGCGCTTTGCTGGCGCCGTTCGATCCGGTCGTCTTCGAACGGTCGCGCACCGAGCGGCTGTTCGACTTCCACTACCGCATCGAGATCTACACGCCAGCCGAAAAGCGCCAATACGGCTACTACGTCCTGCCGTTCCTGCTCGGCGACAGGATCGTGGCGCGCGTTGACCTCAAGGCCGACCGGCCAGCCGGTGTCCTGCGGGTCCATGCTGCTTACGCAGAGCCCGGCGCGCCGCCTGAAACCGCTGCAGAACTCTTCGAAGAATTGAAGCAGATGCAGGGCTGGCTCGGCCTTGAACGTATAGAGGTGACATCAGCCGGTGATTTGGGTCCGGCGCTGGCCGACCTGACCGTGTCGTAAGCCCACGTTGACACCGCCGCCCGCAAAAGCCTAAATCCGCTCCAGACGGTCTCCTCTCTTCAACGAGAGGAGCCAAGAGGGAATGCGGTGCGAAATTCCGATTTCAAATCCGCGGCTGTCCCCGCAACTGTAAGCGACGAGCCAAGGCCGAAAGCCACTGGGGTATTCCCGGGAAGGCGGCTACCCAAGGCGATGACCCGCGAGCCAGGAGACCTGCCGTCTGCGACTGTAGAATCCGATCGCCCGGCGGGTTTCCGGGCAAGGAGCCCAATTTTTGGACCACGACAGCAGTTTTTCCGCTGGCACAGCGGACAATTCGTCCGGCGAGAGCGATGCCCTTGCCGGCGTGACCGTGATCGTCTGTGCCTCCTGTCGCGATGAAACCGGTTCCGATGCCCATCCCCGCGCCGGCGAACTGCTCGCGGACGACACGCGTCACGCCGCGTCTGGCCAAGACATCCGCGTCCGCACGGTCGAATGCCTCGGCAATTGCAAGCGCCGGCTCAGTGCCGCCATCCTGCGCGATGGTTGCTGGAGCTACGTCTTCGGCGACCTGACCACATCCAGCGGCGCCGACCTCGTCACAGGGGCAAAACTCTTCGCCACCTCGACCGACGGCCTGATCCCGTGGCGCGGCCGTCCAGATAGCCTCAAGCGCGGCCTCGTGGCCCGCATCCCTCCCCTCGACCTGCTGAAGGACTGATCATGACTGCCTCCGTCTCCCGCGTCCCCTGCACCGTCGTCACCGGCTTCCTCGGCGCCGGCAAGACGACGCTGATCCGCCATCTCCTGGAAAACGCCGGCGGCAAGCGGATCGCCATCATCGTCAACGAGTTCGGCGACATCGGCATCGACGGCGAAATCCTGAAGGGCTGCGGCATCGACACCTGCCCGGAGGAAAACATCGTCGAACTGTCCAATGGCTGCATCTGCTGCACCGTTGCCGACGATTTCGTGCCGGCGCTCGACCAGATCCTGTCGTTGACGCCGAAGGTCGACCACATCTTGATCGAGACCTCGGGTCTGGCTCTGCCCAAGCCACTGGTCCAGGCTTTCCAGTGGCCGACGGTGAAGAGCCGCGTGACGGTCGATGGCGTCATCGCCGTCGTCGACGGTCCCGCACTCGCCGAAGGCCGCGTCGCCAATGACATGGACGCACTTCAGGCACAGCGCGCCCAGGATGAGACGCTCGATCACGACGATCCGGTCGAGGAGGTGTTCGAGGACCAGATCGCCTGCGCCGACCTGATCATCCTGTCGAAGAGCGACCTGATGGACACCGCCGGCTCCGCCCGCGCCAACGCCATCATCAACGAGCACATCGCTCGCGCCGTGAAGATCGTGCCGACGTCGCAAGGCAAGGTCGATCCGTCGGTGCTGCTTGGTCTTGGCCTTGCCGTCGAGGACGATATCGAGAACCGCAAGACCCACCACGACGACGAACTCGACCACGAGCACGACGACTTCGACTCTTTCGTCATCGACATTGCCTCGATCGCCAATCCCGACGAGCTGGCAAAGCGCGTCGCCACCGCCGCCGAGGAAGAAAACGTGCTGCGCGTGAAAGGCTTCGTCGAGGTTGGCGGCAAGCCGATGCGGCTCTTGCTGCAGGCCGTGGGACCGCGCGTCAATCACTACTACGACCGCGCCTGGACGGCCGGGGATGACCGCCGCTCGCGTCTCGTCGTTATCGGCCTCAAGGGGCTGAACCGCCCGGCGATCGAGCGTATACTCGCCGGCTGACGCAAACCACGGCCCGCGATGCACATCCTCACCACGACCTCCGCCTCGCTCGACGATCTCGCCGAGCCGGTCGATCTGCGGCAGTCGCCGGCGGATATCGTGGCCCTGTCCTTCACCGACAGCGATCTCGCCGGACTGGCGGCGGCATGGAAGGCCGATGCCGAGCGCCTGCCCTCGATGCGGCTGGCGGCTTTGCGTGACCTGCGCCATCCGATGTCCGTCGACCTCTGGGTCGACAGCGTCGCCCGCCATGCCAAAGTCATCCTCGTGCGCATTCTGGGCGGCTACGACTGGTGGCGCTACGGCTGCGACCAGCTTGCCTCGACCGCCCGCGCGCGCGGTATAAAACTGGCGCTGCTGCCCGGCGAATGCCGCGACGAGGATCTGCGCCTGATCGAAGCCTCGACACTGCCGCGCCAGGAACTGGACGGCCTGCTCGACTATTTTCGCGAGGGCGGTCCGGCCAATATGAACGCGCTGGTGCAGAAGCTGGCGCGGCTGGCAGGGTCTGAAGCAACAATTTCGGCGCCTGTCGCGGTACCAAAGGCCGGCTACTATGAGCCGGGCCGCGGCGTCGTCCCCCTTCCTCTCGAGGGGCAAGGAAACACCGCGCCTGTCATCCCCATCCTGTTCTACCGTTCGATGCTGCTGGCCGCCGATGTCGCACCGATCGACGCCCTTTTTGAAGCGCTGCGGCAGCGCCGTATGACGCCGGTCCCCATCTTCGTCTCCAGCCTCAAGGACCCGGTATCGCTGGCGTTCGTCGAAACCGCGCTGGCCTCGTTGAAACCTGCCGCCATCGTCACCGCGACCGCCTTCGCGTCCGGCGCCGAACCCGGCGTCGAAACCCTGTTCGATCGTGCCGGCGTGCCAGTCTTCCAGGTCATCGTCGCCACCACCCGCCGCGACATCTGGGAAAACAACCAGCGTGGGCTGGCGCCCGCCGACCTCGCTATGCATGTCGTGCTGCCCGAACTCGACGGCCGCATCCTTGCCGGCGCCATTTCCTTCAAGGGCGAGAGCGAGGTCGATCCCGCACTTGGTCACCGCGCCTTCGCCAACCGGCCGGAGCCCGATCGTGTGGCGCAAGTGGCGGACCGTGTCGCGGCCTTCATCAAGCTGCAAGAAACGCCGAGCGCCGAGCGCAAGCTTGCCATCCTGATCCCCGATTATCCCAGCGCCCCCGGCCGCACCGGCTATGCCGTCGGCCTCGACGTGCCGTCCAGCGTGCTGGCGATGCTGCAGGACCTCAAGGGACAGGGCTATGCCGTTGACGGGATTCCGCAAACGCCGCGTGCGCTGCTGGATTTGCTGGAAAGTTCAAACCACGGGCTGAAGCTTGACGACTATCTGTGCTTCTCAACCGAACTGCCGAGGGCGGCGATAGCTGCCGTAGAAGGCGCCTGGGGTAAGGCGAAAGATGAAACAGGTTTGCGCGAGGTGCTAACCTCCGCAAAATTCCCCTTCCGCGCCGCCACCTTCGGCAACGTCACCGTGGCGCTTGCTCCCGACCGCGGCCGGTCAGTGGATCGGCGCGCCGATTATCACGACCCGACGCTGCCGCCGCGGCATGCGCTGATCGCCTTCGGCCTGTGGCTGCGCAAATCGCTCGGCGCTCATGCGCTTGTCCATGTCGGCGCCCATGGAACGCTGGAATGGCTGCCCGGAAAGACGGTTGCGCTCAGCCAAAACTGCTTTCCCGAGATCGTCACCGGCCCCTTGCCCGTGATCTATCCCTTCATCGTCTCCAACCCCGGCGAAGCCGCACAGGCCAAGCGGCGCATCGCCGCCGTCACCCTTGGGCATCTGCCGCCGCCGCTGACCGGCGCCGGACTGGACGAGGATCAGCACAGGCTCGAACGCCTGGTCGACGAATATGCCCAGGCCGACGGGCTCGACCGCCGCCGCCGCGACCGCCTCGCAAAGCTGATCGTCGACACCGCGCAGAAGACCGGCCTCGCCTCCGAAGCCGGCGTCGCCAAAACCGATGCACCCGACGAGGCGCTGCGCCGCATCGACGCCTGGCTCTGCGACCTCAAGGATTTCGCCATCAAGGACGGGCTGCATATCTACGGCCGCGCCTCCAACGACGAGCCTGACGCCATGCGGCGTCAAAGCGCTGAAGCCGAGAAGACGGCATTGCTGGCAGCACTCGATGGCCGCCACGTCAAGGCCGGCCCGGCAGGGGCGCCGGCGCGCGGCCGCGCCGATGTATTGCCCACCGGTCGCAACCTGTTCACGTCGGACCCGCGCACCATGCCGACGCCGACCGCCTATGACCTCGGCAGGGCGGCGGCGGAGGAAGTGGTGCGTGGCTATATGCAGTCGCATGGCGACTGGCCGCGTTCGCTGGTCATCGACCTCTGGGGCTCAGCCTCGCTGCGCACCGGCGGCGAGGAGATTGCACAAGGCCTGGCGCTGATGGGCTGCCGGCCGCAATGGGATGCCGCGACCGGCCGCATCAACGGCATCGAGGTGCTGCCGCCGGCAACCGTCGGCCGACCACGCGTCGACGTCACCTGGCGCATTTCCGGCCTGTTCCGAGACATGTTCCCAACCCAAATCGCACTGATCGATGCCGCGGCCAACGCCGTTGCCGCCCGCGACGAGGAGGATTCGGAAAACCCGCTGGCGGCCAAGACCCGCGCGGATGGCAAGATCAGCCCGCGCATCTTCGGCACTTCGCCCGGCACTTACGGCGCCGGCGTCGAGGACTTGCTGTCGAGCGGCGACTGGGCGGCGCGCGAAGAGATCGGCCGCGCCTATCTCGACGCCACCTCGCATGCCTATGGCGGCGCTGGGGGCGAAGGCGTCTCGGCACCCGGCGCCTTCGAGGGTCGCATCGCCGAAGCCGATCTTCTCGTCCACACCGGCGACGACCCTGGCCGCGATATCCTCGAAGGCTCCGCCGACGTCGCCTTCATCGGCGGATTTTCGGCAGCGCTTGCGGCGCTTGGCAGGAATGCCGACGTCATCGTGCTCGACACCACCGATCCGCAAAAGCCGAAGCCGCGTTCGCTCAGTGAGGCGGTGGCCCGCGTCGTGCGGGCCCGCGCCGTCAATCCACGCTTCGTCTCAGGCCAGATGCGCCACGGCCCGCGCGGCGCCTCCGAATTCGCCGAAACCGTTGACCGGCTGGTCGGCTTTGCCGAAACCACCCTCGCGATATCAGGCACGCTGATCGAGGCGGTGCATGACGCCTATCTCGGCGATCCCCTGGTGCGCGCCTTCATCCTGCGCGAGAACCCTGCCGCCGCCAAAGTCATCGCCGAACGCTTCCTGTCGGCCCGGCGGCGCGGGCTCTGGCATCCCTTGCGCAATTCTATCGACGACGACCTCGCCGCCCTGATTGCCGAGGCTGAAGCGCTTGGGGTTGCGGCATGAACGCCTTCTCGCGTCGCGGCGCCTGTCCGGCTCTGGCAGCCCCCATGCAGACCGGCGATGGTCTGCTGGTGCGGCTCAACCCCGTTGCTGGAGGCCCATCTTCTGGAGGATTGTCGCCAAAGCTTTTGATCGCACTCGCCGAATCGGCCCTGCGGCACGGCAACGGCATCATGGAAGTCACCGCGCGCGGCAGCCTGCAGATACGCGGCCTGACATCGGAAAGCGCGCCGCTGCTGGCGACCGAGGTCGATGCGCTTGATATCGCGGTGCGCACCGGCGTGCCGGTCGAGACCGGGCCGCTGGCCGGCATCGATCCGCAGGAGGTTCCCGATCCCCAGCCGTTGGCTGAACGGATCAGGACAGCGGTCGAAGAAGCCGGGCTCACGCAACGGCTCGGCCCGAAGGTTTCAGTCGTTGTCGACGGCGGCGGGCAGCTTCGACTGGATTCGGTGACGGCCGATGTGCGGCTTGCCGCGACGCGCACTGATGCGGGAGTTCGGTGGCTGGTGTCTGTCGCGGGTGATGGGCGGAATGCAAGGCCGCTGGCCACGGTGGAAGACGATGCTGCATGCGATATTGCCGTTGCCGTGCTCAGGATGATTGCCGAGAAGGGCCGCGAAGCCCATGCGAGGGATTTGACCGAGAGGCAGCTAGCTTCTCTTGCAAGTTGGCACTCCGTCCCACCCCCCTCTGTCCTGCCGGACATCTCCCCCGCAAGGGGGGAGATTGCGCTCTCATCTCCGCTTTCGCTAGTCGTAGGCGTTGCAGCAATCACTCAGCGTCCAAAAGGAGAGCCGGCAGCAGAACTGCCGATCTCCCCCCTTGCGGGGGAGATGTCCGGCAGGACAGAGGGGGGTGGGCAGGATCGCTATCCTGCGCCATCGACTCGCTCTCCCATCGGAACTTTCGACCTCGCCGCCTCTGGCGTCGCCCTCGGCATCGCCCTCCCCTATGGCAGCATGCCGGCGGACAAGATCATCAGCCTCGCCCAAGGCGCCCTCGCCCTCGGCACGTCGGAAATCCGCCTCGCCCCCGGCCGCGCGCTGCTCTTCCTCGGCCAGCCGACAGCCGCCAACCGGCCCCTTCAGGACACCGCAACCACCCTCGGATTCGTCACGGACGCCGCCGATCCGCGCACACGCATCGCCGCTTGCCCCGGTACACCGGCCTGCGCTTCCGGCCGGATCGCCACGCGCGACATTGCCGAGACGATTGCCGCTGAAAATGCCGACATCCTCGACTTCACCTTGCACATTTCCGGCTGCGCCAAGGGCTGCGCCCATCCGGGCAAAGCTGCACTTACCCTGGTCGGCGGCGAAAACGGAGCCGGACTTGTCGTGAACGCGACGGCAAAGGGCCTTCCTGCCAGCTACAGGCCGGGCTATGACGCCGCGCGCGGCATCAGCCGCGTCGCGGCAGCAATCCGCAGCGCACGACTTCCCGGCGAAACCGCCGCCGCTTGCCTGACAAGGCTTGGCGCGGCCGGCATCGCCGAGGCTTACCGACAGGAATGAGCATGGCCGCCTACGACTACATCCACGACGGCACGGCGATCTACGAGCGCTCCTTCGCCATCATTCGCGCCGAGGCCGACCTGTCGCGCTTCTCCGAAGCAGAGGCCGATGTCGCGATCCGCATGATCCATGCCTGCGGTCAGGTCGAAGCTGCCAGCCATTTTGTCTTTTCGACGGATTTCGTTGCCGCCGCGCGCACGGCACTTTCGGCTGGGGCGCCAATCTTCTGCGACGCCGAGATGGTTTCGCATGGGGTCACCCGCGCCAGGCTGCCGACCGGCAACGAGGTGATCTGCACCTTGCGCGACCCGCGCACACACGAAATCGCCAGGGAGATCGGCAACACCCGTTCCGCGGCCGCCATCGACCTGTGGGGAGAGCGCATGGCCGGTTCGGTGGTCGCCATCGGCAATGCGCCGACCGCGCTCTTCTATTTGCTGGAAAAACTGCGCGACGGTGCGCCGAAGCCGGCGGCGATCATCGGCATGCCGGTCGGCTTCGTCGGCGCGGCCGAATCCAAGGATGCGTTGGCCGAGAATTCCTATGGCGTGCCCTATGCCATCGTGCGCGGCCGGCTTGGCGGCAGCGCCATGACTGCCGCCGCACTCAACGCCCTGGCGAGGCCTGGCCTGTGAACGCGCTCCCCAAAGGCCGTCTCGTCGGTGTCGGCACCGGTCCCGGCGACCCCGAACTGTTGACGCTGAAGGCCGCTCGGGCCTTGGCCGAGGCCGATGTCGTGGCGTATTTCGCCAAGCGCGGCAACAACAGCAACGCGCGCGCCATCGTCGAAGCCCAATTCCGCCCGGGCATGACGGAACTGCCGCTGCTCTATCCCGTCACCACCGAAATCGACAAGGATCACGACGACTACCGTTCGCAGATCGCCGGTTTCTACGAGGAGTCAGCCGAGAAGGTCGCCGAACACCTTGAAGCAGGCAGGATGGTTGCCGTGCTGTCCGAGGGCGACCCACTGTTCTACGGCTCCTACATGCACCTGCATGTGCGGCTCGCCCATCGCTTCCCGACCGAGGTCATTCCCGGCGTCACCGCCATGTCCGGCTGCTGGTCGGCGACCGGTTTGCCAATCGTCCAGGGCGACGATGTGCTGACGGTGTTGCCGGGCACGATGAACGAGTTCGAACTCACCCGGCGGCTGGCCGACACCGACGCCGCCGTCATCATGAAGGTCGGCCGCAACCTGCCCAAGATCAGGCGAGCGCTGGAGGCAACCGGCAAGCTGGCGCGCGCCGTCTATGTCGAGCGCGGCACCATGGCCGGCAGCGTCTCGATGCGACTTGCCGACAAGCAGGACGACAAGGCGCCTTATTTTGCCATCGTGCTGGTCGCCGGCTGGTCCGGCCGGCCCGGCGCCTTGGGAGCGCAGGCATGAGCGGCCGTATCACCGTCATCGGGCTCGGGCCCGGCAATGCCAATCAGGTGACGCCTGAGGCCAGCCACGCGGTGGCGCAGGCAGCGTTCTTCTATGGCTATAAGCCCTATCTCGACCGGCTCGAATTGCGCCCGGACCAGACTCGCGTTACCTCCGACAACCGCGAGGAACTCGCCCGCTCCAAGGACGCCTTGACCAAAGCCGCGGAAGGCCATGACGTCGCCGTCGTTTCCGGTGGCGACCCCGGCGTCTTCGCCATGGCGGCTGCAGTCTGCGAGGCGATTGAGGCCGGCCCGGCTGAATGGCGTGCGGTCGATGTCAATGTGGTGCCCGGCATCACCGCCATGCTCGCGGTTGCCGCCCGCATCGGTGCCCCGCTCGGCCATGATTTCTGCGCCATTTCGCTGTCCGACAATCTGAAACCCTGGGAACTGATCGAGCTGCGCCTGCTGGCGGCGGCCGGCGCCGGCTTCGTCATCGCGCTCTACAATCCGATCAGCAAGGCGCGCCCCTGGCAACTCGGCCGCGCCTTCGAATGCCTGACCGCCATCCTGCCCGGCACCACGCCGGTGATTTTCGGCCGTGCCGCCGGCCGTCCGGACGAGCGCATCGACGTGTTCCTACTGGCCGATGTCGACGCACAAAAAGCCGATATGGCGACCTGCATCATCATCGGCTCGCCAGAAACCAGGATCATCAAGCGCAACGACAGACCTGCGCTGGTCTACACGCCGCGCTCGTCCACAGGTCAGAGAAGATGATCGGCCCCGAACTGGTTGACAATGGCGGCCAGCGCTTCGACGGTTTCAGCCGAAGGAACATCCGGCAAGGCCGGCCTGCGGACCATGACCACCTCGATGCCAAGTGCTCGCGCCGCGGCGATCTTTCCATAGGTCGCCTCGCCGCCGCTGTTCTTGGACACTACGATGTCGATGCGATGCTCTTCGAGCAGCGTACGTTCTTCCGCCTCGCGGAACGGCCCCCGGGCCAAAAGATAGTGAGCATCGGGAACGGCCAGCTTCGGCTCGACCGCATCGACGCTGCGGATGAGATAGTGATGCTGGGGCGCTGCTTCGAAAGCGGCAACCTCTTGCCGGCCCAGCGCCAGAAAGGCGCGACGAGGCGCGGGACCCAGCGCTTGCACGGCATCGCTGACGATATCGACCTGCGTCCAGAGGTCGCCTGCGACAGGCTCCCAGCCCGGCCGCCTCAGGGCCAAAATAGGCACGCCGGCCACGTGCGCGGCTTGCGCGGCATTGGCCGAGATTCGCGCTGCGTAGGGATGGGTGGCGTCGATCAGAAGGTCGGTGCGAGTGTCCCGCAGATAGGCAGCCAGCCCATCGGCGCCGCCAAACCCTCCGGTTCGCACCGGCACCCCTTGCGCAACCGGGCTTTCGGTGCGGCCGGCCAGCGACAGCGTGACCGAGGCGCGCGCCGTCAGTTTTCCGGCCAGCTGCCGGGCTTCCGTGGTTCCGCCGAGGATCAGAATGCGGTGGGTCATCATGCCTGCTGAAGGACCGCGCGGCGCCAAGCTCAACTCAAGATGGCTTACAGTCGTCGGCATCGGCGAGGACGGTTTAACGGGTCTCGGCGACGAGGCCAAGCGGCTGATCGCCAAGGCGGAGATTATCTTCGGTGGGAAGCGGCACCTCGCCCTTGTCGCCTCCTTCGCCAAGGGCGAGGCGCGCCCATGGCCGGTTCCTTTCGATGCCGAGATGGCTGATGTGCTGGCGCTTGCCGGCAGAAACGTCTGTGTGCTCGCCTCCGGCGATCCGTTCTTCCATGGGGTTGGCGCCACTCTCGCCCGCAAGGTGAAGGCGCGGGAGATGCATGTCATCCCGGCACCATCGGCCGTTTCGCTGGCAGCGGCCCGCCTTGGCTGGCCGCTGCCGGATATCGACACCGTGTCGCTGCATGGCCGGCCGCTCGACCTGATCCGGCCGCTGCTGCAGCCGAAAGCGCGCATCTTGGCGCTGACGTCGGACGCCGCAGCGCCTGCTGCAATCGCGCGCCTGATGACCGAACTCGACTTCGGCGCATCACGGCTGACGGTTCTTGAGGCGCTAGGCGGTCCGAACGAAAACCTGCGCTCGGCTCGCGCCGATGCCTTCGACCTCGAAAACATCAATCCGCTCAATGTTTTGGCGATCGACGTTGAATCGGGTCCTGATGCGCGCGTCCTGCCGCTCACGGTTGGCCTTGCCGATCATCTGTTCGACCATGACGGCCAGATCACCAAGCGCGAAATCCGCGCCATCACCCTGTCGGCGCTGGCGCCACGTCGCGGCGAGTTGCTGTGGGACATCGGCGCCGGCTCCGGCTCCATCGGCATCGAATGGATGCTCGCCCATCCCTCGATGCGCGCCATCGCCATCGAGGCGGACCCGATCCGAGCCGCCCGCATTGGCCGCAACGCTGCTGCTTGTGGCGTTCCCGGCCTGATCGTGATGGAGGGCAGTGCACCCAAGGCGCTCGCCAGGTTGGACACGCCGGACGCGATTTTCATCGGCGGCGGCGGCAGCGATACCGGCGTGTTGAACGCTGCCATCAAGGCCCTGCGCGCCGGCGGCCGTCTCGTCGCCAACGCGGTGACACTGGAGATGGAAACCCTGCTTCTCGCGCGCCACGTCTCGCTCGGCGGCGACCTTACCCGCATAAACATATCCCGCGCGTCGCCGGTGGGCTCGATGCAGGCGTGGCGGCCTGCCATGCCGGTCACCCAATGGAATTGGGTGAAGCCATGATGGTCGCAGGCATCGGCAGCCGAAAAGGCGTGACAGTCGAAGACGTACTCGCGGCGATAGAAACCGCGCTGGAAACGCACGGGCTGACGATGACAGCGTTGTCTGCCTTGGCGACAGCTCCCCTGAAGCAGGACGAAAAGGCCATTTTCGCCGCCGGACATCAGCTCGATCTTCCGATCATCATCGCCAACGAGGCCGCGATCGAGGCAGCCTCGTCGGCCACGCTCAGCCAATCCGTTCTCTCACAGGATCTGGCCGGCACGCCATCGGTTTCCGAAGCATCCGCGCTTGCCGTCGCCGGCAGGGGCGCGAGGCTGCTTGGAGCCCGTACAGTGCACGGCCCCGTGACCTGCGCCATCGCCATCAGCGGAGACGCGCCATGACCGTGCATTTCATCGGTGCCGGTCCAGGCGCCGCCGATCTCATCACGCTGCGTGGCGCCAGGTTGCTGGCAAGCTGCCCTGTCTGCCTGCATGCCGGTTCGATCGTCGCGCCCGAATTGCTGCAGCACTGTGCGCCTGGGACAAAACTGATCGACACCGCGCCGATGTCGCTCGACGAGATCGAGGCCGCGTATCTGGAGGCCCACAAGGCCGGCCATGATGTCGCCCGTCTGCATTCCGGCGACCTGTCGGTGTGGAGCGCGGTTGCCGAGCAGATCCGGCGGCTGGAAAAGCACGGTATTCCCTACACGCTGACGCCGGGCGTCCCCTCCTTCGCCGCCGCGGCCGCAGCACTTCGCCGCGAGCTGACCATCCCCGAAGTCGCGCAAAGCCTGGTGCTGACCCGCATCTCCGGCCGCGCCTCAAAGATGCCGCCTGGAGAAACGCTGGCTGGTTTCGGCCGCACCGGCGCCACGCTCGCCATTCACCTTGCCATCCACGCCATCGACCGCGTCGTCGCCGAGCTGACGCCGTACTATGGTGGGGATTGCCCGGTGGCGATCGTCTTCCGCGCCTCCTGGCCGGACGAGCGCGTGCTGACTGGCACGCTGGAAACAATCGAGGCACAACTCGCTGCCGATCCGATGGAGCGCACGGCGATCATCTTCGTCGGCCGTTCGCTGGCGGCGGAAGGCTTTGGCGAGAGTTCATTGTACGACGCCCACTACCAGCGGCGTTTTCGCGGACGGGACGGATTGTGAGCGCCAGCACCAGGAACAAGGGCGAGAACGCCACGCTCGAGCAGGCATTGTCCCGGCTGAATTTCAAGCCGCGCCGGCTAGAGCCCGGCCATGTCTGGCTGGCCGGCGCCGGCCCCGGCGACCCCGGCTGCCTGACCCTGGAAGTGCTGGCGGCCTTGGCCGAGGCGGATGCATTGGTCTACGACGCGCTGGTCTCCTCCGATGTCGTCGCCGTTGCCGCAAACGCCGAGCTTTTCTTCGCCGGCAAGCGCGGCGGGAAACCGTCGATGAAGCAGGACGACATCACCGCCCTGTTGGTCCGGCTGGCGCGCGAAGGTCGCCGCGTCGTCAGGCTGAAGGGCGGCGATCCCTATATTTTCGGTCGTGGCGGTGAAGAAGCCTTGGCGCTGGCGCGGGAGCATATCCCGTTCCGCGTGCTGCCCGGCCTGACATCGGGGCTGAGCGCGCTGGCCGCGACCGGCATCCCCGCCACCATGCGCGGCATCAACAAGGCGGTGATCCTGGCCACCGGCCACGCCGCCGGTTCCGATGACGATATCGACTGGAGCGCAATCGCCCGCACCGGCCAGCCGGTCGTGGTCTATATGGGCATGGCCAATCTGCCCCTCATCGCCGCCGCACTGCTCGACGGTGGGCTGGCGCCGTCGACGCCGGCGGCAGTCATCGTTGCCGCGACGACGCCGCAGGAACAGACCGTCGTCGCCACGCTCGCCACCATTGCCGAGGAAGCCGCCGCCGCTGGGCTGACCTCGCCGGCGCTGATCGTCGTTGGCGGCATCGTTGCCATGCGCGCGGCACTGGCGGGCAACCCGTGAGCGCCCGCGCCATCATCATCGGGGCACCGCGCTCCGGCTCGGGCAAGACCAGCGTCACCATCGGCATCCTGCGCGCGCTCACCCGGCGGGGCTTGAAAGTGCGCGGCGCCAAGTCCGGCCCCGACTATATCGATCCCGGCTTCCACACCGCAGCCACCGGTCTGTCCGGCGTCAATCTCGACAGCTGGGCGATGCCGCCATCGCTGCTCAACGCACTGGCCGCGCAAGCGGCTGACGACACCGACTTCGTCATCCTCGAAAGCGCCATGGGGCTGTTCGACGGCATTCCGGCGGCTCCCGGCCGCACCGGCTCCGCCGCCGACCTAGCCCGGCTCTATGGCCTGCCGGTGCTGCTGGTGCTCGACGTTTCCGGCCAGTCGACCACGGCGGCCGCTGTCGCCAAGGGGTTTGCCACTTACGATCCCGATGTGCGCATGGCCGGAATCGTGCTCAACCGGCTGGGCAGCGAGCGCCACCGACGTCTCTCCGGCGACGCCATCGAGGCAATCGGCCTGCCCGTTGTCGGCGCCATCCTGCGCGACCCGACGCTGAACCTGCCCGAGCGCCATCTCGGCCTCGTCCAGGCCGGCGAATATGACGACCTGATGGCGCATCTCGACCGGCTGGCCGACATGGCCGAGAAGTCGCTCGATCTCGATGCCATCATGGCCTTGGCGACACCCCTCACCCCGGCGCCCGGCGGCTTCGATGACGCGCTATCGCCGCCCGGCCAGCGCATTGCGCTGGCTGAAGATGCCGCTTGCACCTTCCTCTATCCGCATGTGGCGGCCTGTTGGCGCAAGGCCGGCGCTGAGATCGTCCCGTTCTCGCCGCTCGCCGACGAGGCCCCGGACGAAGGCTGCGATGTCTGCTGGCTGCCCGGCGGCTATCCCGAGCTCCATGCCGGTAAGCTCGCCGCAGCGACAAATTTCCGCGCCGGAATGACAAGATTCGCCGCGACGAAGCCCATCCATGGCGAGTGCGGTGGCTTCATGGTGCTGGGCGAAGCCCTGGAGGACGCGTCGGGCGAAAAGCATGGAATGCTCGGCTTGCTCGGCCATTCCACCAGCTTTGCCAAACGCAAGATGAATCTCGGTTACCGCGAGGCGCGGCTGCGCGCCGATTGTCCGCTGGGCGCGCAAGGCGCGCTGATCCGCGGCCACGAATTCCACTACGCGCAGATGATCGCGACCGGCAATGACGAGCCGCTGGCCGACCTCGCCGACGGCCAGGGCAACCCCATTGGCGCCTCGGGTTACAGGCGCGGCCATGTCAGCGGCACCTTCTTCCACGCCATTGCGAGGGGCTAGAGCATGATCCCGAAAAATGGCAGCCGGTTTTGGGAAGAAATTCGACTCAAATTCCAGAACTTCAGCCGTTCGCCCCGGCAAATCCCCAGCGATATCGCGCTTTGCCTGGTCTTCTTCACCCGGCTGCCGCTGCCCGTCTTCGACTTTCGTGGCCGCAGCCTTGCATCCGCGATCTGGGCCGCCCCGGTCGCCGGCCTTGTCGTCGGCCTGATCGGCGCCATCGTCTTTGCCACGGCGGAACGGTTTGGCCTCGCCATGGGGCCGTCGGCAGCGCTTGCCCTTGTGGCAACCCTGCTCACCACCGGCTGCCTGCATGAGGATGGGCTCTCCGACGTCGCCGATGGCTTTGGCGGCGGCAAATCGCGCGGCCGCAAACTCGACATCATGCGCGACAGCCGCATCGGCGCCTACGGCGCCGCAGCACTCGCTCTGTCACTGCTGATCCGCTGGAGCGCACTGCAGGAATTCGTCGAACCCACGCAGGCCCTCTTCGCACTCGTGGCTGCACATGCCGCCTCGCGCGGCGTGCTGGGCGTCTTCATGCACCTTTTGCCCCCGGCCCGATCCGATGGTCTCTCGGCCGATTCCGGCACGGTTTCGTTTGAAACCGCCATCGCCGGTGCCGTGCTCGGCGCGGTACCGCTGCTTTTGCTCGGGCTCGGCGGCGCCATTGTCGCGCTCGTCTTGCTTGGCCTGCTGTTTGCCGCCTTCCGCGCCCTTTGCCTCAACCAGATCGATGGCCAGACCGGCGACACGATCGGCGCTTTGCAGCAGCTGAGTGAAATCGCCGTGCTGCTCGTCGCTTCTGTAGCTCTCTCCTGATACCCCCTTGGCCTGATTCCCTTTTGGAGACTTTGCCCCCATGCCCTTCAAATCGCTCGATGAACTGCGCGCCGCTTGCGTCGATCTACCCGCCGGCAGCGATGCCGCCGCAAATGCGGTCGCCCGCCGCCAGGACACGCTGACCAAGCCGCAAGGCAGCCTCGGCCGGCTCGAGACCATCGCCTCGTGGCTGGCACGCTGGCAAGGCCGCGATATGCCAAAACTCGACCGGGTGAAGGTCTTTGTCTTCGCTGGCAACCACGGCGTTACAGCACAAGGCGTCTCGGCCTATCCTTCCGAAGTCACGGTGCAGATGGTGGCGAATTTCGCCGGCGGCGGTGCCGCCATCAACCAGCTCGCCCGCATCGCCGGCGCCGAACTCGACGTCATTCCGCTCGATCTCGACCATCCCACGGGCGATTTTACACAAGGGGCGGCGATGGACGACAAGGCGTTTCTCGCAGCCGTGTCAGCTGGCTATGACGCGGTGACGAAGGACCTTGATCTGGTCTGCTTCGGCGAAATGGGCATCGGCAACACCACGCCGGCAGCCGCCATTTCGGCAGCGCTGTTCGGGGGCGGCGCTGAAAAATGGACAGGCCGCGGCACCGGCGTCGACGACGCTGGCCTCAAGCGCAAGGTGGTCGCCATCGAGGCCGGCCTGAAGCGCCATGCCGCCGCCCTTGCCGATCCGCTGGGGGTTGCCGCTGCACTCGGCGGGCGCGAACTCGCCGCCATCTTCGGTGCCACGCTCGCCGCCCGCCATCTGGGCATACCCGTGCTGCTCGATGGCTTCGTCTGCACCGCCGCCGCCGCCCCACTGGCAAGGCTGCACCCGGCAGGTCTCGCCCATACGATCGCAGCACACGTCTCGGCCGAATCGGGCCATCGCGGCCTGCTCGAAGCGCTCGGCCTGCCGCCGCTGCTCGATCTCGGCATGCGGCTTGGCGAAGGCTCCGGCGCCTGCCTCGCCGTCAACATCGTCCGCTCGGCGCTGGAGTGCCATGCCCGCATGGCAAGTTTTGCCGAGGCTGGGGTGTCGGAGAAGTAAACGCCGAGTTCCCGCTTAGATCGGACAAGCCACAGTCATCACAGCAAGGGCGGTATCTTTCAATTGTAACGATTCTCGAATAGGTCTGGTGGATGAAAAAGCTTCATCCTGCTGCCGCTGCTGTGACTATCGCCGTGCTGCTTGCAGTTGTGCTTCGGCGTAATGGATATTCAAGTTACGGCCCGATCGACACTGCGATTCTGGCGGTTTTCCTGGTTTTCTTCTGGTGGCTCATCAGTGATTTTTCGGGCCGCAAGGCCAGCATTGATGCCGATGGCCATCAAAGTTCGGACAACGGCATCGCATTTCGGCTCGGCAGGTTTCTGAACCGCATTTTTCGGCGCGGCAATCGCAGCCTTTGATGCCCCGTTGAGGGTGCCGCCGGTCAAATCGCCATGAAGGCCAGGTTCACAACCAGTCTTGGGAAGACCGCACCATAACCGGCGCATGCCCGAGACGCGTCAACGCGTCTCGCTTTCAGGTCTTTTCCACCAAGTCTTTGAAGAATTTGGTGGGTGCGCACAGGATTGAACTGTGGACCCGCTGATTAAGAGTCAGCTGCTCTACCAACTGAGCTACGCACCCACTCGGCCGGCGAAAACCGGCGTTGGCGGGCATATAGCCGCCACCATCGGTCCTGTCCAGCCCTGCCGGAATCATTTCCCGACAAATCGACCGAGCCCGTCTACGGTTAGACGAACAGTCTGCCTTCCGCCACCTTGACCGCGTTGCCACCGATACGCGCCGAGGCCAGTTTTCCGCCTTGCACGGTCAGTTCGAGGCGGATGCGCGACGGCCGGTGCATCTCCAGCCCCTGCTCGATCCACAGTTGCGAAACACCGTCGGTCGGCGCGTCGAAATGCATGATGGCGCCGGCGAAGGCGGCCGCCGCCGAGCCGGTCGCCGGATCCTCATAGGACGGCGTGCCCGGCACGATCATGCGGACATGGAACGCGCTTTCGTGGTTCACCGTCTCGCGGCAATAGACATAGGGGCTGGCAAAGGCCCACTCGCTCTTGCGCGGCGCCAGTTCCGACCACGCCTGGTTGTCCAGCCGGATTCGGCCCGCCGCTTCGAGATTGGCAACCGGGATGGTCACATAGGGCACGCCCGCCGACCAGAACGAGACGCGGTGATTCTCGAAGCCGATCTCATGCGGCGCCAGCCCAAGGGCCGCGCCGATCGCCTCCGGATCGGCTTCGAGCTTCAGCGGCTCCGGCAGCTTCGCCAGATCGAATTCGGCGAAGGTGTCGCCATCATGCTTGCTGACGGCGCAACGCACGGGACCGATGTTCTCTTCCAGCACGAAGATGCCAGCGCCGCCATCTCCCGCCAGTTCGGCCAGCGCGATCGCCGAACCCACTGTCGGATGGCCGGCGAACGGCATTTCATAGTCGGGGGTGAAGATCCGGATGCGGTTTTTGTGCTTGGGATTGTCCGGCGGCAGCACGAAGACCGTTTCGGACAGGTTGAACTCGCGCGCGATGGCCTGCATCGCGGCCGTGTCCAGACCTTTGCAATCCAACACCACGGCCAGCGGGTTGCCGGCCAGTCGCTCGGTCGTAAACACGTCGTAAAGTAAGTAATTCCGGGTTTGCATGCCTGCCTCAATCCCAACATGGGCGAAATTTAATTTGATATTTGAACCAGTAACCCTGATCTGTGCACAGATAGGGACATTGCGCATCATAGGGGTCCAACGTGGACCAGATTGTCAACCTGCCAAAGACGGAATCGGATTCCGCCATCGAGACGGCGCTCGGGCTCGACAGGCAAGGTCTGCGCAAGACGCGTCGGCGTGGCTGGCTCTATGCGCTGCTGACACTGATCGTGCTTGCTGCGGGGCTTGGCCTTTATCAGTGGTATGCCGGCTCGCCGGCCAAGATCGACTACACCACCGTGCCGGCCGCCAAGGCCGATCTCACCGTCGCGGTGTCGGCGACCGGCACGCTGCAGCCGCTCACCCAGGTAGACATTTCCAGCCAGTTGTCCGGCATCATCCGTTCGGTGTCCGTCGAGGAAAACCAGCAGGTCAAGAAGGGCGATGTGCTGGCCGCCCTCGACACCGCCAAGCTGCAGGTCCAGATCGAGCGGGCGCAGGCGTCCGCCAAGGGTGCGGCCGCCAATGTCGAGGACGCCACGGTGACGCTCGCCGAGAATGAGAAGGCGCTTGTCCGCGCGGCCTCGCTGACCAATCGTGGCATGGCGACCGACCAGTCGCTCGAGGCGGCGACCGCGACGCGCGACCGCTCCAAGGCGGCGCTCGACAGCGCTGAGGCCAATCTCGCCATCGCCAATGCCGATCTGAAATCACAGCAGACCGACCTCGCCAACAGCACTATCTATGCGCCGATCGACGGCATCGTGCTGACGCGCTCGGTCGACCCCGGCCAGACGGTCGCCTCCTCGCTGCAGGCGCCGGTGCTGTTCATCATCGCCGCCGATCTCAGAAACATGGAGCTGGTGGCGGCGGTCGACGAGGCCGACATCGGCGCGGTCAAGACCGGCCAGCATGCCCGTTTCACCGTCGATGCCTTCCCGGACCGGCCGTTCGACGCCGAGATACGCGACATTTCCTATGCCTCGGTCACCACCGACGGCGTCGTCACCTACAATGCGCGGCTTGAGGTCGACAACAACGAGCTGTTGCTGCGGCCCGGCATGACCGCAACCGTTTCGGTCGTCACACGGCAGGCCAAGGACGTGCTCACCGTACCCGCCACCGCCTTCCGTTATCGCCCAGCCCAGCAGGCGGCCCGTGGCTGGAGCCTCACGGACCTGTTCACCGGCCGCATGGGTCGCCCCGGCGGCAACCGCCAGCGCCAGGCCGCGACGACGCCCACCGACGGCTCGCGCACGCTCTATGTGCTGGAGAATGGGCGGCCGCATCCGGTCAACGTCAAGATCGGCTCAACCGATGGCGAGCTGACCGAGATCACCTCGGGCCTGAAGGAAGGCGCTGAGGTCATCACCGCATCGCAGCAGCGGAGCTGAGGCCGTGGCTGCCGGTGCTGCCCTCATCACCTTCGACAAGGTCTGGAAGACCTACGGCCAGGGCGAAGCCAAGGTCCATGCGCTGGCCGGCGTCGATCTTGCCATCCGGCGCGGCGAATTCGTCGCCATCATGGGCCCATCCGGCTCCGGCAAGTCGACGGCGATGAACATCATCGGCTGCCTAGACACGCCGACGGCCGGCACCTATTCCTTCATGGGCATCGACGCCGGCCGGCTCGACCGCAACCGCCGCGCCATGCTGCGCAACCTCTATGTCGGCTTCGTCTTCCAGGGCTACAATCTCTTGGCCCGCACCACGGCAGCTGAAAATGTCGAACTACCGCTGATCTATCGCGGCGTTGCCGCTCACGAGCGCCGCGATCTTGCCATGCAGGCGCTGTCCCAGGTCGGCCTTGTCGGCCGCGAGCACCACACGCCTGCCGAACTGTCCGGCGGCCAGCAGCAGCGCGTGGCGATCGCGCGCGCCATCGTCACAAGGCCCACGCTGCTCGTCGCCGACGAGCCGACCGGCAATCTCGACACCGCGCGCACGCACGAGATCATGGAGTTGCTGACGCAGCTCAACACCGAACTTGGCCTGACCATCGCCATGGTCACGCATGAGGCCGACGTCGCCGGCTATGCCGAGCGCACCATTCGCTTCCTCGACGGCCACGTCGCTTCCGATTCCATGAAGCTGGAGACGGCGTAACCATGATCTGGGAAACTGTCCGCCTCTCCTTGCGCTCGATCCGCCGCAACGTGCTGCGTTCGTTCCTGACATTGCTCGGCATCGTCATTGGCGTTGCCGCCGTCATTGCCATGCTCACCATCGGCTCCGGCACCACGCAAAAGGTCAAGGCCGACATCTCCAAGCTCGGCAGCAACCTGCTGGTCGTCCGCTCCGGCCGCCCGGCCGGGCCAGGCGGTCCGGGCGGGCTCGACCAGGTGGTCCGTCCGCTGGCCGAAAAGGACCTCGCGGCACTGGTCGCGCATCTAACCGGCGCGCGCGCCATTTCGCCGGCCTCGCAAAAGCAGGTCCGCGTCATCTTCGGCACCGAAAGCCTGACCTCGGGCGTCACCGGCACCGACAGCGCATATCTCGATGCGCGCGACTGGAAGCTGGTTTCCGGCCGTCCGTTCAGCGATTCCGAAACCCGCTCCGGCACCGGCGTCTGCCTGATCGGCGAGACGGTGCGCCAGCAATTCTTCGGCGCCGGTGACCCGGAAGGTGAGTTCATCCGCGTCAACCGCACCTCCTGCAAGATCATCGGGCTGCTCGAGCCCAAGGGCTATACCGGCTTCGGCCAGGACCAGGACAATGTGGTGCTGATGCCGCTGCATGCCTATCAGCGCCGCATCGCCGGCAACCGCGACATCGACAACATCTACATCGCCGCCGACGACACGACGCCGACCAGCGAGTTGCAGCCGCGCGTCGAGGACATTTTGCGCGATATCAGGCGTGTCACCCCCGACCGCGAGAGCGATTTCGCCATCCGCGACATGACCCAGATCGCCGACGCCATGGCCAGCGCCACCACCACCATGACCGGCATGCTGGGCGCGGTTGCCGGCGTCAGCCTGCTGGTCGGCGGCATCGGCATCATGAACATCATGCTGGTCTCGGTCACCGAGCGGACGCGCGAGATCGGCATCCGGCTCGCCATCGGCGCCCATGAAAAGCACATCCTCATCCAGTTCCTGGTCGAGGCGACGGTGCTGTCGCTGCTCGGCGGCATCATCGGCATCCTGATCGGCCTGGCGCTGGCCGGCCTCGCCTCGGTGGCGCTGACCATTCCCTTCGCGCCAAGCCCGGCGGTCATCCTGCTCGCCGTCGGTTTTTCGGCGCTGATCGGCATGGTGTTCGGCTTCTTTCCGGCGCTGCGCGGCGCCAGGCTCGATCCGATCGACGCGCTGCGGCACGAGTAGGCCCAGGCCAGCTCCCCACGGCGATCTCGCCGGGGGGCTGTTCCGTGTCGTGAATTCCCATGCGACCGACCGCGAGATCAAGGGCCTCATGACCCTCCCAAGTTCGCGCCCAGGGTGACGAGGAGCTCGTCCAGTTGCTCGAACTGCTCGCCCATCGCATCCGCCGCCCCGGTCCCGGCAGCGTCGAGAGCTTCCTTCGAGGGATAGAGTTCGTGCAGGACCAGCAGCGTCTTGCCACCCTTTTCCTCGAAGGTCACCGTGGTGACGGGTCCAACGTCACCACCTTCGTCATTGGTCCAGACGAGGCGCGAGTGCGGTGTCACTTCGATATACCTGCCGAAGAACTCGTCAGAGTTTGAGGCATCGTGGCCGAACACCAGACGGTAGGTGCCACCGGTACGAACATCCATCTCACAGGAACGCAGGAACATGCCCATCGACTTCGGCGCCCACCACTGCTTGAACAGTTCGGGCTTGGTCCACGCCTCGAACACGATGCGCGCCGGGCCGTTGACGGTTCGCGTAACGACCAGCTCTCGGTCGGACTTCCGTTCGACCGTCGTGCGGTTGTTCATGGGCTCACTCTCGCTTTTTTTGTCCATCGACTTTCTCCTTCCGTTTCAATTCCTCGACAACCTTGTCCAATTCGTCGAAGCGTGCGTCCCAGAGCTGGCGGTACCTCTCGATCCATGCCGCCTCTTCCTCCAGTCGGCGCAGGCCGAGCTTGCAGGTCCGCACGCGCCCGACCTTCTCGGTGATGACGAGCCCCGCCTGCTCCAAGACGCCGACATGCTTCTTCATGCCCGTGAGGGTCATGTGAAACTTCTCGGCAAGCTCCGTGATCGAAGCATCGGAACGTCCGAGCTGCTCCAGAACGCCGCGTCGGGTGGTGTCCGAGAGCGCGGCGAACGAGGCATCAAGATGGGGGCGAAAATAGTGAACCATGTGGTTCAGTATTTAGCAGACGCATTGGCGACATGCAACAGGGGTACCCGGCGCGCTGCGTGCTCGCCGCCATCGCTTCCAAATCGACCTCATTTCGATGCAGATTCGATCGACTCGGCGATCTCCAGGCCCTAAGGCAAGATATCTCTGGTCGGGGGCGAACAGCACATGAGCAAGAAGGCACGACTGATCCTGGCGATGGTCGTCATCGAAGCAGTCCTTGCAGGCATCTGGTGGTATCTCGCCCGCTTCGGCATGGCCGATCCCGATCGGGTTACCGCCGATTTCCAGACAGTGGTCGGACAGACCATGGGAATGGCGATGGGCGGCTTGCTGGGTCTTGGCTTTATCTTGTTCTTCGTCGCCGCCCGCAACGATCGCAAGGCGGCGCAGGACAAGACGCTTCGCTAGTCCACGCCCGCAAAATGCCACTCGACCAGCGGCTTCATATGCGCCGCCAATCCGTCCGGCAGGTCGGCGGCGTGGCGGATGATGACCGGCCCATCGATTTCCGGCTCGGTCTCGGTGGCGACGAAGGCTGAGATTCGCCGGGCAATTTCGTCGGCCGGAGCAGTCTCGCGATAGCGGCGGAAGATCACCGTACCGCTGGCCGTCGACAGGACGTGGTAGCGCTTGCCGCGTGACGCGTCCGACAGATCGAGACCGGTCTCCTCGCGCACCTCGCGGATCATGTTGAAATCGACGTCGACCTGGCCGTCGCGAAAGTCGATGGGCTCGAACGAGCCGGCGGCGAAATAGACGCGCCCGGCATTGACCGTGTGCGAGCCCATGCGGATCGCCACCAGCGCATTGTCGCCGGCCACCAGCACGGCATGGGCATAGGCATGTTCGGCGCCCGAATTCTCACGCCGCTTACGCCAAAGCATGAAGGTGGAGTAGTTGACCGCATGGCAGCGGCCGACAAGACGGTTGTCGCGATAGGTGAGTTGCGACAGCAGCACCACCGTGCCGTCGAACAGCGCCGGCTTGGCTGCCAGCTCGCGCTGCCAGTTCTCGACGATAGCCTCCGCATTGTCCAGTGCGAACGGGTGCGGGCTGGGATCGAGCCGGACGTCGACGGCATCGACCGGCAGGATGACATTGCGCGGCAGGTCGAAACTCATCGGCGTATCAGGTCATGTCCAAGGTGATCGCCACGGGACAATGATCGGATGCCTTCGGCCTGTCCCAGCCGGCGCGCGGAAACCGGTCGACCTCCTGGCCGGGCGGGAAAATCGTGCGCCAGGGCTGGCCGTTCCGGATGATGTCTGGAACGGCCGTCGCGTTGCTGGCGGCGAGCCCTTTCGACAACAGGATGTAGTCGAGCTGGCACAGATGCCGTTCTTCCGGTCCGCGCGTGTGGTAGAAACTCCAGCGGTTCATCTCCGGCCGCCGCTCGACGACGTTTTCGCAGAAGCCGCCTGCTGTCAGCACGTTGATGCAGGACTGGTTCTCGTTGACCACCTCGAAGCGGTGGCCGTCGATCGCGTCGCCGGCGATCTTCACGCGTTGCCGGTAATCATTCATGTCGCCGCAGATCGCCCATCGCTTGTCGGCGGCATGGTCCTTGCCAAAACGCTCCTCGATGATCCGGCGCACGGCTTGAGCCTCGGCGATGCGCACCGGCATCGTCGCTTCGCGTCCGTCTAGCCCGTTGCGGGGCGAGCCCATCGACTTGAAGTGCACCAGATAAAGCGTCAGCGGTACACCGCCCACGGTCACGTCGACTTCCAGGCAGTCGCGCCGGAAGATGCGCTCGTTGGCCTGGTTGCCGAGTGCCTCGAGTTCCGGCGTGTGCAGCCCGAACTGTTCGTAGGTGACGTAGGCATGGCTGGTCATGCGCACGAATTCGATCAACTGGCCCTGCGCGGTCTCGTTGCGCATCATCACGGCAACGTCGATGCCGCGCGAATCATTGCCCGAAGTGGTGTATTTCTGCCGGTAGCCCTGCCCCACCATCTTGAACAGATAGCCATATTCGAAGGCCTTCAGTGCCTCGATATTGTCGACCTCCTGCATGCAGATGATGTCGGCGCGGGTGGCCGCGATCGCCAGCGCCGTCAGCTGGCGCGTATCGTCGGACTGGGCGATGGCGCGCGCCTGCTCCAGCATCTTGTATTCCGCCTCGCTCTGGATATCGAACAGCGCCAGCGTGCGATCCTCGTTGAGCTGGTTGCGATAGCCGGAAAAATCGAACCTGTTCATCAGGTTCTCGACATTGAAGGTGGCGAGGCGCAGCGACATGTCATGACCTTTGCCCGCAAGCGCGGCGGAAAACAAGGTCGCAGGACCGCCAGCGGAGATCGATCGGTCCTGACGCCACTCGCGCCATGGTTGACGGAACCTTTCCGTTCATCCGCCGTTCAGATGCAAACATCCACAATAGGCCCCCTAAAATAGGCGTGGGGCCTGTGTCTCTTGGAGAGTGCAATGAACTCGCTCTTTTCTTCCACGGTCAAATCCGGGCTGATAGCCCTCGGTATCCTGTCCGGCGTCACGGCGCCGTCCGCCGCAGGGCCGATGATGCAGCCCGACGTGTCGATCCCCGCCAGCACTGCGGCGCCGATGGTGGTTCGCGAAGGCTGGGCGGGCGGCAACAATGGCGGCAATTGGAGATGGCGCCGGTCGGGCAATTGGAATGGCGGAAACGGACACTGGAACGGTGGCCACGGACACTGGAATGGCGGCGGCGGAAACTGGAACAATGGAGACAATTGGCGTTGGCGCCATGGTCGCCATCATTATCACGGCGGCGGCTACTACGATGACGGCGCGGCTGCCCTTCTAGGCCTTGGCCTTGGGCTCGGCATCGGCAGCATGTACAACAACTACAATTACTACGACGCGCCACCGCGCCGCTACTACCGCACGCGGGTTTCGAGCGCCCATGTCCAATGGTGCTATAACCGCTACCGGTCGTATCGCGCCTGGGACAACACGTTCCAGCCCTATGGCGGCCCGCGTCAGCAGTGCTACTCGCCCTATTGACGAGCTAGTCTGTAGCGGAGCCCTGACATGACAAACGGCGCCATGTGGCGCCGTTTTTCATTTTCAGCTCTTCGAACCCAAGGACTTCGAGCGCAAGGTTCAGTTCTTGGCCTTGTCGACCAGCTTGTTCTTGGAAATCCCCGCGTGCCCGCAGGGCGAAGCCCGAGGACACGCAAAGGCAAGAACGTGGATTTAACTTAGTTCTTGGCCTTGTCGACCAGCTTGTTCTTGGAAATCCACGGCATCATCGCGCGCAGCTTGGCGCCGACTTCCTCGATCTGGTGGCTGTCATTGTTGCGGCGAATGCCCTTGAAGCGCGACATGCCGGCGCGATATTCCTGCATCCATTCCGAGGTGAACTTGCCGGTCTGGATGTCCTTCAGGACGCGCTTCATCTCGGCCTTGGTCTCGGCGGTGATGATGCGCGGGCCGGAGACATATTCGCCCCATTCGGCGGTGTTCGAGATCGAATAGTTCATGTTGGCGATGCCGCCTTCATAGATCAGGTCGACGATCAACTTGACCTCGTGCAGGCACTCGAAATAGGCCATTTCCGGCGCATAACCGGCTTCCACCAGCGTCTCGAAGCCGGCGCGGATCAACTCGACCAGGCCGCCGCACAGCACGACCTGCTCGCCGAACAAGTCGGTCTCGCACTCCTCGCGGAAATTGGTCTCGATGATGCCCGAACGGCCGCCGCCGACGCCGCAGGCATAGGACAGCGCCAAGTCAAGCGCATTGCCCGAGGCGTCCTGGTTGACGGCGACCAGGCACGGCACGCCGCCGCCCTTCTGGTATTCGCCGCGCACCGTGTGGCCAGGGCCCTTCGGCGCAATCATGACGACGTCGACCGAGGCCTTCGGCTCGATCAGGCCGAAATGCACATTGAGGCCGTGCGCGAAGGCGATTGCAGCGCCGTCACGAATGTTCGGCGCGATCTCGTTGCGATAGATGTCGGCCTGCAGCTCGTCAGGCGTCGCCATCATCATCAGGTCGGCCCATTTGGCCGCGTCCGCCACGCTCATCACCTTGAGACCGTCGGCCTCGACCTTCTTGGCGGTCGCCGAGCCGGCCTTGAGGCCGATGGCGATATCCTTGGCGCCCGAATCCTTGAGGTTGAGCGCGTGCGCCCTGCCCT
Source organism: Mesorhizobium sp. P2_E6 (assembly GCF_056403835.1). Taxonomy (NCBI): domain Bacteria; kingdom Pseudomonadati; phylum Pseudomonadota; class Alphaproteobacteria; order Hyphomicrobiales; family Phyllobacteriaceae; genus Mesorhizobium; species Mesorhizobium sp. P2_E6. Next base: position 296,719 of record NZ_JBFUEQ010000003.1, read on the forward strand.
GGCTGCCATAGCCGATGATAGCAACCTTCTTGCCCTTGATCAGATTGAGATCGGCATCGCGATCGTAATAGACACGCATTTTGTCTTCCTTCCCGGTTATGAATCAGAGGCCTTGCGGCCGGTTGTTGCTCTTGAAAAGAGCGAGAAACTGCTGCGTCGCCCGCGCGGCATCGCCGCCGATCGCCGCCTCAGTCAATTCCAGCCGGTCGCCGAGCAGCAGACGTATCTGCACGTCGCGGGCGACCAGCCCGAAAAAGGTTCGGAACGCCGTCTCGGCATCCGCAAAGTCGAGCAGTCCAGCCTGTCGTCCGGCCTCAAGCAGCGGCTTCAGCCGCTTGGCCAAAGCGAAGCGGCCATTCTCCAGCACCACGGCGCCAAGGTTATCCTTGCCGGAACCAGCATGACTGACCGCTACGCGGTTGAGCGCGATCGAGGTGTCGCTCGAAATAACCTTCAGCCAGTCGGAAGCGAAGCGTTCGAGGCTTGCGGTCAGCGACACAAGATCGAGCCCCTTGCCATCGACTTGCGCCACCCGCACCTTGGACGCCTGCCACTGCACCGTCGCCGTCAGCAGCCCGTCACGGTCGCCGAACCATTTGTAGAGCGTTTCCTTGGAGCAGCTTGCCCGACGCGCCACGGCGGTCATGGTCAGCTGATCGCCCTCCTCGACGAGCAGCCGCAGCGCTGCGTCGAGCACGGCTTTCTGCCGCTCCGTCAGCGCTTCGCTGGTGTCGATCTCGGGCACGATGTCCAACACGCTATTCTCTCGGCAGGTAAGGCCGGCCGGTCATTTTCGGCGAGCCGTACCGTACGTTACGGTTCGCCTCTTCTATGGCGTATTGTTCCCAGCCTTGCAAGCCCTATTTCTACCTGTATGGCGTCGGCGCCGGACGGCTTGCGCGGGGAAGAAGATGCTGATCGGATTGTTGGCCTTGACGGTTGCCGCCGTATTCTCTGGCGCCGCGATCTACGTCAGTGTCGCCGAGCAACCGGCGCGGCTTCGTATCGACGACAAGGCGCTGTTGCAGGAATGGCAACCTTCCTACAAGCGTGGCGCCGCCATGCAGGCGTCGATTGCCATTGTTGCTTGCGTTCTGGGTCTCATTGCCTGGTGGCAGACTGGCGGTTTCGCCTTTCTGGTCGGCGCGGTGCTGATCATCCTGCCCTGGCCGTGGACGCTGATCGCCATGATGCCGACCAACAGGGTGCTGGAGGCGATGGACGCAGGCGCCGGCAATCCGCAAGCCCGGTCCCTGATCGTCAAGTGGGGCGATCTGCACCGGGTTCGCGTGGCCCTTGGCGTGCTGGCGACATTGGCCTTTCTCTGGGGCAGTCATTCGGCCTGACCGGCGCCAGATCATCAGTCCGCAAGGGGAGGATAGCGCAATCGACCCAGGAGTGCCGACACCATGTTCAGCTCATCAGCGGAGAGTTTGGCACCGACCAGTTCGGTAATCGATCGCCCATAGACAGCCCACATCTGGCGACGCATCTCGCGGCCCCTGGCCGTGATACGGATGGTCTGGCCGCGGCCGTCATCGGCCACCGGCAGTTTCTCGACCACCCCGTCTGCCTCGAGCCGGGCCAGCAGCCGCGAGACGTTGTATTGCGCAAACAAAGTGCGCTCGATCACCTGAAACGGCCGCAAGCCGCCCTCACCCGCCTCGGCGAGTTCGTGCAGCACGTCGTACCAGGCAAGTGGTGGCAGGCCGCTTTCCTTCAGCGCGTCTTCAGCACTTTCCACGAGCTGGCGCGAAACGCGCATCAGGCGGGCCCAGGCCGTGATGGCCTCGGGCGAAGGCATGGCTTTCTCAGTCATGGCCCACCATAGGCGATAGATGCAATTGCATCAAGCTTGACGGTCAATGCAGATGCATCTATATAGATGCAATTGCATCAACTTTGAGAACGCGTCATGAAACACGAAATCTGCAAGGTCGCCGACATTCCGCAGACGGGCAGCCTGATCGCCCCGTTCTTCGGCCGCGAGGTCCATGTCTACCGCAGCGGCGAGCGCATCCGCGCCGCCGCCAATGTCTGTCTGCACTTTGGTGGCCCGCTCGACTGCAAGGACGGCAGGTTGGTCTGCCAATGGCATGGCGCCTCGTTCGACATGGCCAGCGGCGACCGCGTCGACGGTCCGGCGCCAAAGGATTCCCGCCTGATGTTCTTGTCGACGCGCGTCGAGGACGGCGCGTTGAACTATGTCTGGGGAGAGTGAGATGACCGACAAGCTCATTCTCGTCAGCCATCCTCTCTGCCCCTATGTGCAGCGCGCGGCAATTTCACTGGCCGAAAAGGGCGTGCCGTTCGAGCGCGTCGATATCGACCTCGCCAACAAGCCGGCCTGGTTCAGAGCGATCTCGCCGCTCGGCAAGGTGCCGCTGCTGCGCGTGCAGCGAAATGGCGAGGAAACGGTGATCTTCGAATCCGCTGTCATTCTCGAATTCCTCGAAGAGACACAAGCCAATCCACTCCACCCCGCCGACCCCTATGCCCGCGCCCGGCATCGTGCCTGGATCGAGTTCGGCTCGGCAATCCTCAACGCCATCGGCCGGTTCTATTCGGCCACGACGGAGGCCGGCTTCCTCGCCGAAACCAGCGCGCTGTCGGCGATGTTCGATCGTCTCGAAGCCGAACTGGCGGACACCGAACGGAACGGACCATGGTTCGCCGGCGAGCACTTCTCGCTTGTCGACGCCGTCCACGGCCCTGTTTTCAGATATCTCGACGTGTTCGACCGGATCGGCGATTTCGGCATTCTGGACGGCAAGCCGTTCGTCCGGGCCTGGCGTCAGGCGTTGAGGGAGCGTCCGTCGATCAGGCAGGCCGTCGCGCCGGACTACCCGCAGCGCCTGCATACCTTTCTGCGGGCGAAGAAGTCGCAACTCACGACGATTATTCAGCGGAACGATCTGGCCATCGCGCTTCCTTGAGCCCGATACACCTGAACGGATCAACCACCGTGCCGGCCACCATCGAGGCAAGGAACTGTGGCGCCGGCGGGACTCTTGCCACCGTCGCCACCAGCCTGTCGCGGATGAAGGGCAGCGCCATGGAGTCCGACTGGTAGAAGGGCGTGAACGCCAGCGACAGCGCCTGGAAGACACGCACGTGCCACCGCCGTGCCTTCGCATAGGCTTCAAGTGCCGCCTCGACGTCTGGCGTCCGCGCCAGCGCATGGCTGAGCGCGGCCGCATCGAGCAGCGCCATGTTCGCCCCTTGCCCCAGCTGCGGACTGGTCGAATGCGCGGCGTCGCCGATGACGGCCAGCCGCCGCCCGGCCGGCCGCTTCATCGTGTGGTGGCCGTAGCGCGCCAGCGAAAGTTGGTCGAAATCCTCGATCTGGCTGGTGTATGCCTCGCTCTCGGGCCACAGCCGAACCACCCTCTCCTTCCAGGCGTCGAGGCCCCGGTTGCGCACCTCATCGGCGTCCGCCGGCTTCAGGCTCCAGAAGAAGGCCGCCATCTTTTCAGCGCCCGGCTGCGGCCGGCCGATCGGCAGCACCCCGATCATCACGCTGGCCTTGTCGTAGCGCTGCAATAGCGCGTGCTCGTCGAAACCTTCATCGCGCCAGCGCAGCGAGGCCCAGAACGCGCCGTAGGTGAGCGGCCGTGGCGCGCCTGCATTGCCCGTGCACTGCCGCAGCTTCGAGCGTGAGCCGCTGGCGTCGACGACGAAGTCGAACGGCCCTTCCCTGCGGCCGTTGCCACAGACCAGCGTTGCCCGTTCGCCGGTCTCCAGAGTCTCGATCTCGACACCTGTCTCGATGGCGATCGCTTCGCGCTGCACAGCACGAAAGAGCACGCCGAACAGAGCCGCCCGATGCACCGCCAGCCCGAAGCGGTGGCCGCGCTGGGCATCATAGCGGACGTCGAGAACAGTGCGGCCGGTGGCGGCATCGGCGCCATGCAGTCGGTCGATACGGCTGCCAAGCGCCAGTATGTCGTCGAGCAGGCCGAGATCAGCCAACACCGTCAGCCCGGTCGGCTGCAGGATCAGCCCGGAACCGACCGGCTTCGGCTCCTCGAAGCGCTCGAACATGGTGACCTTGTGCCCGGCGCGCTTGAGATAGAGCGCCATGGCGAGCCCCGCCGGGCCGGCCCCGGCAATCGCGATATCGTAGGAAATGCCAATGCCCCCAAAGCCGAACTCGCCGGACAGTCCTTCAGCGGGCGGACTAAATCAAGCCGCAGCCCTTGGCTTTGTCCGCTTCGCTGGCCGGCTCACCCTTGGGCCGCATCAAAACCGGCGCGCGCGTTGCGCACCGCGTCGTGGTTGAGCTCAGCCCACAGGATCAGCTGGTGCAAGGCGCCGAACATCGAGCGTCCAAGGTCGGTAAGGCTGTATTCAACGCTTGGCGGTTTGGTCGGGAACACTTCGCGATGCACATAGCCGTCGCGCTGCAGGTCGTAGAGCGTCTGGGTGAGCATGCGCTGTGAAATGTCGGGCACCAGCCGCCGCAGCTCGCCGAAGCGATAGGGCTGCTCGGCCAGTGCCGCCATCAACAGCGAGCTCCATTTGCCGTTCAGCCCCTGGATCACATCGCGGACCGGGCAATCGGCGATGTTGCCGCCATCGCTCAAGGATTTGTAGATCTCGAGCTTGGATCTGAGATTGACGATGGTGCTGTCCACGGCTGGTTCCCTGATTGTGCCTACCTCCCGAAAAACTGCCTTCTTTACGGCCACGGGTCAATTCCTATTTTAGTGCTGGTCTCTTTTTGAGACCACCTTTTGCCCCACTCCTCTCCGACCCATGCCAGGATATCCAATGAGCAAAACCCTCCTCGTCACCGGCGCTTCAGGCCAACTCGGCCGCAGCGTCATCAACCACCTGCTGGACACATTCAACGTCCCGGCGGCGCAGATCATCGCCACCACGCGCACGCCGGCCAACCTTGCCGACCTGGCGGCGCGCGGCGTTGTCGTCAGGGCCGCCGACTTCAACGATCCGGCATCACTTGCCAAGGCCTTCGCGGGCGCCGGCCGGGCGCTCATCATCTCGACCAACGAACTTGAGGTGCAGGGAAAGCGCCGTGAGCAGCAGCTCGCGGCCGTGACCGCGGCCAGCAAGGCCGGCGTCGCCCACCTGCTCTACACCTCGATGCCTAACCCCGAGCCGGGTTCACCGGTCCATTTCGCGCCCGACCACTACGACACCGAACAAGCGATCAAGGCGAGCGGCATTGCCTATACGATCTTCCGCAATGGCTGGTATGACGAGAACCTGTTCATGGCAACGCCGCAAATCCTGGCGTCGGGCCAATGGTACACGTCGGCGGGCGATGGCCGCATTTCCTATGGCGCGCGCGACGATCTCGCGGCGGCGATCGCCGCGGGGCTCGCCTCCGGCATCAACGAGAGCGCGACCTACACGCTGACCGGACCCCAGGCCTTTACGACCGCCGAGGTCGCGGCCCTTGTCACCGAAGTCACCGGCAAGCCCATCCAGGTCGTGCAGCTTTCCGACGACGCCCTGACCGAGGGCATGAAGGCAGCCGGCCTGCCTGAGCCCTTCGCCAAGCTTCTGGTGTCCTTCGACGCCACCACGCGGGGCGGCGGTCTTGGCATGGTGACGGACGCCGTGGAAAAGCTCTCCGGCCGCAAGTCGGTGTCGCTGAAGCAGTTCCTCGAGACCAACAAGGCTGCCTTGGCAGGCTGACGGTCAGGTGAGTGGTCCCGGAAGCCGAACCCCGGCTTCCGGCGCTACTTCGCCTTTTTGAGCAGACCGAGCCGGATGAGGCTTTCGCCGGTGGCAACCAGCGCGTCCTCGCGTGATCGCGGCGCCCAGCTTAGCAGGCGCACGGCCCTCGCTTTGGTTGCATTCTTGACCTTGCCCAATTCCGGCACCAACTGTGCGACTTCCGGGTTGAACAGGCCCACGATGCGCACCAGCCAATCGGGTAGTTCCCGCGTCGAGACGCGCGCCCCGGCATCGCCAAGCCGGGTTTTCAAAGTCTGCGCGATCTCCCGCACGGTCATGAAATCGCCGGCAACCGCCAGGAATCGTTTGCCCCTGGCGGCAGGATTGGTCATGGCACGCACATGCAGGTCCGCCACGTCGCGCACGTCGACAACGCCGAAGGACAGGCGCGGCAGCCCCGGCATGGCACCGTTCAACATACGCTGGACAAATTCGGTGGAGGTCGAATGGTCCGGGCCGAGCACCGGCCCGAAGATACCGACCGGATTGACGACCGCGAGTTCCAGTTTGCCACGCTCCGCGGCAATGAAATCCCAGGCGGCGCGTTCGGCGAGCGTCTTCGATTTCACATAGGCGCTAACCTTGGCCGTCGGATCGGTCCAGCTCTCCTCGGTGAACGGCTGCCCGCCGGGCGGCAGCTTGCCATAACCGATTGCCGCGAAGGACGAGGTCAGCACGACGCGCTTCACGTTCGCATCCCGCGCCGCGCGCAACACCCTGAGCGCACCCTCACGGGCCGGGATGATGAGGTCGTCTTCATGTTTCGGCACGCCGGGCGGAAATGGCGAGGCGACATGAAGCACATAGTCGCAACCGGCCACCGCATCCGGCCAGCCGGCATCGGCCATCAGATCGGCGACGGCAAACGAGAGCGCCGCCCCAGGCTCGGTGCCGCCTGCCTTGAGCATGGCCAAAACATCGGCTTCGCGTTTGGCCGAGCGCACGGTCGTGCGAACACGGTAGCCGGCGTTCAGCAGTTCGAGAATACAATGCGCGCCGAGGAAGCCGGAGCCACCGGTAACAAGCACCAATTCGCCGCTCATTCCCGCCTCCTCAACCGTTCATCGGCAAGGGCCCGTCAGATCGCCACCTGCGTACCGATCTCTACCACACGGCCGGTCGGGATCTGGAAATATTCGGTCGCGTCGGCCGCCGTACGCGCCAGGCCAATGAACAACCGGTCCTGCCAAACCGGCATGCCGGAATTGGGCGAGGCCTTGAGCGAACGTCGCGACAGGAAGAACGAGGTCGTCATGATGTCGAACTTCCAGCCCTGCTTGCGGCAGATCGCCAGCGCGCGAGGGATGTTGGGCTGCTCCATGTAGCCGAAGGTCAGCGTCACCCGCATGAACAGCTCGTTGACCGTCTCCATCTTCACCCGCTCGCTGTCGGGCACCACCGGCTGCGGCGCGGTCACCACCGAAAGGATGACGTTCTGCTCATGCAGCACCTTGTAGTGTTTCAGGCTGTGCATCAGCGCCGTTGGCGCGCTCAAGGGATCGCTGGTCAGGAACACGGCGGTGCCGGACACCAGCTGCGGCTTCTTCTTCAAGAGATTGCCGGCGAGGAAATCGAGCGGGATCTCGTTGCGCCGGGTCTTGTCGAACAGATAGCGGCTGCCGCGCACCCAGGTCCACATGCCCAGCACGATGGTGAAGGCCACAGCCAGCGATGCCCAGCCGCCCTCGAACACCTTGACGATGTTGGAGGCAAAGAAGCCGATGTCGATAAAGGCAAACAGCGCCGTCAGCGAGACGGCCAGCCACAGCTGCCATTTCCAGATACGCGTCATGACGACATAGAGCAGCACCGTTGTCACCAGCATGTTGCCAGTCACCGAAATACCATAGGCCGACGCCAGCTTGCTGGACTCGCCGAAGCCGACGACCAGCATCATCACCACCAGCGCCAGCAGGAGATTGACGCGCGGCATATAGATCTGGCCGGACTGTTTTTCAGATGTGTGCAGGATTTCCAGACGCGGCAGCATGTTGAGCTGCACAGCCTGCCTGGTCAGCGAGAAGGCGCCGGAAATCACCGCCTGGCTGGCGATCACGGTCGCAGCAGTCGCCAGCACGACCATCGGGATCAGCGTCCAGCCCTCATTCATCTCGAAGAACGGATGGCCGACCACGCCGTTCTTTGCCAGCACGAAGGCGCCTTGCCCGGCATAATTGAGCAGCAGGCAGGGAAACACGATCGCCAGCCAGGCGAGCACGATCGGCTTGCGGCCGAAATGGCCCAGATCGGCATAGAGCGCTTCGGCGCCGGTGACGGCGAGGAAGATGGCGCCGATGGTAACGAAGGCGACGTCGGGCGAATTGATCAGAAAGGCAACGATGTAGTGTGGGCTCACGGCCCACAGGATTTCCGGATCGGCGATGATGTGGTTGAGACCGGAAAGGCCAATGGCCAGGAACCATACTGCGGTCACTGGGCCGAACACCAATCCCACCCCGCCCGTGCCAAAGCGCTGTACGGCGAACACCAWGGCAAGAATGACCAGAGTTAGCGGCACCACATAAGGCTGGAAGGCAGGCGTGACGACATTCATGCCCTCGACGGCCGACAGCACCGAGATTGCCGGCGTGATGACGGCGTCACCGAAGAAAAGCGATGCCCCGACGATGCCGATGCCAAGTATCAGCGCCGAACGCTTGGGGAAACTGCCGCGCGCCAGCGCCATCAGCGACAGCACGCCGCCCTCGCCGCGGTTGTCGGCGCGCAACACAAACATAATGTATTTGATGGTGACGATGATCGTCAGCGACCAGATGATCAGCGACAGAACGCCAAGAATATCGCCGCGATCCGCCACGCTACCGCGGGACGATGCCACCAGCGCCTCGCGGAACGCATAGATCGGGCTGGTGCCGATATCCCCATAGACGACGCCAAGCGCGCCCAGCATCAACACCTTGGTGCTGTGCTGTTCGATTTCAGGATGGCTCGATTGTTCGACGGGTTCTGCCTCACTACCAGCATTGGCAAGGGCCATGGACGACACTCCAATAAGTGCGCGGTCATCTACGCTTGCTGCGATGCAATATCAAGTGCCGTCGCGTGATGGCTCCCATGCCGGCAACGCTCGGCTGCTCGGAAGATCATCGGTCCACGCGAGATTCGCGGGCTCGATCTGCAGGCATGGTCCCACCAGCAGGACCGGCAGCATATGCGTCCGTCAGATCGCTACCTGCGTACCAATCTCTACCACACGGCCGGTCGGGATCTGGAAATATTCGGTCGCGTCGGCCGCCGTGCGCGCCAGGCCGATGAACAACCGATCCTGCCACACCGGCATACCGGAATTGGGCGAGGCCTTGAGCGAACGTCGCGACAGGAAGAACGAGGTCGTCATGATGTCGAACTTCCAACCCTGCTTGCGGCAGATCGCCAGCGCGCGCGGGATGTTGGGCTGCTCCATGTAGCCGAAGGTCAGCGTCACCCGCATGAACAGCTCGTTGACCGTCTCCATCTTGACCCGCTCGCTGTCGGGCACCACCGGCTGCGGCGCGGTCACCACCGAAAGGATGACGTTCTGCTCATGCAGCACCTTGTAGTGCTTCAGACTGTGCATCAGTGCCGTTGGCGCGCTCAAGGGATCGCTGGTCAGGAACACGGCGGTGCCGGACACCAGCTGCGGCTTCTTCTTCAGCAGATTGCCGGCGAGGAAATCGAGCGGAATCTCGTTGCGCCGGGTCTTGTCGAACAGATAGCGGGTGCCGCGAATCCATGTCGACATGATCAGCCCCATCATGCAGGCGACAGTAATTGATACCCATCCGCCTTCGAATATCTTGACGACGTTTGCCAAGAAGAAACCGCTGTCGATAATGCCGAACAGCAGGGCCAGAGCCAAGGCAAGCGCCAGCTTCCATTTCCACAGCTTGCGCATCACCACGAACAGCAGAATGGTCGTCATCAGCATTTCGCCGGTCACCGAAATTCCGTAAGCGGAGGCCAGCGCACTCGAGCTGCCGAAACCAACCACCAGCAGCATCACCCCGATCGCGATGAGCAGGTTGACGCGGGGCATGTAAATCTGCCCGAGCTGCATTTCAGAGGTATGCTGCACCTCGATGCGCGGCAGAAGGTTGAGCTGCACGGCCTGACGGGTCAGTGAAAAAGCGCCTGAGATGACCGCCTGGCTGGCGATAACGGTCGCGGCCGTTGCCATGCCCACCATCGGCATCAGTGCCCAGTCAGGCAGCATCTGAAAGAATGGATTGGTCGGCCTGCCACCATTGGCCAGGACAAAGGCGCCTTGCCCGAAATAGTTGAGCAGCAGACACGGGAAAACCACGGAAAACCAGGCCATCACGATCGGCTTGCGCCCGAAATGGCCGAGATCGACATAGAGCGCCTCGGCCCCGGTCACGGCCAGGAACACGGCACCGACGGTGACAAAGGCGGCGGTCGGAGTACCGGCGAGATAATAGACGGCGTAGTAAGGATTGATCGCCATCAGGACCGATGGATCGTCCGTCAGGTGATAGAGCCCTGCAATGCCGATGGCCAGGAACCAAAGCGCTGTCACCGGCCCGAACACCGCCGCGACCTTTCCGGTGCCGAAGCGTTGCACCGAAAACAGAAGGGCCAGGATGACCAACGTGATGGGCACGACATAGGCATCCAGTGTCGGGGTCACCACCTCCAGGCCTTCGACCGCCGACAGCACGGAGATGGCCGGTGTGATGATAGCGTCGCCAAAGAACAGCGCCGCACCGCAAAGCCCGATCCCGAGAATTAGTCGGGCGCCTTTCGGATAGGCGCTTCGTGCAAGCGCCATCAGGGATAGCGTACCGCCCTCGCCCTTGTTGTCTGCACGAAGCACGAAGGCGACATACTTTATGGTGACGATGATCGTCAGCGCCCAGACGATCAGCGACAGAACGCCCAGCACATCGCTGCGCGTATCGGTGCCGGGAGAAGCATGGAGCGCCTCTCGGAAGGCGTAGATGGGGCTGGTGCCGATATCGCCATAGACGACACCGAGTGCGCCTAGCATCAGAACCTTGGTGCTGTGCTTTTCGACCTCGGAATGGCTCGATTGTTCGACGGTTCCAGCCTCGCTACCGCTACTGGCAAGGGCCATCGACCACTCTCCGACAAGCGCGCGGCGCTCTATGCATGCTGCGATACGATATCAATTGCACGCGATGGCTGCCATACTTTCAATGCGCGGCTCTACCCTACCACCCGCAGGCCTTCAGGAACCGCCCCACCGTGCCGGCCATGCCATACTCCAACGCGTCGGCTGTCAATCCATGTCCGATCGACACTTCGGCTAATGCCGGAATGCGCTTTGCCAGTGCCGGAAGGTTCCTGACCACCAGATCGTGCCCGGCATTGACCTGAAGACCGGCGGCAAGCGCGGCATCAGCGGTTTTTCCCAGTCTTTCCAATTCCTTGGCCGCTCCGGCGGGATCGGAATGATAACTACCATACGGACCTGTATAAAGCTCTATGCGGTCGGCGCCGGTGTCCCGCGCTGCCGTCACGCCCGCAGGGTCCGGGTCAGAAAACAGCGACACACGAAAGCCGCTCTTCTTCAGGCGTCTGACGATCGGAATAAGGAACGCGGCCTCGGCGGCAAAGTTCCAGCCATGGTCCGACGTCGCCTGCGCCGGATCGTCCGGCACCAGCGTCACCTGTTCGGGCTGATGCTTTTCCACAAGCACCAGGAAATCCTCGGTCGGATAGCCCTCGATGTTGAATTCCGCGCGCGGAAATTCGTCGTCGATCAGGGACCGTATCTCAGGCAGATCCGAGTGTCTCGTGTGCCGCTCGTCGGGGCGCGGATGCACCGTCAGCCCATGCGCCCCGGCTGCGAGCGCGATGCGGCCGAGGCCCGTCACGCTCGGCCACGGCAGGTCACGCCTGTTGCGCAGCATGGCGACGGCATTGAGATTGACGGAGAGTTTTGCGGGCATGGAAGCGGCCTCGGAGATCATTCGACGCGCCACCTATAATGCCTTTGGCGGGAACAGACAGGGGGTTTCGAGTGTTCCAAGCGTGATGAAGTGAGTCCGCGAAAGGAAGCGCCATGAATTTTCTCGATGCCGTACCGGCTATCCGTCGTCTCGAGACCAGCCGTGACGATCTTCTCGCCATCGATGTCGTCGGCCACGTCTCGGGGGCCGATGGCGAAAACCTTTTCGGGTTGATGGAGGCAGCCTATGCCCTTCACCCACATATCGACGTGCTGGTGCGCCTTGTCGATCACGATGGCGTCGACTGGGCCAATATTGCCGAAGAGACCCTGACGCAAGGCACCGCCCATGCAATGCAACATGTCGGCCGTTGCGCGACGATCGGCGAGCCGGACTGGACCGCCGACGCGCGACATGTCATGCGGGATGCGCCGTCAATCGAATTCAAGCATTTCGAGACCGAGGACGAAGCCTCGGCCTGGCAATGGCTTGGAGCCCGGCCGACCGAAGATCAACAGGGTCGCGGCTGAAACACGACAGCCCCGCAGGGTCTCGGCGAATGCCTGCTACCTGACGATCGTCAGCCGCTCGGCCGCGCGCGTGATCGCGGTGTAGAGCCAGCGCTGGCGGGTTTCCTTGAAGGCCCAGCTTTCATCGAACAGCACGATCTCGTTCCATTGCGAGCCCTGCGCCTTGTGCACGGTCAGCGCGTAACCATAGTCGAAATCGTCGAAGCGCTTCTTCTGCTGCCAGGGGATGTCGGCATCCGGATCCTCGAAGGCTGCCTTGAGCAGCTTGATCTTGGCGACGCCGCGATCCGGATCGTCCTCTTCCGGCGACACCAGAAGGTTGATGCCGGGCTTCACTGTCTCGCGCGACGAGGTCATCACCTTCCACAGCGAACCGTTGAGCAGGCCCTTGGCCGGATCGTTGCGCAGGCAGACGAGCTTGTCGCCGGCCTGCGGATAGTCGGCATTGAAGCCTTTGAGTTCGCGCAGCCGCTGATTGTAGCGTCGCCGCGTGCGGTTGGTGCCGACCAGCACCTGGTCGGCCTTCAGCACCAGCTCCTGGGTGACGTCTTCCTTGCCGATCACCTGGGCCGTGCCATAGTCGCCGCGCATGAATTCGCGGCCCTCGCGCACATCGAGCGCCAGCCGCAGGATCGGGTTGTCGCGCGCCTGCCGGTGGATTTCGGTGAGCAGGAAATCCGGCTCGTGGTCGGTGAAGAAGCCGCCGCCCGAAATCGGCGGCAGCTGGCCAGGGTCGCCGAGCACCAGGATCGGCGTGCCGAAACTCATCAGGTCGCGGCCAAGCTGTTCGTCGACCATCGAACATTCGTCGATGACGACCAGTTTCGCCCGCGAGATCGGGCTTTGCCGGTTGAGCGAAAAGGTCGGCGACATCGAGGTCTTGCCGGTGACCTCATCCGATACCGATTCCTCGCCCTTCGGCCGATAGATCAGCGAATGGATGGTGCGGGCGTTGATCGCGCCCTTGGAGCGCAACACCTGTGCGGCCTTGCCGGTGAAGGCGGCGAACTGGACCTGGCCGTCGACATGCTCGGCGAAATAGCGCGCCAGCGTCGTCTTGCCGGTGCCGGCATAGCCGAACAGCCGGAACAGCTGCGGCTTTCCGGTCTTCAGCCAGCGGGCAACCGCTTGCAGCGCCTCGTCCTGTTGGGGAGAGAATTCCATCAGCGCGAGAGACCGGATTCGCAAGGGAAAGACAAGATAGCCGCCACCACCATCGACGTGTCGGGGCGCTTCAGCGCCACGGACGGGTCAGGCTATCAGGCGCAAACAAGAACGTAAAGAGAACAGACGTGGCAACGCCGCGGTTATGGTCGGGCTGCCGCCACGACCTGTCTGGTCGGCCTGGGGTCGTTCTCCAGCAGGATCGGCTTGCCATGCGGAGTGGCGTGCGCGGCGCGCTCCCAGGCTTCAGCCATGGCATCGACATCCGCCTTGGCGGTCAGCCCTTTCGAAACAAGCAAGCTTTCCAGCGCCGCCAGCCAATGTTCGTAATAGTCATTGCCGTCAACCGCGGCACCTGGCTTCTTCACCTGCGCCGACAGTGCCTGCGCCCATTCGCCCCACGAAAACTGGCCCTCGTCATGCAGCGCAACCGTCATGGCGAATGCTTCGGCCTGCCATGGCTCGGCAAAGACCGGGGCATCGACGCCAAGCAGCAAATCGGCGGCGGGTCCGTTTGCCTCACGCCGGCTCAAGATAACTCTCCCAGGCATCGATCAACACGCTCAGCGTCGGGTCGGCGCCCTCGCCCCAGATTTCCGACCCTTCGAAAACCACCGTGTAGACCCATTGCGGGTTTTCGCCCTCGCCATGCGCGTTGCTGTCTGGAAACACAAAGCCGTCGCGCACCGCCTCGATCGTTCCATGCTTGCCGCGTGCATAGCGCGGCAGCCGCGTGTGGCCGGTCGGGTTGAAGTTCTTGGTCCGTACGGGATCGCCGGCCTTGAACCGTGCCGATTGCACCACCGGGCGGTCGCAAGGACCGCCGTCGGCCAGCACCGCGGGCACGTTTTCGGCCTTCAGCACCCGTTTCGGCGCCGCCGCCGGATCGACTGCGGTGCCTGCCTTGAGATCGCGCTCGCTGACAAAACCATGGCGCTTGAGCAGCACTTCCAGCGCCTTGATCCAGATCTCGTAGTAGCTGGAGGCATAGTAATCGGCGGGATGCAGCGATTCCCGCGCATGCCGGCTCTCGTCGATGTTCCACGCGCCCATCGCGCCTGCGCATAAGGTCACGCCCAGCGCCCGCCTTTCCCAGGCGGCATGGAAATACGGCTCGTCAATTTCCGGCGCGACCGGACCGAAGCCCATCTGTCCGCCGAGGTCCTGCGGCCCGTTCATGCCGGCTGGCTCGCTAAAGCGGTGCCGATCATCGCGTCGCGGCTCACCAGATCGGCCAGCCGCTCCTCGCTCCAGCCCTCGGTGCCGTCGGGACGCATCGGCACGACGAGATAGCGCAGCTCGGCGGTGGAATCCCAGACGCGGATCTTTTTGTCGGCCGGCAGCGTCAGCCCGAACTCCTCCAGCACGCCGCGCGGATCGATGACCGCGCGCGAGCGGTAGGGCGGCGCCTTATACCAGACCGGCGGCAGGCCGAGTACCGACCACGGATAACAGGAGCACAGCGTGCAGACGACGAGGTTGTGCGTCTCCTCGGTGTTGAAGACCGCCTGCATATGCTCGCCTTGGCGGCCGGTGTAGCTGAGCGATTCGATCGCTGCCGTCGCATCGCGCCTCAGCCAGTCGGCATAGGCAGGATCGCTCCAGGCCTTCGCCACCACCCTGGCGCCATTGCGCGGGCCGATCCTGGTCTCGTAGGTGTCGACGATGACATCGATCGCGGCCGGATCGATCAGCCCCTTGCGAGTGAGGATCGTCTCCAGCGCACGTACCCGCGCGGCAAAGGGATCGAGCTCGTTGTCGTGGTCGTGATCGTGGTCGTGTGACATGCCGGCAAATTACGTTTCTGGTGATGCCACCACAAGCGCAACGCCTTGGGCCAGATCCTGGCGACCTTGGATTCTATTCGGCGGCCGTCTTCTGCGGTTCGAGCTGCTGCTCCTCGTTGACATCGAACAGAGAGGGCTGCCTCACAGGTTCCTTCGGGATCTCTTCAGCCTTGCGCTTCGGCATCAGCCCGACCAGCCAGCCCGAGAAATTCTCCATGTAGACATAGATCACCGGCGTCACGAACAAGGTCAGCGCCTGCGAAGCAAGCAGGCCGCCAACAACGGCAACACCCAGCGGCTGGCGCAGCTCGGCGCTGGCGCCGGTGCCGAGCGCGATCGGAAACGTGCCCATCAGTGCGGCCAGCGTCGTCATCATGATCGGCCTGAAACGCATGAGGCAGGCCTTGTGGATGGACTCGGTGGCCGACAAGCCGTCTCGTCGCAATTCCAGCGCCACGTCGACCATCATGATGCCGTTCTTCTTGACGATGCCG
Organism: Mesorhizobium sp. P2_E6; assembly: GCF_056403835.1. NCBI lineage: Bacteria > Pseudomonadati > Pseudomonadota > Alphaproteobacteria > Hyphomicrobiales > Phyllobacteriaceae > Mesorhizobium > Mesorhizobium sp. P2_E6. The sequence continues at coordinate 312,333 of NZ_JBFUEQ010000003.1, forward strand.
ATCAGCATCAGAATGCCGATCACCGCGATCACCGACAGATCCATGCCAGCAAAGCGTAGCGCAACGACGGCGCCAAGCACCGCCGATGGCAGGCCGGTGAGAATGGTGAGCGGGTGAATGAAGCTTTCGTAGAGGATGCCAAGCACGATGTAGATGGTCAGGATGGCGCCGCCGATCAGCAGGCCCTGGTTGGCCAGCGAATCCTGGAAGGTCTTGGCCGTGCCGGCAAAGGTCGTCGAGATCGCCGTCGGCATGCCGATCTGCTCCTTGAGCGCGTTGATGCGGGTCACGCTGTCGCCGAGAGCCACGCCTTGCGGCAGATTGTAGGAGATGGTCACCGCGGGCAGCTGGCCAAGCTGGTTGACCGTCAAGGCGCCGGCCGTGCGATCGACCCGGGCAAAGGCGCCAAGCGGCACCAGACTGCCACTCGCCGTCCTCATCTGGATGGCCAGCATCCGCTCGGGCGACCATTCGATCTTGGGATCGAGCTCGGTGATGACTTCGTAGCTGTCGGCCGAACCGAAGATTGTCGAAACCTGGTCGGTGCCGAATCCGCCATAGAGAGCGGAACGCAGGGTGTCGGTATCGATACCGAGTTGGGCGGCTTTGTCGCGATCCACCACCAGCGTCGCCTGCAGGGCATTGTTCTGCAGGTCGCTGGTGACGTCGGCGAAGGTCGCATGGTCGGCCGCCATCGCGTCGTTCATCTTCTGCGCCCAGATATCGGTCTGGCCGGTATCCAGGCCCTGAACCACGAGCTGATAGGCGCTGGCCGACGACCGCGAACCCAGCCTCAGGTTCTGAACCGGTTGCATGTAGGTCTCGATACCCGCCACGCCGGCCAGTTGTCGCCTTAGATCCGAAAGGACCTTCTCGATATCGGGACGCTGGTCCTTCCCCTTGAGCTGGACGAACAGCTGCCCCTGGTTGAGCGCATTGTTGCCGCTGCCCGCCGACCACGCCACATGGTCGACATAAGGCGAATGCGAGAAGACGTTGGCCACCTGCCCCTGCAGCTTTGCCATGGCGTCAAACGAGATGTCCTGGCGCGCGATGGTCGTCACCGATATCTGGCCGATATCCTCTTGCGGGAAGAAGCCCTTCGGCGAGACCTGGATCAGCCATACCGACGCTGCCGCGGTTCCGATGAAGACGAGGAACACCAGGAAGGTGTGCCGCAGGCAGAAGCTCAAGATCCGGTCGTAGCCGCGTGTGATGAAATCCTGCTTGTGACCGGGGCCATGCTTGTCGCGATCGGCCTTCGTAACCGACAGCAGCCGCGAGCACAGCATCGGCGTCAGCGTCAGCGACACGAACATCGAGGCCAGGATGGCGACCGTCACCACGACGGCGAACTCGTTGAAGATGCGCCCGATCACGCCGCCCATGAGAAGCACGGGGATGAACACGGCGACCAGCGATATCGAGATCGAGATGATGGTGAAGCCGATTTCGCGCGCGCCCTTCAGCGACGCATCGAATGCCGACAACCCATCCTCCTCCATATGGCGGAAGATGTTTTCCAGCATCACGATGGCATCGTCGACGACAAGGCCGACCGCAAGCGTCAAGCCCATCAGCGATATGTTGTCGATGGAAAAGCCGAACAGGAACATCGCGCCAAGCGTGGCGATCAGCGAGATCGGCACCGCCACGGCCGGGATGATGGTCGCCGTTACCCGGCGCAGGAACACGAAGATCACCATGACCACCAGCGCGATGGTCAACAGCAGCGTGAACTGCACGTCATCGACAGCCTGGCGGATCGAGGTCGAACGGTCGTTGAGCAGCTTGATCGAGGCGGCGGCCGGCATCTGGTCCTGGAAGGACGGCAACATCGCCTTGACCTTGTCGACGACGTCGACCGTGTTGGCGTCGGGCTGGCGCTGCACGGCCATGATGATCGCGCGGGTACCATCGTACCAACTTGCGGTGGTGGTCGTCTGCACCGAATCGACGACGCGGGTCACCTCGCCCAGCCGTACCGGGTGACCGTTCTTGGTGGCGATGATGAGGTTGGAGAAGCCGGCAGCGTTGGTCAGTTGCGTGTTGGCCGTGATGGTGAGCTGCTGCTTGTCGTTCTGCAGCACGCCGAGCGGCGTGTTGCTGTTTGCAGACGCGATCGCTGCCTGCAGCTGGTCGATCGAGATGCCGCGCGCGGCAAGCGCGGTCGGATCGATCTGGATGCGCACCGCATATTTCTGCTGGCCGAAGATCGAGACCTGCGCGACGCCGTCGATCGTCGAGAGCGACGGCGAGATGACGTTTTCCGCGAAAGCATCGAGATCTGTCAGCGGAACCGTGTCGCTGACCAGCGACATCAGCAGGATCGGCGCATCGGCCGGATTGACCTTGCGATAGCTCGGCGGCGCCGTCATCTGCGGCGGCAATGATTTCTGCGTGCGCGCGATCGCCGCCTGCACGTCGGCCGCGGCCGCATCGATGTCGCGGTTGAGCACGAACTGGATGGCGATCGAGGTCGAACCGAGCGAGTTGGTTGTCGAAATGGAATCGATGCCGGCGATGGTGGCGAATTGCTTGATGAGTGGCGTCGCCACCGACGTGGCCATGGTTTCCGGCGAGGCGCCGGGCAACTGCGCCGAGACGTTGACCACCGGGAATTCGGCGCTGGGCAGCGCCGCCACCGGCAGGAACTTGTAGGCGAACAGTCCGCCCAGCACGAGGGCGAACGACATCAGGAGGGTGGCGACTGGCCTGCGAATGCAGAATTCGGAGATCATTGGGCCGCCTCGCCGGCCTTGCCGGCTTGCGCGACCTTGGGAGCGGCTTGGCCGCCGCCACCGGTCGCGGCCTTGCCTTCATGCACGGCGGCGCCGTCCTTCAGCCTTGTCTGGCCTTCGGTGACAACCTTCTCACCGCTTTTCAGCCCCTGGCTGATGGCGCTGTTTTCACCTTCGGTCAGTGCCACCTCCACCGGCCGCATCTCGACCGTGTTATCCGGCTTGACCACGTAGACGAACGGCCCCTTCTGGCTGGGCTGCACCGCAACCGTGGGAACCGATGTCATCTTAGGCATGATGCCGGCATCGAGCACGACATTGACATATTGGCCCGGCCACAAGGAGAGATCGGCATTCGGCACGCTCGCCCGCGTCGCGATCGTTCCGGAAGCGGTGTCGACACTGGAGTCGACGAAATCGAGCGTACCCTTGCCGATCGGCGTCGGATCGCCGTCCTTGGTCAGCGTCACGGCACCCTGCTGCGGCGCGGCAAGCGCCTTATGAAGAAGCGCCAGGTTACTTTCCGGCAGATTGAAGTTGACCTGCAGCGGGTCCATCTGGGTGATGGTCACCAGCGGGGTTGCCGTGCTGCTGTTGTTGCCATTGCTGGTGGTGACCAGGTCGCCGACCGCGACATTGACGGCGCCAAGCCGGCCGGAAATCGGCGCGGTGATCGTGGCAAAGCCAAGCTGGACGTTGTCGGCGTCGATTGTCGCCTTGTCGGCATCCACGGTCGCTGTCGCCGCCTTTTGCGCCGCAACCGCCTGGTCGTAGGTCTGTTGCGTCCCGGCCTGCTTGGCGACCAGGTCCTTGGCGCGCTGGAGATCCGAATTCGAGCTGGCGAGCATCGCCTGGTCCTTGGCGAGCGCCGCCTGGTCCTTGGCCAGTTGCGCCCTCAGCGCGCGATCATCCAGTGAAAACAGAACGTCGCCGGTCTTCACCATCTGCCCGTCCTTGACGTCGATCGATACGATCTGGCTGGACACCCGTGCATTGATGCTGACGACGGCCGGAGACGAGACGAAACCGATCGCATAGCGCCGGATCGGGAAATCGGCCGTCGAAGCGACGGCCGAGAGGATGGAGGCGGAGCGCGCCGCGGTGGCGCCCTTCTTGTCCGAAGCCGCGGCCGGTTGGTCCGCCGCAGCCACCTGCTTTGCGCCGATGATCTGTTCAACCCTGCCTAGCGCGTTCGGCGAAAGATAGAGCCAGCCCGCCGCGCCGAGGCAAGCGACGGCAAGCAACGAAAGAACGACTTTTCCACGCATGGTCAAAAGGCCCTCTCCATCCGACACGCGATGGGCCGATGGTTCGCATTCTAGCGCAAATCACGGCCCGTTGCCGCGATTTCGCCGAATAGATAGGACACGCCTTTGTCGGAAAAGGGCCAAAACACGGCATTACGAAGATTTAATGTGCACTGCACAATGGATGTGCAGCCGACCAAGGTGGGCCGGGTTTCAGGTCAGGCCGGCATCACCTGCCCGCATCAGCTGAATGTCGACACACCTAGCGCAGCATCGGCCACAACGTCGCCGCCAGAAGCACGCCCATGGCGATGTTGAACCATTTCAGCCGCACCGGGTCCGACAGGAAACCGCGCAGCGCGGTGCCGAAACCCGCCCACACCGAGACGCTCGGCAAGTTGACGACGGTGAAGGCCACCGAGATCAACACTACCGACAGGAACGGATGCTCCGGATTGGTGTAGACGGCCATGGCGGTGATCGCCATAACCCATGCCTTGGGGTTGACCCACTGAAACGCCGCCGCGTCGATGAAGCGCATGGGCTGCCCCTTCGCCTCACCCTTGCCGGCAAGCGAACGCGACATGGCGATCTTCCAGGCAAGATAGAGCAGGTAGGCGCCGCCCGCGACCTTGAGTGCCGTATGCAGGATCGGAAACGCGGTCAGCACCGCACCCAGGCCAAGCCCAACCGCCACCAGCAGCACCAGGAAACCGATGCTGATGCCCAGCATGTGCGGAACCGTCCTGACGATGCCGAAATTCACTCCCGATGCCAGAAGCATGAAATTGTTCGGCCCCGGCGTGATCGACGTCACCAAGGCATAGACGAGCAGGGCAAGGAATGCGTCAAGCGACATGATATCCTCCCAGACACGTCAGCATTATTGTCTCTTTTCGGCAACTGCACAAAGACCAGTTGCCGGTCTATGACCGAGCCAGACCTACGCTTGTCAAAGATTTGGAAGGCCCGGCCGTGCCTACATCCCCTGCGGGCCGCGGTTCATCGCCGCCACGCCGGTGCGGCAGATCTCGACCAGGCCGAGCGGCTTCATGATGGCGATGAACTGGTCGAGCTTGGAGCCCTTGCCGGTGATCTCGAAGATGAAATGCTCGGTGTTGGCGTCGATGACGCTGGCGCGGAAGGCGTCCGCCAGCCGCAGCGCCTCGACGCGGGCCTCGCCGGTGCCGGCAACCTTGACCAGCGCCAGTTCCCGCTCCAGCGGCCGCTCCTGGCCGAACTCGTGCGAACGCACGGTCAGGTCGACCACGCGGTGGACCGGCACTATGCGTTCGAGCTGATGCTTGATCTGCTCCAGCACATGCGGCGTGCCGCGCGTCACGATGGTGATGCGCGACAGGTGCTTCTCATGCTCGGTCTCGGAGACGGTCAGGCTCTCGATGTTGTAGCCGCGCCCGGAGAACAGGCCAATGACCCGGGCGAGCACGCCCGGCTCATTGTCGACCAGCACGGAAAGCGTGTGGTTCTCCGGCCTTTCCGTCTCCTTGGCGATGAAGTAGGCGGAGCCCGTGGGCTGAAGGTGCTGTGCGTTCATGACATCAATCTCGATTTCAAACTATTGAGCTAATTCTCTGTTTTCGCACGGCTTCTCGCGACAGCCCTGCCTCGGCTGAGCGGACTACACCAGTTCCCTGCCCTTGGCGTCGATGGCGTTGGCCACCGCCTCGTCGGTCGCCTCGTCGGGCAGCAGCATCTCGTTGTGTGCCTTGCCCGACGGGATCATCGGGAAGCAGTTGGCAAGCGTTGCCACGCGGCAATCGAACAGCACCGGCTTCTTCACCGCGATCATCTCCTTGATCGCATCGTCCAGCTCGTCCGGCTTCTCGCAACGGATGCCGTGGCCGCCATAGGCCTCGGCCAGCTTGACGAAGTCCGGCATCGCCTCGGTGTAGGAATGCGACAGCCGGTTGCCGTGCAGCAGCTGCTGCCACTGCCGCACCATGCCCATATACTGGTTGTTGAGGATGAAGATCTTGATCGGCGCGTCGTGCTGCACGGCGGCGCTCATCTCTTGCATCGTCATCTGCACCGAGGCGTCGCCGGCGATGTCGATGACCAGCGCATCGGGATGCGCGATCTGCACGCCCAATGCCGCCGGCAGGCCATAACCCATCGTGCCCAGCCCGCCTGACGTCATCCAGCGGTTCGGCTTCTCGAAATGATAGTGCTGCGCCGCCCACATCTGGTGCTGGCCGACCTCGGTGGTGATGTAGGTGTCCATGCCCTTGGTCAGTTCGTAGAGCCGCTGGATGGCGTATTGCGGCATGATCACGTCGTTGTTCATCTTGTAGGCGAGTGAATCGCGCGCACGCCATTTGGCGATCTGCTCCCACCAGGGGTAGAGCGCCTTCTTGTCGGCCTTGGCGGTCGCCCGCCACAGCCGCACCATATCCTCCAGCACCCGGCCGACATCGCCGATGATCGGCACTTCGGTGTGGACGTTCTTGTTGATCGACGACGGATCGATGTCGATGTGGATCTTCTTCGAGTTCGGCGAGAACGCGGTCAGCCGCCCGGTGATGCGGTCGTCGAAGCGCGCACCGATGCAGATCATCACATCGCAATCATGCATGGCCATGTTGGCTTCATAAGTGCCGTGCATGCCCAGCATGCCCATCCAGTTCTTGCCCGATGCCGGATAGGCGCCGAGCCCCATCAGCGTCGATGTGATCGGGAAGCCGGTGAGATCGACCAGTTCGCGCAGCAGATGGCTTGCTTCCGCACCCGAATTGATGACGCCGCCGCCGCTATAGATGATCGGCTTCTTGGCGCTGGCCATCAATTCGACCGCCGCCTTGATCTTGTCCAGGTCGCCCTGGACCTTGGGCTGATAGCTGGTGCGCGGCGCGATCTGCGGCGAGACGTAAAAGCCCCTGGCGAACTGCACGTCCTTCGGAATGTCGACCACGACCGGACCGGGACGGCCGGTGGTGGCCACATGGAAGGCCTCGTGGATGGTTGCGGCGAGTTCGTTGACGTCCTTCACCAGCCAGTTGTGCTTGGTGCAGGGGCGCGTGATGCCGACCGTGTCGCATTCCTGAAAAGCGTCGGAGCCGATCAGCGAAGTCGGCACCTGCCCGGTCAGGCAGACCAGCGGGATCGAATCCATCAACGCATCCTGCAGCGGCGTCACCGCATTGGTGGCGCCGGGTCCCGACGTCACCAGCATGACGCCCGCCTTGCCGGTCGAGCGTGCATAGCCTTCGGCCGCATGGCCGGCGCCCTGCTCGTGGCGCACCAGGATGTGCTCGACCTCGTCCTGTTGGAAAATCTCGTCGTAGATCGGGAGTACCGCGCCGCCCGGATAGCCGAAGACATGCTTGACGCCATTGTCCTTCAGCGCCTGCACCACCATTTCGGCGCCCGTCATTTCGGTTCTTGGCATTTCGCGCCGCTCACTCTGTCCGTTGCTCATCGGTCTGGTCCCGTACTGCCGCCATCTGGCGATTGCTGGTCGTTTAGTCGTGTTTCAGGCAATAAAAAAGGCCCCCGAGGGAGCCTGTGTGTGCGCATGGGAGGTTTTCGCCCGGCGGTTACACCGCCTTGCCCACGCGCTTTCCTACGAGAATGAGTGCCGTTTTCATGGTGGCGGACAATAGAATTGGTTTCACGCCGCTGTCAACGGCGAATCTGAGTGACATGAACCCGCAGCAAAGGGGCCGGCTCTCCTCCTTGGCACCGGCAAGCCATGACCGGAAAAATCCCATAGGTTTCCGATAAGGCATTGAAAACACGCCAAACTATTGGAGGGCGTGACGCTGCGGAGCTTTTGAAGAAATACTCAGCTCATCGTGGACAACTCGGTCCGGCCAAATCGCTCGATCGAGAAGCGATCACAATCCAAGGAGGAAAGCTGATGCTCGACAAGGCCCCTAACAAGAAACTGTCCGACCTGCTCGACCAATTCGGCGCCGCCCTGGCCGCCAACGACATCGAGAAAGCGGTCGATTGCTTTCAGGAGGACTGTTACTGGCGCGACCTCGTCACCTTCACCTGGAACATCAAGACCATGGAGGGTCGCGACCAGGTCCGCCACATGCTGAAAAGCCAGTTGTCGAAGACCAAGCCATCCCACTTCGCCATCGCCAAGGGCGAGGACGCGACCGAGAGCGGCGGGCTGATCGACGGCTGGATCAGCTTCGAGACAGAGGTGGCGCGCGGCTTCGGCCATGTCAGGCTGAAGGACGGCAAGATCTGGACGCTGCTGACCACCATGGTTGAATTGAAAGGCCACGAGGAGCCGGCGGGTTTCGCGCGGCCGATGGGTGCCAAACACGGCTCGGGCAAGAACCGTCAGACATGGAAGGAAGAACGCGAAAAGGAAGCCTCTGAGCTCGGCTTCAAGACTCAGCCCTACACGGTGATCATCGGCGGCGGCCAGGGCGGCATCGCGCTCGGCGCGCGCCTGCGGCAGCTCGGCGTTCCCACGATCATCATCGAGAAGAACGAACGGGCCGGCGACAGCTGGCGCAAGCGCTACAAGTCGCTCTGCCTGCATGACCCGGTCTGGTACGACCATCTGCCCTATATCGATTTCCCGAAGAACTGGCCGGTCTTTTCGCCCAAGGACAAGATCGGCGACTGGCTGGAAATGTACACCAAGGTGATGGAACTGAATTACTGGTCCTCGACCGAGGCCAAGAGCGCGTCCTATGACGACAAGAAGAAGGAATGGACGGTCGTCGTCCACCGCGACGGCAAGGACATCACCCTAAGGCCGAAGCAACTGGTGCTGGCTACGGGACAATCCGGCAAGGCCAATATGCCGAAATTCAAAGGCATGGAAAACTTCAAGGGCGATCAGCATCACTCCTCGAAGCATCCTGGTCCCGATGCCTATGCCGGCAAGAAAGCTGTTGTCGTCGGCTCGAACAATTCCGCCCACGACATAGCCGCGGCACTTTGGGAAGCTGGCGCCGATGTCACCATGGTGCAACGCTCGACCACGCATATCGTCAAGTCCGACACGTTGATGGAAATCGGGCTGGGGTCCCTCTATTCGGAACAGGCGGTGCAGAGCGGCATGAACACGGCCAAGGCCGACCTCGTCTTTGCCTCCCTGCCCTACAAGATCCTGCACGAATTCCAGATTCCGGCTTACGCCGAGATGAAGAAGCGCGATGCAAAATTCTACACGGGTCTGGAGAAGGCCGGCTTCATGCTCGATTGGGGCGATGACGATTCGGGCCTGTTCATGAAGTATCTGCGACGCGGTTCGGGCTACTACATCGATGTCGGCGCTTCCGACCTGATCATCGATGGCTCGATCAAGCTGAAAAGCGGTGTCAACGTTGCCGAGATCAAGGAGCACTCGGTGCTGCTCAGTGACGGCACCGAGTTGCCCGCCGATGTCATCGTCTATGCCACCGGCTATGGCTCGATGAATGGCTGGGCGGCCGACCTCATCTCCAGGGACGTCGCCGATAAGGTCGGCAAATGCTGGGGTCTCGGTTCGAACACCACCAAGGATCCCGGTCCATGGGAGGGCGAATTGCGCAACATGTGGAAGCCGACGCAGCAGGAAGCACTGTGGTTCCATGGCGGCAATCTGCACCAGTCACGCCACTATTCGCAGTTCCTGTCGCTGCAGTTGAAGGCCAGGCAGATAGGCCTGCCGACGCCGGTCTACGGGCTGCAGCAGGTCCATCACAAGGGATAGCGCCTCGTTCATCCGCCCCTTTTAAACCCGCGCGGCGATTCCGCCGCGCGGGCTCAGTCTGTTCAGTCCTGCGGCGTCACGCACTTCGCCTTGGCCCAACGCTCGAGGATCTTGCGCTCGTCCGTCGTTGCCAGACGATTGCCGAAACCGCGCACCTGGACCGCCCGATGCTGCGGATCGAGCTCGATCGTCAGCAAGCGTTCAGTCTTGCCGAGCGCCTTGCGCCGCAGCGCCCAGATCGAGGCATTGCCGGCAATGCATTTGGTCGCATAGGACGATACGCAATGATGCATCGCCCGGCTCTCGGCAACGAGGTCCTCTGCGGTCTTCAACTGGCGGATGGAGAACCACTCGCCATGCGCCTTCGCCTCCTTGGGCGGCGGATGCCATTCCCAATCCTGCAGGCGCGAGCCGTCCCAGGCGCTGCACTGCGCGGGTGCGCCGGCGACGGGCTGAGCCCGCGCGGCGGCCCGCCGGCGCATCGTCTCGATGCGTTCGATCGCAGCAAGATCGCGATGCCAGTCCGACATCTGCCGGTGCAGCGAGGCGAGCGTGCGGCCCTTCAGGCTGTAGGCAGCATCGCGCCGGTGCTTGGCGCCGACATAGTCACAGAGATCGTCGATCTCCTCCTTCGAAGCAGGATGCTCGCAGAAGAAGCGCGCCACCTCGCGCCAGAAGGCCAACTCGCCACGCGGCGTGCGCGCGATCTTCGTGCGTGCAAGTCGTGCAGCCAGCCCCCAATCCTCGGTGTAGGACCGGACGATCGCGAACCAGAACGCCTCGTCGAAGGTGAAATCGCCGGACACGTTCAGGAAGCAGTGCACCTCCTTTCGCGACAGCCACGCATTGGCGCCCGCCTTGTAGAGCGAGCCGCCACCTGCAGCCGTGACGTACCAGGCCAGGCGAAGTGCGATCTCCTCGCCATCGAGTCCCGACCTATCCAGCCAGATGGCCTCGAGCGCGGCCGAAACCGGATAACGCGCAAAGAGATAGCGGGCGGCAGCCAGCCGCAGCCGCGCCGGGTCGCGCGTCTTCAGCTTTGGACGCCACAACGCGCCGTCGCGGATCGCCATGCCTGCATAGCCGCGGCGTACCTCGTCGAGCGCCCGCTCGAAATCGGGAGCGGGGCGCGGCATGGCGGAAACCCGCCTCAGCGATGCTTGATATGCTTCAATGCGTTGGCGCTCGGCGTCCTGCCTGCGCTGGATCATGGACTTTGCCATGGCCGTTCTTCCTGATTGGAACCCTGTCAGCCGCACGCAATTCCAGCGTCGGCACGGAATGTGTCGATCTGGGTTGGCGTGACATGGACAGGTCTCCGTTCAGGATGACGGGTTGGGAATGGCGCGGTCTCTAGGCTCACAAGAAACTTGGCACAAGTGCCATTCCTTCAATGTTTACAATGGCCTGCCGAAGTGTTGCAAAGCTGCATCTTTGATTTTCAGGCAGCCGCGATCGTTGGCCGGGAGCTAGGCTTCCCACCGTTTTAAGGACAATGCGGCTTAACGCCGTCCCGGGTTACGCAGCTCGTGTAGACGACAACTGCCACCGCACATCGCAGCACGGCGGTCCTCAGAGTGCCAGGATATTGGAACCGCTGTGGCGCGGTCAGCCCGTTCGTCCGCCGCGGAGGCGCAAAATGCGTGAACAAGATCTCATCGTCGCCTCCATCAAAAGCGTGGTCGATACGGTGCGGCCAATGAAAATGCGGGCCGCATGGTGGGCGCGGCTAATACATCGGAACAAGCGCAGCGGCAAGACGGCGAGCCTCCTCGACCTCGACGGAGTTGCGTCAGGCGCGATCGCGAAAGTCGCGAACGACCCGCTGCAGCAACGGCACGTAGTCGCGGAATGTCCGCGTCTTCATGTTGGCGACCTTGCCGCTCTCGTCCCAGATACGGACCCGGACCGCCTCTTCATGGAAGGGATTCTTGCGGAACTCGGCCACCTCGTCCACGCTCATCGGCCCGCCCTGCAGCGACAGCGTATGCACCGAAGCCTGCGAAAGCTTGCCGAAATAGCTCGGGTCGGTGGCGCAGAGATAGCGCTTGGCCGAGACATGCAGCCTGACGCATTCGACGATGACAGGCGGAAAGAACGGCGCCAGTACCTCACCGCCGGCTTCGTCATGATGCTTGTCCTCGACATCCTCCGGCGAATAGGTGCCGAACTCGCTGGTGTAGTGGCCGATGTCGTGCAGCAGGGCCGCCGCCACCAGCTCGTCCGGCGCGCCGTCCTGCTCGGCGAACCATGCGCCCTGCAGCATGTGCTCCGACATGGTGACGGGCTCACCGAGATAGGATTCCGCACCCCGGCGTTCAAAGATGTCGGCGATGAACTCGACGATGTTGTCCGCGTTCAGGTCCTGGCCGGTCATTCCGCCGCCTCCTTGAACCCGCGTTCGATCGCCGCGAGCGTCGACAGCAGGCCGTCCTTGTCGGCGTAGCAACCCTGCAGCCAGCGCTTGCCGGTGCCGGAAAACGCCTTGCGGGCATGCATGACGCGCGTGTTGTCGACAATGAACGCCTGGCCCGCTTCGAGCTTGAAGGTCACTTCGAAGGATGGATCCTCGATCAGCTCGGCAAACCGGCGATAGGCGGCATAGTATGCCTCCATGTCGGCGAACGGCACGTCGACCGTCGGCGCCAGCGAACGATTGTTGAAGCGGATGCAGATCAGCTCGCCGTCGGGCCCGAGCTCGATCATCGGCCGCTTCGCCTGCAGCCGCACGCCGGCCGAGCCGGCATATTCGAACCGCGCCGGGCATGAACTCAACAGCCGAAAGCCTTCGGGGTTCTCAGCCTGCAAGGCGGCCGCGACGGCAAACCCGTCGACGACGCTGGACTCGCCACCCTCCACCGTATTTTCGATGCAGGACAGGATCTGCAGCGTCGGCACCGGATCGCGATAGGGATTATCGGTGTGCGCCTGGAGGCCGAGATTGGTGTAGGCGAGATTGCTGGGATTGACCTCGGCGCGCACTTCGAACCAGCGGCCGTAATTGGTTTCCCTGATATAGCCGAACAGATCTGACACTTTGCAGAGCGCCCCGGATTCGGCCGGCAGGTCGTCCATCACCGCAAAGCCATAGGCTTTCACCGCCGACAGCCATTGCCTCAAGACGTTGCGGTCGCGGCTGGCAGCAGGGTAGCCGGCACGCGGCACGGAATTCTGCATCGTCGCCTTGGTCCAGCGCACGATGTGCTCGCCTGTCCAGCCGGCCTGGCGGGCCGCGTCGCGATCATAGGCATTGGCGCTCAGCCATATCGAGGGAAAGCTCACCGTCTTTCCTTCCGGCACGAAGCTGACCTCGAGGGCGTCGCCCTTGATCGATGCCGCGCCGATCTTCGTCTCGGCTGGAATGTCGAGGATGGTGATGAGCCGCTGGCCGTTGCCGGCGCTGCGCGTCTTGTCGTCCAGCGCATTGTCGCGCAGCCAGATGGCGTGAAAGCGGGTGCGCGTCCCGTCCTTCCAGCCAAGTTCGATGGTTCCGCCTTCGTCGCCGACCAGCGCGTGGGTGAGCATGGAGATCCATTCCTGTCCGCTACGCCTGCGGTCCGATCCGCAGGTTTCGATTGCATGTTGACCGCGCGAAAGGCATAACTCAAATTATCCTTTTTTGGCCAATGACCCCAAAGAACTAATGGCTCGAACAATCCCGCCCTTGCCTCCGCTTGACTGGCTGCGCAGTTTCGAGGCCGCGGCACGGCTGTCGAATTTCACCGCCGCGGCAACCGAGCTTGGCCTGACCCAGGCGGCGGTCAGCCAGCATATCCGGCTTCTTGAAGAACGGCTGAAGACGCGTCTGTTCTCAAGGCTGGCACGTGGCGTCGCGCTGGCGCCGGAAGGCGCGGCTTACCTGCCCCACATCCAGTCGGCTTTCGCCACCATCGGCAGCAGCACGGCTGAACTGTTTGAGCCGCGTGCCGTCCAGACCGTGACCGTTCGAGCGCCGATCTCCTTTGCCTTGCTGATGCTCGTCCCGGCATTGCCCGATCTGGCCACGGCATTGCCGCGCATCCAGCTCGATCTGGTGACGATCCACCGACCGACCGACTACGACCTGCCGGGATCAACGCTCGACATCCGTTTCGGCAACGGATCCTTCCCCGGACGTGACGCCGACAGGCTGACCGCCGAGCGGCTCGTGCCGGTGGCTGCCCCGGCCCTGGCTGGCGACGCCGACTGGACCTCCCTGCCGCTGCTTCTGGTCGCCGGCGCACGCGAGATGTGGGCTGAATGGTTCGCGGCCGCAGGGTTGGCCGGCCACCTCCGGCGATCGCATCGCTTCGACAGTTTCGTTGCGGCGATGGAGGCGGCCCGGGCCGGTGCCGGCGTGCTGCTGGGCTCGCGGCCGCTGGTCGATGCCGCGCTCGACAGCAGGACCCTGGTCAGGCTTTCCGACTTCGAACTCTCCAGCACCTCTGGGCATTTCCTGACCAAGGCGTCGACCGCGCGCCTGACCAGTGCCGAGCAGGATTTCCGCCGGTGGCTGCTGTCGCGCCTCTCCGGTTACGGTCCTGCGTGACTGGTTACGAGATTGGCCCGATACGTTTCCAGTAGAGGAGTGTACCGGTCAGCCCGCCATGCGGCTTCAAGGCATAGTCCGGTATCTCGCCTGCCAGCGTGAAACCGAGCTTCTCGTAGAGCCCTGAAGCACCCTCCTCCGTCGCCGTGTCGAGAACCAGCAGCGTGCGGCCCTTTTCCACGGCCAGGCTCTCAGCGGCCCGCATCAGGCGCGATCCCACGCCCCTGCCCCGGTAATCCAAACGGGTCATCAACTTGGCGATCTCGGCCCGGTGCGGCTGGTTGGGCGGACAGTCGAGCAACAGGGTGACGGTGCCGACCAGGACCTCGCCGTCCCAGGCGCCAAGCACCGCCCTTTCCCCTCTTGCCGCTGCTGCCAGGGATTTCTGCCAGAATGCGCTAGCCGCTTCCGGTGCCAGCGGATGCATGAAACTGACCGATCCACCGGCCGCTACCGTTGCGACCAGCAATTCGGCCAGCATCTCCTGCGTCGCCGCAGCTGGGGTCAGTGTTCCGATCTCGATCGAGTTCATGCGCGTGATGTCCTGTGATTGCGATGGCACGACTGAAGCGGTCGTCAGTCGAGATGGCGCACGCGGCGGCGCTTTCGTGCCGCCTTGATGGCGCCGATGCGTTCGGTGTCTTCTTCCCTGAGATGCCGCCCGCGCTCCAGTATCTCGAGCGTATATTCCTCATAGGTCAGGCCCAGCCGCTCGGCCTTGTCCATGCGCAGCAGCATGACCTCGCGGCTTGGCGCCTTCCACGCCTTGGCATGGGCGGCCTGCCAGGCAAGGAAGATGTAGGGATCGCCCTTGCCCCATGGCGGCCCCTTGTACTCGTCAAGAGGCGGCCCCCCATTGTGGGAGCGCTTTGGTCGTCTGGCCATGACTTCAACCCCTGACCAGCGCGACGAGATAGTCGGCGCCGGGTTCCAGGGCGTGGAAGGTGCAGTCCGATGGCGCGCCGAGCGCCAGACAATCGCCGGGGTCGAGCCGGTGCACCACATCGCCCTCGGCAAACTCGAGCCGCCCCGAAATCAGCCATATCTGCTGCTTGATGAAGGCATAGGACGCGGCGGGAAAACTGACCCTGGCGCCCGCCGGCAACTGAACCCTGATCAGTTCCAGCGGCATGTCCGAGGCGGGCGACAGATGCCGCCTGACATAGCCCGTACCAGGGTCGCGCCACACCGGTTGATCGGCCTCGCGCAGCAGCCCGCCGCCTTGCAATTCGGCGCGCGCGATGAGCGTCGACAGCGTCATGCCGAAGGCCGACGCGATGCGCACCAGAAGTGCTGCCGTCGGGCTGGTCTTGCCGCGCTCTATCGTGCTCAGCATCGCCTTCGACACGGCGGAGCGCCCCGCAAGCTCGGCCAGGGACCAGTCCCGCATGGTCCTTTCGGCGTGTATTCTTCTGCCGATGGTTGAGGAAATATCGTTCGCTATATCATCCATATGTCCATTATAGCGAAATGCCGGCGATGGAGAAGATCCCTCTCGCGACAATTCTCACGGACCCCTTAATCGTCTCTACACCATCCGACCTCATCCAGCCTTAACCCCGTTCCTGTAGGGTCGATGCTCCAAGGGAAAATGGGGGTTGGTCTGTCCATGTATGTCGAACGCGAAGCCTCCGTTGGAGAACCGACATCGCAGGAGCGTCGCAACGCGGAGCAGAACGACAGGCGCATTCTGGGCAACGTCGTGCAATGCGACGGCGCGCGCGCCACCATCGGCGCCTTTGCGGACGATATTGACGGCGCGGTGACCGGCCTGTGGACAGTCGGCAAGATGATTTCCATCAATCTGGGATCCACGCGAACCGTCGGCCTGGTCTACGGGATCGGCAAGTCGGACCGCGCCTGGAGCAATGAAGGTCAAAACCCGATCGAGGTCAGCATCGAGCTGATCGGCGAAGTCCGCGACGGAGCAGAGCCGGGCGCCAAGCCGATCTTCGATCGCGGCATCACCACCTATCCGCATATCGGCGCCATCGCCCATCGCATCCGCACCCGTGACCTGCAGGCGGTCTATGATCTGGCCGGGCGCCATTCGATCACCATCGGCACACTCTCGCAGGACGAGACGATCGCCGCCAACATCGCCATCGACGATACGTTGGCGCGTCACTTCGCCGTGGTCGGCACCACCGGTGTCGGCAAATCCACCGCCGTCTCGTTGCTGCTGCGCAAGTCGATCGCGGCGCGGCCGGACCTGCGCATCCTGATCCTCGATCCGCACAACGAGTTCGCCGCGTCGCTGCCCGAATATTGCGTCAGGGTCGATTCCAAGACGCTCGACCTTCCGTTCTGGATGTTCAGGCTGGAGGAGTTCGCCGAGGTGCTGTTCCGCGGCCGCGAGACGGTGCCGGAAGAGATCGACGCCTTGCGCGACCTCATCCCCGCCGCCAAGAACCTTTACCGCAACCCGAATTCGGGCAGCTACATCAGGCGCGGCAGCGATGCGCTGACCGCCGATACGCCGGTGCCTTACCGCATCGCCGACCTTATCAAGCAGATCGACGAGCGTATGGGCATGCTCGAAAGCAAGACCGATCGCCCGACGCTGAAATCCCTGAAGACGCGCGTCGAGTCGGCGGCGGCCGATCCACGCTACCGTTTCATGTTCAACTCGCGCCTGATCGAGGACACCATCCACGAGACGATCGGCAACCTCTTCCGCGTGCCGCATCATGGCCGCCCGGTAACCTGCTTCGAGATGGCCGGCATGCCGTCCGAAGTGGTCAATTCCGTCTGTTCGGTGCTGGCGCGCCTGGCCTTCGACCTCGCTTTGTGGAGCGAGGGCAAGCTGCAGCTTCTGCTTTTGTGCGAAGAAGCGCACCGCTATATGCCGGCCGATCCGCGTCTCGGCTTTGCGCCGACAAGGCACGCGCTGTCGCGCATCGCCAAGGAAGGCCGCAAATATGGCTGCTATCTCGGCGTCGTCACCCAGCGACCGGGCGAGCTCGACCCGACGATCCTGTCGCAATGTTCGACCTTCTTCGCCATGCGACTAGCCAACGAGCAGGACCAGGCGATCATCCGCTCGGCGATTGCCGACTCCTCGGCCTCGACGCTGGCTTTCCTGTCGTCCATGGGCCAGCGCGAGGCAATTGCCTTTGGCGAAGGCGTGGCGACGACGATGCGGCTTAAGTTCGAAAAACTATCCTCGGAATTGATCCCCGGCACCAACAAACGCGAAGAGGCCGAGTCGAAAGCCGGCGAGGATGTCGACCTGGTGGCGATCGTCGAGCGGCTGCGCAACGTGCCGAAATCAACGCAGCAGGCGATGGCCTTCGCCGAAGTCGTCGATTCAAGCCGCCAGGCCGGCGATCCCGACTACCGCAAGCCGCCGGCCACCAGCCGGGTGCAATCGGATGACGATTTCGACATGCGCTACGGTCTCAAGCCCGCGACCTTCGGCCTGCGCCCACAAAACGACTGAGCGGTGCGCGCTACGTCTCTCTGCTGACAGTCCAAGAAGCCGCACATCTAGGCGCCCTGCGTCGTTGGCATGCCTTGGGTAAATCCCGAAGGGGAATTCATCAGGCCGAGTTGAATGGCGTGGCTTTCGAGAAGCCGGAGCGGAGCGGACATTTAGTCCGTGAGCACCGGAAGTCTAGAAAGCCGCGTCAGACGACCGGCCTCATGAATTCCCTTTCGGGATTTTAGGCGCAGACGCGGTTGCGGCCTTGCCTCTTCGCCTCGTAGAGCTGGCGGTCGGCGCGGCGATAGAACTCCTCCGCCGTTTCCTTGCGGTCCCAGACAGCCAGACCGACGCTGGTGGTGATCCTGAGCCGGACATTGCCGGAGAGCACCGACATATTGGCGACCGCCTTGCGGATGCGCTCGGCAAACTTGCCCAGCAGTTCGGAGTCCATGTTGGGCGTGACCACGGCGAACTCCTCGCCGCCCAGCCGCGCCACCACGTCGTGATAGCGTGTCATGTCCTTGAGGCAGCTCGCGACGGCCTTGAGCACCTCGTCGCCGACATCATGGCCATGGGTGTCGTTGACCTGCTTGAAATGGTCGAGGTCGAGGATCATCAGCCCGACGGGCTTTTCGATGCGCCGGAACTCCTCGAGATATTCCTTCAGCGCGTCATCGAAATAGCGCCGGTTCTGCATGCCGGTCAGGCCGTCGGTCAGCGCGGCATGCTCAAGTGTCTCAGAGCGGGCGCTGAGCGATACCGTCATGGCGCGCAGCTTGCCTTCCTCCGTCGCCTGTTTGCGGATCAGCGGATAGATGAAGAAAATGCCGAAGAACAGCGCAGTGGCCAAAAGCACCCCGGTCGCGAACAACAGCTTGTTGAGATAGATGACCTTGTCCATGCCCGAAGCCGTATGCAGCTCGGTGGCGAAGGATTGCAGCAGTCCATAGGCATGCAGCGTCACCAGGCCGGCGGCCAGGATCACGAAGATAAAGACGAAAAATGCTGATTCCGCCTTATGGAAACGCATCTGCTCCCCAATGGAAAAGTGCCCACTGACCTTATGGCATGGGCGGGCTTACGGAGGGTTAATTTGGACAACCGCAACGGGAACCTTACCTTGCAGATAAACTTTTCAGGTTGCAATGGAAACAGGCGATCAAATCGTGGTTTCCAGATCGTCACCGGGCCGCAATTTTTGCCATTCCGAGCCCAATTGGTGCCTGAACCAGGTCGTTTGCCGCTTGGCATATTGCCTGGTTGCAATCTTGGCGCGCTCGATCGCCTCGGGAAAGCCAATCTCTCCAGCCATCGCGGCCTGCAGTTCGCGAACACCGATCGCTTTCATCGCCGGCAATTCGGGGTCGAGGCCGAGCGCCGATAGCCGCTTGACCTCGTCCAGTGCCCCCTTGTCCAGCATCTGGTCGAAGCGCTTTTCGATGCGGTCGACCAGCGCCGCCCGGTCCGGCTCGATGACCAAGAAACGCGCGCTCTGCCTGTCGATGAGCGGCCGGCCGCGTTCCGCCTGCCATTCCCGGATCGAACGGCCCGACGCATCGAGCACCTCCAGTGCCCGCACGATGCGCTGGCTGTCGGTCGGCTTCAGCATCATGGCAGCCGCAGAATCCTGGCGCAGCAGCACGCTGTGCAGCTTGACGGCGCCCTGCTCCTTCAACTCATAGCGCCAGCGGTCACGAATTCGCTGCGGAATGTCGGGCATTTCCGAAATGCCCTCGGCGAGCGCACGGAAGTAGAGCCCGGTACCACCGACAAAAATAACTGGCTGTCCGGAGAGCGTACCGTCGTCGATCAGCTTCATCACGTCGCGCAGCCAGGCGCCGGTGGAATAGGCTGTAGCTGGGTGGACATGGCCATAGAGAAAATGCGGCGCGCGGGCGAGGTCGGTGACCCCCGGCCGGGCCGTCAGCACGTCGAGCACCGAATAGCCCTGCATGGAATCGGTGTTGACGATGACGGCGCCCTTGCGCCCGGCCAGATCGAGCGCAAGGGCCGACTTGCCGCTGGCGGTCGGCCCGGCTATCAGGATCGCGTCCTTCACGCGGCCTTTGCCCGCCTGTCCGCCGGAATCGTCCATGCCGCTCATCGCCACGCTTGTTTCCCGTCCCGCCGATCGCGTATTGTCGCAGTCGCTTGCGAATATGGCGTCACGGTCGGTCGGCGCAAGCGCTGTTGTCTGGCTTGCCGACGGGATTGCCTGCGATCTTGCCTTGCCGAAAGAGGCTAACGCCGGCGATATAAGTGCCGCCCTGCGTGCAGCACTCGCCACCGAACCGGTCGACGTGATCGTCCAGCCGGCGGAAACGCGCCGCAAGAAGATCCTCATCGCCGACATGGATTCGACCATGATCGACCAGGAATGCATCGACGAACTGGCCGACGAGATCGGCGTCAAGGATCATGTCGCCGCCATCACCGCGCGATCGATGAATGGAGAGATCGCGTTTGAACCGGCCTTGCGCGAGCGGGTGGCGTTGTTGAAGGGCCTCGACGCCGCCGTGGTCGACCGCATCGTCGCCAATCGCCTGACTCTGGCCTCGGGCGGCGGCGCGCTGGTGCGAACCATGCGGGCCCATGGCGCCTGGACGGCGCTGGTGTCCGGCGGGTTCGAGGTCTTCACGACGCGCATCGCGGCCATGCTTGGCTTCCAGGAGAACCGCGCCAATCGCCTGCTCGAACAGGACGGCCGCTTCACCGGGCTGGTTGGCGAACCGATACTCGGCCGCGCCGCCAAGGCCGATGCGCTGATCGAGATTTCCACACGCCTCGGCCTGACGCCGACTGACGCCATTGCTGTCGGCGACGGCGCCAATGATCTCGACATGATCCGGCTGGCTGGCACCGGTGTCGCCCTCCATGCCAAGCCGACGGTGGCGGCACAGGCAACGGTTCGCATCGACCATGGCGACCTGACAGCATTGCTCTATGTGCAGGGCTACAGACAGGAAGAGTTTGTGCAATGAAACCAATGCGTACCGAGCGCCTGATCCTGCGCAACTGGGAAGATCGCGATCGCGAACTGTTCCACCGGATCAATTCCGACGAACTGGTCATGGAATTCTTTCCGTTCCGCCGCACCCGCGCGGAGGCGGACGCTAAGATGGACGAGGTCCGCGCCTGGGTTGATGAGGACGGCTATGGCTTCGCCGCGACCGAGATTGCGGCCACGGGCGAGTGCATCGGCTTTGTCGGGATAACCGGGACGGAAGACATCGACGTCCTGCCCGCCGGCACGATCGAGATAGGCTGGCGTCTCGCTCCGGAATTCTGGGGCAAGGGCTACGTCACCGAGGCGGCCGAGGCCTGGCTCGCCCACGGTTTCGAAACGCTCGACCTGGACGAAATCGTGTCTTTCGCGGTTTACGAAAACCATCGCTCCACCGCCGTCATGAAACGCCTCGGCATGAGGGTCGACCCGGCTGGCGACTTCGACCATCCGGACGTCCCTGACAGCCACCCGGCGCTCAAGCGGCATGTCCTCTACAGATTGTCGCGCGAGGACTGGCAGGCAAGAAAAAAGGCGGCCCAATAGCCGCCTTTTTTCGTCTCAAAATCAGGGCACTACAAGCCTTTCCGGACTTCAGTCCATCCGGATCGTCACGAACCTGAGCTCGCCGGTCTTCGACGCCAGCATCAGCAGCGCGTTCTTGCGCCCTTGCTCCTTCAAGGCGCCAATCCGGTCCATGACATCCTTGGGCGTGGCGACCGATTCCTGTGCGATCTCGGTGATCACCTCGCCCGGCTGGATGCCGCGTTCGGCGGCAGCCGAATCCTTGGTGACATCGGTGATGACGACGCCGGAGACATCGGCGGCAATGCTGAACTTCTTGCGCGTTTCGTCGTTCAGTTCGCCGACGGTCATGCCAAGCACCGAAGCCGTCGAGACGGCCGGAGCCTTGTCGCCCTTGTTCTGGTCGGTGTTGCTGCCGTCCTCGCCGCTGGCCAGCTTTTCGCCATCTTCGAGCCGGCCGAGCGTCACCTTCACGGTCTGCTCGACGCCCTTGCGCACGATCAGCACGTCGACCGCCTTGCCGACCGGGCTCTCGGCGACCACGCGCGGCAGGTCGCGCATTTCATGGATGTCCTTGCCGTCGAATTTGAGGATGACATCGCCGGCCTGAATGGTGCCGTTGTCGACCGGGCCGCCCTTGATGACGCCGGCGACCAGCGCGCCCTTGGCAGTCGCCATGCCGAGGCTTTCGGCAATGTCGTCGGTCACCGGCTGGATGCGCACGCCGAGCCAGCCGCGCCGGGTCTCGCCGAACTGGCGCAACTGGTCAACGACGCCGGAGGCGAGTTGCGAGGGGATGGAGAAGCCGATGCCGATCGAACCGCCCGACGGCGAAATGATCGCGGTGTTGATGCCAATGACCTCGCCGGCGCTGTTGAACAGCGGACCGCCGGAATTGCCGCGGTTGATCGCGGCGTCGGTCTGGATGAAATCGTCATAGGGGCCGGAATTGATGTCGCGGTTGCGGGCCGAAACGATGCCGACCGTCACCGTGCCACCGAGGCCGAACGGATTGCCGATCGCCATGACCCAGTCGCCGACGCGCATCTTGGTGGAATCGCCGAACTTCACCGCCGTCAGCTTGTGGCCCTTCGGGTCGACCTTCAGCACCGCGACATCGGTCTTGGTGTCGGTGCCGACCAGCGTCGCCTTCAAGGTGATGCCGTCCGAGAAATTGACCTCGATGTCGTCGGCATCGGCGATCACGTGGTTGTTGGTGACGACGATGCCTTGCTCCGCGTCGATGACGAAGCCGGAACCCAGCGACTGCACTTTCTGCCCGCCATTGTCCTTGTCGCCGCCACGGTTCTTGAAGAAATCGTCGAAGAAATCCTGGAAAGGCGAACCCTCGGGCAACTGCGGCATCGGCACCGCGCCCGGACCTTCCGTACCCTTCACAGTCTGAGAGGTCGAGATGTTGACCACCGCGCCGAGCAGGCCTTGCGCCAGGTCGGCGACCGAAGCAGGGCCGTCGGCGGCCAATGTCGGCGTCACGAAGGACGGGGCAGCGACGGCGCTGACAAGAAGGGCTGCCGCACCGGCGATGAGCGTCCGCCGTGCCGCGCGCAAAAGGGTATTGGATGTCATCGAGAAGCCTCCCGGTATTCTTGAAAAGAAAAGCGCTTCGACGAAAACGCCGCGTCGCGCCATGTTGGCAAAAAATACGGCACGTTTGCGGCTATGACTATCGGCAGAGGATAAATCATCCGTTATCCCGGGGTCGAAGCTCGTATCCCCCGGGATCGAAGCTCGTATCCCGAGATCGAAGCTCGCCGCCCTCACCCGCTCCGCACCAGCCAGACGATGCCGACACCGATGGCAATCGCCGCCAGCCCGGCGATCCGCAACGCATTCTCGGGCAGCGACAGCACTTCAGTGGCGAGCTTCCTGGCAAGGCCTGGAAAGCCGCCATAGACCAGACCTTCTATCACAAGGACAAGGCCCATGGCGGCGAGAAAGTCCTGCACCTGCCGCTACGGGCTGGTGCTGGGCTGTGCCGCCGGCGCGGCAGGTGCCGTCGCAGGCGCGGCAGGTGCCGGTGAAACCGGCTTCGCCGGCGCCTCCTTGCCATCAGGATCGCGGAAGAACCGGAAGAACTCGGAGTTCGGCGACAGCACCATGGTCGTCCCGGTGTTGTCCAGCGCCGTGCCATAGGCGTTCATCGACCGATAGAAATCGAAGAAGGCCGGGTCGCGCTTATACGCTTCCGCGAAGGTGGCGCTGCGCTGGGCTTCGCCCTCGCCTCGCAGGATTTCCGACTCTTTGCGCGCTTCGGCAACGATCTCGACCACTTCGCGATCGGCGCGAGCCGTGATGCGCTGTGCCGCTTCGTTGCCGCGTGCCCTCAGCCGCGCAGCTTCTGCCAAGCGTTCGGCCTTCATGCGGTCGTATGTCTGCTGCGAGACTTCCGCGGTGAGATCGGTACGGCGAATGCGCACATCCTCGATCTGCAGGCCGAGCGACGTGGCGTCGGGCCGGAGCTGATCGCGGACTTCGCGCATCATCACGGCGCGCTGTTCGGAGAGCGCGGCCTCGAAATCGCGCAGACCGTAGACACGGCGCAAGGCAGCGTCGAGACGCGTCCTGAGCCGGGCTTCGGCCAGTTCGATCTGGCCGGACACGGCGGCACGGAAGACGCGCGGATCCGAGATGCGATAGGCGATGAAGGCATCGACCTCATAGAACTTGCCGCCCGACACCTGGACGCGGATGTTGTCGAGGTCGAAGCGCAGCACACGGTTCTCGATCAGCTGCACCGTATCGGCGTCGAAGAACGAGAACGGCGCCTTGAAGTAGATGCCGGGTTCGCTCTTGACGTCGACGATCTCGCCGAACCTGAGGACCAGCGCCTGCTGGCGCGCATTGACCACGAAGACCGACGAATAGAGCAGGAACAGGATGATCGCCACGGCGACGACGATGATGGGGAGACGATTGGCCATTACTGGTTACCTCCCGTAACGGCAGCAGGGGCGGCCGGTGCCGGCGCCTTCGGCTGCAATGCCGGCAGCGGCAGATAGGGAACGACCCCTTGCCCGTTGCCCTGCTCGACGATCACCTTGTTCGAATCCTTCAGAACTCTCTCCATGGTTTCCAGATAGAGGCGCTTGCGTGTCACATCCGGCGCCTTGGCATATTCGTCATAGACGGAGATGAAGCGCTGCGCCTCACCTTCGGCTTCCTGCACGACCCGGTTCTTGTAGGCGGCCGCGTCTTCGCGAACCTGTGCGGCCTCGCCGCGCGCCTGGCCGAGCTTCTGGTTGGAGTACTGGTTGGCCTGCTCGACGAACTTGTCCTCGTCCTGCTCGGCACGCTGCACCTCGTCGAACGCATCGGCCACCTCGCGTGGCGGTGCTGCATCCTCGATCGAGACGGCATTGACGTTGAGGCCGGCCTTGTAGCCATCCAGCGTGGTCTGGATGATCTCGCGAACCGAGGCGGCGATGCCCTGGCGGTCATCGCGGAAGATGTCCTGCGCCGGCCGGCGGCCGACGGCTTCGCGCATGGCGCTTTCGGCAACCTGCCGCAGCATGCCGTCGGGATCGGAGACGTCGAACAGATAGGCCCGGGGGTCGGAGACCTGATAGGCTACCGAGAACTGGACATTGACGATGTTCTGGTCGCCTGAAAGCATCAACCCGTTGCCGCTGGTGTTGCCGCCGCCAATATCGACGAGCTGTTCGGAAATCTTGGCCGTCTCTACGGTTTCGAGCGGCCACCAATGGAAATGCAGGCCGGGCTGCGACAGTTCGGCCTTCGGCTTGCCGAAGCGCAGTTCAACCGCGACCTCGTCGGGCTGCACGGTGTAAACCGCTTGGAACGCCCACAGCACCACTAATGCTGCCGCGATCAGCGCGAAAATAGCCGGGCTTGCGCCACCGCCACCCGGCAGCGCGCGCCGTAGCCTGTCCTGGCCGCGGCGGATGATGTCTTCCAGATCGGGAGGCGAGCCCTGCGGGCCGCTCGGTCCCTTTGGTCCCTGCCCCCAGGGTCCCTGATTGTTGCCGCCGCCGCCCCATGGGCCGCCGCCGCCGCTTTTATCGTTCCAGGGCATGAATGTCCTTTCGCATGGAATTCCCTCAAGCGCCGGAATTATGGCGCGAAATCCAGTATCGTTCTTCTATAGGGACGCCACGAGACGCTTTCAACGCGATGCGTTGCCGACTTCGTCCGATTTGGCCCGGTCGCGACCCTTTGTCGTCTTTCAATGCACGTCGCGGCGGCGCTCGTAAACCGAATAGCGCGTCGCGTGGCTGTCCTTTTCCCCCGCCGGAATCTCCTGTGAGCTGACCATACGCCAGGAATTGGGATCGATCGGCGGGAAATGCGCATCGCCGTCGACCGCTGCCAGCACATGGGTGACGTGCAGCCGGTCGGCCAGCGGCAGCGCCTGGGCGTAGATTTCGCCGCCCCCGATGACGCAGACCTCGTCCACACCGACCATGCAGCGCCCGCGCACCGTCGCCAGTTGGATCGCGGCTTCGAGTGAATGCGCCACCTCGATACCCTCGGCGCGCCAGGCCTTGTCGCGGGTGACCACGATGTTCAGTCTGCCCGGCAGTGGCCGGCCGATGCCTTCAAAGGTCTTGCGGCCCATGATGATCGGCTTGCCCATCGTGTCGGCCCTGAAGCGCTTGAGATCGGTGGACAGCCGCCAGGGCAGCCCGCCATCCCGCCCGATCACGCCGTTCTCGGCAATGGCAACATAAATCGCGACATGCATCAGTTGGCCTCCCCGCCATTGCTGGCCGTCGGATCGAGAAGCAGGATGTCGATGTCGTGCTCGGGATAGAAATCGTCTGCCGTCATCTCGAACGTCGTCGGCCCGACCTTTTTGACATTGTCGCCGCAGAACGAGACCAGCGCTTTCGGATTGACCTTGTCGACGGTCAGCTTGAACTTGCCGATGGTGCCCGCCGCCCAGTTGCCGCCGGTGGTCAGGATATAGGCGATGCGGCTTTCGTTGTACTGGGGATAGCCGTCTGGACCATCCTTCGCCGCCTTGCGCACCGCGTTCTCGAAGGTGTCGTCCATGCAGTAACGCGTCTTGTAGCTGGCGTATTGGCCCTGGAACTTGCCGTCGAAGTAAAAGCTGACCGAAGACGTGCCGCCGACGCTCGGCTTGTAACGGTGCGAGACATGAACGTCCTTGTTGGCCGGAAAGGTCGAGCGCCACCAGTAGGTCGACCGCAATTGCCAGAACGGCGCGTAGTTGGGTTTCGCGCCGGGGCTGTCGTCAATCGTGTCCTCGATGATGATGCCGCGGTTGACCCAATCGTCGGCCACCGCTTGCGGCAGCTTTGCCAATGCGGCCTTCGCCTCGTCGCCGAACGGGTTGAACGGCACATTCTGAGCCTTCAGATCGGCACCGATGTCGATGCCGAGCGCGAACACCTTCTGCTCGAGCTGGGGCTTGGCGGCGACTCCGTCGATCGTCACCTCGAAGCCGAGAAAATTGTCGCTCTGATTTTCAGGGATCGCCGGCATCTCCTCGGGATCGCCAGAAATGTCGGGCATCGGGAAAGCGACCATCGCGTCGACATCCTTGTCGGTGTTGTTGTGGAAGACGTAGTCGACCGTCACCTTTTGCGGCGAGATGAAGAGGTCCTCGCTTTGCATCGACACGGCATCGCTGCGCGACAGGATCAGGCCGCCGGTGCCGAGCTCGGCAACCGAATCATTGGCGAATGCAGGCGCGGCTGAAAGCGCCAGCACGGCGGTCAGGACGTATCGCAACATGGAAGCCCCCTCGGCTAGAATGCCGACACGACCCTAGCCGTTTCAATGTGGCGTTTCAAAGCCCTTCCGCATCCGCGGGCGCGCCATGACGCTCTGGACTAACAGGTTTCGATCGGGCAGGAGATCGTTCCATGCGCAAGCTTCTCGTCATCGGCATCGGCGCCGGCAATCCAGACCACATGACCGTTCAGGCCATAAACGGCCTCAACCGCGCCGACGTGCTGTTCATCCCCGACAAGGGCGCGAAAAAGAACGACCTTGCCGACCTGCGCCGCCAGATCTGCGATCGCTTCGTCACCAACCCGAAGTCGCGCCGCGTCGAATTCGACGTGCCGGTGCGCGCCGAGCCGGCGCCCTCCTACCGCTCGACGGTCGACGACTGGCACGAGGCCATTGCCGCCATCTACGAAGCCCTGATCCGCGACGAGATTGCGCAGGATGGCTGCGGCGCCTTTCTGATCTGGGGCGATCCCTCGCTCTACGACAGCGCGCTGCGAATCCTCGAGCGCGTGCGCCTGAGAGGCAATGTCGCGTTCGAACTGGAGGTCATTCCAGGCATCACCGCTATCCAGGCGCTTGCCGCCAGCCACAAAATGGCGCTGAACCGCATTGGCGATTCCGTCCTCGTCACCACCGGCCGCCGCCTCTCCCAGGAGGGCCTGGCCGACAATGCCGGCAGCACCGTCGTCATGCTGGATGGAAAATGCGCGTTCAACACGCTTGCCGACAAGGATGTCGCTATCTATTGGGGCGCCTATCTCGGCACAGCGGACGAGATTATTCTCTCGGGCCGGATCGGCGATGTCGGCCCGGAGATCGAAAGGGTCCGCGAGGAAGCCCGTCTGCAGAAGGGCTGGATCATGGATACGTATCTGCTGCGCAAGCCTGGTGAGCCGCAGGACGATCGGTAATTTTCAGGAACCGAAGGTCCAAACCTAACGACCTACGCCTGCCGTCGTTTCAAAATTGCGCAGAATTCAAAGTTGTTGTGCGGCGTGGCATAGACTTGCTCGACATCCAGCCCGATGAGACCGAGATTGGAAAGTGCCTCTATGCCGTCGCGGAAGCTTTGCGGCGTAAATTGCCACGCGTGAACATCGACGTATGCCCCGCCGGAATTGTCATATTCGCTCATGGCCACGGAGACGGCAGCAATATTCTGCCGATAAACCGGCAGCCCATGATCTCCGGCCCAATGACGGGCAGCGTCATTGTGCGTGATCAGTGCTCTGTGTTCGATGACGCTCTTTACGCAGTGAACGCTGTTGCCCCGAGCGTTGATGAAATCTGCAATTGAGCTCTCTGGAATGAAGTGATCGAAGCAATAGCGCTTGTCCGGTACAATCAGGAGGTATCTGCCTGTCGGCACGAGAATCCTCTCGACCTGTCTCAGATGGTGGATCAGATCCGGCTGATGCTCGATGCAGTGACTGCTCAGGCAGAAGTCAAACGTCTCGGCGACGATACCCAAATCGCCGGTGCTGGAGACATAGTCGATATCCACAGGGGCGGTGGAGTATGGGTAGCCGACCGCATCCGCCCTCTTGATCAGGCCCTGCTTGTCCAAGACGTCGAGATATCTGACGTTTGGACCCCGAAGCGTTGGGTTGGTGAAAGGCCCGATCTCAAGGGCTGATTTGCGTCCGACAAGGGCAGTCAGGTCGTTTCGGTGAAACTCTGTGGGGCCGGCGTCCATTCGAATTAGCCCGCGCCTGAGCAGCGGCAGCAGTCTTCTCAACAGGGGAAGCGAGGCAAGCCGAGCCCGCATTGCGCGAGGCAATAGCCGCCAGACATAGGTAAGCCGAAGCAGTACCCTCATCGCGCAGCGCCTCTTCGTGTTGAGTTGTTGCTAGTGCTGCGCTGTTTCCAAGATCATGGCCTCAGTTTCCTCGATGTATGGAGTGCTCAGGGGGCCGATCTGCTGTGCATCAACGTGTCGTCTAACCAAGAGGTGCCAATTCTAACCAAGAATCCGGAGCCGGACAACTGGCCCGCGAGCGCACAAAGCAACCGTTGCGATGATGTTGTTGGCACCGCGCTGTCGGCCTCTGGTTGGCGCCGTGAACTGGGCGTCCCATCTTCCGCTCGGCAGCTCTCACCCGGCGTCGATTTCAGCCTGCAATGCCTCCATATGCGTCGCAGCCGCAGCCGCAGCCGCGCGCTCGATGGCGCGAAAGCGGCTGACAACCGCAAGCCCCACCGCCGTCAGTTGCGCGCCGCCGCCCTTGCGACCGCCGGTCTGCGCCGCGACCAGCGGCTTGCCGAACACCCGGTTCATGTCCTCGACCAGGTCCCAGGCGTGCTTGTAGGACATTTCCATGCCACGCGCGGCGGCAGAGATCGAGCCGAAGGCGGCGATCTGCTCGAGAAGCTCGATCTTACCCGGTCCGATGCGCCCGTCGGGGTCGAGATTTATCCGCAAGCTCAGCGACGGCATCTTTGCTCCTCCGCGGTCACGCCCGATGCCATACTAGAAGCTCCTCAGCGATACCGCTATTCCAAAAAAACATAGCGATGGTCAGCCGTCCACTTCGACGGGCAGGCCGGCGCCGGTGTTTGCCCGGTCGAAACTCACCGTCTTGACCACCGCGAAAACCTTGCCGCCGAGCCGAAGCTTCAGCCCCTGCCGCGACTGCTCGGTGATGCGGGCAAGCACGGTTGCGCCGTTGCAGTCGATGCCGACCTCGACTGTCGCGCCCTCGCCCGGGCTGATGGCGACAATGGTGCCCGGCAGAATGTTGAGCGCGCTGAGGCCTGTCGGTTTCTCCGTTGCGATCATCACGTCGCGGGCGCGGATGCGGATGCGGACACGCGCCCCTGTCGTCATCGCCAGCCGCGGCACCCGGATCTCGCCGGCGGCCGAGCCGAGCACGGTCATGCCGAAAACCTCGTCATGGTGCAGCACCTTCGTGTCCAGCACGGCGCCGCCCTCGGCGCGCTCCTCCGCCGGCAGCAGGTCGAGCCTTTGCATCACCGCCTCGGTCGGTCCGCTCGCGATGACATGGCCTTGCGACAGCGTCACCACGTCGGTGGCCAGCCGTGCCACCTCGGCAACCGAATGGCTGACATAGACGATCGGAATTTTCGTCTCGTCGCGCAGCCGCTCGACATAGGGCAGGATCTCGGCCTTGCGCGCCTCGTCGAGCGAGGCCAGCGGTTCGTCCATGAGCAGCAATCTGGGGCTGGCCAGCAACGCCCGGCCGATCGCCACGCGCTGCTTCTCGCCGCCCGAGAGCTTTGCCGGGCGCCTGTCCAGCAGCGGGCCAATGCCGAGCAATTCGACAACGGCATCCATCTCGGCGTAGCGCTCCGTTGCCGGCGAGAACCAGCGGCCATAGCGCAAATTGCTGGCCACGCTCATATGCGGAAACAGGCGTGCATCCTGGAACACCATGCCGATGCGGCGCTTGTGCTTCGGCACGAAAATGCCAGCGCCGGTGTCGACCAGCACGCGGCCATCGACCTCGATGCGCCCTTTGTCGGGCCGGATCAGCCCGGCGATCATGTCGATCAGCGTCGTCTTGCCGGACCCGGAGGGTCCGAACAACGCCGTCAGCCGCCCGGCGCTCTCGAAGCGAACATCGAGGCTGAAATCGCCGAGGCGATGGCTGATGTCGACAAGGACGGTCATTCAATGTCCATCCGCCGTCCGACACGCCGTGCCAGCACCTCCGAAGCGACCAGTGCGGCCATCGAGATGACAATGGAGATCAGCGTCAGCCTGAGCGCGCCTTCGTCACCGCCCGGCACTTGCGTGAAGGTATAGATCGCCGACGGCAGTGTCTGAGTCTCGTTGGGGATGTTGGACACGAAGGTGATGGTCGCGCCGAACTCGCCCATCGCCTTGGCAAAAGCCAGGATGGCGCCGGCGATCAATCCGGGCAGGATCAGCGGCAGCGTGATGGTGGCGAACACCCAGTAGGGATTTGCGCCGAGCGTTCCCGCCGCCGCTTCCATCTTGCGGTCAACCGCCTCGATCGACAGCCGGATCGCGCGCACCATCAGGGGAAAGCCCATGACGCCGCAAGCGAGCGCCGCACCCGTCCAGCGAAACGAAAAGACGATGCCAAAATGCTCGGCCAGGAAGGCGCCGGCCGGCCCTCGCTTGCCGAAGGTCAGCAGCAGCAGATAGCCCGTCACCACCGGCGGCAGAATCAGCGGCAGATGGACCAGGCCGTTGAGCAGCGTCTTGCCCCAGAATTGTCCTCGGGCAAGCAGCATCGCGATCAATATGCCCGGCGGCAGGCTGGCGAGCATCGCCACTGTCGCCACCTTGATCGACAGCCGGACCGCATTCCATTCGTCGGGAGTGAGGTCCAGCAGCCAGTTCATGCGTTGGTTTCGTACCTCAATTGCTCGGCGTCAGGACAGTAAATCCCTGCTCCTTGAACAGCGCACCAGCCTTGGCCGACTGCAGGCATTTCAGGAAAGCCGGCGTATCCTTGTCCTTCGAATCGGCGGTCTGGGCAACCGGATAGATGATCGGCGGATGCGAATCCTCCGGGAAGGTGCCGACCACCTTGACGCCCTTTTCGGCGTGCGCGTCGGTGGCGTAGACGATGCCGAGGGCGGCTTCGCCGGTCGAAACCAGCTTGAGCGCCGCGCGCACATTCTCGGCCTGCGCCACTTTGCCTTCGACCGACGACCAGACACCGAGCGATTCAAGCGCGGCCTTGCCGTATTTGCCGGCCGGCACAGCCTTGAAGTCGCCCATGGCCAGCTTGCCGTCGCCAATCAGCTTGGCAAGGCCAAAACCCTTCTCGATCTTGGTTTCAACCGTCGAGTCCTTCGGCGCCACCAGCACGATCTCGTTGCCGAGCAGCTTCACTTCGGTGTCCGGCTTGGTCAGCTTCTTGTCGGAGAGATATTTCATCCAGTCGAGGTCGGCCGAAATGAAGACGTCGGCAGGTGCGCCGCCCTCGATCTGCTTGGCCAGCGCCGAGCTTGCGGCGTAGGAGACAGTCGCGGCCTCGCCGACATCGGCCTCGCATGCCTTGTTCACTGCGTCGAGCGCGTCCTTGAGGCTGGCCGCGGCAAACACCACCACCTTGTCTTCCGCATGAGCGGCCGGCACTGCCGCCATCAGCGTCGCGGCAAAACCACCAATGGCGATCGCTCTCAATCCGAAACCTTTGCGCGTCATGGAAAACTCCCCTGGGTTTGAAATCCGATCGGCTCGAAGCCTGCCACCGATATATCCGCATGAATATAACAAGGGAAGGCCCTGTACCCCTGTGCGACATCGATTGTTCTGGTAAGACGGGCAAAGAAGCCCTGGAAAAGGAAACTCCGATGAAGATCAGCGCCCGCAATATCCTCAAGGGAACGATCACCGAGATCGTCAAGGGAGCCACCACCTCGCATGTCAGGATCGACATTGGCGGCGCCGTCGTCACCGCTTCGATCACCAACGAGGCCGTCGCCGATCTTAAGCTCGAAAAGGGCAAGCAGGCCTATGCCGTGATCAAGGCTTCGGATGTGATGGTCGGCATCGACTGATCGGTGCCTGATTTCGAGGGTAAGCCGATCGGCGGGACTTAGACCGCGATCGGCGCCTTGATAGTCGCATCGGCGACGTAGTTTTCCAACCGGAAATCCTCGAAGCGGAAGGCGAACAGGTCCTTCACCTCCGGATTGATCCACATTGTCGGCAGCGCCCTTGGCGTGCGCTGCAATTGTTCGCGCGCCTGTTCGAAATGGTTCGCGTAGAGATGCGCGTCACCGAGCGTATGAACGAAATCACCTGGCTTCAGCCCGGTCACCTGCGCCACCATCAACGTCAGCAGCGCGTAGGAAGCGATGTTGAACGGCACGCCGAGGAAGATATCGGCGGAGCGCTGGTAGAGCTGGCAAGAAAGCCGGCCCTCGGAAACATAGAACTGGAACAGGCAGTGGCATGGCGGCAGCGCCATGGCTTCCACTTCGGCCGGGTTCCAGGCTGAAACGATCAGCCGCCGCGATTGAGGATTGCGGCGTATCTCTTTCAAGAGATTTGCTATCTGGTCGATGGAACCGCCATGGCCATCCGGCCACGAGCGCCATTGCTTGCCGTAGACCGGGCCGAGATCACGATTCTCGTCGGCCCATTCGTCCCAGATCGAAACGCCATGGTCGGTGAGGTATTTGATGTTGGTGTCGCCGGCCAGGAACCACAGCAGTTCATGGATGATCGACTTCAAGTGCAGCTTCTTGGTGGTGGTGACGGGAAAGCCGCGCGCCAGATCGAAACGCATCTGGTAGCCAAACACGGAGCGCGTACCAGTGCCGGTGCGGTCGCCGCGATCGGCGCCGTTGTCCAGCACATGCTGCAAGAGGTCAAGATATTGGCGCATCGGTTCCGGCTCGATTCGGTTGTCCTGCCATCATAGCCGACGGACAGGAGGCCGAACACTACAAAGCGGCGCAAGCGTTGCTTGCTCCATCACTCTTTTGCAGGCGTCTGCGCCGCCCCTCATTGCCCTGCCGGGCATTTCTCCGCGTATAGCGACGGGGAGAAAGAAGCCGGCAGCAACGTCGGCGCCCTTCTTGCAACGTCGGTCGCGCGACCGTCAGAGGGAGCCGAGTTTGCCCAGGTCCTTGGCGACCAGATAGTAGAAAGTCACCCGGTTCTTGGTGTTGTCGGCGGCCATCGCCTTGCAGACCTTTTCGATCGACGCATCAGCCTTCTTGTCGTCTGATATGCCAAGCTTTTTTGACACCCAGCCGGCCTTGACGCGGTCGAGCTCCTTCGGGTCGGTGCAGGACACCAGCGAGGAATCGCGGTTCCTGAGCGCAATGCCCAGATGCTTCACGATCTTGTCGACCACGTCGGCGCTTGCCGCGGCGTCGTATTTCTTCACGTCTGCAAGATAGTCGGCCATCAGAATTCCCCTCGTCGGCGCCACGAATCTGATCGATGAGGGCTGTGGCGCGCTGCTGCAACCTGTGCGCTAGGTCGGTAACTCCTCACCGTTGCAAAGCTTCGGTTGAGACCGCGCCCAAGTCAACCCTTGGCAATGCGGTTTTGGCATGGGGACAAAGTGCCATTGCGGCCTTTCATTTTCCACCATCGGCCCCTATATTCGTTTTGTCGGCTTGACCGACTATGGCGATAAATGGGCGATGAAATAAGCCGTTCGGACCCGGGGGCGGTACCCGGCGCCTCCACCAAAAGCCGCTGCCGAGACAAGGCGGTTTTTGCTGGGGGCGAAATAGGATCGACGAAGGTGTAAAGATCGTACTTTTGCCCGGCATTGTACCACCGTCATCGGGCTAAACTTATAGTTGCCAACGACAACTATGCGGAAGCACGTCTCGCTGCTTAATGCGGTGCGATAGCTTCAATTCAAGTCCTAGAGGTTCGCACTTCTAGGCGGGGTTCGGAGGTACCTGGCAACAGAAACCTCCACTTCTCCCCTCTTTCAATACGCCTCACGCGCAACGACAGCTTCGGCTGATCAGCCCCTTTGCACCGCCATGGCCGCGAAGGGCGCAGCACCGCGTGCCGTCTCCATGGACAAAAGATGCAAAACGATTCAGATCGATTCTTCGTGCTGACCGGTGGTCCCGGCTCCGGCAAGACCACTTTGATCGAAGCCTTGCGCCGGGCCGGCTTCGCCACTGCGGTCGAAGCCGGCCGCGCCATCATCCGCGACCAGTCCGCCATAGGCGGGACCGCCCTGCCCTGGCACGATCGCGCGCTGTTCGCAGAGTTGATGCTGTCGTGGGAGATGCGCTCCCATCAGGTCGCGTGCGAACACTCAGGCCCGGTCTTTTTTGATCGCGGCGTACCGGACACGCTTGGTTATCTGCGCCTGACCGACCTGCCCGTTCCCGAGCACGTCATGCATGCCGCCGAACGCTTCCGCTATGCCGGCCGCGTCTTCATTGCTCCGCCATGGCCTGACATCTTCACGCAGGATGCCGAGAGAAAGCAGACGCTCGACGAGGCCGAGCGCACCTATCATGCGCTGGTCGGCGTCTATTCGGAACTGGGTTATGAGCTGGTCCCGCTGCCATTGGCGCCGATCGAGGTCCGGCTGCGATTTGTGCTGGCCGAGGCAGGTTTGAGATAAAAAAGGCCGGGCGAGCCCGGCCTTTTCGTGGATTGTAATTGTTTATTCCGCCGGCGCCTCAACAGCTTCGCGCGAGCGGCCGAGCGTGACCTTGGCCAGCGTGAAGGAGATGACCGCACAGAGCGTGATGCCAGCCACCATCGGCAGCGGCGTACCGTCGAAGAACACCCCGGCGACGCCCATGGCCACCGCACCGATGGCGAAGTGCAGCGTGCCCATCAATGCCGAAGCCGTGCCGGCGATCTGGCCATGCTCTTCCATGGCCAGCACGGAGGTGGTCGGGATAACCAGGCCGAGGAAGCCGTAGCCGACGAACAACAGCGCCGCCATCACGTCGAGCCGGTCGATGCCTGTGGCCATCACCGCGAACAGCACCACCATCGTCGTGGCGTAGCCAGTCACTGCGACACGCACAACGCGCCGCAGCCCGAAGCGCTCGGCCAGCAGACCCGTCAGCTGCGACATGCCGATGAAGGCGACCGCATTGATCGAGAAGAACACGCTGTAGACCGAAGGCGAAAGCCCGTAGTGGTCGATCAGGATGAACGACGAGCTCGACAGATAGACGAAGAAGCTCGCAATGCCGAAACCGGCGATTGCCACCAGACCGAGGAAGTTGCGATCACCCATCAGGAAGCGGTAACCGGAAAGCGCGGTTGCAAAGGAGGAACCGGCGCGGTCTTCCACCGGCCGCGTCTCCTTGAGCGAAGTCGCCAACAGGATGGTGGCAAGCACTGCCGCACCCGTCACCGTCCAGAACACCGCGCGCCAGCCGAAATTCTCGATGATCTGGCTGCCGGTCAGCGGCGCCAGGATCGGCGACACCGAAAACACCAGCATCAGCAGCGACATCAGCTTGGCAGCCTCATTGCCTGTGTGCAGGTCACGCACGATGGCGCGTGGAATGGCCATGCCGGCGCTCGCGCCAAGGCCCTGCAGGAAGCGGAAAGCGATCAGCCATTCGATGGTCGGCGCCATTGCCGAACCGATGCCGCCAATCATGAACAGCGCAAGGCCGCCGTAGAGCGGCAGCTTGCGGCCAACCATGTCGGAGATCGGCCCAACGACGATTTGGCCAAAACCCATCGACAGGAAGAAGATCAACAGGCTCATCTGCACGGCGGCGGTGCCGGCGTGCAGATCCGCGCCGATCGAAGGCAGCGCGGGCAGATACATGTCGATGGCGAACGGGCCGATGGCGGACAACAAGCCGAGCACGACCGCGATGCGGAGGAATTTGGGACTCATGATAAAGGCTTCTTTCGAATCTGGTTGCCGCCGCGGGCCGGCGGGTAACCCAAGGACGTTCCATCCCCTGAAATTCCGACTCTCCAAGAGCGAATTCTCTTCGTCTCTCCGGAGCCAAATCTCTTCGTATTGTGTCCACAAATTTAGACACTCTTGTCTAATTCGTCAATCACCTCTATATAGATTTCTATGAAGCTGCACGTTTCTCCTGACACTTTCCCGCCACGCGGCCATGAGGCCAAGCGCATATCGATCGTCGACGCCGCAGCTGGAGTCTTCTGTCGCGAAGGTTATGCCGGCGCCAACATCGACTTGATCGCGGTCGAGGCCGGCGTCTCACGCCAGACCGTCTATAACCATCATGGCGACAAGGAAAAATTGTTCGTCGCCGTGGTGCGCGATCTGACCGAGCGCTGCAATACCGGCATTTTCGCCACCATCGCCACCTTCCCCGATCAACCCAAGGACCTCGAAGCCGATCTGATCGGCTTTGCCGTGCGCTTGAACCAGAACTGCATCTGCAACCGCGACGGAAAATTCCTGCGCAAGCTGATCCAGACCGAAGGCGAGCGCTATCCCGAACTGTTTGCAGAATGGCTGGAACAGGGCCCAGGCAGAACCTGGCCGGCAATCGCCGCCCGCTTCGCGCGGCTGGCTTATGGCGGTTACCTCGCGATCGAGGATCCCGATGTGGCGGCGCGTCAGTTTCTCGGCCTCGTCAATGCCGAACTGCAAACGACCTTCATGCTCGGCGGCACGCCGCGCGAAGACCAGGTGCTCCAGTCGGCGACCAATGGCGTGCGCACCTTCCTGCGTGCGTTTGGCAAGCGCCGGTCCGTCGCATCGGTTGAAAAGCAGGCCGCGCTGGCCAGCGCCTGAGCGATCAAATCGTCGGCAATAGTCCTCGTCTCGGTGCGGAGGTGATCTATATGCGGTTTACGCCGCGCTCAAGCTTGATTACAGCTATGCGGACGATTCAACGGAACCCGACCGCCACATGGCCGACGACCACATCCGCTACGACATTCTCGCCCAGGAGGCGTTGCGCGGCGTCATGCGCAAGGTCCTGGCCGAAGTCGCGCGCACCGGCCTCCCCGGCAACCACCACTTCTTCATCACCTTTCTGACCGGCGCGCCGGGCGTGCGCGTGTCGTCGCGGCTGCGCGAGCGCTATCCGGAGCAGATGACCATCGTCATCCAGTTCCAGTATTGGGACCTGAAGGTGACCGACACGGGCTTCGAGGTCGGCCTGTCCTTCTCCGACGTGCCGGAGAAACTCGAAATCCCCTTCTCGGCCGTGCGCGGCTTCTATGATCCTTCGGTCAATTTCGAACTCGAATTCGACGTCAAGACGGACGGTCTGGCAGCCGAGGAACTAGCCGCTGAAGCCTCGCCCGAGCCGCTGACCATCGTCTCCGAGAAAAAGCCGAAGGCCGAGAAGAAGGCCGCCGCCGCCGAGTCGGAGAAGAAGCCCGCCACTGCCGACGCCGCCACCAAGGGCGCCGAAGTGGTCTCGCTCGACGCCTTCCGCAAGAAATAATCCACGGTTCGCGCCATGGCCGACATCGTCAACCTCCGCCAGGCCCGCAAGCAGAAGGCGCGGGACGAGAAACTGCACGTCGCCGAACAGAACCGGGCCCTGCACGGTCGTTCCAAGGCCGAAAAGGAACGCGACCGCATGATCGCCGACAAGAGCGACAAATTCGTCGCTGGCCACCGTCGCGAACCCTTTGGCGATAAGGACAACCAGAGCATCGGACAAAAAGGTGCGCGGCGGCTTCAGGATGAATCCGATGCTTAGAGCAAAATGAGCACTCCGCCGTGAGCGCCGTCGAAAAGCGCTCGGTGACCATTCGCGGTCACCGCACCAGCTATTCGCTGGAAAAGCCCTTCTATGACGATCTCGTCGGGATCGCGGCGACCAGGAAGCTGACGCTCGCCGCTCTTGTCGCCGAAGTCGACGAGACGCGGCCCCGCGACACCAACCTGTCTTCGGCTCTCCGGCTCTTTGTCCTGCAGTGGGCAAAGCGCGGCGCCGGCTAAATCTTTGACTTTACGCAATTTCGGACGGAAAACTGTCTCGCACTTTTCCTGGAATTGCTTCTAGAGGCTCTCGACCGCGTCCGTCTTTTTCCTGCGTCTGGTGCCGAAGGCAAGCAGGGTCGAGCGATCGCGTTCCTCGGCCTGTTTCCTCGACCGCACGCGCATCAGATCCTTCCAGCCGACATAACCGACCAGCTGCAGGCCCTCGCGGGTGACGACAGGCAGATGGGAGACGTTGGCCAGGAGCAGCTTGTCGGAGAGACCCTCAAGATACTCATCTGGATAGGCCAGCGTAATCTTGCTGCCGGCCAGCAGCTCGCCAAGCGTCGTGGTGCGGTGCGTGCCGGCGCGTCTCCAGCGCAGGATTGCCGGCGGATCGATGAGACCGAGCACATGCCCGTTCTCGTCGACGACGGGAAAACTTGGATGCCGCGTTTCCGGCGCCGTCAGGAATGCCGCCGCGCCATGCAGCGTCATCGCAGCAGGTACGCTCTCGACCTGAGAGGTCATCACCTCGCGCACCCTGGTCAGGGCGAAGGGATCGACACGGTATTCGCGAACCAGATGGTGTCCCCTTCTGGCGATCTTCTCGGTCAGGATCGAACGCTTCATCAAGAGCACGGTGACGGCATGTGCCGCCGCGCAGGCCGCGATCAGCGGCACCAGCATGTGCGTGTTGCCGGTCAGCTCGACGGCAAAGAAGGTTGCGGTCAACGGCGCCCGCATCGTGCCGCCCATGGTCGCGGCCATCGCCAGCAGCGCCCAGAAGCCCGGATCGGCCGCGGGCAGAACGCCGGCGAGCACCGCTCCCATCGCCCCGCCCATGATCAGCAGCGGTGCCAGCACGCCCCCGGACGTTCCCGAACCAAGCGCCACCGACCAGATGATGGCCTTCACCACCAGGAGGACGAGGGCCGCGGTGGCGACCGTGCGGCCATCCAGCATGTCGGTGATGTTGTCATAGCCGACGCCGAGCGCCTGCGGCTCGATCAGTCCGCCTATGCCGACCACCAGGCCACCCAGCATCGGCCACCACATCCAGTGAATGGGCAGCTTCTGGAAGCCGTCCTCGCAGGCATAGACCATCTGCGTCAGCAGCCCCGACAACAGGCCGGCCGCAACACCGATCGAGACCCAGCCGGCAAGGCCGATGAAGGACACCTCCATGCCGCCCTGAAACGGAAAGATCGGCCCGGGCAGATGCAGGATGGTGCGCTCGACCTCGGCAATGATTGCCGCGACCGCCACGGGAATGAAGCTACGCGGGGTCCATTCGAAAAGCAGCAGTTCGACCGCCAGCATGATGGCCGCGATCGGTGTGCCGAAGACCGTGGTCATGCCGGCCGCCGCACCTGCCACCAGCAGCGTCTTGCGCTCATTGTCGGTGACCGGCAGCATTTGTGCGATCAGCGAGCCGATCGCGCCGCCTGTCATGATGATCGGGCCCTCGGCCCCGAACGGGCCGCCCGAGCCGATCGAAATCGCCGACGACAGCGGCTTCAGGATTGCAACCTTGGCGTCGAGCCTCGAGCGCCCGAGCAGGATCGCCTCGATGGCCTCCGGAATACCGTGGCCGCGGATCTTCTCGCTGCCGAAGCGCGCCATCACCCCGATGATCAGCGCGCCGATCACCGGGACGACGACCGAGGCATAACCAAGCGGCGTGTCCTGCAGCTTCAGATCGGCAAGCGTGAACTGGCCAAAATAGGCAATGTTGGTGGCAAGCCGGATCAGTTTCAAAAGCGCGATGCCGGCAAACAGCCCCGCCGTCGCCACCACCACGGCGATGGCGGCGACGAGCAGCACCCTGGCATCGGTGGTGAAATCCCTGAGATGACTGGGATTGGAGTGATTGGGCTTCATGACGGACTTTGCTTTCTGGCGGCGAGCCGTATCTCGCGGCATGGTCGAGGCGGCCAGCCGGCTTTGTCGGTTGGCTATGTATCGTAACACGATATAAATATTCAAGTCGGTTTTGCTCGAAATCCGTTTGAGCTTTCCCGGAAAACGAACAAATGTCTGGTATGACGCAGCCGCAGAAACCACGCCCCGCCATCAAGCAGTCCGACTACCAGCGGCTGTCCGAATTTCGCTACCTGATCCGCCGCTTCCTCGAATTCAGCCAGATCCAGGCGGAAGACGCCGGCCTGACGCCGCGCCAGCATCAGGCGTTGCTTGCAATCAAGGGATTCCCGGGCGGCGGACCGGTGACGGTTGGCGATCTGGCGGAGCGCCTGCGCATTCGTCATCACAGCGCCGTCGAGCTGGTCAACCGCCTTTGCGAGGCAGGACTGGTGGCAAGGAATCAGGACAAGGATGACCATCGCCGCGTGCTGCTGCGGCTGACCGAACGCGCCGACGATTGCCTGGCCGAGCTGTCGGCAGCACATCTCGACGAGCTGTCACGCATCGAACCCATGCTCAAGCGCCTGCTCGTCCGCGAGTGACGCGCCGGCATCGTTGCGGCACGGCAGCAAATTATTCCTGGCACCCTGAATCCTTGGGCTTCCCGGGAACGTCTCGACAGGAGTGGGCCGGCAAGGCGAAACACGATTCAAGGAACAATCACGATGAAACGCCACCTGATACGCTACAAGACCAAGCCGGAGCTGGCCGATGAGAACGAGCGGCTGATCAAGGCCGTATTCCAGGAACTGAGCGATAAATCTCCGGACGGCGTTCGCTATATGACCTTGCGGGCCGGCGACGGGACCTTTGTCCATCTGGTCGAAACGGAAACTGATGCCCATGCCGAACTCATCACCGGGCTTGCGGCATTCGAGGCCTTTCAGAACGGCATCCGCGACCGTTGCATTGAACGCCCACAACGTGAGGAAATGACCGTCGTGGGCAGCTATCGGATGCTGGGCGAGTAATCGGGATAGAGGCGCATGAACATCCCTGGCGATATCCGCGATCCCTTCGATCGCCTGTTCGGGGAATTGCGCCCCAAGCTGCACCGCTACTGCGCCCGCATGACGGGCTCGGCCATCGACGGTGAAGACGTGCTCCAGGAAGCCCTGGCCAAGGCGTTCGAAGCCCTGCCCAACACCGGCCCGATAGCGAATCCGGAAGGTTGGCTGTTCCGCATCGCCCACAATGCGGCGCTTGATTTTCTGCGCCGTCGCGCCCGTGAAAAGGCCTTTTCCGATGAGGATCCGGACATGATCGTCGACCCGGCCAACCCCACCGTCGATCGTCAGGCCGCGGCCGCCGGCCTGCACACCTTCATGCGCCTTCCCGTCGCACAGCGAAGCAGCATCATCATGATGGACGTCCTGGGCTATTCGCTGCAGGAGATCAGCGCCATGCTCGACACCAGCATTCCGGCCATCAAGGCGGCGCTGCATCGTGGCCGCGGCCGCCTGCGCCAGCTCGCCGATGAACCCGAGGATCGCCCTTCCCCCAGGCTGAGTGCGTCCGAACGCCTGCTCCTCGACGCTTACATCGATCGCTTCAACGCCCGCGATTTCGATGCGGTGCGCGACATGCTGGCCGACGAGGTGCGGCTGGAACTGGTGGCCAGGGCGCGGCTGAATGGCCGCGGGCAAGTGGGCACCTACTTCCGCAATTATTCGTCGGTCCAGGATTGGCGTTTCGTGCCGGGCTTCGTCGAAGGCAGGCCGGCAGTCCTTGTCTGCGATCCAAGTGACCCGACGGTGCGGCCTTCCTACTTCGTGCTGCTGGGATGGCAGGCGGGCAGGCTTGCCGCCATTCGCGATTTTCGTCACGCTCGCTACGTTGCGGACAGCGCCGAGATGTCCGTCCTCTGAGGCAATTGTTCAGCGCCGGCGGTAGTTTCCGCTACTGCAACGACTTCAGCAGATTGTCGATGGTGAACGGATTGGACTTCGGCTTGGCCGGCGGCGGGCTGTCGTTGGCCTCCGGCAGCGGCGCACGCTCCACCTTCGGGGCCTGCTGCGCGGCCTTGCGTTCGGCCTCGAGCCTTGCCTTTTCCTGCGAGGCGATGCGTCTTGCCTCCTCCGCCTTCTGCCGCTCCTGCTCGTCGGCCTGCGCCTTGGCTGCCTCGTCGGCGGCCTGCTGCTGGGCCGCGGCCTCGGCATCTGCCTGGGCTTTCGCTTCGGCATCGGCTTTCGCCTTTGCATCCGCTTCAGCTTGGGCCTGCGCATCTGCTTGCGCCTTTGCCCTGGCGTCAGCCTCGGCTTTCAGCCGCGCCGCTTCCTCCTGTTGGCGCAGTTCCTCGGCCGCCCTGTCGCGTTCGTCCTGCAACGCCGCATAGTAGCGCACCTCGCGCCGCAGCCGCTGCTTTTCGAGCAGCGCCGCCTGCATCGCCTCGACGCGCCGCTGTTCCCTTTCCAGCGCGCGCTGGGTCAGGAACTGTGCCAGCGGCTCGCTGTCGAACTGCCGTTTCACGGCGCCGAACGGCCCCTCGGCGGTGAAGTTCACGACCGGCTCGGAGCCGACCAGCGCGTCGTCGCCGGGCCGATAGGTAATCGCCCCCTTGGCGGAAACCATGGCTGTGTTGAGGTCCGCAATGATGTCGGCGGACAAGGTCGCCGCCGGATTCTCCAGGCTGATCGGCGGTGCCCGCACCGTGCCGCCGGCAACCGTGAAGGCGACAGATGTATCCTTGGCGGCAAAACTGCCATCGGCGGCGATTT
Source organism: Mesorhizobium sp. P2_E6 (assembly GCF_056403835.1). NCBI lineage: Bacteria > Pseudomonadati > Pseudomonadota > Alphaproteobacteria > Hyphomicrobiales > Phyllobacteriaceae > Mesorhizobium > Mesorhizobium sp. P2_E6. Next base: position 355,191 of record NZ_JBFUEQ010000003.1, read on the forward strand.
GCGGCGCGAAGGCGGCGGTCTTGGCCGCATCGATGTCGCGCCCGATCGCATCCGCCTTGGCGAGGAACGCGTTGAACGCATCGGGATTGACGCCGGCGACCTGCAAGCCCTTCAGCGCCGCCGTGCCGGAGCCGGATAAAGCCGCCACCATCGCATCGACCGACTTGCCGCTGGTCGACAGCGCCGTCGAGAAATCACCATTGCCGCTGATGCCGGCATTCGGCAGCACGGTCGCCAGATCGGCGCCGGCCAGTTTCATCTGGCCGGTGAAAAGTCCGGTGCCGTCATTGTTCTTCAATTCGAACAGGCCAGTCAGCGCACCATTGAGGAATTTCGCCTTGAGATCCGAAACCCGGATGCCTTCCTGGTCGAGCTTGAGCGAAAAGCCAGCGTCATAGGCGGTGGCGAACGGCCCGGCGGCAAGTGCCGCCGTCGTCAGGTCGAGGTCGGCGGTGAACGGCAGGCTGGATTTCTGGCTGAACGGAGCAGCCGGCCAGCCACCATTCTTGTCGCCCCCACTCTTATTGGCAAGGAAAGCGGAATCGCCGAACAGCGCCACCGCCATCGGATCGAGGTCAAGCTCGTCGAGCACCAGCGCCCCGGCCAGATGCGGCACGCCGTCCTTGACCTCGACATTGACGTCGCCGGACACCGCCGCCTCGTTCAGGGCGCCGCTGAGATTGTCCAGCACCAACAGGCCGTTGCCATAGTCGCCCTGCGCCGCGAGTGACGCCGACATGCCAGCGCCCATGCCAGGCAGGCCGATGCCGGTCGTCATCAGCCACGGCTCGATGTCGGCGGCATCGAGGTTGAGCTTGCCTTTGACGGTAGCCCCTTGCGGCGTGTCCGCAACGGTTCCCTCGAAACCGGCTTTGAAGTCGTTGCCGGCGAGGCTGAAAGTCGTCGCCAGGCCGCCGCCAAGCGTGCCCTTGGCCTGAACGTCCGTGCTCGCCTCGCCCAGCATGCCGAGCGGCAGCGCCGGCAGGCCGTAGAGCGCCAGCAGCGCGGTGGCGTCAGGGTTCCTGGCGTTGAAGGTCAGCGTCACCGGCGCTTCGAGCAACTTGTCCGCTGCTCCCTTCCCCGACAGCGATGCCGAAAAGGCCGAGCCGCCGGCCTTGCCTTGGCCGCTCACCGCCAGCCCCGTAGTGCCATCGCCATTGTCGGCGGCACTTGCCACAAGGTCGACGCGCGCATCCTGGAACAGCTCGGGATAGGCCGCCGCACGGCTTGCCAGCCCCTTCAGCACGGCATTGTCGGGATAGTGCTGGGCAGCAACGTCGACCAGCGGCTTGAGATCGACGGCAACCACCGAAGCGTCGAGCTTACCGGTCGGACTTGCCGGAAAATCCTTGATCCGGCCGGTGGCGCTGATCGAGGCGCCGGCCAACCCGCCCAACGACAGTCGGTCGATTTCAAGCAACCCGTCGCGCAGCCTCAGCGCCGTATCGACCGTGTCGGCGGTCAGGCCGCCGGCGCTGACCGGCCCGGCCTTGATCTGGAAATCCAGGTCGCGGTCGGCAAAGCGGTTGGCGCCCTTGTCGCTGACGAAGATCGAAGCGAAGGCTGCCAGCCCGTCGACATCGAGCTCACCGCCTTCGAGCCGCATCAGCACCGACGGTTTGGCATCGTCGGGCTGGCTGGAATCGATACTGCCGGAAAACTTCGCCTTGCCCAGGATCAATTCGAGATCGCTGAAGGCCTGGCGCTTTTCCGTGAGATCGACCGTGGCCTTGAAACCGGCGGCGGGCAGTCGGCGGATCGCCTCGTCGACATCCTTCGACAGCCAGGCGGCAAAGCCAGAAGGTTGCGCCACGGCCAGCAGCAGCGAGCCGGTGAAGCCGAAATGATTCTCGACGCTGAGCATGCCGTTGGCTTCCAGCGTGGTGCGGCCAGGCAGTGTCGCGGCGAGCGATTCCACCAACCAGCCGCCATCGGTCGGCTGGGCGGAAAGATGGACGTCGCGCACCGTGGTGTCGCCGGCGACCACCGCCGGCAGCTTGACCTCGACGGTGCCCGGTATGGTCGGCTTCGGCAGCTCGTGCAACGCTTGCTCAAGCGCCGCGATGCGCTGGTCGAGCGTCGCGCCGGCGCCGGCCTCGGCGCCTACCGCCTCGTCGAACTGCACCTGCGCGCCACTGGCCTCGATGGCGAAGCTCGGCTTCAGGCCGAGATCGACCGAAGCCTTGCCGTCGGCGGTGTAGGGATTGTCGAGAGGCCCCGTCTCGAAGCGGAATTCGTCGACACCGAGCTTCTGGTGGTCGAGCGAAAACTTGCCGTTCAGCCGAAAGCCCGGATCGGGCTTGCCAGCACTGACCTTCACCGTCTCGCCGTCGTTGCCGCGCAGCGCGGCGCTGTTCTTGTCGGCACCGGAGATCTTGAACTGGCCGGAGTAGACGGCGGCACCCTTGACGATGCCTGCATTACCGTCGGTTTCGATGACCAGCGGATAGGCATCGGGATCGGCCTTCAGCCGAAGCCGCATTTGCCCGGTGCCTTCGGCCTTGCCAGTGGACGCCACGACCGTGGTACGAAGGCCGTCGAGCCGCAGTGTGCCGTCCATGCGCCATGGCCCGGCCAGCGACTTGGCGGAGATCGTCGAATTGATCTCGGAGATGAGATGGCTGCGTCCGCCGGCGGCATGGCTGAGTTTGATCTGCCCTTCCGTTACCGTCAGCTTTTCGATCGAGATCTGGTTGAGGTCGAAGGGCGAGGACGGCCGCATCGCCCAGTCGACGGTACCGTTGCTGGCAATATCGATGGTCGCTTGCGGCCGCACCAGCCGCATGTCGAAGATCAGCACCTCGCCACGCAGGAAGGGCGCCAGCTCCGCATCCATCGAAAACGTCTCGACGGTCATGGCCGGCTGACCATTCGGGCCACCGGCGACGGTGACGTTGGAAAAGGTCACCGAGGGAAACGGCAACAGCCGCGCCGTGGCATCGCCCTGCACCGTCACCTTGCGGCCGAGGATGGCGCTGGCTTCGCGCTCGAATTCGGCGCGGTAGCCGGTCCAGTCGACAAAATATGGCACCACCAGCGCCGCACACAGCACCAGCACGAACAGGCCACCGAAGATCACGAACAGACGTGCGAGCATCAGCTCCAAACGGGTTGATTGAAATTCTGCCGCACTCTACCTGCATCCGCGTGTCGATAAAGAGGCAATTCATCCAGTGTTGCGTGATGCCTCATCCGCAGTTGCGTGAGTTGCGTGAAGCCGGATGATCTGAAACAAATCCTGGAAAAGCGGAGATTTTTCGGATGTCAGGGAAGAACTGGGACCGCGTGCCGATCGATGCGCAGAGCGTCGACGCTCCACTATCGTTGTCGGCGGTCTTTCTTGTCGTCACCGTCGCCAGCGAGCAAAGCGCCCTGGCCGAGGTCGCGGCCGTGCTCGGCGGGCTTGACGATCTCGTCAAGACTGTCGGATTCCGTGACCTGTCCGGCCACCTGTCCTGCATTGCCGGCATCGGCCGCGCGCTCTGGGATCGTCTCTCTCCAGACCGGCGGCCGCTGGAACTGAGACCGTTTGCGCCGATCAAGGGTGCGGTTCATTCGGCGCCGTCGACAGCGGGCGACCTTCTCTTCCACATCCGGTCCGAACGCCCCGACATGTGCTTCGAGTTCGAGCGCATCCTGCTCGACAGCCTTGGCGACGGCGTGACGGTCGTCGACGAGGTCTCGGGCTTCCGCTATTTCGATGCGCGTGACCTGCTCGGCTTTGTCGACGGCACGGCCAACCCGACCGGTCTCGATCTGCCCGCCTCGGCGCTCGTCGGCGACGAAGATGCCGACTTCGCCGGCGGCAGCTATGTCGTCGTTCAGAAATATCTGCACGATCTCAATGCGTGGGCGCGAACGCCAACGCCCCTCCAGGAAGAGATCATCGGCCGCACCAAGATCGACAACATCGAAATCGATGATGACGCCGCGCCGCGCAAATCGCACAAGTCGTTGGCCACCATCGAGGATGCCGATGGCAACGGATACGATATCCTGCGCGACAACATGCCGTTCGGCCAGCCGGGGCGACGGGAATTCGGAACCTATTTTATCGGCTATAGCAGGTATCTCTGGGTGACCGAGAAGATGCTGCAGCGAATGTACATCGGTGACCCGCCGGGCGCATACGACCGGTTGCTCGATTTCTCCACGCCGCACACCGGCACGACGTTCTTCGCGCCAACCCGCCCCATGCTGCAAACGCTTGTTCAGGGCGCGCAGGAGAAGCCTGCGGCCGCACGGTAGTCCGCCGTCCTCTGGTTTGCCTCCGACCGCATGCCCCTTGCGCGAGGTGCGCAAGTTGAAGGCAGGGCCGTCCGACGCGGCACGTTGTCTTGAGACGGGTCGATGGGTACTCACAGCTCACAGCGGGCTGCGGCTTGGGAGACGCTTATTCTTGCCTGTCGACACGCTCCAGGATGGCGCGGTAACGGCTGCACACAGCGGGATCCTCAAAGAAATCCAATTCCGCATCGACGATCTCGTCAAGGCCTAGTCCAGGGTAATGTGCCTTGACTTTTGCCAGGACGTCTTGCGCTTGCTCGATTTCGCCGAGTTCGCAATGGCAGACGACAAGACGAACGAGCGACCACCGCGGTACGCTCGCCATTTTCGCGTAGCAGGCCGTTGCCTCGCGATATCGTCCAGCAGTGGTCAGTATGATGCCGCGAAAGTCTTCATACCATCCCACAGCGTATGGGTCGCGGCGCTGGGCTTGGTTTATTTCAACAAGCGCCTCATCCGGCCTGTCCGTGTAATTGAGGAAAAGGGCACGGATACTGAGAATGAACGGGTCGTTCGGATTCAGGGCAACCGCACGGTCAAGGCTGATTTCAGCCTGCCTGAATTGGCGCAAGTACAAGAGAGCAAAGCCGGTCGCGAGATGGCCATACGCCCCGTCGGGGTCGAGTTGCAACGCGGTTTTTGCCATCTCCAGTGCGGAATGCAGATAATCTGAATTGTAGTAGACCCAGAAGAATTTGAGGGTCTCGACAACGCCGAGCATGGCGTGGGCAGCAGCAAACCGCGGATCGAGCTTTACCGCCTGGCGCAGAAACGGTTCCGCTTCGTGTGCGGCGTCATAGACGGCCGCCAATTGCAGCGCCCGCAGGTAAAACTCATAGGCCGACATGTTGTCCGTCGGCCGGGCCCTGGCGCGCGATGCAATCGCGGTTCTCGCCTGCCGGGCGAGGCGGGCTGCAATCATCTGGGTGATTTCATCCTGGATGGCGAAAATGTCATCGAGTTCGCGGTCGTAGTGCTCGCCCCAGATGTGAGCTGTTGAGGATGCGTCGATCAGTTGCACGGTGACCCGCACCCGGTTGCCGATCTTCCGCACGCTGCCTTCGACGACATACTGGACGCCAAGTCTCTTCGCCACCTCGGCCACGTCATTCGCCTTGCCACGGAACTGGAAGGATGAGTTCCGCGCAATGACCAGGAACTCCCTGAACTTGCCAAGCTCGGTGATGATGTCTTCGGTTATCCCGTCGCTGAAATAGCCCTGTTCCCGGTCGCCGCTCATGTTGTCGAAGGGAAGAACGGCGATGGATGCTCTGGCCGGTGCCGTAGCCTCTGCCACGGCCACAAAGGGCTTGGGACCAGCATATTTATAGCCGCGACCATGCACGGTTACGATCATCTCGGCGGGCAGCAGTTTTCGCAGCGCCGAAATGTGGACCTGCAGCGTGTTCTCCTCCACCACCACGCCGGGCCAGACAGCATCGAAGAGTTCGGTCTTGCCGATCACCTCGTCCGGCCTCTCCAGCAACGTGGCGAGGATGTCGAAGGATCGCGTCGACAGCTCCATCGGCCCCTTGGGACCCAGCAGCAGCCGTTCGGCGCGTTTCAGACGATAATTCCCAAACTCCAAGTCCATTTGCAAAAGAACCCGTCCCTCCAGGGCAACGATAACCCAAGACGGTCCTGAAGGCGAACTTCAGGGTAGTTCAGAACCTTTCAGGTCCGAGCCAAGGACCTGAGTGGGACACGGTGTCATTCTCACCGTCACTGGAGGACACCATGGCCGACATCTCCACCACCGTCCTGATTAACATCCGACGCCTTAAACTGCCTCGGCTAGGCTTTCCGAGGCTTGCAATCGGCGCAACTCTCAACGCGATATGCCGTGTGATGGGCGACGCTTTCAAAATGGCCTACCTGGACCCATACACCGGTCTTCGTCGCCAACCGCCGATCGTCCCGAACGAAGATCTTGAAGGCCGAGATCCCAGCTGGTGACCTGCAAGTCCTCGCCGAGTGGTACAGCGCAAGCTTCCAGTCAGCGCGGGATATCTGCTTTGGGTCATCCGCGACCGGGTCGAGCCAGCGGTAGTAAGTCCGCGCCTTATTTTCCAGGCAATATCTTGCCCGGGTTCATGATATCAAGCGGATCGAGCGCCTGCTTGATGGTGCGCATGATGTCGACGCCGTGGCCGAGTTCATGGCGCAGGAAGCCGATCTTGCCCTGGCCGATGCCGTGCTCGCCGGTGCAGGTGCCATCCATGGCGATCGCCCGCATGTTGAGCCGCGCGACGAACTTTTCCGAAAGCACGATCTCCTTGGGGTCGTCGACGTCCATCAGGACCAGCACGTGAAAATTACCGTCGCCGGCATGGCCGACGATCGGCGCGATCAGCCCCATCTCGGCGATATCGGCTTCGGTCTCGGTGACGCATTCGGCAAAGCGCGAGATCGGTACGCAGACATCGGTCGACAGTCCCTTCGCGCCCGGCCGCAGCGTCAGCGACGACCAGTAGGCGTCGTGCCTCGCCTTCCACAATTTCGTCCGCTCCTCGACGACACTGGTCCACAGAAACGGTCCGCCGCCATTCTCCTCGGCGATCATGCCGAAGGTCTCCGCCTGCTCGGCAACGCCGGCGTCACTGCCGTGGAATTCGACGAAAAGGCACGGGCTCTCGGGATAATCGAGCTTCGAATAGTTCTTCATCGCCCGCATCTGCAGTGCATTGACCAGTTCGATGCGCGCCACCGGAATGCCCATCTGGATCGTCGCGATGACCGCGTTGCAGGCCGCCTCGACACTCGGGAAGGGACAAACGCCGCCGGAGATCGCTTGCGGAATGCCTTGCAGCTTCAGTGTCAGCGATGTGATGATGCCAAGCGTGCCTTCCGATCCAACCAGCAATCGCGTCAAATCATAGCCGGCCGAGCTCTTTTTCGCACGCTTGCCGGTCGTCACCGTCTCGCCGTCGGCCATGACCGCGGTCAGCGACAGCACGTTCTCGCGCATCGTGCCGTAGCGCACCGCATTGGTGCCGGACGCCCTCGTCGCCGCCATGCCGCCGAGCGAGGCGTTGGCGCCCGGGTCGATCGGAAAGAACAGGCCGGTGTCGCGCAAATGCCGGTTCAAATCCTCGCGGGTGACGCCGGGTTCGACCGTGCAGTCGAGATCCTGCGGATTGACCGCCAGGATACGGTTCATCCGCGACGTGTCGACAGAGATGCCGCCGCCCGGCGCATTGGTGTGGCCTTCCAGCGATGAGCCGACGCCGAAGGCGATCACCGGCACCCTATACGCGGCGCAGGCGCGCACGATCTCCTGCACCTCGGCCGTCGTCTCCGGGAAGGCGACGCCATCCGGCGCCTGCGTCGGAATATAGGTGGTGGTGTGGGCGTGCTGGGAGCGGATGGCCTGCCCGGTCTGGAAGCGCTCGCCGAGCCGCTGCTTGAGGATGCCGAGCACCGCCGCGATGCCTTCCTCGTTGCGTTCGACCGGATTGAGGTCGCTCAGAGCCATGAATTCCTCCGCGAATGGACCAGCGCGCACCCTTGTTGTGCATCTATGGATGATGCGCTCGGCAATCCCAGGAAAGGCGTGGAGCGGCTTTCCATCGGATTTGCGTCAAACAAGGAGATAGAGCAGTTCGGCGTTTCCGTGAAACGATGAACCGATCTAGTCTCACCGGCAACAGTCTGTCCAGCACCAGAACAAGGAAGTTTCGATGCCTATTCCCGCCCCCTTCGTCTCCCAACCGATGGACATCGAGAAGGACTGGATCGACTACAACGGCCATCTCAACATGGCCTATTACAACGTGCTGTTCGACCGCTGCTCGGACGACGCCTTCGAGGCGATGGGCATGGGGCCGAATTACGCCAGGGACCGCCGCCTCACCATTTACACGGCGGAAGTCCATGTCTGCTACGTGCAGGAGCTGCATCTCGAGCACAAGGTCACCGTCACCTTCCAGCTGATCGACCATGACGACAAGCGGCTTCGGGTCTACCAGGAAATCCGCCACGTCGACGGCTGGCTGGCCGCCACATCGGAATCGCTTTCACTGCATGTCGACATGTCCGGGCCGAAGGTGGCACCCTTTCCCGCCGATGTGCTTGCCAAGGTCGAAGCCATGCGCGCCGCCCATTCGGCGCTGCCGATGCCGGAGCGCGCCGGCCGTTCGATCGGGATTCGTCGCAAGACCGCTTGAAGCGACTCGACGCCCACGTTAACCTTACCGAGGTTTTAACGGGAACAAGCCAATTGAGCCATTGAACGACTCAGCGGAGCGGTCGAGAACGGTCCGCATGGGTTGCGATACGGGCGGCGGGCGAAGCCGGTTCGAGGGACGTGCATGAAAACCGACATCAAGGTCGAAGTGGACAGGCTGGTAGCCGATCCGCGCATCACGGACTATGATTTCTGGCGCTCGCTCAAGAACGTCAACAACGAGATTTTCCACATCGCCAACAACAACGAGCCGATCCCGTTCGACATGATCCGCTGGCGCGCCATCCTGAAGCAGGCGCGCATGAAGCGCGGCCACGCATAAATCTTCAAACCGACATCCTCGCCCTCAAGACTGGCGTTTCACCGCTCCCAGCGGCGAGCGCGCCACCACCGGCGACGACTGGATGATCGCCGTGTTGGTCATCGCGTAGGGAATGATGCGGTCGATCACCCGTTCGAGCTCGGCCACGGAGCCGACATGCGCCAGCGCGATGAAACAGTCCTCACCGGTCACCCGGTCGCATTGCGCGATCTCCGGCAGCTCGCGGATGATCTCGGCCACCACAGCCAGTTGCCCCGGCACGGGACGGATGCGCAGCCATGCCGATAGCGGCAGGCCAAGTGCGGCAGGGTTGATCCTGACCGAATAGGCCTCGATGACGCCGCTCTCCTGCAGTCGCTTGATGCGCTCGGCGACACTCGGCGCCGACAGGCCGACCGAGCGTGCAAGCTCCGCCGTGCTGACGCGAGCGTCCTTTTCGAGCAGCAGCAGGATCTTCATATCCGCCGCATCGAGGTCGGCGCTTTCAGTTCGAAGGCGTTTCAAGGAAATCTCCTTGCTTCCAGGCGAAAGCTAGTCAGAAGGGGCAATCATCACCCATATAAATTGACAAAACTGCCTGCGATACTGATCCGATGGATGATCAAACGCAAGCTCTCGCGGCAAGCGCTGCCCGTGCTGGCCCCACCCTCGGCGGGCTGGCGACGAGACTGCCGCCGCATGTCTGGTTCGGCGTCAGCGCCGTCTTCCATTATCTCGGGCCGGCATTCGCCGTGCTGCTGTTCCCGCATGTCGGCGTGCTCGGCATGGCGTGGCTGCGGATAGCCACCGCAGCCCTGGTCTTCGCGCCACTGACCCGTCCATGGCGAACCTTCGCCCGCGCCGATCGCTCGACGCGGCTGCTGTTGCTGGCCTTCGGCGCCTGCCTGGCGGTGATGAACTGTTCGTTCTACCTCGCGCTCGACCGCCTGCCGATCTCGCTGGTGGCGGCAATCGAATTCGTCGGCACCATCGGCATCGCGCTGATCGGCCTCAGAAGCCCGCGCAATCTCGCAGCGCTTGCCATTGCCGTCACCGGCACATTGCTGCTCATCGACGTCAAATGGTCGAGCGATCCGCTTGGCCTGTTCTGGGCCTTCCTCAACGGCGCGCTGTTCGTCGGCTACATCGTGCTCGGCCACCGCGTCGCCCGCGCGGGCGCAGGCGACGGCATCGCGGGCCTCGGCGCGGCGATGGCCATTGCCTTCATCGTCGTGCTGCCGATCGGCCTCACCGACGCGTTGCCCGCTCTTTTCTCACCATTGCTGTTGCTCGCCGCCATCGGCGTCGGCATCTGCTCGTCGGTCATTCCCTACATCTGCGACCAGCTCGCCATGTCGCGGCTGCCGCGCGCCAGCTTTGCGCTGATGCTGTCGCTGCTGCCGGTTACCGCGACGCTGATCGGCGTCATCGTCTTGCGCCAGATTCCGAGCCTCATTGACTGCTTCGGCATCATTTTGGTCGTCGCTGGCGTTGCCTTGCATAAACCCGCAGGCGTCAGATAAGCTGAATAAAACAGTTTATTATCAAAGACTTAAATCAACAACTCTTGAGTTCCGCGATTCGCCAGACCGCGATAAAACGGCTCAAGATTGAACTATTTCCACTCCTGAGCCGTTGGTCCCCACGAAACGGCTTGGAGTTAGAAAGAAATGGACTGGAAACGGACCAGGGAACCGGCTGACGCCTGGCGCATGACAGACGATCTGCATGCAGAACACGGCAAGGGCGATCCGTTCGCCGCCGCCATTCGCGCCACACGCATGTCGATGATCATCACCGATCCCCGGCAACAGGACAATCCGATCGTCTTTGCAAATGACGCGTTCCTGCGCCTGACCGGCTATGAGCGCGACGAGGTCATGGGTAAGAACTGCCGTTTCCTGCAAGGACCCAAGACCGACAAGGCCGCCGTCGACAAGGTGCGCGCCGCGATCGAAGATCGAGCCGACATCGCCGTCGATCTTCTGAACTACCGCAAGGACGGTTCCAGCTTCTGGAATGCGCTCTACATCAGTCCGGTTTCCAACGACAAAGGCGAATTGCAGTTCTTTTTCGCCTCGCAACTGGACGTCTCGGACCGCAAGAGCTCGGAGCATCGCGTAAAAGCGGACAAGGACCGCTTCGAGAAGGCAGTACAGGAACGCACCAGCGAGCTTGAAGCCGCACTCGAGGCGCAGACAACCCTTCTCCACGAGGTCGACCATCGGGTGAAGAACAACCTGCAGATGATCTCCTCACTGATCATCATGCAGAGCCGGACCATGAAGGACGAATCGACCAAGCAGTCGCTGTCTACCATGCTGGCGCGCATCGAGGCGCTGAGCACCGTCCACCGCCGGCTCTACCAGTCGAAGGACGTTAGCCGGTTCGACGTCTCGGATTTCGCCAGGGATCTCGTATCCGACCTGCTGACGGCTTCGGGACGTTCGGAGATCAAGTCGACCCTCGACCTCGAACCCATCGTCATTTCGGCTGAAAAGGCAACGCCCGTCGCCCTGATGGTCAATGAGCTTGTCACCAACGCGCTAAAACATGCTTTCAAGGAAAAGCCGGACGGCACGAGGGCGGGACGCATCGGCATCAAGATGAGCCAGCCTGACGGCCACTTCAACATCGAGGTGTCCGATGATGGGGTCGGCATGGCTGATGCCAGCGGCGACGCGTCTTTCGGCATGCGGCTGATCAAGTCGCTGGCCCGTCAGCTGCGCGCCGACATCGAATGGCGCGACGCCGGCCCCGGCACCAAAGTTATCATCTCGATGCCGAACGAACCGCAGCAAAAAGGGAATGTGTCATGATTGAACCGCTCAAGGTCCTGATCGTCGAAGACGAAGCGCTGCTGGCAATGGAACTGGAAGGCCTTGTCGAGGACGCCGGCCACAGCGTTGTTGGCTGGGCGACCTCCCTGACCGAAGCAAGGACCATGGTGGATACAACGGCCGCCGACATCGCCTTTGTCGACATTCATCTGACCGACGGGCCGACCGGCGTCGAAGTGGCCGAATATATCGGCCAGAAGAAGAACGCCATGGTGGTGTTCATGACCGCCAACCCGAAACGTATTCCCGATCATTTCGCAGGCGCGATCGGCGTGATTGCCAAACCTTACACGATGAACGGGCTGACCTCCGCGTTACGCTATCTGCAGGAAGGCGTGCGCCGTCCGCCGCCCGTTTCGGTGCTGCCGTCCGGCTTCACGCTGTCGCCGGCCTTCGAAACCGTCTGGGCGTCCTCAGGTGCCTGACTCCAAAAGCTGGAGCACGGGAAAGCGCGTAGCGCTTTCCCTAAGGCAAATCCGAGCGGCGCGGCGTTACCGCGATGAAAAGCTCTACGCCAGCTTCTCCTTGAGGAAAGCGATCGTGCGCCCCCAGGCGAGGTCGGCCGCCTTCTTGTCGTAGCGCGCCGCCGAGGTGTCATTGTTGAAGGCGTGGTTGGCGCCTTCATAGACATACACCGTGTATTCGACATGCGCGGCGTCGAGCTCCTTCTTGAAGGCGTCGATGCCGGCATTGGTGCGCTCGTCCAGCCCGGCATAGTGCAGCAGCAGTGCAGCCTTGATCTTCGACACATCGGCGGCCTTCGGCTGCATCCCGTAATAGGCGACGGAGGCGCTGAGATCGGGCGCGTTGACCGCCAACATGTTTGCCGTGCCCCCGCCCCAGCAGAAGCCAACGGCGCCGACCTTGCCGTTGCCGTCCTTTTCGGCCTTGAGGAAAGCGACCGTTGCCACCCCGTTGGCGACGGTCTGCGCGGAATCCAGTTTGGCGAACATGTCGCGCGCCTTGTCCTCGTCGTCAGGCGTGCCGCCGAGCGGCGACAGGAAATCCGGCGCCAGCGCCACAAACCCTTCCAGCGCGACGCGCCGCGCCACATCGCGTATATGCGGGTTGAGCCCCCTGTTCTCGTGGATGACGATGACGGTGCCGAGCTTGCCGGACTGGCTCGCCGGCTTGACCAGATAGCCCTTCATCTCGCCGCCGCTGCCGGCATATGTGATGTCCTCGCCCTTCACGCGTGGATCGTTGTCGGCGACGATTGCCGCTTGCGCCGAATTTGCCGCCAGCAGCGGTGCGATTGCGGCGGCGGCAGCACCCGATCCGGCAAGCCGGGTCAGTTGCTCCATGAAGCGGCGGCGGTCGAGCGTCAGATGGGTGTATTCATCATAGGCGTCGATCATAGCCTGGGTGATGGCTGGTTTCGTCATGGGCGCGCTCCTTCGATCCGCTTTGGCATCGTTCGCAAGATAGGGGCGAGGCTCCTGTCGTCCAGTCACGGCTCGGTGACACCTCGTCCTCCCTCGCGAATGCCCTGGAGACTTCCAGCATCATCACGTTTTGGTCATCGGCCACAAATCCTGATGGCGCTGCCACAATAGTGGGGGACACTGACAGACGTCGGCCGCGCCTTGGCGCGGTCACGGTTCCTGATCTGAAAGGCCCGATCTGGAAAGGAAAGACGCCGATGACCATGCCCTCGCCAATCCTGGCAGCCGCCTTCCTGGTTGCCGCGACCGCCATTCCAGCGTTGCGCGCGACGATCGTTGCCGCAAGTCGAAGGTCCATGATCAAGGTCCGCAGCCATCAGCGCCATCCGGCAAACACGAAAACCCAGGGTTGAGGTGAAGTCATGGACGTACAGGACATCGTGAACACTGTTTCGCAGAAGGCGGGTCTCGACCAGGCGACGACGGAAAAGGTCGTTGGCACCATTTTCTCGGTGCTCGAGCACGAAGCGGAAGGCACCAGCGCCTCCTCATTCTTCGCCAAGATCCCCGGCGCCGATGCGTTGGCCCAGAAGTATGACGTCATGGCCACCGCCCCAGCCGGCGGTGGCGGCTTTCTGTCCTCGCTGCAGGGCGCGCTTGGCGGCGTTCTCGGCGAGAAAGCCGGCGCATTGGTCAACGGTATTGCGGCGCTGAAGGCATCCGGCCTCGACATGGCGCAGATCCAGAAGGCGGGCGCGACGCTGATCCAGCAAGCCGAAGCCGCCGCCGGCCCGGACCTGACGAACGAGGTGCTGGGCTCGGTGCCCAGCCTGAAGAGCCATCTCGGGATCAGCTGAGGCGTCGATCCGTCAAGACAGTAGTCTCCCCTACTTCGGCAGCGCGTAGGCCATAACAAAGTCGCCCGGCTTTGTGCCGACCGAGCCGTGGCCGCCGGCAACGATGACCACGAATTGGCGTCCGTCGGCGACGGTGTAGGTCATCGGCGTCGATTGCCCGCCGGCCGGCAGCCGCGCCTGCCAGAGCTGCTTGCCCGATGTCAGGTCATAGGCGCGCAGATAATCGTCGACCGCGGCACCCAGGAAGGCGACGCCGCCGGCGGTGATCATCGGTCCGCCAATGCCCGGCACACCGACCTTCAGTGGCAATGGCAGCGGCGTCATGTCGTAGACGGTGCCGTTGCGATGCTTGTAGGCGATGGTGCCGGTCCGTAAATCCACACCCGCGACATAGCCCCAGGGCGGCGCCTGGCAGGGAATGCCGAGCGGCGACAGGAACGGTCCCATCACCACCGCATAGGGCGCGCCCTCGTTGCGGTTCAGCCCCTGCTCGCTGCCGCGCCCTTCATCCGGCGGCGGCACCTGATCGCGCGGAATGAGCTGCGACTTGAAAGCCAGATAGGTCGGCATGCCGAATAGTACCTGCCGCACCGGATCGACCGCGACGCCGCCCCAGTTGAAGGTGCCGAAATTGCCGGGATAGATTAGCGACCCCTGCACCGACGGCGGCGTGTAACGGCCTTCGTAGCGCAGGCCCTGGAACTCGATCCGGCACGCCAGTTGGTCGAACATGGTGATGCCCCACATGTCGGCGTCGGTCAGCGGCTTCGGATTGAAGGAGAGGTCCGACGCTGGCTGCGTTGGCGCGCTGTGGTCACCCTCGACGGCGCCGCCGGGCGCCGGCACTTCCTTGACCGCAACCACCGGCTCGCCGGTGCGGCGGTCAAGCACATAGAGGTCGCCCTGCTTGGTCGGCCCGACCAGCGCCGGCACCACCGTGCCGTCGGCCTTGGTGATGTCGATCAGGCTCGGCTGCGCCGGAACGTCCATGTCCCAGAGGTCGTGGTGCACGGTCTGCCGCACCCAGCGCAACTGCCCGGTGTTGAGGTCGAGCGCGGTGATCGAGGACGAGAACTTCTCGACATTGTCGCTGCGCCCGGCACCGAGCTGGTCCGGGGTCTGGTTGCCGAGCGGCACGTAGAGCAGGCCGAGCTTCTCGTCGGCGCTCGGCGTCGACCACATGTTGGGCGAGTTGGCGGTATAGGTCTGGCCCGCCGCCAGCGGCGTCGTCTGGTCCGGATTGCCGGAATCCCAGTTCCACACCAGGGCGCCGGTGTTGACATCGTAGGCGCGAATGACGCCGGACGGCTCCTGCGTCGAATAATTGTCGTTGACGGCCCCGCCGACGATGATCTTGCCGCCCGATACCAACGGCGCCGAGGTCGAATAGTAATAGCCCGACTTCGGATAGGGCATGTTGGTCAGCAGGTTCAGCGTGCCGCCCTCGGCGAAGGCCGGACAGACCTGCCCGTTGGCGGCGTCGAGCGCGATCAGCCGCGCATCCGAGGTCGGCAGGTAGACGCGGGTTGCACAGGGCTGGCCGGCGGCGATGGCGGCATCGGCATAATAGGACACGCCACGGCAGGTCTGGTGCTGGCGATCCTTGTCGAGCTTGATCTTGGGATCGTAGCGCCATTTCTCCTTACCGGTCACCGCATCGACCGCGATGGCGAAATTGTGCGGCGTGCAGATGTAGAGCGTGTCGCCAATCTTCAGCGGTGTCACCTGATACGTTGTCTCGCTGATATCGTCCGGCCCCTTCACGTCGCCGGTGCGATAGGTCCAGGCAGGCTGCAGCTTGGCGACATTGTCCGGCGTGATCTGGTCGAGCGGCGAATAGCGTTGGCCAAACTGTGTGCGTCCGTAATAGTGCCACTCACCGGCCGGCACATCGTTGCCGAGATTGGCATTGGGGATCACCTTGTCGGTGTCGAGCTCGCCGGCAATGTCCTTCGGATCCGCTGTCATTGAATAACCGGCGACCGCCAGCGACGCCAGCACGGCAAGGATCAGCGGCGCGCGTGCGTCGGGGCCGGTAATCCCCCGCCGCGCCCACGGCGTCAGCAGCCACAGCGCCACCAGCACGATGATGCCGCCGCGCGGGCCGAGTTCCCACCAGTCGAAGCCGGTTTCCCAGACTGCCCAGGCCAGCGTGCCGATCACGATCGCCGCGTAGAGCCACAGCGCGGTGGACCGGCGCCGGTAGAGCAGCCAGGCGGCGATCAGGAAGGCGAGGCCGACGATAATATAGTACCAGCTGCCGCCCAGCGAAGCCAAGCGGATGCCGCCGCCGCCAAGCACCAGACCGATCAGGAAAAGGATGAGGGAGGTGATGGTGACAGCCAAGATGATACTCCTTCGACTGTTGCGTTTTGCGACGCCCAAGGACAGCCCGATGCACCCGTTCCTGCCCTCCGCACAGCTTTCTCCCGCCTGCCCCGCCTGTCAAGGCGACGCACACGCCAAGGTGGCAATCCATCTTGCCTGCGGTCGGGTTTTCCAGCAGTCTCAATCATCTCTCCGCAGGAGCAAGCAAATGACGTCGTTCGTTCCGCCGCTGACGCGCCTGATGCTTGCACTCTGTTGCCTTGTCTCTGTCGCCGTGGCTGCGCCCGCGCAGACGCTGCATGAGATCAACAAGGCGAACGGCTTTCACGAGATGCTGATGGCTATCGGCCCGGGTTTCATCGCAGCCGTGAAATCGGCGCCGGAAACGCCGCCGCAAAAAGTCCAGGACGCCCTGGCGGCGGCCATGGAAGGCGCCTTTGACGCGAACAAGATGGAGGCAGCCATCGAAGCGCGAATGGCGGACAAACTGCCCGCCAGTGAATTGTCCGACCTGGCCTCGTTCTATGCGTCGCCCCTCGGTAAACATGTCACGGCACTGGAAATCCAGGCTTCAACTCCGGAAGAAAGGCAACGCAAGACGATCGAAGGTCCCAAGATCCTGCGCGAACTTCCATCCAGGGATCCGGCTCGGCTCGCACTGTACAAGAAGCTCGTGGACGATCTCAGCGCTGTCGACACCGGAGAAGCCGTGGCCTTGAACATGGGCTATGCAATGCTTTCCGAGATGCTGGGAGCGGCCGGAAAGCCCCTGCCCGACGACCAGATCATGGCCCTGCTGCGTCAGCGATCCGAAGGACTTCGCCATGACATCGAAACGGACGTCATGGCATCGGTGGCCTACATCTACCGGGATCTGCCGCTTGACGATCTCAAGCTCTACCAGACTTTCCTGACATCGCCCGCCGGCAGCCACTATTACGACCAGATGCAGGTCGCTCTCGGCGCCGTGATGACGGACGAGGCGCGCTCGTTCGGACATCGATTTTTCGTCGCCCTCGGTTATCGCAAGGCCTGAACAGCCCATATCGGGCACTTTAGCGGAACAAAACGTAGACACTTCTGGCCTTTCGCCGCCGAATCACTACATTCGGGGGAGATGTCCGGCTTTTCCGAAGACATGCCCTTTTTCGATGAACCCAATGCGCGGCCCGCGGCCCCGTCGGGCATTGCCGCGCGCGCCATGGCTGCCCGCAGCGGCCACAACAATGCGCCGGACTATCTGAAGGGGCTGAACCCCGAGCAGAGGCTGGCGGTGGAAACCACCGAAGGCCCGGTTCTGGTGCTGGCCGGCGCCGGCACCGGCAAGACGCGGGTGCTGACCACGCGCATCGCTCACATCCTCGCCACCGGTAAGGCGTTCCCCTCGCAGATCCTCGCTGTCACCTTCACCAACAAGGCCGCGCGCGAGATGAAGCAGCGCATCGGCATCCTGATCGGCGAAGGCAACGTCGAAGGCATGCCGTGGCTCGGCACCTTCCACTCGATTGGAGTGAAGCTGCTTCGCAGACACGCCGAGCTTGCCGGTTTGCGCTCCGACTTCACCATCCTCGACACCGACGATGTCGTGCGGCTGATCAAGCAGTTGATCCAGGCCGAGGGCCTGGACGACAAGCGCTGGCCGGCCAAGCAGTTCGCCCAGATGATCGACGGCTGGAAGAACAAGGGACAAGGCCCGGCCGACATCGCAGAGGGCGACGCCCGCGCCTTCGCCAACGGCCGGGGCCGTGAACTCTACAAGGCCTACCAGGCGCGGCTGCAGACGCTGAACGCCTGCGATTTCGGCGACCTTTTGTGCCATCCGATCCGCATTTTCCGCGCCAATCCGGATGTGCTGAAGGAATACCACAAGCGCTTCAAATACATCCTCGTCGACGAATATCAGGACACCAACACCGCCCAGTACATGTGGCTGCGGCTTTTGGCGCAGCGGCCGCAACCGTCGCGCCAATCTTCGTCGACCGCCGGTCTGCAGTCGGCCGAAGGCCGCAAGGACGACCGTCCGTCCGAGCCGTTGCGAGGCCCCCGCGGAGGGCCCGCGCCGGCAGGCGCGGAACAGCCCGTGAGCGACAACAAAGTCAACATCTGCTGCGTCGGCGACGACGATCAATCCATCTATGGCTGGCGGGGCGCAGAGATCGACAACATCCTGCGCTTCGACAAGGATTTTCCGGGCGCCACCATCATCCGCCTGGAACGCAACTACCGCTCCACCGCGCATATCCTGGGGGCTGCCTCCCACCTCATCGCCCACAATGAGGGCCGCTTCGGCAAGACGCTGTTCACCGACCGCGACGAGCCCGAGGACGACAAGGTGCATGTCCACGCCGCCTGGGATTCCGAGGAGGAAGCCCGCGCCGTTGGCGAGACCATCGAGGCCTACCAGCGCCGGAAGCACAATCTCAACGACATGGCCATTCTGGTCCGCGCCTCGTTCCAGATGCGCGAGTTCGAGGACCGCTTCGTCACGCTCGGCCTCAACTACCGCGTCATCGGCGGTCCGCGCTTCTACGAGCGCATGGAGATACGCGATGCGCTGGCCTTCTTCCGCGTCGTCGCGCAAGGCGCCGACGACCTCGCCTTCGAGCGCATCGTCAACGTGCCGAAGCGCGGGCTGGGCGAAACCACCATCCGCCAGATACACGACACGGCGCGCGCGCTGCGCGTGCCGATGCTGAAAGCCGCCGCCAAGCTCGCCGAAAGCGACGAGTTGAAGCCGAAGCCGCGCGCCGCCTTGCGCGAGGTCGCCGCCAATTTCGAGCGCTGGCAGAAGGCGCTGGAGACCACGCCGCACACCGAACTCGCCGAGACCATTCTGGAAGAGAGCGGTTACACCGACATGTGGAAGAACGACCGCTCGGTCGAAGCGCCCGGCCGGCTGGAGAATTTGAAGGAGCTGATCCGCTCCATGGAGGAGTATGAATCGCTGCGCTCCTTCCTCGAGCATGTGGCGCTGGTCATGGACGCCGAGCAGAATGCCGAGCTCGACGCCGTCAATATCATGACGCTGCATTCGGCCAAGGGTCTCGAATTCGAGACCGTCTTCCTGCCCGGCTGGGAGGAAGGCCTGTTCCCGCACCAGCGCGCACTCGATGAAGGCGGCCGCTCCGGGCTGGAGGAAGAGCGCCGGCTCGCCTATGTCGGCCTGACCCGCGCCAAGAAGAACCTGCATTTGTGGTTCGTCTCCAACCGTCGCATCCATGGCCTGTGGCAGTCGACCATCCCGTCGCGCTTTCTCGAAGAACTGCCGGAAGCCCATGTCGATGTCGCCGAAAGCGGCAATTCCTATGGCGGCTATGGCAATTCCTATGGCGGCGGTTCTTTCGCCTCCGGTCGCGGTGGCCGGCAAAATCCCTATGGCGCCTCGCGCTTCGACAATGTCGGCGCCAATACGGAAAAATCCGGTGCCTTTTCCAACACCTATGCGACGCCGGGCTGGCAGCGCGCGCAACAAAACCGCACTGAAGCGACCGACCGCAACTGGGGCTCGCGCTCCGGCCATCAGGTCGAGCGCATCGGCTATGGCGAGACCGACTCCGGCTACGGCGCCGGCCGCACCAGCGTCAAAGGTCGCACCATCGACGGTGAGCTGGTCGCCAAATCCGTCTCAGATACGCCATCCGCCTTCAGCGTCGGAGATCGCGTCTTCCACCAGAAATTCGGCAACGGCAACATTTCCGCCATCGAAGGCAACAAGCTGACCATCGACTTCGACAAGGCCGGCCAGAAGCGCGTGCTGGACGGGTTTGTCGCGGCGGTTTGAGCGCCCGCTTGTCCCGTTGTCCTACAAGCGACCGCCCCAGCCAAAAATCTCCACCCCTCACCGATACCGCGCCTGGTTCCATTTGTGGCCGAGCAGCGACAGGATGATGATCAGCCCGTTGAAGAACTGCACATAGAAGCCGCTCAGGCCCGCCGCCACGACGCCGGTCTGGATGAACGACACGGTGACCGCACCGATGGCGCCGCCGACGACGGTGCCGATGCCGCCCCAGGTCGGGGTGCCGCCGACGAACACCGATGCCAGCACCGGCAAGAGATAGCCGTCGCCGGCGGTCGGCCACCAGGTGAAGTTGATCATCACCGAGAAGGTGCCGGCGATCGCCGCACCAATGCCGACGAAGACGAACACTTTCACCCGCACGCGCTTGACGTCGATGCCCATCTGCTGGGCGCTATCGGGATTGTCGCCGACCACCCTCACCTGCGCGCCGAAGCGATGGCGGTTGTAGAGCATCGCCGACAGCACGACGAAGGCGATGGCCCAGAAGATCTGCACCGGGATGCCATAAACCTGGCTGGAGAAAATCTTATAGGCCCAGCTGTCGGCAAGGTTGGTCAGCGCCATCGACTTGCCTTCGTTGATGATCTGGATCAGACCGCGCAGCAGGAAATTCATGCCGAGCGTGGCGATCAGCGACGACAGCCCGCCATAGACCACCAGGGAGCCGACCAGGAAGCCGAGCAGTATGCCGGTGACGAGCGCCGCGGCAATGCCGAGAAACGGATCGTAGCCGGCCTGCACGACCAGCGCGAAGACCCATGAGGCAAAACCCATCGTCGCCGGAAACGACAGGTCGATCTCTCCGCAGGTAACGACGAAGACCAGCGGCACCACCACGAACAGCGCGACCGGCAGCGTGGTCAGCACTGAACTGTAGAGATACCAGGTGGTGAACACGGTCGGGTTGGCGATCATGAACACCGCCATCATGACGATGAACACGCCGAGCGTGCCGAGCGAAGCACGATTGTCGAGGATGAAGCCGCGCAGCCATTGATCGGATGGGTGTCTCCACTCCTTCTGTGGGCTGGGAATGGCGGTGGACGGCTCGTGCAGATCGGGTTCCATGGTCTTGCTCATCGCACTGCCCTCTCGGCGTCGCCGGTGTCGTGCAACCCGGCCAGCCCGCCGGGATGTGCGACATCCTCCATGAAGTTGATGAGGTCCTCGGCCGACTTGACCTCGCTGCGGTCGGCGGTGAGCGCGACCTTGCCGCGATCGAGCACCACGAAGCGGTCGGCGATGTCGAAGACATGATGGATGTTGTGGCCGATAAACAGGATCGAGCGGCCGCTCGCCCGCACTTGGCGCACGAAATGGAAGACCTTGGCGGTTTCGGTCAGCGACAGCGCCGTCGTTGGCTCGTCGAGGATGATCAGTTCCGCCTGCTTGTAGATGGCGCGCGCGATCGCCACGCCCTGGCGCTCGCCGCCCGACAGTTGGCCGACGATCGACTGCGGCGTGAACACTTTCGAGGTGAAGCCGATCTCGCGCATCAGCCGGCTGGCTTCCTCGATCTCCTTGTTGACCTTCAGCCAGCCGAGGAAGCCGGTGAGTTCTCGGCCCATGAAGATGTTGCGCACGATCGTCTGCTGCACGGCCAGCGCCCGGTCCTGGAACACCGTCTCGATGCCCGCGTCGCGCGAACGCGCCGCGCTCCATCCCGTCACCGCCTTTCCGCGCACGAGAATCTCGCCGCTGGTCGGCCTGACCACGCCGGACAGGATCTTGATCAGCGTCGACTTACCGGCGCCATTGTCGCCGATCAGGCCGACCACTTCGCCCCGATCGACGCTGAGATTGACCCCGCCCAGTGCATAGACCTGGCCATAGGACTTGCTGATATCGCGCAGTTCGATGATGCGTTCGGCCATCGGATCCTCACCTCTGTTGTCGCTGCCAGCGTCTCTGCCGGCGGTCCTGCCGGCCGGGCTCAGCCCCGGCCGGCAGCTTGGGAGGTCAGCGCAGTGCCTGCTTGGCGAGTTCGGCGACGATCTCGTAATTTTCAACCGTGACGAAGCCGGCGCCGGTGTCGACATTCATCGGCGCCAGACCGAGCACCACCTGCTGGCAGAGGCTGAGGATCGGCAGATAGCCCTGCAGGAACGGTTGCTGGTCGGCCGTCAGCTGTACCCAGCCGCCCTTGAAGGCCTCGACGATCTGCGGGCTGGTGTCAAAGCCGAAGTTGAAGATGTCGCCGGCCTTCCTCCCTGCGGCCTGCATGTATGTCGGCACATTGCCGAGCATCTGTCCGCCGGGATAGCCGACCGCCTTGACGTCGGGATTGTTGAGCAACGCGGCGGTGATCAACGGGATCGCGAGATTCGGATCGGCTGCCCATTCGGTTTGAGAATTGATTTGAATGACATCGATGCCGGCCTCTTTCAGCGCGGCGACTGTCCCACGCTCGCGCGCGCCCCGACTCTCATTCTCGAACGGGCCGATCATGATCGCCTTGTCGCCGGCCTTCAGCTTGGCCAGCTTGAACGCCTCGGCGCCGAGCGCGCGGCCCTGCTGCTCCTGCTGGGCGCCGACATAGCCTCCGCCGAACGCCGCCGTCACCGTCGGCACCGGCACATTCTGGTACATCATCTTGATGCCGTCCTTATGCGCCTGTTCGGCCAGCGGCATGATCGCCGCGTCGCCCGGGTGGCCCATCATGGCGATGCCGCCTGGCTTCACCGCGACCGCCTCGCGCAATTGCTGCACCATCTTTTCGACATCCCAGCCGGAGAAGATGTAATCGACCTTTGGTCCGAGATCGGCTGCCGCCTGCTTGGCGCCATTGTAGACGATGGTGCCGAAGGCGTCGCCCTCGGCGCCGCCGACGAAGAAACGGATGTGGACGTCCTTGCACCATTGGGCGTCGAGCGCCTGCGCCGGCAAGGTCGAGATCGCAGCGGCGAGCGTCGTGGCGGCGGCCACGATGGTCGAGCGCAGAAGTGTCCTTCTCATCGTCATGCTCATGCACTTATCCTCCCTTTTTTCCCTGGCTAGGCCGAGGGGTTTTCGACGATCGCTTCGGCAGTGCGCCGCAATCTTGGCCAGCCGGCACCTCCCGCCGGCTCGCTCTCACACCGGGTTAGGCAGGTAGCTGGCACCTCCCCGGCATTGCTTCAGATAGTCCAGGGCACGTACCTGCCCGGTGATCTCCAGCTCGTTGCGATAGACCGGATCGTGCCAGCCTTCGATGTCGATGGCGCCCTTGTAGCCGGCCAGCCGCAGTTCGCTGATCACCCGCGTCCAGTCGCTGTCGCCGAAGCCCGGCGTGCGCATCTGTACGAACGGCAGCCGGCCGAACACGCCGTGTTCGCGGATCACATCCCAGCGCACCGTCGCGTCCTTGCCGTGGACATGGAAGATGCGCGGCGCCCATTTGCGGATCTGCGGCAGGGGATCGATCAGGTAGACGAGTTGGTGGCAGGGCTCCCATTCGAGGCCGAGATTGTCGTCTGGCAATTCATTGAACATTAGCTCCCAGGCATCCGGATTGTGGGCGATGTTCCAGTCTCCACCAGCCCAGTTGCCGTCCATGGCGCAATTCTCGAAAGCGATGCGCACGCCCTTGTCGGCGGCGCGCCTGGCCAGCGGACCCCAGACTTCCTTGAAGCGTGGCAGGCTGTCGGGCAACGGCTTGCCGCGGAGGCGGCCGGTGAAGCCGCTGACGATCGACGTGCCGAACAGATGCGCGTTGTCGATCACCGTTTCCCAGGCCTGGAGCACGCCGCGATCGACGTCGCCGCTCTCCAGCGGATTGCCGAACACGCCGATCGAGGAGACCGTGACGTCGGCATCGCCGATCGCCTCGCGTATCTGGCCGGCAAGCCGCGGCAGATCCTTGCCGCCCAGCGTCTGCCAGAAGAAGGGCTGGATGCACTCGAAACCGAGCGGCAGGATCGCCTTGATATAGGCGGCCGGGTCATCGAGATTGGCCCGCACCATGGTGCCGATCCTGATGTCGAGAAGCGGGTTTGGCATCACTGTCCTTCCTGCGAAGAGATCGTCACCCGGCGCCCGGTCTCGGCGCTTTCGATAGCGCCGAAGACCATGGCCAGGCTCTTGATGTTGTCGGCGCCGCGCGTCTCCGGCTCGGTGCCGGTCTCGATCGCGCGCATGAAATCCTGGATGATGCCGAGATGGCCGCCGACGCGGTCGGCGGGATCGAGCGGCGGCACGGTGATCGGCTCGGTGCGGTCGAACAGGCCTTCACGGGCTGGCAGGACGACCTCGGCCTTCAACTCGTCGCTGCCGTCCCAGACCAGGCTGCCGCGCTCGGCGACGATGCGCCATGTGCTCTCCCAGCTGGTGCGGAAGCCGGCGGCGCACCAGGAGCCGGCATAGGTGAAGACCTTGCCGCCGCCGAGATCGAAGACGGCGCTGGCCGACGATCCCTGCCGGTACCAGGAACTCGCCGGCTCCCATTCCTGGCAGTAGACGCCGGCCGGCTCGCCATTCACCATGTAGCGGGCGGCGTCGAAGGTGTGGATCGCCATGTCGAGCAGCAGGACGTGGGCCATCTCCTCGCGAAAGCCGCCGAAATGCGGCGCGACGAAGAAGTCGGCATGGATGCTGGTCGCGGCACCGATGGCGCCGGAAGAGAGAAAGCGCCGGATACGCCTGACATTGGCGACGTAGCGGCGGTTCTGGACGACGGCATGGATACGCCCGGCCCGGCGCGCGGCCTCGACGATGGCGCGCGCATTCTCGGGGCTGTCGGCGAGCGGCTTTTCCGTCAGGAGATGGCAATGATGGGCAAAGGCCGAGAACGCGACCTCACGCCGGGCGGCGGGAACCACCACATCGAACACCGCGTCCGGCCTGGTCTGGTCGAGCACCGCGTCGAGGCTGGTGCCGGTGACGGCGCTGGTGAGGTCGTATTCGCGCGCCCTCGCCTTCGCCCTGTCGGCGTCGAGGTCGACAAGGCCGACAACGGAAAGCCCGTCGATCTGCCTCACGGCATCGAGCCACTGCTTGCTCATCGCTCCGCAGCCGGCCAGGACGACATTGATCATCCAGCACTCCTCCTCCGCTCGGTCCCTCCAGACCGATCGTCACGGCATTCACGGCATGGCCGTAAACGTTTTTCCGTAAACGTTTACGAGAACACACCCGAAGGTGTAGAATGTCAATTGGCCGCTCGCAAAAAATTGTCTTGTCGCCTTGGCCTGAGCGCTTACCGGTGCTAGCCAAGCAAGGGGGAGAACAGTCACTTGGCGTCCAGCATTCATGACCTTGCCCGTCACCTGAACATTTCGATCGGCACCGTGTCGCGCGCCCTCAACGGCCGCGCCGACGTCAACGCCGACACGCGCCAGCGCGTGCTCGAGGCGGCCAGGACGCTGAACTATTCGCCGAACCAGTCCGGCCGCAGCCTTCGGCAGGGCGCCACCCATTCGATCGCCTTCATGCTGCAGCCGCATCCGGGCGACCAGCAATATGGCGAGCCGTTCTTCATTCCGTTCCTGATCGGGCTGCAGGCGAAACTTGCCGAGAGCGGGCTCGACCTGATCGTGGTCATGGGCGCGCCGGGCGACTACCAGCAGGAACGCCTGCGCCGTGTCGTCGAGACGCGCCGCGCCGATGCCGTGGTGCTGGCCTGGACGCGGCGGGAGGACGAGCGCATCGACTATCTCACCCAGGCCGGCTTCCCGTTCGCCACGCTCGGTCGCAGCCGCTCCGGGGCCAAGTCCTACCCTTCGCTCGACCTCGATTTCGAAAAGGCCGGTGCCGACGCAGTCGACCGCCTGGTGGCGCGCGGCCACCGCCGCATTGCCGCCATCCGCCCGTCGCTTGATCTCAATTTCAGCTACCTGTTCCTCGACGGGTATCGCAAGGCCTTGCGGCGGCACGGCATCGAGGTGGACCCCGAGCTGATCGCGTCCGGCTTCATCAACGAGGCCGGCGGCTACGAGGTGACGCCGCAGGTCATGCGCTCCAAGGATCCGCCGACCGCTATCATCTTCAACAACGACGCGATGGCGCTTGGCGGCTGCAAGGCGCTGGCCGAAATGGGGATCAGGCCAGGCCACGACATGGCGGTGACCGTCATCGTCGACACACCGCTCTGCCGTTACTTCTCGCCGGCGCTGACAGCCTTCCGCCCGGCCCTGGAGCCGATGGGTCAGCGGCTCGCCGAAATGCTGCTGGCCTCGATCCCGGCCTTCGCCGGCCCGGAGGGTCCGCGGATCATGCGCGAGGTCTGGCCGCTGGAGCTTGTGGCGCGCGACAGCGATTGATCTGGCCGAAAGCAGAGCCAGATCAGTCGCGACCTATCAGGCCTCAATCCACCTTCTTCTCACCCCTCTCGCCGGCCTTGACGATGTCGCCGGTGGTGAACAGGATTTCCTTCAGTTCCGCCCGCCAATCCTTTTTCTGGCGCAACAGGAATTCGAGATCCATGCCGAAATGCTTGAACTCCTCGCCCTGCGCGTTCTTCATGATGGCGCGGGCCTGAGGGTCCTTCTCCACCGAGATGCGCTGTTCGTACCAGCCTATCGCCTCCGCCTCCTCGATCAGCGAGGTGATCATGCGGGCAAAGGTCCGTACCTTCTGCGACAGTTCTTCAGGCGGTTCGTGATACTGGTCGAATCCCATGTCGTCCTCCGTGGAGCCATCTCACAGAATGCCCGGGATCGACGCCGGTTCCGTATCATCGCTGCAATTCCGCCAATGCCCTCTGCAGGGGCGCCGGCGAAATCTGGATCGGGCCGGAGAACGGTATGTCCATATCCAGGATGAGGTAGATCGCACCGGCAATCAGCACTGCCGAAACCACGAAGGTCGAAACCGTGATGGCGTTGCGCGGTGCCCTGAACCCGAAACTGGCGAAGATCAGCACCAGCCACGCAACCAGCATGGCGATCAGCGGCGCAGGGATCGTGCCCTCCGACTGCTCGATCAGAATCCATCGCAACTCCACCACTTTCTGCAGGCGCTGACCGGCATCCTGCAGAAGGGCGCTGTGCGCCGCGTCGGCCGGCTCCAGCGCCCTCAGCCGGGTGCCGATCTCCGTCAGCAGATGTTCGGACAACCGGTTGGCGACGACCGGAGTTTCACCAGTCGGCGAAGCGTCGCCCGCCACCCTCTGCACATAGACGACCAGCAGCTGGCGCGCCTCGTCGGTCTCCGGGCCATACTCGCGCAAGGTCCTGTCGAGCAGGATCAGCTCCGTCGCATAGTCGTGCACGTTGTGATCGATCGATTCGAACGTGTTCTTGGCCGAGTTGATCATCAGGCCGAGCACAAGCGAGGTCATGACCCCAAACAGGTTGGCGGCGAGCCGAACCACATTGTTCGTATCTTCGTCGCGATGTCTGACCGGCAGCCTGGGCCAGATCGCCATGCTGGCCAGCGGCGCCGCTGTCAGGCACAGGAAGATCATCACTGCGATCAAAGCTTCGCGCATGCGCCCATTTCTGCACGGGATGCGCCGATTGCCAATGACCCCGGCACCGATCACGTCGCGAAAGCTGCGTCGCGCGTCTTGCGCGACTGCTCCCGCCCTCAGGACACCGGTGCTGCGCCGCCCTCTTGCGTGCGCCGGGCGATGAACGCGTCGAGGACGCCGGCGGTCGCGATAGCCGATTCCGGCGGTACGAAATCGGCCAGCGCCCGTCTCCAGACACCTGTGGCGCGCTCGCTCGCGGTCTTCGACCCGCCTTGCGTCCAATTGCCGAAATTCGACCAGTCGGCGACCAGCGGTTCGTAGAACGCGGTGCGGTAGCGCGCCATGGTGTGGCCGGCCGAGAAGAAGTGACCGCCCGGCTGTACCTCGGCGATTGCCTCGAAGCCGATGGAATCGCTGTCGCCGGGCGTCGGGGCGCAGAGTTCAGCCACTGTCTGCAACGCCTCGATATCAGTGACCAGCTTCTCGAAGGAAACGCTCAAGCCGCCTTCCAGCCAGCCGGCGGCATGGATGCACATCGTCGCCCCGGCCAGCACCGAGCCCCACAGCGCGAACTGCGTCTCGTGCGCCGCCTGCGCGTCCGAAATGTTGGCCGCGCTGCCGCCGCCGGACCGCCATGGCAGCCCGGTGAAACGCGCCAGTTGGCCGGCGCCCAGCGTCGCCTTGACATGCTCCGGCGTGCCGAAGGCGGGCGCGCCTGATTTCATGTCGACATTGGAGGAGAAGGAGCCGTAGACGACTGGTGCACCGGGCCGCACGATCTGCGCCAGCGTCAGTCCCGCCAGCGCTTCGGCATGCTGCAACGTCAGCGCACCGGCGACCGTGATCGGCGCCATCGCGCCCGCCAGGCAGAAGGGCGTGATGACGGAGATCTGCCCGGCCCTGGCGAAATCGATGATGCCTTGCGCCATCGGGATGTCGAGCTGGCGCGGCGAGTTCGTGTTGATGACGGTGTAGCAGTGCGCGCCGGCAAGGAATTCGTCCTCCGACAGGCCGCGCGCCAACCGCAGCATCTCGAAGCCGTCCTCGACCTGCGGCGTGCCGCGCGCGAAGACGAACGGAAGCTTGTCGGAGAGCGTCAGCTGGGCACGGTTGACCGCATAGTGGCGAAAGCGGTTGTCGACGTCCTGCGGCTCGATGCAGGGTCCCAGCATATGCAGCACGTCGAAATGCTGCACCAGCCGTATCAGATCCTCGAAATCGGCCAGCGTCCCCGGCCTCCGGCCGCGCTCGAGATCGGTGACGTTCGGCGCCCCGCATCCGGCCAGGAAAGTCATCGAGCCGAGTTCGAGCGTCAGATCGCGAGTGTGAGCACCGCCATGAGCATGGATCGACTTCGGCGCCGAGGCCAGTGCCGCCGTCACCATATCGCGGCCGATGCGCACCATGTCGGTGTCCGGATCGACCAGGGCGCCGGCGTGGGCGAAATGTTCACGCGCCTGCGGCAACAGCACCTTGATACCGAGCTCTTCCAGCACGCGCAGCGCCGTGTCGTGGATGGCGGCAACCTGATCATCCGAAAAGATCGGCTGCGGCAGGAACGGGTTCCTCAGCGAACGGTAATTGGGGCGGCGGCTAGTTTCCGAGCCGGCTTCGCCCGTCCGTCCACGCCGGCGCTCGCGCCTGCTGTCACGTGCCGCGTCATCCATCAGAAATCCTCCTCATTGCCGCATCGCCTTGCCTTCGGGGTCGTAGGGCGAGGCCGCGATGACGCGCGCCGGCCTCTCCGTGCCGACGACATGCATCGAGAGCGCGGTGCCCTCGCCTGCGAAATCACGATCGACGAGCGCCAGCGCCAGGCTTTTGCCGACAGTATAGCCATAGCCGCCCGAAGTGACGAAGCCGACGCGCCGGCCTTGATGCCAGACCGGCTCGAAGCCGCTGGCGTCGGCGTCGATGGCATCGATCTCCAGCGTCACCAGGCATTGGCCGCTGCCGCCCTCCCGCTGTTTCAATGCCGCCTCGCGACCGGTGAAGTCACCCTTCCCAAACGCGATGAACCGGTCGAGACCGGCCTGATCGGGTGTGTAGCCCTGGGTGAATTCACGCGACCAGATGCCGAAACTCTTCTCCAGCCGCAGCGCATTCAGCGCGTAATAGCCGATCTCGGCAAGGCCGAGATCCTCGCCGGCGGCCAGCAGCGTTTCGCGCAAGCTGGCATGCATGGTGACCGGACAACTGATCTCGAAACCGAGCTCACCGGCGATCGAAAGGCGGGCAACCCGCGCGGGCACCATACCGATGTCGAATGCCCCGCAGGCCATGAACGGCAGTGCCGCGCCCGACACGTCCTGATGCGTCGTGCGCGCCAGGATTTTGCGTGCATTCGGCCCGGTCAGCAGGAAGCCGCTCATCGTGTCGGAAAGGTCTGTGACAGTGATCCCCTCCGCCGCATGGCTCTCGAACCAGCGCATGTGGAATTCCCTGAGATAGTACGAGCCCATCAGCCAATAGTCGCCGCCACCCCAGTTGATGACCGTGAGGTCGCCCTTCAGCCGCCCGTCATGGCCGAGCATCGGCGCCAGCCTCGCCTGTCCCGGCTTCGGCAGCCTGCAGGCAAGCAACTGGTCAAGCCATGCTTCGGCCCCTTGCCCCGAGACCGCATAACGCGCATAGGCCGAGATATCGACGAGACCGGCGGCACGCCGAACCTGCACCGCCTCGTCGCCGACGATGTCGAAGGCGTTGGAACGCCGCAGCGTCGTGTTCTCGCGAAACCCCATCGGTGCGAAATAGGCCGGGATTTCCAGACCCCAGGACGCCGTCCATTCGCATCCCGCCGCCGTCATGCCGTCATAGGCGCCGGGGCGTTTCAGCGGCCGGCCGGCGGGTAGCCGCTCATTGGGAAAGGTCATGACGAAGCGGCGCGAATAGAACTGGCGCGTCGTCTGCCTGAGATATTCGCGGTTGGCCGCGAAGGCGCCATAGCGGGCGATATCCATGCCGAAGATGTCGGCCTGCGGCTCACCATAGATCATCCACTCGGCCAGCGACTTGCCGACGCCGCCACCCTGGCTGAAGCCGGTCATGACGCCACAGGCAAGCCAGTAATTCTTCAGCCCGCGCACCGGCCCGACGATCGGATTGCCGTCGGGGGTGAAAGTGAAGGCGCCGTTGACCCATTTGCGGATGCCGGCCGTCCTCAGGCACGGAAAGCGCTCATAGGCCTTGGACAGTTCCGGGCTGATGCGGTCGATGTCTTCCGGGATCAGCTCGATGCCGTAATCCCATGGCGCGCCATCCATGTTCCAGTGCTTCGGGTTCTGCTCGTAGACGCCGAGCAGCACGCCCTTGCGCTCTTGCCTGAGGTAGGAAAAGCCGTCGAGATCGACCGCAAGACCGAGTTCCTTGTCGAGAGCGGCAACCTCCGGAATGTCTTCGGTGATGAAATAGTGGTGCTCCATCGGCGTCACCGGCAAGTCGACGCCGGCCATGCGGCCGAGCTGCTTTGCCCATAGCCCGCCGGCGTTGACGACATGCTCGGCCACGATCGTGCCTTGCTCGGTGACGACATCCCAGTGCCCGTCGGCACGCGCCTTCAACGCGACCACGCGGTTGCGCAGGATCACGTCGGCACCACGCTTTTTCGCGGCGCCGGCATAGGCATGCGTCGCTCCGTAAGGGTCGAGATGGCCTTCGTTGGAATCATAGAGGCCGCCGAGCACGTCGCTGACATCGACGATCGGGCAGATCTCCTTGATCTCTTCCGGTGTCACCAGGCGAGCCGTTTCGATGCCGACCGACTGGAACACGGCCCAGGCCGATTTCAGCCACTCCCAGCGCTGGGGATCGCTGGCCATGTTGACGCCGCCCGTCATGTGCAGGCCCGCGTCCTGGCCGGATTCGGCCTCGATCTCGCGATAGAGCTTGATGGTGTAGTCCTGCAGCGCCGCGACGTTGGGATCGGCATTGAGCGCGTGGAACCCGGCCGCCGCGTGCCAGGTCGAACCGGCCGTCAGTTCGGCTCGCTCGATCAGCGCCACATCGCTCCAGCCGAACCGTGTCAGATGATAGAGCACCGAGGCTCCGACCACGCCACCCCCGATGACGACTGCGCGGTAGTGCGACTTCAAGGCTTCCCTCCCCGGTTAGTCCGAAGGCTGCACCATATACGCACTGGACATATGTGTCTAGTACGATGCACGCACACCACGCTTTGTCGACTTGAGCTAGAAGGGAGTGATCAATTCTTTGGTGCGACCACAGGTTATTATCGGCGTGTGAAGAACCCGACGGGGCATTGCGCGCGCTGTCACGCAAGCATCATGTTTGCGCCGTAGACCGCTTTCGGGGAGGCGCGCGCGGCATCATCGATGCCGCACCTCTTTCAGCTCTTTCGCCATCGGCCGCTCCGGCACGCTTTGTTACAAAGAGGATCATCCATGAAACACCTGCACCGAACCGCGTCGCTCGGCGTCGCGCTGGCATTGTTCACCGCCTTGACGCCGGCGCTGGCCGACAGCACCGCGACCGTCGGCGGCATCAGCTTCGTCAACAAGGGACTGGTCGGCGTCGGCCGCATCCCGGCCAGCCAGAAGGACAAGTTCGGCGAAACGTTCGGCTCAGGTTCCGGCATGGCGATCGACACCGCCGGCTGGACGCATGGTGCCGACGGCTACAAGGGTTCGCTCTGGCTGCTGCCGGACCGCGGCTACAATGTCGTCGGCACCACCGACTACCGGCCGCGCCTCAACACGATCGGCATCGAGTTCGCGCCAACCGCGCCTGGTGCGGCACCCGCTGCCGGCCAGGAGCAGTCCGGCGTCAAGGCGACACTCGCCGACACCATGCTCCTGACCGACGACAAGGGCGCTGATGCCACGGGCCTCGACCCGCTCAACGGCGTGCGCGCAGCAAGCGGCGACATGCCGATCCTGCCCGAGGCCAACGGCAAGCTGGCGCTCGACAACGAGGCGATCGTGCGGCTAGCCGACGGCTCGATGTTCATCTCCGACGAATACGGCCCGAACATCTATCGGTTTTCCGCTGAAGGCCGCCTGCTGTCGGCGACCCAGCCGCCGGCTGCCCTCGTGCCGATGCGCCATGGCGCGCCGAACTTCGCCTCGGACAATCCAGGTCCAGGTGCTGCCGAGCCCGATCCGAAGGATCCCGATACCGGCCGACAGAACAACCAGGGCCTCGAAGGCATGGCGATGACGCCGGACGGCAAGTTCCTGATCGCCGTGCTGCAGTCGGCGCCCCGGCAGGATGGCGGCGATTCCGGCGCGACGCGCCAGAACACGCGCGCGCTGGTCTATGACGCTTCCGACCTCGCCCATCTCAAGCTGGCGCACGAATATGTCGTGCCGCTGCCGGTGTTCAAGGATGCCAAGGGCAAGACCAAGGTGGCGGCGCAGAGCGAGATCGTCGCCCTGTCCGACCAGACCTTCCTGATGCTGACCCGCGACAGCGGCAACGGCCAGGGGTTGAAGGGCGACACCTCGCTGCTTCGCCAGATCAACATCGTCGATCTCTCCGCTGCGACCGACATCGCCGGTGGCGCCTTCGACGCCGCCGACAAGCCGGTGGCACCCAAGGGCGTGCTCGACCCATCGGTGACGCCGGCCAAGCTGACGCCGTTCATCGACCTCAACGACAAGGGCGAACTCGGCCGCTTCGGCCTGC
Source organism: Mesorhizobium sp. P2_E6 (assembly GCF_056403835.1). Lineage (NCBI taxonomy): Bacteria > Pseudomonadati > Pseudomonadota > Alphaproteobacteria > Hyphomicrobiales > Phyllobacteriaceae > Mesorhizobium > Mesorhizobium sp. P2_E6. The sequence goes on from NZ_JBFUEQ010000003.1 coordinate 388,207, forward strand.
ACAATGGCGCGCCGAACGACAAGAACAACCTTTCGGAAAAGTGGGAGGCGATGTCGGTGGTCAGCGTGCTCGATCCCAAGCTGCCGGACGACTATTTCCTGTTCGTGGCCAACGACAACGACTTCCTCACCCAGGACGGGTTCCAGGTCGGCGCACCCTACAAGGCCGAGGACGGCGCCGATGTCGACACCATGTTCACGGTCTATCAGGTCACGCTTCCCGGCCTCGCCAAGAAGTAACGACACGACCCAGGCGGACGCCAAGCGCGTCCGCCTACAGATCGTGAAGGCACACTTACTGCAACATCTCCGCGTCCTTCGGTACGCCCGCGTCGATCGGCTCGGCCGTCCTGTTCGACACGGCGGTGATCTTCGCGGCGGCCGACAGATTTGCGCGTACGAAGACCGGCGCGGGTCCGTTGACGCGGCCGTAGAGGTCGATGATGTCCTGGTTCATGAAGCGCACACAGCCGGACGAAGCGTTCTTCCCGATCGAATCCCACTCCGGTGTTCCGTGCAGCCGATACATCGTGTCCTTGCCGTCGCGGAAGAGATACAGCGCGCGGGCGCCTAGCGGGCTCTGCGGGCCGGGCGGCATGCCGTCCTTGTATTTCGCCAGTTCCGGCCGGCGCTGGATCATTTCCGGCGGCGGCGTCCAGACCGGCCACTTCTTCCTCGCCTGGACCACGGCGCTGCCGGTCCATCCGAAACCGGCCTTGCCCAGGCTGACGCCATAGCGGATAGCCTTGCCGCCGTCGCGCACCAGGTAGAGGAAGTGCTCGGAGACATCGACGACGATCGTGCCAGGTTTTTCTCCGGTCGGGTCGGACACGATCTGACGCACGAACTTCGGATCCATCTTGGCCACCGGGATCGCCGGCAGCTGATAGCCCTCGTCGACGCGCGCCTCATACATGGTTGCGACATCGCCGAAGGCCGGATCGCTTGGCGGCGCTGCCACTGGCGGCGTCACCACCTCCGTCGTGGTGCACGCCGAAAGAGCCACGGAGGCCGCGCCCAAAGCGGAGGCACCGAGAAACGAGCGCCTGTTCAGGCGCTTAAAAAACAGCGGAATATCGGACATGAACCCCCGGCTTACGAGTTTGATCAAGTAAGGAACGCGCCCCACGCGCCCAGAACCACTATCCGATTACGGAAGCTTTGAGAACATGATTAGATCAAGGCACGGACCGGACCTGACATAAGCCTTCGCCGAGTTGCCTTGCCATGGACGACAAGATGCCCACGCGCCGGCGCACCGGCGACCTGACCAGTGGCCCGATCCCGCGCACGCTGCTGCTGTTCGCCTTGCCGGTGCTCGGCTCCAACGTGCTGCAGTCGCTCAACGGCTCGATCAACGCCGTCTGGGTTGGCCGTTTTCTAGGCGAATCGGCGCTGACGGCTACCTCCAACGCCAACCTCGTCCTGTTCCTCATCCTCGGCACGGTGTTCGGCGTCGGCATGGCCGCCACCATCCTGGTGGCACAGTCGGTCGGCGCCCGCGACCTGCCCGAGGCGCGCCGCATCGTCGGCACCAGCGCGACCTTCTTCTTCCTCATCTCGGTCATCTTCGCGGTCTGCGGCTGGATATGGGTCGACGCCATCCTCAACACGCTCGGCACTCCGGCCGATGCCTTGCCGCTGGCGCGCTCCTATCTGCGCATCATCTTTGTCGCCGTGCCGATGATGAACCTTCTGTCCTTCGTCATGACCGTGCTGCGCGGCGCCGGCGATTCACGCACGCCCTTTTCGTTCATGGCGCTCGCCGTCGTCCTCGACATTGTGCTCAACCCGTTGCTCATCCGTGGCATCGGGCCATTCCCGGAACTCGGCATCGCTGGCTCCGCCACCGCGACGCTGATCGGCCAGACGGTCAGCGCAATCGCCATTCTGATCGTGCTCTATGTGCGCAAGCACCCGCTGCGGCTGGCCGGCGCCAACCTCGCTCTGCTGCGGCCCGACCCTGCCTTGCTGCGCATCATCGTGTTCAAGGGCGTGCCGATGGGCCTGCAGATGATCGTCATCTCGGTGGCGGCGCTGACGGTGATGGGCATCGTCAACTCCTACGGTTCGCAGGTCGCCGCCGCCTACGGCATCGCCGCGCAGCTTTGGACCTACATCCAGATGCCGGCGCTCGCCATCGGTGCGGCGGTCTCCTCGATGGCGGCGCAGAATGTCGGCGCCGGCCGCTGGGACCGGATCGGCCGCATCGCCGCCTCCGGTGTCGGCTTCAACCTGGTGCTGACCGGCGCATTGGTTGCCGTGCTTTGGCTTTTCGACCGTTCGGTGCTGAGCCTGTTCCTGAGCAACGACAGCGCTGCGATCGACATCGCCGCCCACATCAACAATGTTGCGTCCTAGTCGTTCATCCTGTTCGGCATCACCATCGTGCTGTTCGCCACCGTGCGCGCCACCGGCGCTGTGATGCCGCCGCTCATCATCCTGGTGATTTCGGTGCTGGTAGTGCGCACCGGCTTCGCCTATTTCATGCGCGGCGTAATCGGCGAGGAAGCGCTGTGGTGGAGTTTCCCGGCCGGCTCGATCACCTCGCTGGTGCTGGCCGCGGCCTACTACCGCTTCGGCCGCTGGCGCACCATGCACATGATCGAGGACAGGCCGGCTGCCGGCGAGCCGCCGGATACCGGCCTTGGCGTGCCGCGCCAGCGCGCGAATATGGCGCCCGAGATGCCCAACGGCTGAAGGACAGGCGATACCTCCGCACTTCGCCGGCAACGGCGGCGTATTGATCTTCTTCCACCCGAACCGCCCCGATCCGTTCCGTCCTCAGAGGTGGTCGCCCAGCCACATGGCGGGTAGCCGCCTGTCCCGCCATCGCGTAGATTTCGCCGACAGTGGGGGAGGACTTATGGGCAAAGGCAGGGTCGAGGCATTCACCGATGGCGTCGTCGCCATCATCATCACCATCATGGTGCTCGAGCTGAAAGTGCCGCATGGCGAGGATGTTTCCGCCCTGTTGCCGTTGTGGCCGATCTTCTTCAGCTATGTGCTGTCCTTCATCAACGTCGGGATCTACTGGAACAATCTGCACAACATGTTCCACACGGTGCAGCGCGTCGACGGCCGCGTGCTGTGGGCGAACCTCAATCTTTTATTCTGGCTGTCGCTGATGCCGGTGACGACGGCCTTCATGGGCGAGAACCACTTCGCACCGGTGCCAGTCGCCGTCTATGGCATCGATCTCGTGCTATGCGCCGTCGCCTATACGATACTGGCCGCCGCACTGCATCGCCTGCACGGCAACGAGACCGCCTTTGCCAAGGCGCTGGGCAATGACCGCAAGGGCAAGATCTCGCTGAGCCTCTACATCGCAGGCGTCCTGCTGACCTTCGTCAGTCAGTGGATCGGCGTCGCGCTTTATGTGCTGGTTGCGATGATCTGGTTTGTGCCGGATAGGCGCTTCGCCCGGGTGATCGAAAAATAGTGCTTTTTGTCTGACGCGATTCCCAGGAAAGCCGCTTCACACTTTTCCTGGAATTGCTTCACTTGCGCATCGCCTTCAGTTTTTCCGCCACCGAGGCGGCAAGGTCGGCATAGCGCTCCTCCAACCGTTCCGCCGCCTTGATGATCGAGAAATCATGGCCGAATTTCTCCAGCGCCATGCGCAGCTTCTCGACGAACTCGGCTTGTTTCTCCAGGGCGGAAAAGAGCGTTTTCACCTGCGCTTCGCTGATGTCGGGGTTGGCCAGCATCTGCGGCACCTCGCGGCTCATCTGATCGCCGGTGGCGGTCTGTTCCTTCAGAATTGCGACCCAGTCCGTCAATCAGGAAATCTCCATTTCTCACGGCAAAAGTCTCCTTTTGCCGTGGCAACATGCGCAGCCTCGGCCGGGCTGGTCAACCCGGGCCAATGCATGCCGCCCGAATGGGCGCGGTGGCGTTGGGACGACGACATGCATGAAAACAAGGCCTGAAGCGCGCCGCATAAATCCCTTCGAACCCCGATGCGCTTTACGCGCAGTGAGGCTTGCGCTGGCCAGTTCCAGCGCTAAGTTCTGCGCCATCGAAAGAAGGACCCCATAGCCCATGATCACCGACGCCGAAATCCAGACCGCCCTGCCCGCGCTTGGCCCGGGCAACACCGCCGTCATCACCGGCGCCGCCAGCGGTATTGGTCTTGCGGCCGCCAAGCGGCTTGCATTGATGGGCATGAAGATCGTGCTGGCAGACATCGGCAGCGCACGCCTTGACGACGCCTCCCGCGCCGTTTCCGCGATTGCGGGCGACGATGCTGTGCTTGCCGTTGCCGCCGACGTTTCGAACGCGGATGAAGTGGACCGTCTCGCCGAAAGAGCGTTCGGCGCCTTCGGCGACGTGTCGCTGCTGATGAACAATGCCGGCGTTGGCAACAACCCCGGAAAGCCCTGGGAAAACCGCGATGCCTGGAGGCGGCTTCTGGACATCAATTTCTGGGGCGTCGTGCATGGCGTCGAGGCCTTCGCGCCGCGCATGCTGGCCTCGGCCAAGCCCGGCCTGATCGTCAACACCGGCTCCAAGCAAGGCATCACCACACCGCCCGGCAACCTCGCCTACAATGTCTCCAAGGCTGGCGTGAAGACCTACACGGAAGGCTTGGCACACGCGCTGCGCAACGAACCCGGCGCCCATCTCGCCGCCCATCTGCTGATCCCCGGCTTCACCTTTACCGGCCTCACCGAGGGCGCGACCGAAAAACCGGCCGGCGCCTGGAGCGGCGAACAGGTCATTGATTTCATGCTGGAATCCCTGACCAGGGGCGATTTCTACATCCTGTGCCCGGACAATGAGGCGGCGCGGCCGCTGGATGAAAAGCGCATGGCCTGGGCGATCGGCGACATCATCGAGAACCGCCCGGCCCTGTCGCGCTGGCATCCGGACTACAAGGAGCCTTTCGCGGCCTACATGAAGCAATGAGCGTTCTCAGAGACTGATCCTGAATTCCAGCCTTTCAAGCCGCGTGCTTCTTCGGTCCGCGCTTCTGCGCCACGGCCTTCTTTGCCGCCATGGCAGCGATCTTCTCGTCATGCCGCCTGGCCGCACGCTCGCATTTGTCACGGATCTCCTCGACCTCCGATTCGGTCAGATGTTCGATGCCGATGAAGTTGTTGTGGCCCTCGCTGACGCGGATCAGCTCGTCGAGCTTGGCCTGGATCGCCGCGCCGTCGCGGTTCTGGGTGTTCTGGATGAGAAAGACCATCAGGAAGGTGATGATGGTCGTGCCGGTGTTGATGACGAGCTGCCAGGTGTCCGAAAAGCCGAAGAACGGCCCGGTCACCGCCCAGACGACGACGATCAGGCAGCAGGCGGCAAACGTCAGCGGCAGGCCGGTGACATGGGCGACCCAGTTGGCGATCTTGGTGAAAAGCTTTTCCATGTGTCGAAATCCCTCAACGCAGCGGCACGATGAGAAACAACCGGCGACCGCTTCAGGTTCCCGGCGCAAACAAATACGTCAGGCGCAATTGGCTACACGCATAAAGGGAACAAGGCGGAAACACGCCTTATGGCTTCAATGCCACAATAGCGGCACAGGCAAGAGTGCCTGTTCCTTCCGCTACCCAGCGGGTTATCTCCAGCCCCTTCCGCCGCGCCACCCCCGCATGGCGGAAGGGGTTTCAGTCCGGTCAGATGGCGTCGTTTTCCCAGCGGTCGAGGAACGCCTCGATCGGCAATGCCTGCATGTCGGGAACCGCCCTGGCGAGCTTTTCGACCGGCCAGTCCCACCACGCGAGCGCTTCGATCCGAGCCGCGACAGTGGCCGGGAAGCGTGATCTGAGCGGTCTGGCCGGCACCCCGGCGACGATGGCGTAGGACGCTACATCATGCGTCACCACCGCATTGGCGCCGATGACGGCGCCATTGCCGATGGTGACCCCGGGCATGATCACCGCGCCATGGCCGATCCAGACATCATGGCCGATGGTCACTGCTTTCGCCTGCCGCCGCTCGCGGAATGCGGCGTCGACGCCCAGCCAGCGAAAATACTCGTTCGGCCGGTAACTGACCTTGTGCTGGGTCAGCCGCTGGATGGGGTGCTCCAGCGCGTTGATGCGGCTGTTTGAAGCGATCGAACAGAATTTGCCGATCGTCGTGTAGATCGCTTCGGCGTGGCGCTCGAAATAGGAGAAGTCGCCGACGCTCACCTCGCGCAGCACCACCCGCTCGCCGATCGAGGCATAGCGGCCGAGCTTGCAGGCCTTCAGCTCCGCGGTCGGATGGATGCGCGGCTCGGAATCCTTCGGGACGAGATTTTCGGAACGGTCCATGCGGGCGGCTTTACCCCTAGGCGGTTGGTCCCGCAAGCGGGACCAACCGTCCGTAAGCTCGGTTCCAGCCGACCCACCTATTTCGGCTTGCCGCTGGTCCACACCACGTTCTGGCCGTAGAGCGGCACGGTGGTGACCGACATCTTGGCCGAGCCGTTCTGCACTTGGCGTGAATGCGACAGGTAGATCAGCGTCTCGTTGGCCTTGTCGTAGATGCGGTTCACCACCTGCTTCTTCCAGATCAGGCTGATGCCTTGCTTGAACACTTCCTCGCCGCCTTCGCTCATATCGATGTCGCCGATGGTGATTGGGCCGGTCTGGCGGCAGGAGATCGATGAATCGGACGGATCCTCGAACCAGTTGCCCTTATGCAGGCGGTCGATGATGCCACGATCGAAATAAGCGACGTGACAGGTGACGCCCTCCACCTTCGGATCCTTGATCGCCTCGACGATGATGTCGTTGCCCAGCCAGTCGACACCGACCTTGCCGACTTCATCGGCCACCGCCGTGCCAGCGCCAAGGACAACGCACGCGGCCAACGCGCCGCCGATCAGTTTCCGCCCAATCAGTGCTTGCAAGGGAGCCTCCTGCTTCGAGTTGCCGGTCACAGGTGGGGCGACCAACCCCGCTTTGCAAGCATATACATCGACACCACTGCGGTTGCGGCAACGCGGCACTTTGCCTGGACGGGGTCGAACCGTTAAGACTGTCATGCTGGCGCGGCCTTGGGCCGGCGCCGCGATGATTCTGCGGACGGACCTTACTGATGATGCGTTCTATTCTGGTCGGCATTCTCGTCCTGATGGCGGCCGGCATCGGCTGGCTGACCTTCGACTGGTACCGCGGCCACTATGGAGGTGAGCCCTTCGGCGCCGCCTTCACGTTGGTCGACCAGAAAGGCGCGCCGATCACCGAGGCCGCCTTCAGGGGTCAGCCCAGCGTCGTCTTCTTCGGCTTCACCCATTGCCCCGAAGTCTGCCCGACCACGCTGTTCGAACTGGCCGGCTGGCTGAAGACACTCGGCGACGACGGCAAGAACCTGCATGCCTATTTCGTCTCGGTCGATCCGGAGCGCGACACGCCCGATGTGATGAACGCCTATGTCAGCAATTTCTCCGACCGCATCGTCGGCATCACCGGCGATCCGGACAAGGTCCATGCCATGGCCAAGTCGTTCGGCATCTACTGGAAGAAAGTCGACACCGGCGACGGCGACTACACGATGGACCATACCGCCTCGGTGCTGCTGCTCAACGCCAAGGGCGACTTTGCCGGCACCATCGCCTATGGCGAAAGCGCCGACACGGCCGTCGCCAAGTTGAAGCGACTGGCCGAGGGCGCATGATCCCGAACCGAAGGACCGCGTCAGCGAAAAGTGGAACCGGTTTTCGGACAAGATCATGCTCGAGCAAGACACTTAATCCATGACCCAGACGCGGCTTCATTTCATCACCGGAAAGCTCGAATCTGTCAGCATTTTCGCGGCGTTCGAGGCGGCCTTCGAGGATGAAGGCCTGCCGATCGCCGTGCTGGAGGTCGATGAAGATCGCGACATTTACGAAGTGTCGCTCTATGCCGATGGCGACGTCGATGCCGTCGAGGCGCGGGCCAAGGACATCCTTGCCGGCCTTTCCATCGCGAAGCCGATCGGCCGCGAGGCCCTGCCCGACATCGACTGGGTGGCACGCTCGCTGGAAGGCTTGAAGCCGGTGCGCGCCGGCCGTTTCTTCGTCCACGGCGCGCATGACCGCCGGAAGCGCCACAGCGGCGAACTCGCCATCGAGATCGAGGCGGGTCTTGCCTTCGGCACCGGCCACCACGGCACCACCGCCGGCTGCCTCGAAATGCTGGAAAAGGTCATGCGCCGCGAGCACCCGCGCAATGCGCTCGACCTCGGCACCGGCAGCGCGGTGTTGGCCATCGCCGTCGCCAAGCTGGCGCACATCCCGGTGCTGGCCACTGACATCGACCCGGTGGCGGTCAGGGTGGCTGCCGCCAATGCGCGGCTCAACCACGTCAAGGCGCTGGTGGAGACGGTGACCGCGCCGGGCTTTCACCACCCGATCTTTGGCAAGCGCGCGCCCTTCGATCTCATCGTCGCCAACATATTGGCGCGGCCGCTGATGCGGCTTGCACCGCAAATGGCCGATCACATCGCACTTGGTGGCTCGATCGTGCTGTCAGGCATCCTCGAGCGCCAGCGCAACGCCGTCGTCTCGGCCTATGTCGGCCAGAACTTCCGCCACGTGCGCACCTTGCACCGCGAGGGCTGGGTGACGATCCACCTCAAGCATTGAGGCCGACACGCCGGCAACGACCCAGCTTGGACCAAGCCCGGCCGGTTGTCAGTCAAGCGATGCTGTAGCAGGTTGCGCCAGCCGGAAATCGATTCCGATTTTCAGGCCCATGCGCTACATCAGTGCCGAATTCAGGGAGGCCACAATGTTCCAGACCTTCGATTCCGCGGGCGATCCGGCAGTCGGCAAGCCGCGCGTCGTGCTGCTGCGCCATTGGCTGGCCGCCAACGGGCTGGACGGCTTCATCGTGCCGCGCGCCGACGAACATCAGGGCGAGTATGTCGCCGATCGCTCGGCGCGGCTGAAATGGCTGACCGGTTTCAGCGGCTCGGCCGGTGTCGCCATCGTGCTGCGCGACCGCGCCTTCGTCTTTGTCGACGGGCGCTACACCCTGCAGGTGCGCCACGAGGTCGATCTCAACATCTTTTCGATCGAAAGCCTGGTCGACAACCCGCCAACCGCCTGGCTCAGGGACAATCTGGGTAAGGGCGCACGGCTCGGATTTGACCCGTGGCTGCACACGATCAGTGAGGTCAAGGCACTGCAGGCCTCGGCCGACAAGACCGGCGCTGTGCTGGTGCCGCTCGACAAGAACCCGATCGACATCATCTGGAAGGACCAGCCCGAGGCGCCGGTGGCGCCGGTCGAGCTCCACCCGATCGGCTTTGCCGGCGAACTCGCCAAGGACAAGCTGGCGCGGTTGGCAACGGCGATCGCCAAGGACGGCGCCACCCATGCGGTGCTGACCGACCCCTCCTCCATCGCCTGGGCCTTCAACATCCGTGGCGGTGACGTGCCGCATACACCGCTGGCGCTCGGCTTCGCCATCCTCGCAGCCGACGGATCGCATCAGCTGTTCATGGACGGGCGCAAATTCTCGCGCCAGGTCGAGGCCTATCTCACGCAGCTCGCCGAGCCACATGAGCCCGGCGAATTCGAAGCGGCGATCGTGGCCCTTGCCAAGGGTGGCGCGAAGATCGCGCTCGACCCGGTGCTGGCGGCCGACAGGCTGCGCATGTTGGTCGAAGACAATGGCGGCACGGTGGTTGCAGCAGCCGACCCCGCCCGCATTCCGCGCGCCACCAAGAACCAGGCCGAGATCAACGGTTCCCGCGCCGCGCATCGGCGCGATGGCGCTGCAGTGGCGAAGCTTTTGTGCTGGCTGGAGCGCCAAAAACCCGGCTCGCTCGACGAGATTGCCGTGGTGACCAGGCTTGAAGAGACGCGCCGGCAGACGGGCGAGGAAACCCAGATGCCGCTGCGCGACGTCTCTTTCGACACCATTTCCGGCGCCGGCCCGAACGGCGCCATCATGCATTACCGTGTGTCGCGCGCCACCAGCCGCAAGCTGCAGGCCGGCGAATTGTTCCTGCTCGATTCCGGCGGCCAGTATCAGGACGGCACCACCGACATCACCCGCACGGTGCCGATCGGCCAGCCGACCGAGGAAATGCGCGAACGCTTCACGCTGGTGCTGAAAGGCATGATCGGCATTTCGACGCTGCGTTTCCCCACCGGCACGCGCGGCTCGGAAATCGACGCCGTCGCCCGCATGTCGCTGTGGAAGCACGGCTGCGACTTCGCCCACGGCACCGGCCACGGCGTCGGCTCGTACCTGGCCGTGCATGAGGGACCGCAGCGCATTGCCCGCACCGGCACCGAAAAGCTGCTCGAAGGCATGATGCTGTCCAACGAGCCCGGCTACTACAAGGAAGGCTCCTACGGCATCCGCATCGAGAACCTGATCCTCGTGACGCCGGCGGAACAGGTCGAGGGCGGCGACATCGCCATGCACGGCTTCGAGACGCTGACGCTGGCGCCGATCGACATCCGCCTGGTGCGCACCGATCTGCTGACGCGCGACGAATTGCACTGGCTCGACGCCTACCATGCCCGCGTGCTGGCTGAGATCGGACCGATGCTCGACGGCGAAACGTTGGCCTGGCTGGAAAAGGCGACCGCGCCGCTGCCTCACGACGCGAAGATCTGATGATGGCGAAAGCTTCAAGGCAGGCGTCTTTCTCCCCGTTCTACGGGGAGAAATGCCCGGCAGGGCAATGAGGGGCAGCGCCAACCATCGAAACGGTCGCGCGGCAGAATTCCTACCCGACGAACTGCCGCGCCAGTATCAGCACCGCCGCGCCGGCGAGAAACATCGACATCAGCCCGCCGCGCAGCGAAACCACGGCGGTGACAACCAGTGCTGCCCATTCCGCCGGTCCGGCGTTCAACAGCTCCGGCGCGACCAGTGTCGTCAGCACCGCCGCCGGCACGGCATTGAGGCCGGCTTCGACGCGCGGATGGATGTTCTCGAAACGGGAGATGACCAGATGCCCGCCGATGCGCGTCAGATAGGTCGCGATCGCACCGGCGATGATGATCCAGAATGTCGTGCTCATGGCCGTGCCTTCACGCCGCTGTGGTGAGGTGGCAGGATGACGGCGAGCAGCACACCGGCAATTGCGCCGATCGAGACGTGCCAGGGCGAGCCGACCGTCTTGTAGGCAATGATCGAGGCGGCGGCGCTGGCAATGACCACCGGCAGCCACAGCGGTCGCTTGCGAAAGCCCAGGACAAGGCCGAGAAAATAGATCGGCAGCAGGAAATCGATCCCCAGCGCATGCGTGTCGGGGATCAGCTTGCCGAACACCGCGCCAATCGCGCTTTCGATCACCCAGAACACATAGACCGGCAGGCCAAGTCCGAGATACCAGGCGAAGCCGACCGTCTGGCCGGATTGTGCCCTCGCCTCGGCCACGGCGAACTGCGGATCGGTGAGGATGAAATAGCCGAGCGCCTGCTCGATGATGGGCCAGTGCGCGATGCGCCGGCCGATACCGGCGGAATAGAGCACGTGACGGAAATTGACGGCGAAGATCGACAGCACGATCAGCCAAGGCGCGACATGCTGGCCGAACAGCTGGATGCCGACCATCTGGCTGGCGCCGCCATAGACCAGCGCGCTCATCAGAAAGGCCTCGAGGACTGAGAAGCCATTGTCGACCGCAAGCGCCCCGAACAGCACCGCGAATGGCGCCGACGCCACCACGACAGGCATCGACAGCCGCACACCTTGCCAGAAATCGCTTTTCACGCTGCTTTCGGAAATTACGTCCGTCGCCATCGACTGCTCCTACTGCATGTCGCCCAAAAGTGGCCCCGGTTTTGGGACAGCGACATGCATAAAACAAAGACCTAAAGCGCGCGACGCGCTTTAGATAACGGCGGATGTAGGTGGCGTGGCCTGCCTTGTCACACGAATTCGCTTGAGCCAAATGATCAGCGGAAATGATCCAGGGCCGCTTTTTCGTAGCCCGGTCAAAGCGGTCGCGTTGGAACGGATTCAAGCGCTGCCCTACCGCTACATCGCCGATCTTCTCTATATGAGGTTTTCTTCCTTCAAGAACTCAACGACAAACCTAAACGCCAAAACTGCCGAACTGTCTCGTGACGTCACATCGTGAATGACAGCGGCAATCTTCGGTAAACAGCCTGCGACTGGTATCTCGTCGTCGTCTGGTTCGTCTAACCCACGATTTCGATTTATTTTTTCCGCCTGCCGGTGGATCGCGGCCATAACTTCCGAATCTGTCTTTACGATCTCGGCGACCTGGTAGAATTCGGCATCAGTCAGAAACTCGCGCTGAGGCGTTCCGTCGGGCAACGGATTTTTGCGAAATTCGATCTTGCAATCCGACATTTCGTTGTCCCTCGGCTACCCCATTATCCGATCTAGGCAGGGGCAGCACCGCCCTCGATCGCCCTGCCCCAGCCGAGCAGCGGTTTGGCGCGCAAGGTGAAATCGACAAGTTCGTCGACCAGCTGCGCACCATGGATCCCCGCCGGGTCGATCACATGCTGGACGACAAAATGCCGGTTGCGGATGGCGTCAGTCAGATCGGGTTCGCTGATCTGCTCGAAGCCGCGTGGGGTACGCTTCATGCGGCCTTCCGTCTCAAGCTCAAGGCCGTTCTTCTTCAGCGCCTTTGCCATGGCGCGGAACTTGTCAGGCTGCGTCGCGATGGCTTTGCGCATAGCCAGCAGCAGTGCCGGCTCCGGCTGCCACCAGGCAACGTCGGCAAAGCAACCCTCGAGCCCGACATGAACGTAGAACACGCCGTGCGCCATCTTGGTGCCGTCGGGCGACAGGATCGCCGACAGATGCCGGTTGTAAGGCCGCTTGTCCTTGGCGAAGCGCACGTCGCGGTTGATACGGAACAGCGACTTCTTGCGATCGCCGCGCAGGCCGAGCCCAGCTTGCGTGAAACGCTCCGTGAGCGTTTCGACCAGATCGCCGAAGGGATCGCGCAACTCCTTTTCGAACAGGTCGCGGTTTTCCAGGAACCACTCCCGGCTCTGATGGAAATCCAGCGCCTTCAGGAACGGAATGGCCTTCTGCCCGAAACCCTTGAATGCACCTTCCATCACGCCTTGCCGATCCGCACAAGCCAGGCGTCCTCGTCGATCACTTCGACGCCGAGCTCGCTGGCGAGCTTGAGCTTGGAGCCGGCGCCCGGCCCGGCGACCACCAGATCCGTCTTCGCCGAAACCGAGCCCGCGACCTTCGCGCCGAGGCGTTCGGCCATTGCCTTGGCTTCGGGGCGGGTCATCTTTTCCAGCGTGCCTGTGAACACAATCGTCTTGCCAGCCACCGCGCTGTCGGCCGAGATGGTCACGATATACGGCTTCGGCTTGACCTGTTTGAGCAGCGCGTCCAGCACGTCGTCGTTGCGTTCGTTGCCGAAGAAGTCGCGTAGCGCATCGATGACCGTGTCGCCGATGCCGTTGACCGATGGGAAAACGCTGTGCGGATCGTCGGCCGCCGCTGTCTCCTTGCCGACGCGGATCAGTTCCTCGATGGTCGAGAAGGTTTTGGCAAGCACTGCGGCCGTGGTTTCGCCGATATGGCGGATGCCGAGCGCGAAGATGAAGCGGTCCAGTTCCGGTTCGCGGCGCGAGTCGATGGCAGCAAACAGTTTGTCGAGGCCTTCGTAATTGCGATCCTCGACGCTGCGCACATTCTTGCGCGTCTTGCCCGATGCCGCCTCGCGCTGCCTAGCCTGCTCCTCGCGCCGCTCGGCCAACGCCTTGGTGACGGCCGGACGGCGATCCCTGAGCGTGAAGATATCGGCGGCTGTCTTGATCAATCCCGCATTGAAGAAAGTGTCTATGTTCTCGGCGCCCAGGCCTTCGATGTCCAGGGCACCGCGTGACACGAAGTGCCGCAATCCTTCCACGGCCTGCGCGGGGCAGATCAGTTCGCCGGTGCAACGGCGGCGGGAATCTTCCTTGCCTGTCTTCTCGTTGATTTCACGCGTCGCGGGCGAGCCGCAGATCGGACAGGTGTGCGGGAATTCGTATGGCACGGCGTCGGGCGGACGCTTGTCGATGACGACGCTGACGATCTGTGGAATGACATCCCCTGCCCGCTGGATCACCACCGTATCGCCGATGCGCACGTCGATGCCGTCCCTTATCGGCTGTCCCGTGCTGTCCAGGCCCTTGATGTAGTCCTCATTGTGCAGCGTGACGTTTTCGACCACGACGCCGCCGACCGTGACCGGCGCCAGCCGCGCAACCGGCGCCAGCGTGCCGGTGCGGCCGACCTGGATGTCGATCTTCTGCACGGTCGTCATCGCCTGTTCGGCGGGGAATTTATGCGCAACCGCCCAGCGCGGCTCGCCGGTGACGAAACCCCATCTGCGCTGCAGCTCCAGCTGGTCGACCTTGTAGACGACGCCATCAATGTCGTAGCCCAACGAGGAGCGCTGCTCCTCGATCCGATGATAATGCGCGATCAACTCCTCGGCCGACTTCGCCCGCACCATCAGCGGGCTGATCGCGAACCCCCAATCCTTGAACTTCTGCACGGCGCCGTACTGGGTCGGAGCGGGATCCTCAGACGTATAGCCCCAGGCATAGGCGAAGAATTTGAGGTTGCGGCTGGCGGTGACGGATGGATCCTTCTGGCGCAGGGAACCGGCCGCCGTGTTGCGCGGATTGACGTAGTCCTGGCCGCCAACCGCCGCCGAGCGTTGCTTCAGCGCCTCGAATTCCGCGTAGGTCATATAGACCTCGCCGCGTATCTCGATGATTTCTGGCCAGCCCGAGCCTTTCAGCTTCGCGGGGATGTCGGCGATCGTCCTGAGATTGGCGGTGATGTCCTCGCCGACGGCACCGTCGCCACGCGTTGCGCCCTGCACGAACACACCGCTTTCATAGCGCAGCGATGCCGACAAACCGTCGATCTTCGGCTCGGCCGTGAAGGCGATGTCGAGATCCTTGTCGCGATCGAAGAACCGCCGGCCGCGTTCGATGAAGTCGGCGACATCCTCGTCGGTATAGGCCTTGGCGAGGCTGAGCATGGGCACCGCATGGCGCACCTTGGCGAAGCCTTCCGCCGGCGCCGCACCGACCCTGCGCGACGGCGAATCCTCGCGCACCAGCGCCGGAAAGCGCTGCTCAATGGCAAGGTTGCGGCGCGTCAACGCATCATATTCCGCATCGGAGATTATCGGCGCATCCTCGGTATGGTAGCGCCGGTCATGCTCGGCGATCTCTTCCGCCAAGCGCTTCAGCTCGGCTTTGGCTTCGCTGTCTGTCAGGGCATCGACTGGTTTTTCGGACATGGTTTCAGACCCGGCTCATAGATGTATGCCGCCCAAAAGTGCGCAGCGGTTTTGGGACAACGACACGCATAGCAACAAAGACCCAGAGCGCGTCGCGCAAATCCGATTCGGCGCGACGCGCTTTGGTGGTCCGCGACCATAGATCAGCTTTCGGATCCAAGGGAGCAAAATTCTGATAAAACCGCGCCGAAACAGCGGGATGGCGCCACAAGCTGACTCTGTTGCGAAGCCGGGATTTTTGCCAGCCTGGCGAACCGTGCATCGTCAGGACGCGGCGGTGTTCTCGCGCAGCAGCCGCTCGGCGGCGGCGCGCGCCTCGTCGGTGATGGTGGCGCCGGCCAGCATGCGCGCGATCTCTTCCTGCCGCGCCGGCCGGTCCATCTCGGCAATGCCGGTCGCGACTCGGTCGGTGCTGCCCGACTTGGAGATCAGGAAATGCGTCGCCGCACGTGCCGCTACCTGCGGCGCATGCGTGACCGACAGCACCTGGACGCGTTTCGACAATCGCGCCAGCCGCTGGCCGATGGCGTCGGCGACCGCGCCGCCCACGCCGGTGTCGATTTCATCGAAAACCAGCGTCGGCGCCGAGCCACGGTCGGCCAGCGCCACCTTCAGCGCCAACAGGAAGCGCGACAGCTCACCGCCGGAAGCGACCTTCATCATCGGCCCGGGCCGTGTGCCTGGATTGGTGCGCACCCAGAATTCGATCTGGTCGATGCCTTCTTCCATGCGGCCCTCGGCCTCGCTCTTCATCTCGACGATGAAGGCGGCGCGTTCGAGCTTTAGAGCCGGCAACTCGGCCATGACCGCCTTGGTCAGGCCGACTGCTGCCGCATGACGCAGCGAGGACAGCTGTGCGGCGGCTATGTCATAGGTCTCGCGCGCCGCGGCAGCCTGCTTTTCCAGCCCGTGCAAGCGTTCCTCGCCGGCATCGAGATCGGCGAGATCGGCCGACATCGTGTCGCGCAATTGCGCCAGGTCGTCGACGGCGACAGTGTGCTTGCGCGAAGCGGCGCGCAGCGAAAACAACCGCTCCTCCGCCTTCTCCAGCCGCTGTGGATCATATTCGGTGGCGCGCAGTGCGGCCTCGACGCCCGATTGCGCGGCGTCGAGCGACAGCATTGCCTCGTCGAGCGACTTGACCACGTCGTCGAGCAGGCCCGGCGCTTCCGTCACCTTGCGCTGCAGCCGCCTGAGCAGGCTCGCCAGTTGCGGCAAGGGCGAGGACGGACCGGACAGCACATCTTGCGCGTCATGGATTTCGGAAGCGATCTTCTCCGCCCGCATCATGGATGCGCGCAGCTCAGCGAGATCGGTCTCCTCGCCCGGCTGCGGATCGAGCTTCGTCAGTTCCGCCACCGCCGCACGCAGATAGTCGGCCTCGCGCGCGGCCGCCGCCACCTTGGCGCTGTGACGCGACAGCTCCTGCTCGCAGGCGCGCCAGTGCCGCCACGCCTCGCCGGTCGAGCGGACAGCGCCGAGATGGCCGCCGAAAGCGTCAAGCACATCGCGGTGTGCGCCGGGATCGACCAGAGCGCGTTCGTCGTGCTGGCCGTGGATCTCGACCAGCGCGCGGCCGACATCGCGCATCAGCGTGACGCTCGAAGGCTGGTCGTTGACGAAGACGCGGGTGCGGCCATCTGCCGTCTGGAGGCGGCGCAGGATGATGTCGCCGTCATCGTCGATGGCGTTCTCGGCAAGCAGTGTGCGGGCTGGATGGTTGCGCGGCACGTCGAAGACGGCGATCACCTGGCCCTGCGCCGCGCCATGGCGCACAAGCGACGCGTCGCCGCGCGCGCCGAGCGCCAGCGACAGGGCATCGAGCAGGATGGATTTGCCGGCGCCGGTTTCGCCGGTCAGCACGGAAAGACCCGGCTGGAAGTCGATATCCAGCTTCTCGATCAGGACGATATCGCGGATCGACAGTCTGGAAAGCATCAGAACCCGGACCTATTGCATGTCGCCCAAAAGTGGACCCGGTTTTGGGATAACGACATGCACAAAGACAAAAGACCTAAAGCGCGATGCGCTTTAGAGCGGCACTCGACCATCTGGAGTCGCAGCGCCGCACTATCTTTTTGTTTGGGCACCGGATCAATCCGAAAAAGCGTTGCGTACGCTTCGGTCCAATGCTCTGGGGTCAGGCGCCGCCGGTGATCATCTTCCCGGCCTTGGATATCCACGAGCCGGCATTCTCGCGCGGCGCAAGCCCGTTGCTCTGCAGCAGCTTGTAGGAATCCTTGTACCACGAACTGTCGGGGTAGTTGGTGCCGAGCACCGCGGCGGCGGTCTGTGCCTCCGAGGTCAGGCCCATCGCGTAATAACTTTCGGTCAGGCGGGCGAGCGCCTCCTCGACATGCCGTGTGTTGGAATAGTTCTCCACCACGGTGCGGAAGCGCTTGACGGCGGCGATGTATTCGCGGCGCTCGAGATAGTAGCGGCCGATCTGCATTTCCTTGCCGGCCAGCTGGTCGTTGGCGAAGCGCATCTTTTCCTTGGCGTCATCGACATATTCCGATGTCGGCCAGCGCGTCACCAGGTCCTGCATCGTCTGAAGGGTCTGGCGCGCTTCCTTCTGGTCCTGCGTCACGTCCTTGATCTGGCGGTAGTAGCTCAAGCCGATGATGTACTGCGCGTAAGCGGCGTCATCGGTCGACGGATAGAGCGTGAGGTAGCGTTTGGCCGAGCCGATCGCCTCGTCGTAGTTGCCCTGGCGATAGTCTGCGAAAGCGCCCATCACCATCGATTTGCGGGCGAATTCCGAATAAGGATGCTGACGGTCGACGGCATCGAATTTGCGGCTCGCCTCTTGCAGGCGCCCGGCATTCAGATTGGCAAGACCTTGATTGTAGAGAACATCGGCCGGCTCGGTCTGGTCGACATAGGTCGACAGGTCGATATCTTTCTCCGACGACATGCAGGCCGACAGGAAGAGCGATGGAACAACCACCGAAAGCGCCAGGAAAACAGCCCGCTGCGGCGCTTTCGATTGACCAACTCGCTTGAAGAACATGATTGGATTCCGCCCTTTCGGCGTTATTTCAATGCGTGTTGCATGCCGTGGTCCCAAACTTGATCCCCACTTTTGAGCGACATGCCCTAATCGACGGCAGCAGCCATAAACCATAACCGCCTTGCCCGGCAACGCTATCGCCGGCCAATCGCACATTTTTGTGGCAGCCGGACGCTGCTTGAAAATCAGTGCAATTTCACCGACAGGTGGTGCATTCATGCAACACCTCTATCTGCCAGGAATCCGAAAAAAGTTAGGAAAATCAGATCATCCAGGGCGCGTAGAGCGGCGCGTTGACGGCGTTCATCTCGGCGCTGCGGCCGCGCTCGCGGCGTGTCGTCTCGACGATCTCGAATGCCGTGCGATCCGACAGCAGGCGACGCAGTGCGGCGGCATTCATCCTGTGGCCGCCGCGATAGGAGCGGAAGCAGCCGATGAAACGGGCACCGGCCAACGCCAGGTCGCCCATGGCGTCAAGCGTCTTGTGGCGGACGAATTCGTTGGGATAACGCAGGCCGCCCATGTTGATGACGCGGTTGTCGTCACCGATCACCAGCGAATTCTCCAGCGAGGAGCCGAGCGCATAGCCGGCGGCCCACAGCCGCTCGACATCCTTCATGAAGCCGAAGGTGCGGGCGCGCGCGAGGTCGCGGCGGAAGATATCGGCGTTGAGGTCGGACGCGAACAGCTGCCGGCCGATTGCCGGGCTTTCGAAGTCGATCTCGATCTCGAAACGGGTGCCGTCGTAAGGCTTGAACTCCGCCCACGAGGCGCCGTTCTCGATGCGAACCGGCTTGATGACCCTGATATAACGGCGCTTGACCGACAGCGTCTCGACGCCGGCCTGGTCGATGGCTTCGACGAACGCCATGGCGCTGCCGTCGAAGATGGGAACCTCGGACCCGTCGATCTCGATGGCGACATTGTCGATGCCGAGCCCGAACAGCGCCGCCATGATGTGCTCTACCGTGGCGATGTGCTCGCCAGCGGGATCACCCAGCATGGTGCACAGGTCTGTGGCGCCGACTTCGGAAACCAAGGCGCGAACCTCGCGGCCCTGCTCTGCGCCGTTGAAAATCTGGAACACGATGCCGGTATCGGCATCTGCCGGCACGAAGCTGATGGAAACTTCCTTGCCGCTGTGGACGCCGGTGCCGGTAAGCGACGCGCGCGTCTTCACTGTCGTCTGATAGTCGTGCAAGACAATCCCCATAAGCCCGTAATGCCTAAGGTCCGCTTCTCCAGCCCGAGGGCGCGGCTCTTGTTGAAATCGGCAGGCAGGGCGACTTCCCCCGAAATCCTGACAAACCGACTATGGTGGCCGGAAGATAATGTCGCGGGTGGGAGACTCCAAATCACGGTTTCTTACTCTTTGTAACTGCGAGCCGGATCCAGTTGAGCTTGATAAGCTATTGAAATCTCATGATTTTAAACGTTAACAGGCAAGCAGTTTCTTGCTTGCCTGTTAACAATTCTTAAAGCCCGTTTACCAATCAGTTGGCCTGGCGGCGCAGGAACGCCGGAATCTCCAGCTGATCATCGTCCTGAGTCGCCCTCACCTGCGGCGTCAGGCGGCCCTGCTCGTCGAGTTGACCGCGGCGCGGCGCGTAGAGCTGCGCGTCCTGGCTGGCAAGACGGCGCACCTCAGGCGCTGCCTGGCGCAGCTTGGGTTCGCGCGGCTGCGCCGGCTGCAGCCGTGCAGGCTCTTCCTCGCGACGGGTCAGGCCGTTCGTCAGGCGCTTCAGCAGGCCCATCGGTCCGCTGCTGTTCTCGTGGTCGGCCGGGCGGTTCTTGGCATCCACCTCGGCCTTGACGACCGGCGGAAAGTCCTCGACGCGCGGCATCCGCTGCGGCGCCATCGCAACCGGTTGCGGCGCTTCACGCAGCATTTCGCGTGGCTGCGGGGCCGGCTGTGCCACGGGCTGCGGCATCGGCTGTGCTGGCGGTGCCTGGAAGATCTTGCTCTGCGGGCGGAAATCCTCCGCATGGGCAACGGGAGCCGGACGAGCCTGCGCCATCGCCGCTGCATTTGCTTCCGCCAGCTGGATGGCTTCGGCGACCGGGTCGACGGCGCGCGGTTCGTAAGCTGCCTGCTGGACCGGCGCCGGTCGGCTTTCCACCGCGGCAACGGCCGGGCGGCTGACCGGCTTCTGCGGAGCGGTGCGGATCGAGATCGGCGCTGCGGCGATTTCCGCCGCCGACTTGTCGATGCCGGTGGCAACCACCGACACGCGGATGACGCCTTCGAGCTCTTCGTCGAAGGTGGCGCCGAGGATGATGTTGGCGTCCTGGTCGACTTCCTCGCGGATGCGGGTCGCCGCTTCGTCGACCTCGAACAGGGTCAGGTCGCGGCCGCCGGTTATCGAAATCAGCAGGCCCTTGGCGCCCTTCATCGAGGTCTCGTCGAGCAGCGGGTTGGCAATGGCTGCCTCGGCGGCGGCCATCGCGCGGCCCTCGCCCGAAGCCTCGCCGGTGCCCATCATCGCCTTGCCCATCTCGCGCATGACCGAACGCACGTCGGCGAAGTCGAGGTTGATCAGGCCTTCCTTCACCATCAGGTCGGTGATGCAGGCAACACCGGAATAGAGCACCTGGTCGGCCATGGCGAAGGCGTCGGCGAAGGTCGTCTTGTCATTGGCCAGCCGGAACAGGTTCTGGTTGGGGATGACGATCAGCGTATCGACGCATTTCTGCAGCTCTTCGATGCCAAAATCCGCCGTCTTCATGCGGCGCTGGCCTTCGAAATGGAACGGCTTGGTGACGACGCCGACGGTGAGGATGCCCTTTTCGCGTGCGGCACGCGCCACGACCGGAGCCGCACCCGTGCCGGTGCCGCCGCCCATGCCCGCGGTGACGAAGCACATATGGGTGTTGGACAGATGATCGATGATCTCGTCGATGCATTCCTCCGCCGCCGCGCGGCCGACTTCCGGCTGCGATCCGGCGCCAAGGCCTTCGGTGACATGCGCGCCGAGCTGGATCAGCCGATCGGCCTTCGACATGGTCAGCGCCTGAGCGTCGGTGTTGGCCACCACGAACTCGACACCGCGCAGACCGGCGGTGATCATGTTGTTGACGGCATTGCCGCCGCCGCCGCCGACACCGAAAACGGTGATCCGCGGCTTAAGCTCGGTGATGTCCGGCTTTTGCAGATTGATCGTCATTGTCTCCGTCCTTTGCCTTTCACGCCGCTTCGCCGCCGCGGCCGCCTATGGGGCTGTCCCCGTCAATTAGAAACTGTCTCTCAACCACTGACTCATGCGATGCAGTTTTCCACCCGTTCCGGTCATTCTGAGACCGGAAATTCCTTTCGCCGGATGGCTCTCGAAGCTCGCCATCTGCGGATAGATCAGAAGCCCCACCGCAGCCGAGAAGGCCGGTCCCTTCGCCGCTTCCGGCAGGCCCGCCACGCCAAGCGGGCGGCCGATGCGCACATTGCGTCCGAGGATCCGGCGAGCCGCCTCCGGCAGGCCGGCAAGCTGGCTGGCGCCGCCGGTCAAGACGACGCGCTTGCCCACTGCATTGCCGTAGCCGGACTTGTTCAGCCGGTCGCGCAGCAGTTCGAGCGTCTCGTCGATGCGGGCGCGCACGATGCGCGTCATCACCGAGCGCGGGATCTGCAGCGGCACGTCGCCATCGTCGCCGATCGGTTGGATCGAGACCAGGTCGCGGTCGTCGGCGCTGCCCGGCAATGCCGAGCCATGCATCACCTTCAGCCGCTCGGCGGCGTCGAGCGAGGTCGACAGGCCCTTGGCCATGTCCAGCGTGACATGGTTGCCGCCGATTGCGATGGCGTCGCCATGGACGAACTTGCCGTCCGAAAACACCGAGATCGTCGTCGTGCCGCCGCCCATGTCGATGCAGGCGGCGCCCATTTCCAGTTCGTCGTCGACCAGGGCGGCCAGCCCGCTGGCATAGGGCGTCGCCACCATGCGCTCGACCGACAGGTGCGACCGGTTGATGGAAAGCTCCAGGTTGCGCATCGGCGCGGCGTCACCGGTCAAGACATGCATGTCGACGCCAAGTGCGTCGCCGACCATGCCGCGCGGATCGCGCACGCCGCGCTCGGCGTCCAGCGAAAAGCCGACGGGGAGCGAATGGATCACCTCGCGTTCGGCCTTCAAGGCCTGCTTGGCGCCGGCGCCGAGAACGCGCTTGATATCGGCCTCGTCGGCCTCGTGGCCGCCAAGGTTGATGGTGGCCGAGAAGGCTTCGCTCTTCAGCCGGCCGGCGGTCATGTTGACGATCAGCGAATCGACCGTCAGCCCAGCCATGCGCTCGGCCGCATCGACGGAAAGACGAATGGCATGCTCGGCGCGATCGAGGTCGACGACGACTCCCGACTTCACGCCTTGCGACTTCTGATGGCCGATGCCGATCACCTGGATCCGGTGCGAGCGGCCGCGCAACAGCTTGCCGTCATCGCTCGGTTTCAGCTTGGCCACCATGCAGCAGACCTTGCTCGAACCGACATCCAGCACCGTCAGGGTGCCGGACCGGCGCGACGCGGCGTCGCCATGACCGCCAAGCCAGCTCATATTTTCGTCTCCGGCTTGCGCTTCAGGCTTTTGGGTTTTTCGTTGAGGGCGGCTTCGCGCTGCGTCGCCGCCTCGGGCGTCAACTGCACGACCAGCCTGTCCGTCAGGCGCATGTCGACGGCGGCGATATCGCGCGACAACAGCCCCTTGTCCTGGTCCATCTTGACGAGCTCGGCGATCGCCTGATCCTCGCCATCCTCGGGAAGCTTGACGGTGATGCCGTTGTCCAGCTTCAGGTCCCAGCGCCGCTCGCCAACGCGGACATAGCCTTTGATCCGGCTCGCCAGCTCGGGGTATTTTTCGACCTTGACCAGGAAGTCCGGCGCCTTGGCCGGCGCACCGAGACCGATCAGCAAAGGCAGAAGCACCTGCTTGCCGCCGGAGAACGGCGCGATCACGGCGCCATTCTTCTCGATAACAGAGAGCTCATCGCCCTGCTGCCAGAGCGCGAAAGGCTCGCGCTCTTCGACGCGCACTTCCAGCGTGTGCGGATAGACCTTGCGCACCGCGGCGACCTCGATCCAAGGCAAGGTAGCAATGCGCTCCCGCGCGGCCCCGGCATCGAAACCGATCAGCGAGGTCCAGCCGTCGAGCTCGAGCCTGTCGAGAATGTCGATCTCGGAGGTCTGGCGATTGCCGACCACCTTGACCTGATCGACGGCAAAGCCGGTGCGGGCAGTGATGCTTTGGACGATGCCGTCGACATGGCCGCCGAGGTAGGCGCCATAGGCACTGCTCGACACAAGCAGCACGGCAGACATCATGGCCGCGGAGAAGCGCGGCGCCTGGAATTCACCCACGCCCAGGCGCGCAAGAACGCGCACCGGGCGGCGAAGCACACGCGGCAGCACGAAATGGCCTGATGACAACGGCAGGCCGAACAGCGCCGGCCCTGCCGCGCCTTTCCCCTTGCCTTGTCCCCATTTCAACGCAGACACGAAGCGTCCTCCACCATCCAACTCAACAAATCGCCAAACGAATGCCCGGCCTGGGCGGCGATTTCAGGCACCAAGGACGTCGGCGTCATACCCGGCTGGGTGTTGACCTCGAGCCAGACAACCTCGCCGTTTTCGGAATGCCGATCGTCATAACGGAAGTCCGACCGGGAAACGCCCCGACAGCCGATCGCTTGATGAGCCTTGAGCGCCAGTGTTTGTATTTTTTGGTAAATATTCGGTGAAACTTTTGCGGGGCATTCGTGCTTTGATCCCCCCGCGACATATTTTGAATCATAGTCGTAGAAGGAATGGCCGGTCGGGATGATCTCGCAGACTCCCAGAGCGACATCGCCCATTACGGCGCAGGTCAGCTCGCGGCCATGGATGTAGCGTTCGACCATGACGGTATCGCCATACTTCCATTCGGACGAGCCGATGACCTGCGGCGGATGCGACTGCCCTTCATGCACGATGACGACGCCGAAGCTTGACCCCTCATTGACGGGCTTGACCACATAGGGCGGCTTCATCGGGTGCTTGTTCTGAATGGCGAAGCGGCTGGCGACCTTCGATTCGGCGACAGGGACACCGACCGATTTGGCAACCCGCTTGGCCTGCTCCTTGTTCATGGCCAGCGCCGAAGCGAGCACGCCGGAATGCGTATAGGGGACACCGAGATATTCGAGGATACCCTGGATGGTACCATCCTCGCCAAACGGACCATGCAGCGCATTGAACGCGATATCCGGCCGGAGTTCGGCAAGCACCGAGCCGACATCGCGCCCGACATCGACGCGCGTGACCTGGTAGCCTTCCTTCTCGAGCTCATCGGCACAAGCCTTTCCCGAGGACAGGGACACGGGCCGCTCGGACGAGAAACCTCCCAGCAGGACGGCCACATGCTTGCTTTTCATTTCCCCCGTCATCCCCTCTCACCGCGGACCAAAAACCAAGATTTCCGCAACATTGAGTCCGAGTCTCCCGGCAGGTTGCCCCCCCAGACGGAAAACGCCGAACGCGTCGAACGACTCAAATCAGGAAACGCTTTGGAGCAGAGAATCAGAGAGTTGATTCACTGGCAAGTACTTACGATTCCGAGAGATTCACTTTCTGAGAAAATGGATGCGAAAACCGCGCCGTTGAGTCTTTGCAGCAACGGTCGCGGGCCATTTTCGGCCCCATTGAAGTTCATGCATCACGTGAACTTCAACACCCACTATAGAAGTTGCCCGAGAAACTCCTGCACGGCATGCCCCGGCCGGAAATTGCCGATGCGCTTGATTTCCCATTGCAGCCGGATGCCCGAATTTTCCAGCACCCGCGTTCGCACCGTCTCGCCGAGGTATTCGAGGTCGTAGCCGGTCGCGGTTCCCGTATTGATCATGAAGTTGCAATGCAGCGGCGACATCTGGGCACCGCCGATCATCAGGCCGCGGCAGCCCGCCTTGTCGATCTCCTTCCAGGCTGACGTGCCTTCGGGATTCTTGAAGGTCGAGCCGCCGGTCTTTTCGCGGATCGGCTGCACGGTCTCGCGATGGTTCTGCACCGCGTCCATCGCCGCCTTGATCGCGGTCTTGTCCTCGGCAAATCCCTCGAACAAAGCCGAGGTGAAGATCAGCCCGGAAGGTGCCGCCGAATGGCGGTAGGCGTAACCCATGTCGGCATTGCTCAGCGTTTGCACATTGCCCTTGCGGTCGAGCGCACGCACCTCGACGACGCGTTCGCGCGTCTCGACGCCGTTGGCGCCGGCGTTCATCCGCAGCGCGCCGCCGATGGCGCCCGGAATGCCGTGATAGAAATGAAAGCCGCCAATGCCGGCTTCCAGCGCCACGGCGGCAACGCGCTTGTCGGGCGTGGCCGCGCCCGCCTTGATCGTGGTCGGCGAAACAACTTCTGCCTCACCAAACCCCTTAGCCGAAAGCCGGATGACAAAACCCGGAATGCCGCCGTCACGAACCAGAAGGTTCGAGCCGACGCCGACGACGGTCAGCGGTATTTCCTCGGGAACGGCTTTGAGGAAGGCGGCCAGGTCCTCCTCGTCGGCCGGCTGGAACAGCACTTCGGCCAGCCCCCCGGCGCGAAACCAGGTGATCTTGTCCATCTCGGCATTCGGCGTGAGGCGGCCACGCAGGCCGGCAAGCCGGTCGCCAAGTCTGTCGATCAGGGCCTGGCCATACATCATGAGACCGTCCCGCCAAGCTCCTTGGGCAACGCATAAGCCCATTGGGTGATGTTTCCGGCGCCGAGGAAGACGACGAAGTCGCCGGGCTTGGCCAGATCGCGGATGATCGGCGCGATTGCTGCCGGACCTTCGATGTAGCGTGCGTCGCGATGGCCGCCGGCGCGGATGCGCGACACCAGGGCATCCGAGGTCACGCCTTCGATCGGTTCTTCACCGGCCGCGTAGACCGGCGCCACCATCACCGTGTCGGCGTCGTTAAAACAGGTGGAAAACTCGTTGAACAGGTCGTGCAGCCGGGTGAAGCGATGCGGCTGGGCAATGGCGATGACGCGGCCCTTAGTGGCGCTGCGCGCCGCCTTCAGCACAGCCGAGATCTCGACCGGATGATGGCCGTAATCGTCGAACACATCGACGCCGTTCCATGAACCGGTATGAGTGAAGCGGCGTTTGACGCCGGCGAAGGACGACAGGCCCTTCTTGATCGCCTCGGCGGACAGGCCAAGTTCATGCGCGACAGCGATCGCCGCCGTCGCGTTGGAGACGTTGTGGCGGCCGGGCATCGGCAAGCGCAGGCCGGCGATCGTCGTCTGGCCACCGCTCTTGCGGTTGCGGATCACCACGTCGAATTCCGAAATGGCACCCGCCATGCGGTGGTTGGTGAAGCGCACGTCGGCCTGCGCGTTCTCGCCATAGGTGATGACGCGGCGGTCCTCGATGCGGCCGACCAGGGCCTGCACTTCCGGGTGGTCGGTGCACATCACGCCGAAGCCGTAGAACGGCACGTTCTCGACGAACTGGCGGAACGCCTCGCGCACCTTGTCGAAGCTGCCATAGTGGTCGAGGTGCTCGGGATCGATGTTGGTGACGACGGCGATTTCGGCCGGCAGCTTGAGGAATGTGCCGTCGCTCTCGTCGGCCTCGACCACCATCCATTCGCCATCGCCCATGCGCGCATTGGTGCCATAGGCATTGATGATGCCGCCATTGATGACCGTCGGATCGAGCCCACCGGCTTCGAGCAACGTCGCCACCATCGAGGTCGTCGTCGTCTTGCCATGCGTGCCGCCAATCGCCACCGCCTGGCGAAAACGCATCAGCTCGGCCAGCATCTCGGCGCGGCGCACGATCGGCAGCAGCTTCTCGCGCGCGGCCTTCAGTTCGGGGTTTGTTTTCTTGATCGCCGTCGAGACGACGACAACCTCGGCATCGCCGAGATTTTCGGCCTGGTGGCCGACGAAGCATTCGATGCCCTTGTCGCGCAGCCGCTGCACATTGGCGCTGTCGGCCTGATCGGACCCCTGCACCTTGTAGCCGAGATTGTGCAGCACTTCGGCGATGCCGCTCATGCCGATGCCGCCAATACCGATGAAATGCACAAGGCCGATGGTCTGCGGCATCTTCATACGTGCGTCCCCTTCCTGAAGTCTGAAACGGTTTTTTGGGACGCAATAGCCTCTGTAAGATCGGCGAGCAACCGTGCCGCGTCGGGCCGGCCGGCCGATTTCGCTCCCGCCGCCATGGCCGCCAGCCGCTCGGGGCTGTCCATCAGCCCACCGATGAGGGCCGCGATGCGCTCGGGCGAAAGCGAGGATTGCGGGTGCACTTCGCCACCGCCAGCGGCGGCAAGGGCCGCCGCGTTCGCCGCCTGGTCGTGGTCGAGCGCATAGGGATATGGCACCAGCAGCGCCGGCCGGCCGATGACGGCGATCTCCGAAACGGTCGAGGCGCCGGAGCGCGACACCACCAGATGCGCCGCCGCTATGCGTTGCGCCATGTCGGTGAAGAAGGGCGAGACTTCGGCGGCGACGCCAAGTGCGGCATAGGCCGCCTTCACCCGCGCCACGTCATCGGCGCGCGCCTGCTGCGTGATCAGCAACCGCTTGCGTTGCGTATCGGAAAGCAGCGCGACGGCCGCCGGCACCGCGTCCGAAAAGAACTGCGCACCCTGGCTCCCGCCGAACACCAACAGCCTGAACGGCTGCTCCCCGGTCGATGCCGCATAAGGCGTCTTGGCCGCTTCCAGCACGGGAGGCCGGACCGGATTGCCTGTCGTCACCGTCTTGGCGCCGGTGGCACTGGCGTCCTGTGGCAGGAAGCCGCCGGCGATGGCGTCGACACGCCCGGCCAGCGCCCGGTTGGCGCGCCCCATCACTGCGTTCTGCTCATGGATCAGCGTCGGCACCTTGCGCCGTGTCGCCGCATAGAGCGGCGGCAAGGTCGGGTAGCCACCAAAGCCGACGACCGCATCCGGCTTGATCCTGGCGATGACCGCGGAGGCCTGGCGCACACCGCGCCAGATTTTCCAGAAGGCACCAAGCAGGGCGATGGGATTCTTCGAGCCCATTGTCGCCGACTGGATCGGATGGATGGCGGCCGCCGGGAAATGGGCGGCGAACCGCTCGGCGCGGTCGTCGGTGGCCAGATGCACCGTCCAGCCGCGCTCGTTCAGCTCATGCGCCAGCGCCTCGGCCGGAAACAGATGCCCGCCGGTTCCACCTGCCGCGAGAAGGATGACGCCTCTCGCCATATCACTCCGCCGGCAAGGCGCGTTGCGGCAAGGCAAAGCCCATCTGCTTGCGCTTTTCGGGCCGCTTGCGCGTCAGCGCCAGCACCATGCCCATCGAGATGGCGATGGCGATCTGCGAGGAGCCACCATAGGAGATGAATGGCAGCGTCATGCCCTTGGCCGGCACGAGCTGCAGGTTGACGCACATGTTGATGACGGCCTGCAGGCCGAACACCGTGACGAGGCCGCCGACCGCATAGCGGGTGAAGTCGTCATGTTCCTTCAGCGCCGTGTTGAGGCCGCGCAGCACGATGAAGGCGAAGATCGACATGATGAAGAAGCACATGATCAACCCGAATTCCTCGCCGGCGACCGAAAAGACGAAGTCGGCATGGCTGTCCGGGATGACCCGCTTGACGGTGCCCTCGCCCGGCCCGACGCCGAACCAGCCGCCATTGATCAGCGCCTCGCGGCCCATGTCGACTTGGAACGTGTCGCCTTCGCCGGTGAGGAACTTGTCGATGCGCAAGGCGACGTGCGGAAACACCGAATAGGCGGCAAATACGCCGCCGACGCCCGCGCCACCAAGCGCGATGATCCACAGCCATGGGAGCCCGGCCATGAAGAACATCACACCCCAGGTGCCGGTCACCAGCATCGTCTGGCCGAGGTCCGGTTGCGCCACCAGCAGTGAGACGACCAGCGCCAGCAGCAGCATGGCAAACAGATTGCCCGGAATGTCGGGCTGGCGCTTGTGCTCGGCAAACAGCCAGGCGCACATGATGACGAAGGCGGGCTTGAGGAATTCCGACGGCTGGATCGACAGGCCGGCCAGCGACACCCAACGGCGCGCGCCTTTCACTTCGACGCCGATGTAGAGCACCGCCACCATCAGCACCAGCATCAGGCACAGCATGATCAACGCCATGCGCCGGATCTGCCGGGATTCGAGGAAGGACACCGCCAGCATCACGCCGAGCGCCGGAACGGTAAAGATGATCTGCCTGGTGGCGAAATGGAAGCTGTCGAGGCCGATGCGTTCGGCCACCGCCGGGCTGGCGGCAAAGGACAGCACGATGCCGAGCCCCATCAGCGACAGGAACGCCGCCAGGAACCAGCGATCGATCGTCCACCACCAGGTCGCAACCGGACTTTTATCGAGACGGCTCTGCATTATCGTGCCCCTCCGATGGGTTTCACACCCTCGATAGCATTCGCAGCTTGCCTGAAGGCTTCGCCGCGGACTTCGAAATTCTTGAACTGGTCGAAACTGGCGCAGGCCGGCGACAACAGAACCACCACTTCGCTCGCATCGTCTTGAGCCGCATCATGCGCGGCATGTTCGACCGCAGCGGCCAGCGTGCCCGATATTTCGTAGGACACGGCCTCGCCCAGTGTCGCCGAAAAGGCGGGCGCCGCCTCGCCGATCAGATAGGCCTTGGCGATGCGCGGGAAGAAGCCGCGCAGCGGCTCAATGCCGCCCTCCTTGGGCAGGCCGCCGGCGATCCAGTAGATGCGCGGAAAGCTCGACAAAGCCGGTGCCGCCGCGTCGGCATTGGTCGCCTTGGAATCGTTGACGAACAGCACATGATCCTTGCGGCCGACCTGCTCCATGCGGTGTGCAAGGCCGGGAAAACTTTCCAGTCCGGATTGGATTTCGCCGAGGTCCAGCCCGACCTTGAGGCAAGCAGCGACCGCCGCCAACGCGTTCTGCGCATTGTGCTGGCCGCGCAGCGAGCCGATGCCTTCGAGGAAAGCGACGCGGCTGTAGCGACCGTTCACCGCCTCCATCAGGTTGCCGCCGTCGGCGAAATAGCCGTCGGTCAGCGGCAGCCGCTTGGAAATACGGATGACATGCCGCCCCGCCCGCTCCAGCCGCTCGGCAATCTGAGCGCACCAGGAATCGTCGATGCCGATGATCGCAGTCTCGCTGCCGGCCACCAGCCGTTCCTTGATCGAGGCGTAGTGCTGCATGGTGCCGTGCCGATCGAGATGGTCCGGCGTCAAATTGAGCAGGATGCCGGCCGTCGGGTTGATCGAGGGCGCGAGATCGATCTGGTACGACGAGCATTCGACGACATAATGCCGATTGGGCTCGGGCGGATCGAGCGTCATCACCGCGCGGCCGATATTGCCGCCCATCTGCGTGTCGCGACCCGCCGCTTTGAGGATATGCGCGGTCAATGCGGTCGTCGTCGACTTGCCGTTGGTGCCGGTGATGGCGATGAACGGCGCTGCCGGCGCGGCGAGCATCCGTTCGCGGCAGAAAAGCTCGATGTCGCCAATGATCTCGACGCCGGCACCACGCGCCAGTTCCACCGTCCAATGCGGCTTGGGATGCGTCAGCGGCACGCCCGGCGACAGCACGAAAGCCGAGAACTTCGCCCAGTCGGCGCCGCGCAAATCGCTGGTTGCGATGCCGTCCGCCGCCGCCTTGGCAACGCTGTCGGGGTTGTCGTCCCAGGCCAGCACGTCCGCCCCGCCGGCGATCAGCGCGCGCGCCGTCGCGATCCCCGAGCCACCGAGCCCGAAGAGCGAAACGCGCTTGCCTGCGAAGGATGCGGCGGGGATCAAGCGGCCTCCTATCTCAGCTTCAGGGTGGACAGGCCGACCAGCGCCAGGATGACGGCGATGATCCAGAATCGGATCACCACCTGGCTTTCGGTCCAGCCGAGCTTTTCGAAATGATGGTGGATCGGCGCCATCAGGAACACCCGCTTGCCGGTCATCTTGAAGTAGCCGACCTGGATGATGACCGACAGGATTTCGACGACGAACAATCCGCCGACGATGACCAGCACGATTTCGTGCTTGGTGGCGACGGCAACCGTGCCGATCAGGCCACCCATGGCCAGCGAGCCGGTGTCGCCCATGAAGATCGCCGCCGGCGGCGCGTTGAACCAGAGGAAGCCGAGGCCGGCGCCGATGACCGCGCCGAGCACGACCGCCAGTTCGCCGGTGCCGGGCACGAAATGGATCTGCAGATATTCTGCGAACACGGCGTTGCCGGACAGATAGGCGATGACGCCGAAGGACGCCGCCGCGATCATGATCGGCACGATCGCCAGCCCGTCGAGGCCGTCGGTCAGGTTCACCGCATTGCCGGCGCCGACGATGACGAAGCAGGAGAACGGGATGAAGAACCAGCCGAGATTGATGATGAATTCCTTGGCGAAGGGGAATGTCAGCGACGACGAGAACGGCGCCTGGCCGTTATGCATGATCACCCAGGCGGCGATGCCGGCAATGACGAATTCGAGCGCCAGCCGTGCCTTGCCGGAAAAGCCGAGATGCGACTGTTTGGTCACCTTCAGATAGTCGTCGTAGAAGCCGATCGAGCCGAAGCCCAGCGTCACCAGCAGCACCACCCAGACATAGATGCTCGACAGGTTTGCCCACAGCAGCGACGACCCGATGATGCCCGACAGGATCATCAGCCCGCCCATGGTCGGGGTGCCGGCCTTCTTGAAATGCGTCTGGGGGCCGTCGGCGCGGATCGGCTGGCCCTTGCCTTGCCGCAACCGCAGCGAATTGATGATGGTCGGTCCGAAGATGAAGACGATGAGTGCCGACGTGATCAGCGCCCCGCCGGTGCGGAAGGTGATGTAGCGGAAGACATTGAAGACCGAGATCTTGTCCGCAAAATCGACGAGCAGTGTGAACATGCGCTTATCGTCCCCCGACCTAGGTCTGTTTGCTTGTCGTTTGAGCCGGGAACTTGCCCAGCAGCGCATCGACCAGTTTTGCAAAACCGATGCCCTTCGACGATTTGATCATCACCACGTCGCCCGGTTTCAGCGCGGCAAGCAGCACCGGCTTCAGTTCCTCGACGCCGGCGCGGTATTCCGTCTCGATTTCGCCTGGCAGCCTCTCGGCCAGCGCCCGCATTTCCGGCCCGCCGAGAAAGACCGTCTGCGTCCCGGTGCCGACGATGAGATCGGCAAGGGCGGCATGCAGCTTGGCCGAATGGTCGCCGAGTTCCAGCATGTCGCCTAGCACGGCGATGCGGCGGCCCTCGCCTGTCACCGGCGTCGCATTGAGCAGCGCCATGGCGGCGCCCATCGACGCCGGGTTGGCGTTGTAACTCTCGTCGATCAGCGTGATCGGCCCGCCGGGGTGGCGCAGCACATGGCGCTTGCCACGGCCGCGCTCGGCCGAAAGATCGGCCAGCGCCAGCGCCGCTCTGTCGAGATCGGCGCCGACCAGATGCGCCGCACCCAGCACCGCCAGCACGTTCTGCACCATGTGGCGGCCGGGCGCACCGACCCGGGCCGTCACCTCGTGGCCGCCGATCCTGGCGGTGATGTCGGAATGGTCGGCATGGAGATCGCATTTGATCAGCCTGAAGGTCGAGCGCGCATTCTCGCCGAAGCCGTACACGTGCTCGACTCCGGCGGCATGCGCCATCTTGTCCAGAAGCTTCCAGCGCCCATCGTCGCGATTGAGGACGGCTGCGCCGTCAGGCTCCAGGCCTTCGAATATCTCGGCCTTGGCCCTGGCGATCTCATCGAGATTGCGGAAGAAGCCAAGATGCGCCGCCGCGATCATGGTGACGATGGCGACATGCGGCCTCACCATCTTGACCAGTGGCCGGATTTCGTCGGGATGGTTCATGCCGATTTCGAACACGGCATAGTCGCAATCGACCGGCATCCGCGCCAGCGTCAGCGGCACCCCCCAGTGATTGTTGAAGGACTGCGCCGAGGCATGCACCTTGCCGACCGCCGACAGCACGTGGCGCAGCGCTTCCTTTGTGGTGGTCTTGCCGGCCGAACCGGTCACAGCGATGATCTTGGCCTCGGAACGAGCGCGCGCAGCGACACCAAGCTTCTCAAGTGCCACCAGCACGTCTTCGACGACGATGATCGGTGCCGTCAGCCGACCGAGCGACGGCAGCTTGCCTTCCGCCACCACCAGCACGCCGGCGCCGGCCTTGATGGCGGCAGTGGCGAAGTCATGACCATCCATCACCTCGCCCTTGATGGCGAAGAAGGCGTCGCCCGGTTGCAGGCTGCGGCTGTCGATCGAAATACCGGATATGCCTTCCGGCATCGGCCCGAGCGGCCGCCCGTCCATGCCGGCAACCAGTGCCTCGGAGGTCCACAGCAAGCTCATGCGGCACGCTCCCGCAGCGCCGCGCGGACTTCCTCATGATCTGAGAAATGCAGCGTTTCAGTGCCGATCGTCTGGCCTTCCTCGTGGCCCTTGCCGGCCACGATCAGCGTGTCGCCGGCATGCAGCATAGCGACCGCCTCGTGTATCGCCTGGCGCCGGTCACCGATTTCGATGGCGTCTGGCGCGGCGGCAAGAATAGCGGCGCGGATCGTTTCCGGCACTTCCGAGCGCGGATTGTCGTCGGTGACGATGACCACATCGGCGAGCCGCGTCGCGATCTCGCCCATGATCGGCCGCTTGCCGCGATCGCGGTCGCCGCCACAGCCGAACACGACGATGACGCGACCGGTGGTGAACGGGCGCACCGAGGCCAGCACGTTTTCCAGCGCATCGGGCTTGTGAGCGTAGTCGACATAGACCGGCGCGCCGTTGGTGGTGGTGCCAACAAGGTCGAGCCGGCCCGGCGCGCCCTTCAGTTTCTCCAATGCCAGCAAGGCTTTGGCGACAGGTGTTCCAGTGGAAATGGCAAGCCCCGCGGAAACCAGCGCGTTCGATATCTGGAAATCGCCGGCGAGCGGCAGGTCGACCTCGTAGAGCACGCCGCCAGCCTCGACCTCGGCGCGCTGGCGATGGCGCTCGTGCTCGACTCGCTTCAGCTTGAGGAAATCGCCATGGCGGCCAACCGTCAGCACGTCGAGCCCGGCAGCCTGCGCCGCCTGGATCGTCGGCGCCGACCACGGATCGTCGGCGAAAATGACGGCCGGCGCGCCTTTCGGCAGCAACGTGTCGAACAGGCGCAATTTGGCGCGGTGGTAGTCCTCGACGGTCGGATGATAGTCCATATGGTCGCGGCCGAGATTGGTGAAGCCGCCTGCCGCCAGCTTGACGCCGTCGAGGCGGCGCTGGTCGAGCCCATGGCTGGAGGCTTCCATCGATGCGTGGGTGACGCCGGCATCCGCCAATTCCTTGAGCAGCTGGTGCAAGGCGACCGGATCGGGTGTCGTCAACGAGCCATACTCGTTGCGACCCGGCGCCACCACGCCGGTGGTGCCGATCGAAGCGGCGGCATAGCCGGCCTGCTCCCAGATCTGCCTGGTGAAGGCGGCGACCGATGTCTTGCCGCTGGTGCCGGTCACCGCGACCATGGTCTCAGGCTGCTTGCCGAAATAGCGGGCCGCGCTTAGCGCCAGCGCCAGGCGCGGATCATCGACCGCCAGCACTGGAACCGGCAACCCGGCGATGGCGCTGCCTGCGACGATTGCGGCGGCGCCACGCCGGGCAGCGTCGGCGGCATAGGTGGCGCCATCCGCCTTGGTACCGGCGAGCGCGAAGAAGACGACGCCGGGCTTTACCTGGCGGGAATCCGACGAAATCCCGGTAACCTCCAGATCGGCGGAAGCTGTTCCTTCGACTGGCAGGATACCGGCTAGATCTCTGAGCTTCATCGAGTCCCGTTCACCACAACAAAATAGCGCGCAGTTGCCGGCGCGCCCCAAGAATCACTGATAGGAAACCAGCGTTGCACCATTTTCATGGCTGAAATCTGGCTTCACGCCAAGCATGGCCGCTGAACGCTTGATGATATTACCGGCGATAACCCCCGCATTCGCGGCCGCGACGTCGGTCATGCCAGGCTTTTCCGGGTGCGGGGCGTCGGCGATCGTAAACACGAGGTATTGCGGATCGTCCATCGGGAAAGCGGCGACGAAGGTATTGAAGTTCAATTCCTTCGAGTAGCGGCCATTGATGACCTTCTCGGCTGTTCCGGTCTTGCCACCAACGCGGTAGCCGGGGACCCTGGCGTTTCTGGCCGAGCCCTTTTCGGCGTTGAGCGTATAGAGGTAGCGCATGCCATCGACCGTCTTTTCGCTGACCACCTTCTTGGCCACCGCCATCGCTTCTTCCTGAGTGCGGACCAGGAAGGTAGGATTCATCAGGAAGCCACCATTCATCAGCGCCGCGCAGCCGACAGCCGCTTGCAGCGGCGTCGTCGACACGCCATGGCCGAACGCGATGGTGAACGAATTGACCTGTTTCCAGACCTTCGGTTCAGTCGGACGGGCGACTTCCGGCAGTTCGGTCTGCATCTTGTCCAAGATTCCAAGGCGATGCAGGAATTCGCGGTGCCCCTCGATGCCGACCATCTCGGCCTCCCTGGCCGACCCGATGTTGGACGAATAGAGGAACACCTCCGGCAATGACAGCACACGGTTCTTGCCGTGGAAATCGTGAATGGCCTGATGGCCGACCCGGATCGGATGCGAAGCGTCGAAGCGGCTCGCCATCGTCGCCTTGCCGGAATCGAGCGCCATGGCCGAGGTGAAGCTCTTGAAGGTCGAGCCCATCTCATAGAGCCCCGCCGACATCCGATTCAGCCGGTCCTTTTCCTGTGCATTGTAAGGATTGTTCGGATCGAAATCCGGCACCGAGGCCATCGCGACCACTTCGCCTGTCTTGACGTTGAGCACAACGGCGCCAGCGCCCATGGCGCGATAGCGTTCCAAACCGGCGGCGATCTCGTCGCGCACAACATGCTGGACGCGCAGATCGATCGAAAGCCTCACCGGCTTCAGATCCTTGGCCACCGCCAGGCCCGATGCCTGCAAGTCGCTCAAACCCTGCTCATCGACATACTTCTCCATGCCGGAGATGCCCTGGTTGTCGATGTTGGTGAGCCCGACAACGTAGGACGAGGTCTCGCCGCTCGGATAGAAGCGGCGCTTTTCGGTGCGGAAGCCGAAACCGGGAATGCCGAGTTGCATGATGTCGGACTGCTGCTTGGGCGTCAGCTGCCGCTGCAGCCAGACGAAGCCGGCGCCGCTTTTGAGCTTGTGGTAGGTCTGCTCGTAGTCGATCTCGGGCAGAACCGTCGACAGCTTCTCGATCGCCTCGTCGGCGTCGACGATGCGCCGCGGTTCGGCGAACAGCGACGCCGTCTTGATGTCCGTCGCCAGCACTTCGCCGTTGCGATCGACAATGTCGGGCCGCGACGCTGTTACCCGGCTCTGCGGGCCGCCCGACATGTCGGGGGTCTGGAAGCCGAGATAGACCAGCCGCCCTGAAATGGTCGCGAAGATGCCGAAGAACACCGCCATCGTCATCACGATGCGCGTCCTGCCCTTACCGCCGGTCGCCTTGCGGGCGCCCTCGACCACGATCGATCCGCCTTCACCGGCCTTGGTGCTGCGCTTCAGCAGTTTGCCGATCATTGGGCGATGCCTCCGGTCACAACGGGATCCTTGCCGTCCGGGGACGCCATGTCGGAATTGTCGGCCATGCCGCCCTCGCGTCCTTTGAGGATGTCCTGAATGTCCAGGGCTTTGGCCGGCAGGTCGCCGATACCGACGATCTGGCGGGCGCTGACCGGCTGGAGTTCGAGCTGCGACTTGTAGAGGTCGGCCAGCTTCTGCAGCCGCGACGGCTGGGTGAGCAGGCTCCAGTCGGCCTTGAGCAGGTCGATCGTGTCCTCCTCATAGCGGATCTGCTCGTGGATCTTCTGCACCGCTGCCAATTGTTCCTCGGCCTCGCGCTTGGTCTTGTAGGTAAGGGCCGCCGCCGAAACCATGACGGCGATCAGGACGATGTCGCTGGTACGAAACACGTGCTTACCTCTCTCCCGGCCGGTCGATGCCGGGAAGTTTTGGAAGGCCGAAAATCGAAAAGTCGCTGTTGCGGGCCGGTGCCTCGGTGCGGATGGCCGCGCGCAGCCGGGCCGAACGGGCGCGCGGGTTGGCCGCGACCTCGGCATCGCCGGCAGTCACGCCGCCGCCCGCCTTGCGGAAGGTCGCGGTGCGCGCGTGTGCCTCGGGCATATGGCGCGAGCCGGTCACGGCGTCGGCGCGATCGGCGATGAAGCGCTTGACGATGCGGTCTTCCAGCGAATGGAACGTCACCACGGCGAGCCGCCCGCCCGGCTTCAGCGTGCGTTCGGCGGCCAACAAGGCCTTCGCCAGTTCGCCAAGCTCGTCATTGACGAAGATGCGCAACGCCTGGAAGACGCGCGTGGCCGGATGGATCTTGTCCTTTGGTGCGCGGCCGACATGTGTCTCGATGGCGTCGGCCAGTTCCAGCGTGCGCTCGAATGGCCGCCTTTCGCGGCGAGCCTCGATCATGCGGGCAATACGGCCGGCGTGACGCTCCTCGCCGAGGAAGCCGAAGATGCGGGCGAGATCGCCCGGCTTGAAGGAATTGACGACATCGGCGGCGCTCAGGCCCGCTTGCGCCATGCGCATGTCGAGCGGCCCATCGGCGCGGAACGAGAACCCGCGTTCGGCCTGGTCGAGCTGCATCGACGACACACCGATGTCGAGCACGACGCCGTCGGCGCTCTCGACATGCTCGTCCAGCGTCGAGAATGGCGCCTGCACCAACCTCAACCTGCCGCCGGATTGCGCCTCGAGATCGCGCCCGGCGGCGATGGCATCCGGATCGCGGTCGATCGCCACGACGGAAGCGCCCGTCGCCAGAATGGCCTTGGTGTAGCCGCCGGCGCCGAACGTGCCGTCGACGATGATGTCGCCCTCCGCCGGCGCCAGCGCTTCGAGCACTTCGCCAAGGAGGACCGGAATGTGGCGGGCCGATCCGCCAACGGCGTGAGGGTCATCGCCGTGGCCTACCGTCATTCCGGTCGCTCCCCAGGCTTCGTCCCCTGCCGAAGCTGCAAAAGCCGGGCCCGCGCCTGCGCCCCATAGGCAGCTAGCCGTCCCGGTTCCCAGATCTGAAAGAAATTGCCGCGCCCGACAAAGGCCACCTCCGCCGAAATGCCGGTATGCTCGCGAATGAA
This sequence comes from Mesorhizobium sp. P2_E6, assembly GCF_056403835.1. Taxonomy (NCBI): domain Bacteria; kingdom Pseudomonadati; phylum Pseudomonadota; class Alphaproteobacteria; order Hyphomicrobiales; family Phyllobacteriaceae; genus Mesorhizobium; species Mesorhizobium sp. P2_E6. The sequence continues at coordinate 426,473 of NZ_JBFUEQ010000003.1, forward strand.
ATCGCTTATCGTGATACGGCCGTCCTGGTCGAGCTTCAGGAAGGTACCATCGCCATGGCAGAAGAACGACATGTCGTCCGCCGTCTGCAGGAAGGGATCTTCGAGTGCGATGCGCTCTTCGTAGCGGTCGAGCAGGTCGAGCCCGCCAACATCCATCGCCGGCTGGTCGAGACAGCGCAACCCATAGAGTTCCGAGTAGCCGCGCTTCTGCACGACGGCACGGAAATGCGCCGGAACGGAAACTCGCCCCTTCGCATCGATCCTGCTCACCGTGTTTGACAGAAACCGGTCCATTGAACGTCACAGCCGCTTGCGCCGCCGCACCCCTCTCCATCTTGCCGCACGCGCCGCCGCAGCGCGCTCCCTGCCCCGTATCAGCCTCGTCCATAAGGGCAAAAACCCGCAAACGCGCAGCCGCCGCGGCTGCCCGATTGGCGTACGCTTTACCCTGACGCGGAACGAAGGCTTGAGTATCGAAATGGGATATCATGGGGCACTATGGGCGTCAACGGGAATGGCTTCACAAACACGCGCGTCGCGACCAATGAGAGCAGCCTTGACGGCACGTCTCGTCTTTATGGTCCATTAAGCCTAACGAAGCGTTTAGACCCGCCTGGCCCAACCGGACGCGCCTTGCCGCAAGCCACCGCCCGGCATAGCGTCTCGCCGCATCTCGTCGGTCACCAAGAGGGTCTGAGAATCGATGTCTGAAACAGCGAACGCACGCGCTGCGGCACTTCCCCATCTGCGCGACAGGGGGTTCGCCAAGGGTGATCCGATCCCGCTGCCGCTGACCATGGCCGCGATCTATCACACCCCCGGCGACGCCAACGGTTTCGATGAGTATGGCCGCTTCAGCAACCCGACCTGGGATGCGGTCGAGCACATGCTGGCGCATCTGGAAGGTGCGCCCAGCGTCGCCTTTCCGTCCGGGATGGCTGCGATCTGTTCGGTGTTTTTCGGCCTGCTTAAAGCCGGCGACCGTATCCTGCTGCCTGCGGACGGCTACCACACGACAAGGGCCCTGGCCGACCGCTTCCTGAAGCCGTTTGGCGTCACCTACGATATGAGGCCGACATCGACCTTCCTCGACGGTGGCTTCGAAGGTTACCGCCTTGCCTTCGTCGAAACCCCAGCCAACCCGGGACTGGACATCTGCGATATCGCGGCCGTTGCAAAAGCCGCTCACGTGGCCGGTGCGCTCCTTGCCGTCGACAACACGACGATGACGCCCTTCGGACAGCGCCCGCTCGACCATGGCGCTGATATCGTCGTTGCCGCCGACACCAAGGCACCCAATGGCCATTCCGACGTTCTGTTCGGCCATGTCGCCAGCCGCAATGCCGATATCATCGCCGCCGTGACCGGCTGGCGAGAAATCTCCGGCAGCATTCCTGGACCGTTCGAGGCATGGCTGGTGCATCGCGGCCTCGAAACGCTGGATGTGCGCTTCGACCGCATGTGCTCTTCGGCGGAAGTGATCGCACGGCGGCTGAAGAGCCACCCGGCAATCAGCGGCCTGCGTTTTCCCGGACTGGAGAGCGACCCGTCGCACAACCTTGCCCGAGCCCAGATGGAGCGCTTCGGCTTTCTCATCTCGTTCGAGCTCGCCTCTGAAGACAAGGCCGAGGATTTCATCAACAACTGCGATCTGATGCAGGCCGCAACATCCTTTGGCGGCGTCCATAGCTCCGCCGAACGCCGATCTAAGAGAGGCGATGCGGTTGCCGCCGGTTTCGTTCGCCTCTCGGTCGGCTGTGAGCCGGTGGAAGAACTCTGGAAGGCGATCGAGGCGTCGCTGGACAAGATCAGCGGCTGACCGGGGCGTCGATCATGAACCGGGGTCGTCGGCTTCGATCCTGCGTTTGCCGTGCAGCACGCGGATGATTTCGATCGCGTCGTCACCGACCCGGTACAGAGTGAGGTAGTCGCCCACGACCAGATGACGGATGGCCGGGGCGATATCGTCGCGTGGCGCGCCTGAGAAAGGATGCAAAGTCAGCAAATCCCACCGTCTTTGCAACGCATCCACGAGGCGGACAGCTGCCGATGGATCGTGGCTGGCAATGTAGTCACCGATATTTTCGAGGTCGACCACTGCTTGGGGAAGCAAGCGGTATTTCACTCCTGAAAGCCCTTGGTCTCTGACAGTTTCAGATATTTGGCGCGCAATCGTTCCATGAGTAGCGGCCCATCCAATGCCGGCCCGCTGTCGATCCCCTCCTGCACCAGCTTGCGCAACTCCTCGACCGTGTAGCCATGCAGATCGCGCCGGTCCTTCCATTGCCTGAGCGCATCGCGGATCACCTCGCTCGCCGAAGCGTATTCGCCGGCTGCGACCACATCGTCCACCGCCTGCGCCAGTTCCGGCGAAAGCGTAATGCTGCGTTTGTCGACCTGTCCCATGATAGGCCCCTGATGCCATTCTGACCCATGGTACGATTTAATCGCACCAGCTTCAAGCAACAGGTAGGCTCCCCGCTTTCGAGGGTAAGTAGCTGAACAGCTTGAATCGGCAGGCGCGCCCGAGGGCGCAACCTGCTGATCTCAAAGATTTCTTTTCGATGTCGGGGAGAGAATTGCCAGCTGGCCTGTAAGCCGGGTTCTGTATGGCCCTCGCCCCTTGCGAGGCGAGAACGTGGCGGCCATTCATCTTGGGCGCATGTTGCCATACGCCTCACGCAACCTACCCGGACGGTGAGCCGGAAACAGCCCTCGAGGGTTTCCCCTCGCACCGCCCCTATTCGGTCTTGCTCCCGGTGGGGTTTACCGTGCCGCTCCTGTTGCCAGTCGCGCGGTGGGCTCTTACCCCACCCTTTCACCCTTGCCACGATTAGATCGTGGCGGTTTGCTTTCTGTGGCACTTTCCCTGGGGTCGCCCCCGCCGGCCATTAACCGGCACCGTGTCTCCATGGAGCCCGGACTTTCCTCACCCGCGGCCTTTCGGCTGTTGCGGGTGCGGCCGCCCGGCCAGCTGGCAAGGCGTATAAAGGGGTTCACGCTCGAAAACGCAAACGAAAAAGCCGGCCGCTCCGGCCGGCTCCACACAACCAGTCGGCTAAAGCGCCGCCATCTGCACCTTGACCTTGCTGCAATAGGCGGCCGACACCGGGTTCATCCGCGTCGCGGCGTGGCCGGCGTTATATTTCAGGATCGTGCCGCAGGTGGTGCCGCCGCCGAGGTCCTGCGCCATGGCGAGGTACTTCATGCCGTATTTGATGTTGGTGTCGGGGTCGAAGAGGCCCTTTGCCGAACCGTTGTAGCCCATCATCCGCGCCGTCGCCGGCTTGATCTGCATCAGGCCGATCTCGCCGGCGCTGCCGACCATGTTCGGCCGGTAGTTGCTCTCGATGCTGATGACTGCATGAGCGAGCGAAACCGGTACGCCGTAGCTCGCGGCATAGCGCGCGACGATCGCCGAATACTGACCGCCGCCGGCCACTGCTGCCGTCGACGCAGCCGCGTTCCTGAGGCCGATCGACGCCGTTGTCGCCATGTCCAAGGTCTTGCGGCCGCGCTTCGTCTGCCTCTTGGCGGATTTCTTCGGCTTGGCAAAACTTGCCTTTTCCATTTTCACGGGAGACCGCTTCGTGGCCTTGGCGTCTTGGCCTGCCTTGCTGGGTTTTGCGGATACCGCGACGAGCCCTTGATCAGCCCGAGGGCTGGCATTCGCGGCACCGAAGGCAAAAGTCATTACGCCGGCAGCAACAGCTGCCGTTAAAACGGTCAATTTCTGCATGTGATCCTGTTCTGTCTGAACCGCGTGAAGGTGTTCACGCAGCAACGCTTAATCAATATCGGAACATCCGGGGGGCTGGGGGTCCGACAACTTGCACGCCAGCCGTTTGAAGCTCGAATTGGTGCCAAACAAGGCCAGGCAAGTCACTTTAAGTGACAGCTTGTAACCTAAGGACTGGAATGAGTACCTTGGGAACAGCTTCCCCCGAGATCAAGACCTTACGGAAGCAAGCAGCCTTTCTAGCGTCCGCTGCGTCGAGCCATCGGCAACACCATCCACTTTGCGCGGCCGGAAATGTCGCTGAAACGCTTCGACGACAATCTCCGTCTGCCGGTCGAAAATGCCTGATATCTCGACGCCATAGCCATAGAGCGCCAGCATCGACTGCAACGCCTCGACATCGGCGCCGGTGTCTCCGGTCTTGAGCACGGCCCCTCGCCTGACGGGTGCGGCCGCCACGAGATGGCCGACGCCGGCCGCAAACAGCGTCCGCCATGGGAACTTCTCGCCCGGATCGATCTTGCGCCCCGGCGCCACGTCCGAATGGGCCAGCACTCGCTCGGCAGCAATCGAGTGCCGACCTGCGATCCCGGCGCACAAGCCGATCACCGCATCGATCTGCCGTCTGGGAAAACCGGGATAGCCCAGCGAATGTCCCGGATTGACGATCTCGATGCCTATCGAACAGGAATTGATGTCGGCGCGTCCGAACCACGAGCTCTGGCCGGCGTGCCAGGCGCGATCGCTTTCCCTGACCATCTGCACGATGTGGCCATTCTCATGCACGAGATAGTGCGACGAGACCTCGCTGGCCGGATCGCACAGCCATGCTTCGGCGCCGGCACCGGTCGCCATTCCAGTGTAATGCAGCACGATCATGTCGGGCCGGAGCGTGTCGCGCCGCGGACCGAAATTCGGCGATACCCTGACCTCGGCGCTGGGCTCGTCGGGCAGGAAGCCGCTCATGCGTGCCGCAGGCCCCGCTCGATCATCTCATAGGCGGCGTTGATCGCCGCCACCCTGGTCGTTGCGATCTTGATGAACTCCTGCGGCAGGCCGCGCGCGATCAGCCGGTCCGGATGATTGTCGGAGACCAGCTTGCGATAACGCTTCCTGACCTCTTCGAACGGCTTGCCGCGTTCGATGCCGAGCACGACATAGGGATCACCTGCGCCGAGATTGACGTGCCGCGCCATGATGCTCTCGTAATGGGCCTCGTCGATGCGGAAAATCTCGGCGATGCGATGCAGGAAGTGGCCTTCGCGCTCATGCACCAGCCCATCGGCCTTGGCGATGTGAAACAGACCGTCGAGTATGTCTTCCAGCATCACGCAGTTGGAATGGCCCGAGCCGCACAGTTGCGCCATCCGCTCAGCATAGGTTTCGAAACCGGCGACGTCGCGCTGGGCGAGATCGAACAGCCGCGCCACATTGCGCGTCTCCTTCGGCGGCACTTCGAATATTTCCTGGAACGCGCGCACCTCGTCCTGGGTCACGATGCCATCGGCCTTGGCCATCTTGGCCGACAGCGCGATCATCGCCACCGAGAAAGCGACACGCCGGCGCAGATCAGCGTCGCCGGAGAAAATCGTGCGCACAGCCTCCACGACGTCGGCGACGCCGGACGAGGTTGAGGATGAAACGCGCGTGATGAATTCGCCAAGGCGATCCCAAATCGACATGGCCTGCTTCTTAGGGCCACGGCCTCTTGCTATCAAGCCGGGACAGTGCCGCAGCCTTGGCGCAACCGGTCGCTGTGGCGCCGGAGGGGGATGTAGCCACGGGGCGCGGACAATATGAGAAAGGCCGGCGCACAAGCCGGCCTTCCTCAATCATCACACGAGTACTGCTTTGCTGACTACTGCGCGGGCGCAGGAGCTGGTGTTGCCGGAGCCGGCTCGGCAGGCTTCTCAGGTGTGATGCTCTTGGTGGTCGAGTTATCGGTTGCCGGAGGCGTTGCGGCCGGCGGCGTGGCTTCCGGCGTCGCCGGCTTCATCGGCTGTTCGGCGGCCGGCGGATTGGTGCTCTGGGTGGTGGTGTTGTCCGTGCCGCTGTCGCTACAGGCAGCAACGCCGAGCAACGCCAAAGCGGAAACGGACGCAAGAATGAGCTTTTTCATAACATCTCTCCTTCACTACACGTTCACGTTGCGGTGAACGGTCGAAGGGGAAATGCATCAGACGGCCATGAGTTTCGTAACGTTGCGTTTCCATATGTAACATCATCTGGCCCGTTTGCGATTGCCGGCCAGACAACGGCGAACTAACAGGATGTGTTGAGCAAATCGAACTGAAACTGCCGGGAGCTGCCATGACCGCGACGTGGGATTTCTGGATCGATCGCGGCGGCACCTTCACCGACGTCATCGGCCGCGACCCGCAAGGCGGGCTGCATCCGCGCAAACTTCTCTCCGAAAATCCCGAAGCCTATGCCGATGCCGCCATCCAGGGCATTCGCGACCTTCTCGGCCTGTCCTCCGGCGGCGCAATCCCGCCGGGCCTGATCGGCGACATCAAGATGGGCACCACCGTCGCCACCAACGCCCTTCTGGAGCGCAAGGGAGACCGGGTTCTGCTGCTCATCACCAAGGGGTTTCGCGACGCGCTGAAGATCGCCTATCAGGCGCGGCCGGACATCTTCGCCAAGGAGATCATCCTTCCAGAACAGCTCTATGAGCGCGTCATCGAGATCGACGAGCGCGTGCGCGCCGACGGCAGCATCGAACGGCTGCTCGACATCGCGGCTTGCCGGCCGGCGATCGAGCAGGCGAAAGCCGATGGCATCGACGCCGTCGCCATCGTCTTCATGCATGCCTGGAAATACCCCGACCACGAGAAGGCAGTGGCAAAAGTCTGCCGAAAACTGGGCTTCGGCCAGGTTTCCGTCAGCCATGAAGTGTCGCCGCTGATCAAGCTGGTCGGCCGCGGCGACACCGCCGTGGTCGACGCCTATCTGTCGCCGATCCTGTCGAGATATGTGCAGAAGGTGGCTGGGGAATTGGGCGCCGCGCCCGGCCAATCTCCCCACCTCATGTTCATGATGTCCTCTGGCGGGCTGACCGCCGCCGACATATTCCAGGGCAAGGACGCGCTGCTATCCGGGCCAGCGGGCGGCGTTGTCGGCATGGTCGAGACGGCGAAGCTTGCCGGCTTCGGCAAGGTCATCGGTTTCGACATGGGCGGCACCTCCACTGATGTCGCCCACTATGACGGCGAGTATGAGCGTGCCTTCGACACCGAGGTCGCCGGCGTGCGGATCCGCGCGCCGATGATGCGCATCCACACCGTCGCCGCCGGCGGCGGTTCGGTCCTCCACTACGAGGCCGGCCGTTTCCGCGCCGGCCCCGATTCCGCCGGCGCCAATCCCGGCCCGGCCGCCTATCGCCGCGGCGGGCCGCTGGCCGTCACCGATGCCAATGTCATGCTGGGAAAGCTGCAGCCCGATTTCTTTCCGAAGATCTTTGGTCCCGCCCAGGACCAGCCGCTCGACGTCGAAACGGTGCGCGAAAAATTCACCGCACTGGCCGCCGAAATCGGCGACGGCCGCACTCCCGAGGCTGTCGCCGAAGGGTTCGTCACCATCGCCGTGGAAAACATGGCCAATGCCATCAAGAAGATTTCCGTCCAGCGCGGCTACGACGTCACCGAATATCTGCTCAATTGCTTCGGCGGCGCCGGCGGCCAGCATGCTTGCCTGGTTGCCGACGCGCTCGGCATGGAAGCGGTGCTGATCCATCCCTTTTCCGGCCTGCTGTCGGCCTATGGCATTGGACTGTCCTCGGTTTTTGCCTCGCGCCAGCAGGCGCTGCTGAAGCCGCTGGCGGAAGAGTCCAGAACCGAGATCGGCAACCTGATTGCCACCCTGAGAAAAGCCGTCTTCGCCGAATTCGCAGTGCAGGGCATCGCCGAAAACATGGTTGCCGCTAAGCCGGTGCTTCACATTCGATATGACGGCACCGACACGACACTGCCGGTGAATTTCGAGGAAGACTCGATTTTCAAGGCCAAGCGCGATTTCGAAATTGCCCACAAGGCGCAGTTCGGCTTCGTCTATGACAACAAGCCGATGATCGTCGAGACCGTCGGCGTCGAGGGGACCGACACCGGTGGCACGGGACGCGACGAAAGCGATTCCGCGCTCGAAGACATCGCCGCAAGTCCTTTGGAAGTTAGAAAAATCTTTTCCGACGGCATCTGGCGCGACGCCGGCATCATTCGCCGCGAAGGGCTCAAGCCCGGGCATAGAATTGCCGGCCCTGCGCTGATCATCGAGCCTAACCAGACCATCGTCGTCGAGTCGGGCTGGCAGGCCGAGATCACCGCCAAGAACCATGTGCTGTTACGCCGCGTCGAGGAGAAGCAGCGGCAGGCAGCGCTCGGCACCGAGGCCGATCCGGTGATGCTGGAAGTCTTCAACAATCTGTTCATGTCGATCGCCGAGCAGATGGGCGTGACACTGCAGAACACCGCCTATTCCGTCAACATCAAGGAGCGGCTGGATTTCTCCTGCGCCGTCTTCGACCACAACGGCGCGCTGGTCGCCAATGCGCCGCACATGCCGGTGCATCTAGGCTCCATGGATCGTTCGGTCGAAACCATCATCCGGCTGAATTCCGGCGACATCCACCCCGGCGACGTCTTTGCCCTCAACGCCCCCTACAATGGCGGCACCCATTTGCCCGATATCACCGTGGTGACGCCGGTTTTCGACGACGCTCAGCAGAAAATCCTGTTTTGGGCCGCCTCGCGTGGCCACCACGCCGATATCGGCGGCACGGCGCCCGGCTCGATGACGCCGCTCGCCACAACGGTCGACGAGGAAGGCGTGCTGTTCGACAATTTCCGCATTGTCGATCGCGGCCGCTTCCGCGAGAAGGAACTGGAAACGCTGCTCACCGACCACCGGTGGCCGGCCCGCAATCCGCACCAGAACATCGCCGACCTCAAGGCGCAGATCGCCGCCAACGAGAAAGGCGTCGCGGAACTGCGCAAGATGGTCGCGCATTTCGGCCTCGATGTCGTCGAAGCCTATATGGGCCATGTCCAGGACAACGCCGCCGAGAGCGTGCGCCGCGTGCTGGAGCGGCTGCCGGACGCTTCCGAATATGAATATCCGACCGATACCGGCCAGCTCATCAAGGTGAAGATCACGGTGGATCGGCAACGGCGCGAGGCGACTGTCGACTTCACCGGCACGTCGCCGGTCATGAAGAACAATTTCAATGCGCCCGAGCCGGTTGCCCGCGCGGCGGTCCTCTATGCCTTCCGCGTCATGGTCGAAGACATGATCCCGATGAATGCCGGCTGTTTGCGGCCAATCAACATCATCATTCCCGACGGCTGCATGCTCAAACCCGCCTACCCTGCCGCCGTCGTGGCCGGCAATGTCGAGACCTCGCAGCACGTCACCAATGCGCTGTTCGGCGCCATGGGCGCCATGGCCAACGCGCAAGGCACCATGAACAACCTGACCTTCGGCAACAAGCACTACCAGTATTACGAGACGATCTGTTCCGGCTCACCCGCCGGCCGAATGAACTCCGGCCGCGGCTTTGCCGGCACTTCCGGCGTCCATACCCACATGACCAATTCGCGCCTCACCGACCCGGAAGTGCTGGAGCTGCGCTTTCCCGTGCTGCTCGAGGATTTCCACATTCGGGAAGGTTCCGGCGGCAAGGGCAGATGGAGCGCCGGCGACGGCACCAGGCGCACCATCCGTTTCCTCGAGAAGATGGAATGCGCGATCCTGTCCTCGCATCGCAACCGCCCGCCGCAAGGCTTGGACGGTGGCGGCGACGGCGAAGTCGGCTCGACCAAGGTCCGCCGCAAGGACGGCGCGATCGACCTGTTGAAAGCCTGCGACCAGACCGTGCTTCAGGCCGGCGACGCCGTCATCCTGACGACGCCGACGCCGGGCGGGTTTGGCAAGGCCTGAAGCTACGTCAACAGGCTGTCACTGGCCTGTCATGACCCTGCGCTACCCGCTTGCGCCAAAGCAAATGGGGAATCACCTTGCCATGACGGACGTTTCCGCAGATCTGGTTTTTCGCCGCGGCAAGGAAGTTGGAAAGGCCGTCTACCAGAACCGCCCGCTGTCGAAAGCCGGCATCTCGGAGCGGCTGTTCGCCTTCCTGTTTTCCGGCCTCGTCTACCCGCAGATCTGGGAGGACCCCGATGTCGACATGGAGGCGATGCAGCTTGGCCAGGGCCATCGCGTCGTCACCATCGCCTCCGGCGGCTGCAACATCCTCGCCTACCTGACCCGTTCGCCAGCACAAATTGACGCCGTCGACCTCAATGCAGCGCATATCGCGTTGAACCGCATGAAGCTGGAAGCCGTGCGCCACCTGCCTGCGCAGGGCGATCTGTTCCGCTTCTTCGGCGCCGCCGACACCAGCCACAATTCGCAAGCCTACGACCGTTTCATCGCGCCGCATCTCGACCCGGTCAGCCGTCACTACTGGGAGCGCCGCAACTGGCGCGGCCGCCGGCGCATCGCGGTCTTCGATCGCAATTTCTACCAGACCGGCCTGCTCGGCCTGTTCATCGCCATGGGCCATCGCACGGCAAAGTTCTTCGGCGTCGATCCTGCCGGCATCATGCAGGCCCGTAACATCGGCGAGCAGCGCCGCTTCTTCAACGAGAAACTGGCGCCGGTCTTCGACAAGCCGCTGCTGAAATGGGCGACGTCGCGCAAAGCCTCGCTGTTCGGCCTCGGCATTCCGCCGGCGCAGTATGATTCGCTGATCACGTCGGGCGACGGCACCATGGCCAGCGTGCTCAAGGCCCGGCTGGAAAAGCTCGCTTGCGATTTTCCGCTGGAGAACAACTACTTCGCCTGGCAGGCCTTCGCCCGCCGCTATCCGAATCCCGGCGAGGCCGCCCTGCCCGCCTATCTCGAAAAGCAGAATTACGAGACCATCCGCGGCAATGTCGACCGCGTAGCCATCCACCATGCCAATCTGATCGAGTTCCTTGCCGGCAAGGATGCAGGCGCGGTCGACCGCTTCATCCTGCTCGATGCGCAGGACTGGATGACCGACGACCAGCTCAATGCGCTATGGTCCGAAATCACCCGCACCGCGTCGGCCGGCGCCCGCGTCATCTTCCGCACCGCCGCCGAACCCAGCTTGTTGCCCGGCCGGGTTTCCAGCTCGCTGCTCGACCAATGGACTTATCAGGACGAGGCCTCGCGCGAATTCTCGACCCGCGACCGTTCGGCCATCTATGGCGGCTTCCACCTCTACGTGAAGCGCGCAGCATGAGCACCACCGAGCTGCCGGCCAGCCATGCCGAGCTGATGGACGGCGTCTATCGCTGGCAGCGTCACATCTACGACCTGACCCGCAAATACTATTTGCTTGGCCGCGACCTGATGATCTCGGGACTCGACGTGCCGGCCAGCGGCACCGTGCTTGAACTCGGCTGCGGCACCGGCCGCAACATCATCTTGGCCGCCCGTCGCTATCCCGACGCCCGCTTCTTCGGCCTCGATATTTCGGCCGAGATGCTGGAGACGGCCGGCACTGCCATTGCTCGCGAAGGCTTGTCGGGCCGCGTCACGCTGGCGAGGGGCGACGCCACCGATTTCGACACAGACGCGCTTTACGGTGTAGAACGGTTCGACCGCATCTTCGTATCCTATTCGCTGTCGATGATCCCTGGTTGGGAAAAGACGGTGTCGGCGGCACTTGCTGCGCTGTCATCGAATGGTTCGCTGCACGTCGTCGATTTCGGGCAGCAGGAAGGCCTGCCGGGTTGGTTCCGGGCACTGCTGCGCGGCTGGCTCAAGAAGTTCCATGTCGCGCCGCGCTCAACCCTGCGCGAGGTCCTGGAATCGGAAACTCGTCGAACCGGCGCAAGCTTCCGTTTCCGCACGCTTTATCGCGGCTATGCGTGGCTGGCCGTGATCGGGCCGCGTCCGTAGAAGCTAATGTAGCGCGGCCACCAGGGCCCCAACGATCGCCTGAGGGCGGTAGCCGAGCTTGGCCGGCGTCAGCCCGAGCCGCACCACCACCAGTTGCTCAGAGGGAATGATGGTCACCGTCTGCCCGTCATGGCCTTCCATCCAGTAGGTGTCCTTGGGCAGGCCCGCCGCCACGCCAGCGCCGGGCTTTTTCTCGTCGCCCGGTGCCTCGATCCACAACTGGCCCTTGCCGTAGACTTTCGAGGCCGGCGCCGGCTCCCGCATCCAGTCGACGAAGCCGGCCGGCAGCACCTGGTTGCCGTTCCACACGCCCCCTTGCAGCAGGAACTGGCCGAAGCGGGCCCAGTCATGCGCAGTCGCATAGAGATAGGACGAGCCTACGAAGGTGCCCTGTTCATCGGTCTCGAGCACCGCGCTGTGCATGCCGAGCGGCTCGAACAGCGCCGTTCGTGGCCACGTCAGCGCCTTTCCCTTGTCGCCGATCGCGTCCTGCCAGAGGCGCGACAGCATCACCGCCGTGCCGCTCGAATAGGTAAACACTTTGCCGACCTCGGCCACCAGTGGCTTGGCTTCGGCGAAGCCTGCCATGTCGGGTTCGAGGTAGAGCATGCGCGTGACGTCGGCAACGTCGCCATAGTCCTCGTTGAACTCCAGTCCACTCGACATCGCCATCATGTCGGCAAGGCTGATCGCCGCGCGGCCATCCGCCTTCCATGGCGTGAACAGGCCTTTGTTGTCGACCGCCATCTTGCCGTCCTTGACCAGCGTGCCGACGATAGCGGCGTTCACCGTCTTGGTCATCGACCAGCCGAGCATCGGCGTCTTTGCCGAGAATCCCGCGCCATAGCGCTCGGCGACGACGCGGCCATTCTTGACCACCACCACCGCACGCATGCCGGTGCCGGTCAGCGCCGCATCGTCGAGCAGCTTGGCAATCACCGGGTCCTGTGACGGCTCGACCCGCTCGCCCTCCGGCCACAGCGCGTCCTGGCTGACCGCCGACGGTTCGGCATAGACCGCCGTCCGTCGCGCCTTGCCGACATCGCCATCGGGAACCGAGGCGCAGCCCAGCCCATCACGGGCGACAGCGAGGCTCTTGCCAAGGAAGCCGAGCAGGCCCGCCGAGACCGTTCCCCTGTTCTTGTCCACCGAGACCCGCATCAGCCGCAGCAGCGGGTGCCCAGGCGCCTGCACGTCGACCGCTAGCACCTCATTGGCGTCGCGACCGGCGATGAAGACGTTCGAGCAGACAATCTTGGCCGAATAGCCCGAACCGACACGGATCAATTCCGGCGGTGCGATGTAGAGCCAGGCGAAGAGCGCGGCGATCGCCAGCACGACCAGGCCAAGCAGCCATCTGACGATCTTGGCGACGGTCCGCATTTGTTTCCTCCCAGGCCCCTGCCTGACGCTTATGTCATCGATTTGCCGCCATTGCTTCCGCAAATCGCAGTGCTTGTCGAGCGCCGTCAACCTGATATCAACCATGTTCGGCGATCAATGCATGTCGCCCAAAACTGCGCAGCGGTTTTGGGACAACGACATGCACGAGAACGAAGATACCGGGCGATGCTGTGGGGCGATCGCTCGTCGGGGGCCAGACCAAGCGCCGGCCATCAGTGCACAGACCCATCAGCGACCGGCTGAATCCGGCTCGGGAGTTGCGATGCGCCGTCTTGCGGGCCTCATCATGCTGACGCTGCTTAGCGCCTGCTCGACGGTGGACGATCTCTCGCCGCTGTCGCCGTCTGCGTCCAGTAGCCCGACGACGGTTGCCGTGCGCGCGCCGCGCTTCGCCGATTCCAAGCCGCATGAATGGGACAGCGGCGCGCCGTGGAACTATGCCGTCCACGGCACCGATGTGTCCAAATATCAGACGTCGGTCGACTGGCCGGCTGCCAAGGCCAGCGGCATCTCCTTCGCCTTCATCAAGGCGACCGAGGGCGGTGACCGCTTCGATGAATATTTCAACGAACACTGGGCCCGCACGAAAGCCGCCGGCGTCCCGCGCGCGGCCTACCACTTCTTCTACTTCTGCACGCCCGCCGCCCAGCAGGCGCGCTGGTTCATCCAGAACGTCCCGGTCGATCGCTCGGCGATGCCGCCAGTCCTCGACATGGAGTGGAACCCGAAGTCGCCAACCTGCAGGTTGCGTCCCGATGCCGCCACGGTGCGCGCGGAGATGACCACCTTCCTCGAAATCGTCGAACGGCACTATGGCAAGAAGCCGATCATCTACACCTCGGTCGACTTCTTCGACGACAACCAGCTATCGACCTTCCGCGGCTATCCCTACTGGCTGCGATCCGTCGCCGGCCATCCGCGCGAAAAATACGGCAGTCACCCCTTCACCTTCTGGCAATACACCGGAACCGGCATCGTTCCGGGCATGACCGGCAAGTCCGACATCAACGTCTTCAACGGCAGCGAAGCTGCGTGGAACAAGTGGTTGCGGCAGAACACCCGTTGAGCCCGGTTCAACGGCAACGAGGTCGCCTGGAAAAAGGGGGCTGTGGCAGAACACCCGTTGACCTAGGTTTAACCGCAGCGAAGCGGAGCGGAATAAGAGGCTTCGGCAGAACACCGTTGACACCGGGCCTGCCGCTTGCTTTTCGACACAGCCGGCGGCAAAGAGTGCAACCGGCGGTAATCAAGGGCGTTGGGGCTTCCGAGGGGGGCACGACAAATGCCCTCATTCGTTCGAAAGGAAGCTGATGCGACTGCATTCCCAAGCCCTCGCGGCGCTCTTCTTGTGCGCCACGGCCTTGCCGGCGATGGCGCAGGAATGTGGCGGCGACTTCGAAACCTGGAAGCAGGGCGTAGCGGCGGAAGCCAAATCGGCTGGTGTCGGTGCAGTGGGTCTGGACGCGCTGGAGGATGCCACCATCGACGACAAGGTCCTGGCGCGCGACCGCGCCCAGGGCGTCTTCACCCAGACCTTCACCGAATTTTCGAACCGCATGATCTCGGCCTACCGGCTGAAGCAGGGCGCGGCGAACATGAAGAAATACGCCGATGTCTTCGCCCGTGCCGACCAGCAATTCGGCGTCCAGGCACCGATCATCGCCGCCTTCTGGGCGCTGGAGACCGATTTCGGCGCCGTGCAGGGCGATTTCCACACGCTGAGCGCCCTGGTGACGCTGTCCCATGATTGCCGCCGCCCGCAACTGTTTCGGCCTCAGCTCGTGCCACTTCTGGAACTGATCGATCGCGGCGTCGTGCCGGCCGATGTCAGGGGTGCCTGGGCCGGTGAGATCGGCCAGACGCAGATCCTGCCTTCCGACTATCTGGCGCGCGGCGTCGACGGCGATGGCGACGGAAAGGTCGACCTGCGCGGCAGCGTGCCGGATGTGATCATGACCACTGCCAACAAGGTTCTGTCGCGTGGCTGGAAACGTGACGAGCCCTGGATCCAGGAGGTCCGCGTGCCCGACGACATGCCGTGGGACCAGACCGGGCGCACCAACAAGCTGCCGCTGACACAATGGGCACAATGGGGTGTCACCTACCCCAGCGGCGCCCCGTTGGTCGACAATGGCCTGAAAGCGGGCCTCGCGCTTCCGATGGGCCGCAAGGGGCCAGCCTTCCTCACCTACGACAATTTCGATGTCTATCTCGAATGGAACCAGTCCTTCACCTACGCGCTGACCGCTGCCAACCTCGCCGCCAGGCTGGCGGGCGCGCCACAGTTCGATCCGCGCAATCCCGAGACCGGCCTCAACAACGAGCAACTGAAGGCGCTGCAGACCAGGCTGGAAGCCAGGGGCTACGATGTCGGCACGGTCGATGGCATCCTCGGCACCAACACCCGCGAAGCCATCCGCAAGGAGCAGATGCGTCTTGGCCTGCCGGTGGACGGCTGGCCGACGCCGGAGCTTTTGGCGAGGCTCTAGTGAGTGCGAATAGTAAGTAGTGAATAGAAGGGCTGCTTCTACTCACCACCTCACTAATTCGCCATCGTCTCCAAACTCGCAAAGCCTTGCGGCGCGTCGCCTTCGTCGAACGGCGTCGTTACCTCGACGAAGGTGTCGGGGTAAAAGCCGTTGAAGCGGGTCCTAAGCGACAGCGAATAGGCGCCGATATGGCCGATCTCGATCCAGTCGCCCGTGTCGACCGTTTCAGGCAGCCAGAATGGCCGCGACAGGATGTCGACAGAATCGCAGGTCGCGCCGCAGACCTTGAACGGCACGATGTTCTTTTCCTCCCCATTGCGCGAGCGGATCGCCGGATCGGGGATGAAACGCGCCGGCAGCGTGATCTTGCCGGTCCAGGAGTCCGACAGCGACGCCCAGATGCCGTCATTGATGTAGAGCCGCTTGCCCTTGCGCAAGAGCACCCGCACGATCAGCGACAGGCAGCGCGCCACGATCACCCTGCCGGGCTCGGCCACCAGCGGTATGTGGTCGAATTGGTATTCCTTGAGGTCGCCGGAAAGCCGCGACATGATCTGGCCGAGCGACGGCATCTCGATGTGCTTGCGGTTCGGGTCGTGGCCGTACTCGGCTGGAAAGCCACCGCCGACATCGAGCCCGGCAATGTCGAAGGTCAGGCGGTTGCGCACCCAGTCGGCCGAGGCCAGCGCCCGCTCATAGGTATCGGGATCCTCGATCTGGCTGCCGACATGGAAACACAGGCCGACCTTGTAGCCAGTGCGGTTCAGCCGCTCCGCCAGCTCTACCGCATAGGCCGGCCCGGCGCCGAACTTCTTCGACAGTTCGTAGGCGGCAAGCCCCTTGGTCTGCACCCGCACGAACACGGCTATCGCGCCTGGATCGATGTCGAGCGCCCGCACCACCCGTGTCAGCTTGGTGATCTCGTCCTCATGGTCGAGCGAAATGACACGGATGGCGTACTTCTCCAGTGCCAGCTTGATGTCCGACTGCGCCTTGACCGGATGCATGTAGAGCATCTCGGCATCGGGTGAGACCGCGCGCACGGCGGCGAACTCGCCTGGCGAGGCGACGTCGAAAGCAGTGACGCCGGCCTCAACCAGCGCCTTGAGTACGATCGGCTCGCCATTGGTCTTGACCGCATAGGCGGTCTTGCCGGGGAACATGCCCATGAACTGCCTGGCATCCGCCATCAGCACCTGCGGGCGGAAGCAATAGACCGGATCGTCCGGGCGAAGCGCCAGTGCCGCCTCGCGGGCATTCTCGAATCGCTGCATGGACGAATCCTCATGTCGGCTGCGCACAATTAATCCAAGCTAGCGGCTAATGAAAACAATTCTGTGTCTCGTGGCACTGACGCAGCTGCGCTAGGTCCAAGTGGCAGTGTTTGCCATCAGTCAGGTTTCGGGTGGCCCTTGTCGCCAGACCCGATATGCGTTCTGGCTGACCGGCTGGCATTCAGGCCGTCTGGGGAGGACGATTGACATGGCAATGGCCGCGACATCAGCGCCACGCGGGCCGATGGTGCTCAAGGACTGGGGACAGCTCCTGCTGCTCGGTGCGATATGGGGTGGCTCGTTCTTCTTTGCCCGCATCGCGGTGGCGGAACTTCATCCGCTGGTGCTGGTGCTGTTTCGCGTCGCCATCGCGGCGATCGCGCTGCAGCTCTATCTCGCCATTCGCGGACCGTCTTTCCGCCTCGCGCTTCCCCATGCCGGCCTGTTCTTCCTGCTGGCATTGACCAACAATGTCGTCCCTTTCTCGCTGATCTTCGCCGGCCAGACCCAGCTTGGCGCCGGCGTCGCCTCGGTGCTCAACGCAACGACGCCGTTCTGGACGTTGATCCTCGCCAACGCGCTGACATCAGACGAAAAGCTCTCCTGGAACAAGCTGGCCGGCATTGCGCTCGGCGTCGCCGGCACGGCGCTGATGATCGGCCCCGGCCTGCTTGCCGGGCTCGGCGGCCCGGTCTGGGCCAAATTCGCGCTGATCGGCGCGTCGCTGTCCTATGGCGTGGCGCTGATGGTCGCCCGCCGCTTCAAAGGCGTGCCATCGCCGGTCATCGCCACCGGACAATTGACCGCCTCGACCATCATCATGATCCCGATCGTGCTCTTCGCTTATGGCCCTGCCGGTCTGTTCTCCGCCTCGCCTCCGGTCTGGGCGGCGGTGCTGGCGCTGGCGCTTTTGTCCACCGCCTTCGCCTACATCCTTTATTTCAACCTCGTCGCCTCGGCCGGCGCCACCAATGCCTCGCTGGTCACGCTCATCGTGCCGGCCAGCGCCATGCTGCTCGGCTTCCTGTTCCTCGGCGAACGGCTCGAACTGTTCGAAATCGGCGGCGTGGTGCTGATCGCACTTGGCCTCGTGACTATCGACGGACGGCCGTTCGGAAGGCGTTAGAACCGCGGTAGCGCTGCCATGACACGATAGTGACACATCGCCGCCACATTTTGTTCACAGGTCTGAAGCGGGTTTTTGCCGAAGAGTTTCAATGCCTAACGGCAAAAGGCGGGTCGCAAATCTGGCAATCACGTCGCAATGCAGCACATTTTTCGCTTGCCTGTGGCACAAATGAACCTAGACTCTCGGACATAGCTCTTTAAGAGGAGGCTATGTCATGGGACTTACGAGGCCTATCAACGCATTGATGATCTGTGCTGCGTTCGCCTTCATCGGAGCCCTCATTATGGGCTTTCTTCCCTGACCCGCCAAGACGGGGAAGACCAGCACCACATAGTCAAAACCATCGAAAAAGGCCGGGTTTTTGCCCGGCCTTTTTGCATTTCGGAAGCTCTTTGACGCAATCCCGAACGGGGAATTGCTCTAGGCCGCGGCGGTACCGGCCGACTCGGCTTCGTGTGAACGGATGCCGATCATGTGGCAGATGGCAAAAACCAGATCGGCTCGGTTCATCGTATAGAAATGGAAATCCCCGACCCCGCGCTCGACCAGGTCCATGACCTGTTCGGCCGCCACCGCCGACGCCACCAGCGCATGCGTCTGCGGGTCCCGGTCAAGGCCCTCGAACCGCTCCGCCAGCCAGCCGGGCACATGCGCGCCCGCCCTGGCGGAGAAGTTCGCGACCTGCTTGAAACTGTGAACCGGTTGGATGCCCGGCACGATGGGGATGTAGATGCCGGCGCGGCGGACGCGCTCGACATAGCGCTCGTAGAGATCATTGTCGAAGAAGAACTGGGTGATGGCGCGCGTCGCACCATTGTCGACCTTGCGTTTCAGCATCTCGATGTCGGTGGCGAAATCGGGGCTCTGCGGGTGCTTTTCCGGATAAGCCGCGACGGAGATGTCGAAATCCGCGATCTTCTTGAGTCCGGCGACCAGTTCCGCACCATTCTCGTAGCCACCGGGATGCGGGCGATACGGTTCGCCGACACCCGAGGCCGGATCGCCGCGCAGCGCCACGAACCGGTTGATGCCGATCGACTTATAGTCCTGGATGACCGCGTCGACCTCGTCGCGCGTTGCACCGACGCAGGTCAGATGCGCCGCGGCCGGAATACCGGTTTCCGTCAGGATGCGCTTTACCGTGCGGGCTGTACGCTCACGCGTCGAGCCACCGGCGCCATAGGTCACCGAGACGAATTTCGGCTTCAGCGGCTCCAGCCGGGTGACCGTGTCCCACAGCCTCGCCTCCATCTCGTCGGTCTTGGGCGGGAAGAACTCGAAGGAAACCCTGACCTTGTCGCCAATGTCGGGACGGCGGGAAAAGCGGAACTGGTTCATCAGGCAATTTCCCTTATCTGCCTTGTGTCATTGGAAGGATCGGCGATCAGCAGGCGCCGGTCGCGCCCAAGCCAGAGTTTGACGGTGAGCCTGGCTTCGTTGCCGCCGCGTGGCTCGAACTCTTGGCTGTCCTCGAGATCGAGGCCGGCTTCCGCAAACCAGTCGGCGATCTGCCGGTCGGAAAAGCCGAGCCGCATATGCGCGTGTTCGTCGCGCAGGAATTCCAGCGTGTGCGGCGCGAAGTCGACGATGACCAGCCGTCCGGTTGGACGCAAAAGCCGCGCCGCCTCGTGGATGGCGCGGGCGGGATCGTCGAGATAGTGCAGCACCTGGTGGATGGTGACGAGATCGAAGGCGTCGCGCTCGACCGGCGGCGCGAAGATGTCGCCCTGCCGCACCTGAGCATTCGAAACACCTGCCTTATCGAGATTGGCACGCGCAACAGTCAGCATCTCGCGCGACATGTCGATGCCGACACCGCGCCGGTACAGGGGCGAGAAGATTTCGAGCAGGCGCCCAGTGCCGGTGCCGAGGTCCAGCATTGACTGGAACGGCCGCTTGCCGACCAGCTTCAGCATCGCGGCTTCGACGGCGCGGTCCGGCACATGAAGCGAGCGGATATGATCCCAGCTTGCCGCATTCACCGAAAAATACTCGGCTGCCCGGTCCTGCCGCTTGCGTTTGACCGAGCCCAGCCGCTCGAGATCGCGCTCGACCTGCGGGTCGGCGCCGCGAATGCTGGAAACCAGCCCCATGACGAAGCCGCGCGCGGAATCCGCATCAGACAGGCGAAAGAAGGCCCAAGACCCTTCCTGGTAGCGGCCGATTAGCCCGGCCTCCAGCAGCAGCTTGAGGTGCCGCGAAACGCGCGGCTGCGATTGACCGAGAATTTCGGTAAGATCGGAAACGGTGAGGTCGCCGCGCGACAACAGTGCCAATATGCGCAGGCGGCTGGATTCGGCCGCCGCCTTCAATGTGTCCACCATGGTGTCGAGCGAGACATGCATCAGAGTATTCTCTTTGAAAAAGATATAAACATATGTTTATGTCGATTTTCGCATCCTTGCAAGCGCTATGTCGCTTCCGGACAAGAAAATGCCGCTTGCGTGATCCCTTGGTGCATGTCGCCCAAAAGTGTGTAGCGGTTTTGGGGCAACGACATGCACGTCCAAAGATGCGAGGGCGCAATGACCGGACCACGTGAGATGTTCGAGGCGCGCGACGGCGAGCAGAAGCTGGAAAACGATCCGGCACTGATGCCGGCCGACGGCGGCATCGTCTTCATCGGCCGCATCACCTCGCCATGGACGACACGGGAGACCTGCCCTAAGAACATGCGCGCCGCGCGCGAGACCGGGCAGCCGGCCGTGGTGACCATCGACGCGCCCTATCGCAGCGGCCTGCAGGGGCTGGAGCGCGCCAGCCACATCATCATCCTGTCCTGGATGCATCATGCGCCGCGGACTCTGATTGTGCAGAAACCTCGCCATGCGGCTGAAGCAAAAGGCGTATTCGGCCTGCGCTCCCCTGCCCGACCGAACCCGGTCGGCCTGCATGTGGCAAAACTCGTCGGGCTCGACATCGGCACCGGCCGCCTCGATCTCGACGCCATCGACGTGCTCGATGGCACGCCGGTCATCGACATAAAACCCTACTTCGCCTCGACCGATGCCTTCGCCGAGGCGACCATTGAAGGGCGCGACGAGCCCAATCGGATTCGGCGATGAGAGCAGCGCCGACCGGCCGCCGCCGCGCCATCGCCAAGGCGCTGACAGCACTGCTGCCGCTGGCGCCCTATGCCGACATGGAGAAGATCCGCGCGGATGCCGGCTCGGTTCACATGAAGACGTTGCCACCGACCATCGCCGTGTGGTTGGCGACCATTGCCCACATCCGCCACGTGCACACCGATTATGAAAAACTGCTGGGCGAAGGCTATGACCGCGACTCGGCGCGTTTCTTCGTCATCGAACAGACCAACATCATGCTCACCCGCTGGCGAGCCACGCGACTGCTCGATGCCGACGACGAGGAGGAATGAGGCAGAGCCTGTTATTGCCGCGTCAGCACGGCGACCGCATTGTAGGGCTGGCCGTCCGCCTGGCCGGTCCATGTCCAGGACAGATTTCCCTTGAAAAACCTGACGGTGACGTTGCCGCCGTCGATGCACTTGTCCTGACCGTAAGTGATGCTCTCATGGTATTCCGCTGATGTCTCGTCGCTGGACGTCTGGGACAGGGATCCGCCGCAGCCAAGTGACGGATAGTCGATCGATGCGCCGCTATCATTGATCGTCATAGCGATCGACCAGTCGGCACCGGTGGCCCCGGCCGGGCTCTGGTGGCCGCTGCCGACCCAGGTGCCGCTCAGCGTCGGCGCATTCACCGCGCAAGGCACGTTTTGGAAGATCGGCGTCAATTCGCTGCCGGTTTTCTCGCAGCGATAGGTCTGGCCGCTCTGGCACAGTTCCTCGCCTTCGCGCGCGCATTGGGCACTGGCTTGGCCTGTGGCGGCGAAAATCATCATGGCTGCGATGACGGTCCCGAACCTGCCCATGTCCCCTCCCGGTCAGAGCCCGCAACATAGGGCAATTCCAGTCCAATGTATCGGCCGGATCGCCATCGAGGACGAACGGCGCCTGTCGGCTGGCTCTATGCCTTCCGCGTGGCGCCGATAGCCTGCCGATTCCGCCTTGCGCGAGAGGACGCCCCGATGAGCCAGACGATCGCAAGACCGAATGAGAAGCCACTGCCAACGGTCAGCGACAGCCACGTAGACCCGCATTCCTATCCCGACGGGGTTGCCTTCCTCGACGGCCAGTACCTGCCGATGTCGCAAGCCAAGGTCTCGGTGTTGGACTGGGGTTTTCTGCATTCCGACGCTACCTACGACACCGTGCATGTCTGGAACGGCCGCTTCTTCCGCCTCGACCTGCATCTCGACCGTTTCTTCAGCGGGCTGGAAAAGCTGCGCATGACGATCCCCTTCGACCGTGAACGCGTGACCGAAATCCTGCACAATTGCGTGGCGTTGTCGGGACATCGCAGCGCCTATGTCGAAATGCTGTGCACGCGCGGCGCCTCGCCGACCTTCAGCCGCGACCCGCGCCAGGCGGTCAACCGCTTCATGGCGTTCGCGGTGCCGTTCGGCTCTGTCGCCAATGCCGAGCAGTTGCAACGCGGCCTGCGTCTCGCCATCAGCGACAAGGTACGTATCCCGCCGGGCTCGATCGATCCGACGATCAAGAACTACCACTGGCTCGATCTGGTGCGCGGCCTCTATGATGCCTATGACCGCGGCGCCGAGACCGCGCTGATTCTCGATTTTAACGGCAATGTCGCCGAGGGCCCGGGCTTCAACGTCTTCTGCGTCAAGAACGGCAAACTGTCGACGCCGGCCATTGGCGTGCTGCCCGGCATCACCCGGCGCACCGTCTTCGATCTCTGCGCCGAACAAGGTCTCGACGCCGTCGCCACCGATGTCAGTGTCGCCGCTTTGCGCGAAGCTGACGAGGTCTTCATCACCTCGACCGCCGGGGGTATCATGCCGGTGACGGAGATCAACGGCGACCGGATCGCGAACGGCAACGTCGGCCCGATCACCAACCGCCTGATGACGCTCTATTGGCAAAAGCACGACGACCCGGCATGGTCGAGCCCGGTGCAATACCCCTGATCAACAAGGCGGTCTGTTCAAAAAGATTTCCTTCGCCTCTGGAAAAGCGCCGAATTGTCCGTATATGCCCAAAAGCGGAGAAGCCTCCGCTTTCACCCGAAATCACGCCCGCAGGGGCAAGGACTCCACATTATGACAAACAAGGTTTGGTTCATCACCGGATCGTCGAAGGGCTTTGGCCGCGTCTGGGCCGAGGCCGCACTCGCCCGTGGCGATCGCGTCGCGGCGACCGCCCGCGATGCCGGCACGCTCGCCGATCTCGTCGAGAAGTACGGCGACAATATCGCCGCGATAAAGCTTGACGTCACCGACAAGAAAGCCGTCGACGCCGCGATAGCCGAGGCGCACAAGCGCTTTGGCCGGCTCGATATCGTCATCAACAATGCCGGCTATGGCCATTTCGGCGCCATCGAGGAAGTCAGCGAACAGGAAGCCCGCGACCAGATCGAAACCAATGTCTTCGGCGCCCTGTGGGTCACCCAGGCCGCACTGCCTATCATGCGGGCGCAGCGTTCCGGCCACATCATCCAGATCTCGTCGATCGGGGGCGTCAATGCCTTTGCCTCGCTCGGCCTCTATCATGCCTCGAAATGGGCGCTGGAGGCCTTCAGCCAGTCGCTCGGCATCGAGGTCGCGGAATTCGGCATCCACGTGACGCTGGTCGAACCGGGCGGCTTCTCCACCGACTGGGCCGGACCGTCGGCCAAGGTCTCCAAGCCGATCGAGGCCTATGCGCCCGCCCGCGCCAAGATGGCCGAGCGCCGCGCCAATTCGGTCGCCGGCGATCCCGAGGCCACCGGACCGGCGATGCTGGCCATTGTCGATGCCGCCGAACCGCCACTGCGCGTGTTCTTCGGCGATGGCGGCCTGCCGATGATCAAGCAGGAATACGCCAACCGCATCGCCACCTGGGAAAAGTGGGACGACGTTTCCATCATGGCGCAGGGCGCGAAGAAGAACCGCAAAGCCTGAGGCCAGTTCGGAGATATCGCTACGCTACGCCGCCTCGGCGGCGTGGCCCCTACCCTATGCGGCCTTTCAATACTGGCGAGAGTCTAGCTCAGATAGATCCACTGCTCGGGCACCCGCACCGATATCTCCTCGCCGGCATTGATCGTTCCCGGCTTCTCGACCCAGACGACGAGGCCGCGCAGCCGCTTCGCCGATTTCGGGAACAGCAGCGCGCCGGCCTCGATGTCGGCCATCCCGGCATGTTGGGCGATCGATCGGCCGGCGATACGGCAAGGTCCGTTCTGCGCGTCGACCTTGATGGTGACGCCGTCCTTGAAGAACAGCAGCGTGCCGGCCGGCAGCATAGACAGATGCGGCACACCTTCGATCAAAAGATTGGCGCCGATCCACTCCGGCTTGATCTCGGCCAAGCCCATCCGGTCGGCAACGATGGCCAGCTCGTCCGCCGCCACGACGGACAATTGCCGCTCGTTGCGCATTTCGGTGCCGCGCGGATACCAGGGCTCGCGCCCGCCGGAGCGCCGCGTCGCGCCGGCGTGGAAATCACCTGATATGCCATCGAAGCCCAGCCGCAACGCATCGACCGGGCGCGTCTCGAAATGATCAGACGGCGCCAGATAAAGCGCCGCCACCTTGGCGACCAGCTTACGCGCCGGGACGATTTCGACAGGCTTTTCAGCCTCGGGGAAGAGATCCAGCATCGGCTTCATTCCTTGGATGATGCGCCTGTTTTTGCCCTTCGATTGCGAACGCCGCAAGAGCGGTTTGGGCCAAAGTGCGCAACTCTTCGACCGAAGCGCCGTCGCGCGCCTGGATCGACATGCCGTTCATGACGCCGGACAGGTATTTGGCGAAGCCCTCGACGGCGAGGCCTTCCGGCAGGTCACCGATTGCCCGGCCCTTGGCCAGCCGCTCGGCGATCGCCGCTTCACTTGCCTTGCGATAAGCCTTGAGTTCATCCGCAATAGCTTGCGCCTGCGGCGAGGCGGCGAGCGCACCGCTGACGAACAGACAGCCACCCGGCTTGCCGGGTCTGGAATAGGCCTCCGCCGCGCCGAGCAGCAACCGCCGGATCGCCTCCCCCGTCGGCACCGGCGCGCTCAGCGCCTCCAGCGCAAAGCCGATCTCGGTCTGGTGGTAGCGCTTCAGCGCCTTGCGGAACAAAGTCTCCTTGTCGGTGAAGGCGTTGTAGATCTGCGGCGGCGTCAGCCCCATCGCCTCGCGCAGCATGGCCAGCGACGTCGCCTCATAGCCATGCTCCCAAAACAGATGCATCGCCGCATCCAGCGCCCGATCAAGGTCGAAGGCGCGTGGCCGGCCACCCCGATGCTTTTCCAAATTATCCATAGTGATCGATACGAAACCTTTTGACTCGCCTTGTCTGCATAACGTAACAATTGATACGAAACATGGCAAGCCGGAAGAAATGTCCCCGGCAAGACCATGGAAACCAGCGAAAAAGGAGAGCCAAATGCCAATCACCGTGACCGCGCCCGAAGGCGTACTGACCCCGGCGGGAGAGCGTGAGATCCTGCCGCGCCTCAGCGCCGCCCTCATCGAAGCCTCCGGCGCCACAGGCAATTCGTTCTTCACCGCGATCGTCGGAGGCACAGTCAATATCCTGCCCCTGCATCGCATTTATGCCGGTGGCGCCAATCGGCCGGTCGTCATGGTCGAGCTGAAGTTGCCGAACATCGGCCTCGGTTCGATCGAAGCCCGAAATGCCTTCATCACCGAGGCCGCCGGGATTGTCGCCGCGCTCTGCGTGCCCGGCCACCGGCCTGAAAACACCTGGATCAACATCGTCAATGCGCCCGACGGCGGTTGGGGTATCGGCAGCCGGCAATATTCAGGCGAAGCACTTGTCGCTGCCGCAACCGCCGCCGCGCAGTGATTTCGGCCGCGACGAACAGGAGCGAACCGATGCGGCTCTCCCCTTCGCTGTTCTTCACCACCAATTGCGAGCCGGCACTGGCCTTCTACGAACAGTGCGGTCTTGGCCGGGCGACGATCCTGCTGCGCTGGGGCGACAACACCATGCCGGTGCGGACCGAAGCTATGCGCGGAAAGGTGTTGCATGCGCGATTCGAAGGTCCGGGCGTGCTGTTTCATGCCTCGGACAATGACGATGCCGAGCCGATGAAAGGCTCCGCCCTTTGCTTGGAATTCGACAGCCTGTCGGCGATGCGGGAGCTTTTCGCCCGCATGGCCGCGGGCGGCCGGATCACCGTCCCCCTGGCGCGGCAATATTGGGGAACCAGCTTCGGCATGCTGGTCGACGCCTTTGGCGTGCAATGGATGTTCAGCTGTCCCAATGAATGAGGTCCGGCGCGGATCACGACCTGAAAGTGGAACCAGTCCACGCAACGCCGCATTGCTGCCGCGCCGCGCCGGCTTCATGGTGACGCCAGACCAAGTCTGCGGAGGTTCTCATGCGTCCCGGGACAGCAATCGCGCTGCTTTGGCTGATCTGGGTGGTCACCTGGGCCGCCGCCGCGCTCTGGGCCGACCCTGCCCAGAAACGCGCCGGGTTCAGGGTGGAGGTTCGCTATCGGGTTCTCTGGCTGGTCGGCGCGGCGTTGCTGTTCATTCCAGCGCATGGCTATGAAGGCCGCCTCAGGTTGTGGATGCCTACCATCGCCGAGGCATGGATCTGTGTCGTTCTGATCGCCATCGGCATCGCCTTTGCCTGGTGGGCGCGCCTGCATCTCGGCAGGCTATGGTCAGGCACCATTACCGCCAAGGCCGGGCACCACGTCGTCGACACCGGCCCCTATAGGCTGGTCCGGCATCCGATCTACACCGGACTGCTGGTGGCGATCCTGGCCACAATGGCGGCAAAAGGTACGGTTTGGGGCATTGTCGGAACCGCTTTGCTCATCATCGGCATCGTGACGAAGGCAAAACTCGAGGAACACTTCATGCGCGGCGAACTGGGCAGCGCCTATGACAACTATGCCAGGCAGGTGCCGATGCTGGTGCCGTTCGCGCCAGCCCGATACGGCAGGTAAGCGCCGTTTCAGCCTGATTTTCTTGCCGCACTGCTTTGCTGGAAGTGTTCGACAGCGCCATCGGCGCGCAGCGACTGGAATGGTGGATTCCGGGAACCGCAACGGGGCGCGCTTTGGGGTGCGGGAGCACCGAATGCGCAGGCCGGGTGAATATCGAATGCCCGAGTCTAGAGCATTCTGAGAAGCGCACCACCTATTGAATACCCCGCGCCAAACGCGCAGATCAGGCCGAAATCGCCGGGCTTCATGTCGGCATGGTTCTCCGACAGCGCCACGATGGCGCCGGCGCCCGCCGTGTTGCCCAGCCGCTCCAGCACCATCGGCGCGCGATCGTGGTCGACCTCATGGCCGAACGACAGTTTCAGGATCATGGCGTTCATGCGCGCATTGGCCTGATGCAGCCAGAAGCGCCGGACTGCCTGCGGCGTCAGCCCATGCTCGGCGAGGAATTCGACGATGAACTTGTGCCCGGCGACGGTGACTTCCTTGAACACCTTGTTGCCGACCTGCTTGATCAGGTTTCCCTCCAGATTGATCATGTAGGGGTCATCCTGAGCGGTGCGCGTGTGATAGCCCAGATTGGTGCGGATGTTGTTCGACATCTGCGTCCAGGTACGCGTTTCCAGCACCTCGAAGCGGCCCGGCCGCTTTTCGCCCTGCGCCAGCCCTTCGACCACCATCGACACCGAGGCGTCACCGAAGATGAAATGCGTCTGCCGGTCGCGAAAATTGAGATGGCCGGTGATGATCTCGGGCGTCGTCACCAGAATGCGCTTGTGCGCACCAGACCGCACCAGGTTGACGGCGATGTGCAAGGCAGCAGCAGCCGAAGAGCAACCAAGCCCCATGTCGAATCCGGCGCCCTTGGTGCCAAGCGCCGCCTGCATTTCGATGGCGATCGCCGGATAGGGCCGCTGGTGATGCGAGGCCGAGCAGATCACCAGGTCGATATCGGACGGCTTCAGCCCGGCATGGTCGAGAGCCTTTCGCGCCGAGGCAATGCCGAACTCGGCCTGAAGCGACAGCGCGTCATCGGCCCGTGCCGGAATGCGCGGCGCCATGCGGGTCGGGTCGAGAATGCCTTCGCGCTCGATCACGTGGCGTGTGCGTACGCCCGAGGCGTGGACGATGAAGTCGCTGTCCGATTTCGCCAGCGGCGCCTCGTCGGTGCCCTGGCGGCGCGCGTTCTCCATGTCGACCCAGGCATTGAAGCTGGCGACCAGTTCTTCATTGGTGATCTTGGGTTCGGGGATTTCAACGCCAATGCCGCTGATGATGACGCGATGCATGTGTCCAGTCCGTCCCATCCGCAGGCGTTGCGGGCTTCATGTGGGCGCCGAAACGCTCGGGCGCAACACTTTTCTCACCGAGGCGGTTTACGCCGGCTTAAATCTAACTTCACCAGGCGCACAGCTTGGTGTTGGTCTGCGGGTTGTTCCAGCAGGCGCCGTCGTCGCGACTGCGCACGAACTGTCCCGGCAGCGGCACATTGCGGCGGCCGAGATTGACATAGCCATAGGCAAAGCCCGGCCCGTCGATCTCCAGGACATAGGTCGGGTAGCCCGGCGCCGAGATGCGGAAGCTGCCCGCGTCGTCGATCGCCCTGTATCTGCATGAGAAATAGCCGTCATCGCTGGTATAGCAACGCGCCCGCTTGGCCTCCGCCGAGATCGAGAACGCCAGAAGCACTGCCGCGCACACGCCGCCGCCGAAAAGCATCTTTTTCAGTGTCATCACCCACCCCTGCCACGGGCCATCGTGACCCAACGCGATGAAATGCGCACGGTGAAGAAACCGGGTCAAGCGGCCGCAATTGGCTCGTCGCAACGTGGATAATCAAGCCCGTTTGGCGACGATGAAGATGCGTGGAAAACGCAAAAGCACCTTGCCGTTAGCCGTCTTCGGATAGGCCCTGGCGATCTTGGCCGTGTAGCTGTCGAGGAACATTTTGCGCTCGTCCGCCTCGAGCGGATCGAGGAACGGTTTCAACCCGGTCGATTTCACCCATTCGACGATCGCCTCTGCGTCGGCAAGCGGATGGTTGTAGATGCTGTGCCAGATGTCCAGCCGATCGCTGAGCGGCGACAACAGATCATAATAGAACGAAACCGACGGCAGCGGAGCGCGCGCCGCACCCTTGATCTTGTCGGCAAACGGCATTTCGGCCGCGGTCTCCCGCATCAAGCGGTGCGAGTCCTCGCCCATATTGTCGGGCATCTGAATGGCCAGCGCGCCGCCCGGGGCCAAAAAACCCATCAGCCGCTGGAAGACCGCCGGATGTTGCGGCAGCCACTGGAAGACCGCATTGGCGAAGATCACATCGACCGGCACCCCCGGCTGCCAGTTGGAGGCATCTGCCAGGTCAAAGGTGACGTCAGGCAGGCGCGCCCTCGCCTTCTCGATCATGTCGGGCGACGTGTCGAAGCCGCTCACCTGCGCATCCGGCCAGCGCTCGACAAGCAACTCGGTCGAGTTGCCAGGACCGCATCCGATGTCGACGACCCGGCGCGGGAAATCCACCGGTACCTGCGCCGCGAGATCACGCGCGGGTCGCGTGCGCTCGTCCTCGAATTTCAGATATTGGGCGGCGGACCAATCAGCCATGTGAGCTCCTCATGTCGCTTGAGAATTCGCCGCCCAAAAAACCTTATCGCGTCAGCCTCTTGTAGGTCATGCGGTGCGGGTTGACGGCATCCGGCCCGAGGCGGCGGATCTTGTCCTGCTCGTAATCCTCGAAATTGCCCTCGAACCATTCGACGTGGCTGTCGCCCTCGAAGGCGAGGATGTGCGTCGCCAAGCGGTCGAGGAACATACGATCGTGCGAGATGATGACCGCGCAGCCACCAAAATTTTCCAGCGCGTCTTCGAGTGCCGCCAGCGTTTCCGTATCGAGGTCGTTGGTCGGTTCGTCGAGCAGCAGCACGTTGCCGCCGGTCTTCAGCATCTTTGCCAGGTGCACGCGGTTGCGCTGGCCGCCGGAGAGGTTGCCGACCTTCTGCTGCTGGTCGCCGCCACGGAAGTTGAACGACGCGCAATAGGCGCGCGTGTTGGCTTCGAACTTGCCGAGCTTGACCACTTCGGCGCCGCCGGAAATCTCTTCCCAAACCGTCTTTGACGGATCGAGTGCATCGCGGCTTTGGTCGACATAGCCGAGCTTGACCGTCTCGCCGACGCGGACTGTGCCGGCATCCGGCTTTTCCTGGCCGGTGATCATGCGGAACAGCGTCGTCTTGCCGGCGCCGTTCGGACCGATGACGCCGACGATGCCGCCGGGCGGCAGCTTGAATTCCAGGCCGTCGATCAGCAGCGTGTCGCCAAAACCCTTCGACAGGCTGTCGACCTCGATCACCACGTTGCCGAGCCGCTCGCCATGCGGGATGACGATCTGCGTGTCCGTCGGCCGCCGCTTGTCGGCTGCATCCAGGAGATCCTGGAAGGCCTGGATACGCGCCTTGGACTTGGTCTGGCGGGCCTTGGGGCTCGACTGGATCCACTCGCGCTCGCGGCCGATGGCGCGCTGGCGGGCGTCGTCCTCGCGGCCTTCCTGCTTGAGCCGCTTGGCCTTGGCTTCGAGATACTTGGTGTAGTTGCCCTCATAGGGAATGCCGCGGCCACGGTCGAGTTCCAGGATCCAGCCGGTGACATTGTCGAGGAAGTAGCGATCGTGGGTAATGATCATCACCGCGCCCGGGTAAGCGCGCAGATGCTTTTCCAGCCACGCCGTGGTCTCGGCGTCGAGATGGTTGGTCGGCTCGTCGAGCAGCAGCAGGTCGGGCTGGCGCAGCAAGAGCTGACAGAGCGCGACACGGCGGCGCTCGCCCCCCGACAGCTTGGTGACGTCGGCGTCCTTGGGCGGGCAGCCCAGCGCTTCCATCGCCATCTCGACCTGCTGTTCGAGGTCCCACAGGTTCAGCCGGTCCATCTCGTCCTGGAGCTTGGCCGACTCATCGGCCGTCTCGTCGGAATAGTTCATCATCAGTTCATTGTAGCGTTCGATGATGGCGGTCTTGGCTGCGACGCCTTCCATGATGTTCTCGAACACGGTCTTCTTCGCATCGAGCGCCGGCTCCTGCGCCAAATAGCCGACGGTGGCGCCTTCGGCGAGCCACGCCTCGCCGTTCCACTCCTTGTCGAGCCCGGCCATGATCTTGAGGATCGTCGACTTGCCGGCGCCGTTGGGGCCGAGAATGCCGATCTTGGCATCTGGATAGAAGGACAGATGGATGTTCTCGAGCACCTTCTTGGTGCCATAGGCCTTGTTGAGGCCGGCCATGTGATAGATGAACTGGCGTGCCACGCGCGCTTTCCCTGAAAAACTGACTGGCCCAGAGAAACTGACTGGATTTGTCAAATTGAATGGAGGTTGGCCGCTATGTAGGCGATGCGGCGGCGAACGGCAATCGCTTTTGCCGCTTCTGGCCGGTCACACGCGGAAGTGTCCGCCAGGCCTGAAGTTTTCCGCCGGCCGCCGGGCGCGATGAAAGCTCCGGTTAACCCTTCGCGGTCAAAACAGGATCGAGTGGAATCGCCGGCTTGTCGCGATTCAGGAGAAAGATCGGATCGACGGCATTGCTGAACAGTTTCCTGCTCCTTGCCGAAGCGGTCGTCTACTTCAGCGTCATGGTGACGCTTTTCCACTTCAGGAAGCGCATCGGCCTCGGCGTCTTCGTCTGCGCGCTTGGCGTCATGCACTTCCTCGAGACCTACCTCGCCAGCGTCTTTTACGTCGCCTTGCCGTTCGGCATGGTCTCGCCGGGCTCGGCGGTGCTGTTTTCCGGCAAGCTGGTCATGCTTTTGCTGCTCTACATGAAGGAGGACGCCGCCACCGTCCGTCAGCCGATCTATGGTCTGCTGCTTGGCAATGCGCTGATGATCGGGCTGGTGCTGCTGTTGCGCCTGCACGCCATCGCCCCGCTGTCCGATGGCAGGCTCCCCGACATCGGTTTCATCGACGAGATGGGCTGGCTGATGGTGTGGGGCACGACGCTGCTGTTCGTCGACGCCATCCTGATCATCCTGCTTTATGAAAAGCTCGGGCGATACCTGCGCAAGGCACAGTTCGCGCGCATCCTGATTTCGGTCGCCTGCGTGCTCACCTTCGACCAGGCGGGGTTCTTCGCCGCGCTGCATTTCGTCGCCGGCGCGCCGATCGCGGTGTTTTTCGGCGGCTGGTTTGCCAAGATGGTCGCCGCGCTGACCTACAGCACCATGCTCGTCGCCTATCTCAGATGGTTCGAAGAACGCCAGATCGCGCTACCGCGCGGCCTGACCGACATCTTCGACACGCTGACCTATCGCGAGCGCTACGAAGCGCTGGTCGAACATGTCGGCCGTGACGGCCTGACCGGCCTGCTGCACAGGGGGCGCTTCGACAGCGATGGTGAAGCCGCCGTTCAGGTCAGCCTGCGAACGGCGAAGCCGCTCAGCCTGCTGATCATCGACGTCGACCATTTCAAGTCGATCAACGACCGTTTCGGCCATGCCGAAGGCGACAAGGTGCTGAAAGCCGTTGCGGCCCTGCTTGGCGAGGCAGCAAGTGCGGAAGACCAGGTGTTCCGGATCGGCGGCGAGGAATTCGCCATCCTCAGTTCGCGTCCGCACTCGGTCGCCAGGCTGTTCGGCGAGAGCATTCGCTATGCGGTCAAGGCCTCCGCCAACACCAGCCGCTTCGACCTGACCGTCAGCGCCGGCGTCTCCAGCGTCGGCGAAACCACGCGCTGCCTTGCCGATCTGTTCGCGCTCGCCGACCAGCGTCTCTACAAGGCCAAGTCGACCGGACGCGATCGCGTCGTTGGCGAGCCGGACGGCTACGAGGCCGATGCCGCCGTTGCATGGACCAAATCCGCTCAGATCTAGAGCACGGTCCCGTGAAGCTTACGACGACTTTTTCTGCCACCGAATGCCGGCCAAAGTAGAGACCGCCATCAGTGCGATCGCCAGCCATTTCAGTGCGGTGATGATCGGTCCGGCTTCGATGTCATAGGCTATGAACAGCAGGATGCCTGGCACCAGCAGGCCGCACATGATCAGCATGATGCGGTTGATCTGCCAGGACACTTTTGAGGCCAGCGCCTCGTCGCCGGGCGCGGCTACAAGCGCCGCACGCACCGCGTTGCTGGCCACCAGCACTGCCGAGAGGCGCATCGAGATCGGCAGGCCAAGCCCGATGATGAGGAAGGCGCAGGCCGCCAGCAGCAGCGAAAACTTCAGTGCGCTGGTCTCGGCCGGAACGGGAAACAGCACTGTCGCCAGCGGCAGGAAGACGCCGAAAATGCCGAGCGAAGCAATAGTGATGAAGATCACCGCATTGACGATCGTGAACAGCTGGTAGGTGCCGGCGCCGATCGGTTCGGAGAGCGTCCGCATGCGCGCCCATTCGGAGTCTTTATAGGAAAAACCCGGCCATTCCATGCGCCCGTCGCTGATCGCGACCATGCCCTTGGCCCAGAAGGCCAGCCGCGCCAGCGCGCTGCTCGTCATGCCAACCATTGAGACCCCCGCCCGAATGATGCTCGGCGCAGCATAGCACCACGACGAGGCAAGGCGACAGTCAGGCGTCGGCGTTCAGCCAGTGCTTACTGGAACCCGATCGCGTCAACGGTGCCGGTCGGGCACCCGGCCTTGTTGGTCGGCACCGAAGCCAGCAAGAGGTCCTTGAGCGAGCTGTCGGGCCCGATCGGGCCGGCAAGGCCGAGCGTCAGTTCGCCGATCAGCCGCCTCCCGCTCGAAGGATCGATGACGCAGGAGACCCGCACCCGGTCCCCTGCCCCAGCGCCAAAGGCGCTATCGAAGGCGCCACGGATCTGGTCCGCCGTCAGCTTGCCGCCGATGTTCTTGGCAAAGAGATCGCGCACCGGCGAGCTGTTCACCGCGCGCATCAAATTGAGCGCGTCGGAGAAATAGTCCTGCTGGCTCTTGCCGTAGCAAGTGCCGTGCTTGATCCATTCATGCCGCTCGAGATGGGAGGCGGTACCCGGCATCACCTGGTCGAGTTCCGTGCGGGTGCTGGCATCCAGATTGACCGGTGGCAGGTCCTTCCAGTGGGCCGGATTGTCATTGGCCTTGTCGCTCGCTGTCGCCTGGCAATAGAAATTGCCGTTCGGCTGCGGCCACAGCCCGTGCAAGGTGAAATGCGTAGCGTCGAAATCGCCGGCGCTCTGCGCCTTGCATTCGGTCTTGCTCGACTTGGTCTCGCAGAAGGCCGGCTGCCAGCTCAGCGCGAAGACATATTCAGGCTTTCCCGACGCCGCCGGCTTGCCTTGCCCACCAGGTGCTGCCGGCACTGTCGCGGCGCTGCTGCCGGAGACATGGCCGCAGCTGACCTTCACCCAGCGGCGCTCCGGATCGGCGCCCGGCACCAGGATGAGATAATGCGTAGGCGCATCCTTGTTGCCGGCAAGCAGCTGGTAGCTCTGTCCAGCATCGGTCGAGACGTTGCCCGGATTCTTGCCATTCTTGATGGCTTGCGTTGCCGGACAGGCCGCATCGGCGACGAAGGTGCCCCTCATCTTGACGTCGGCACGCGCCACACCGGCCAGCGAGGCCGCCAGCATGGCCAATCCGAAAACAACACCAATGCGCATAGGAATCCCCGGCTGAAGAAAGTGGGCGACAGACTGAAGCTGTCTCCATGTCAGAATTGCGATATTTTGCTGGCCAAACGCAAGAAACATCGTCGCGGAAAGTCAGGCAGGGTGGATTGACGCAAAACCGGTGCCGGCGCAAACAAAGCCGGCGCCACGATGGCGGCAGAGCCTGGAGACCGAGCGGCATGTCATTCAGCCAGCAGCGCGTGGTTCGCTCGCCGACCGGCGCCAGCCTCAATCTCTTCGTCAGGCAGGCCGATGGCAGGCCACGTGCCGTCGTGCAGATCAATCACGGGCTGGCAGAGCACGCCGCGCGCTATGGCCGCTTCGCCGATTTTCTTGGCCCGCGCGGCTACCACGTCTATGTCCACGACCATCGCGGCCATGGCGCCACCAAGGCGCCCGATGCGCCACTCGGCAAATTCGCCGACCAGGATGGCTCAGCCAAGGTGATCGCCGATGTCGGCGCCGTCCATGATCTCATCGCCCGCGAACAGCCGAACTTGCCGGTCATCCTTTTTGGCCATTCGATGGGTGCGTCCGTGGCGCTGAACTTCCTGTTGCACCACTCGCCACGCGTTCATGCGGCCGCGATCTGGAACGGCAACTTCTCGCAAGGCCTGCTCGGCCAGCTGGCCCTGGGCATTCTTGGCTGGGAACGGATGCGGCTGGGCTCGGATGTCCCATCGCGCCTGCTGCCGAAACTCACCTTCCGGGCCTGGGGCAAGGCCGTGCCCAATCACCGCACGCTGTTCGACTGGCTGTCGCGCGACGAGGCTGAGGTGGCGAAGTACATTGCCGATCCGCTCTGCGGCTGGGATGCCTCGGTATCGATGTGGCGCGACGTCGTCGGCATGGCGCTGAATGGTGGCAGGGACGCCGGCTTTGCCGGCATCAGGCGCGATCTCCCAGTCAGCGTCGTCGGTGGCGAGAAGGATCCCGCCTCGGACTACGGCAAAGGGATCACCCATCTTGCCAATCGCATGCGCATGATGGGGTTTTCGAATCTGGTTTCAAAGGTTTACGCCGACACCCGCCACGAAAGCCTGAACGAGGTCAACCGCGACATCATCATGGACGATTTCGCGGCCTGGGCCGACGGAGTGCTAAAATAAGGCCAAAGCGGTGCGAATCCGCATCGAACTGGCACCTTGGCCCATTGCAAGGGCCGTGACAGCCACCGCCGGGCTTGATAGAGCCTCTGCTTTCGCAGCAATCAAAGTGATTGCAGCAACCACGGTGATTTATGGCCAAACCCCCACTGAAAGGCGTCCGCGTCGTCGAACTCGCTCGCATCCTTGCCGGACCTTGGGCCGGGCAATTGCTTGCCGATCTCGGCGCCGATGTCATTAAGGTCGAGAGCCCCGATGGCGGCGACGACACCCGCAAATGGGGCCCGCCCTTCGTCATGGGCAAGGACGGCGAGAACCTGTCGGCCGCCTATTACCACTCCTGCAATCGCGGCAAGCGCTCCATCGCCATCGACTTCTCGACGCCCGAGGGTGCCGAGACGGTGCGCCGGCTGGTCGCGACGTCGGACGTGCTGATTGAGAACTTCAAGCTCGGCGGCCTCAAGAAATATGGCCTCGATTACGACAGCCTGAAGACGATCAACCCTCGCCTCGTCTACTGCTCGATCACCGGCTTCGGCCAGGATGGTCCCTACGCGCCGCGCGCCGGCTATGATTTCATCATCCAGGCCATGGCCGGCATGATGTCGATCACCGGCGAGGTCGGCCGCGAGCCGCAAAAGGCCGGCGTCGCCATCTCCGATATCTTCACCGGCCTTTATTCGGTCATCGCCATTCAGGCGGCGCTTCGCCATGCCGAACAGACTGGCGACGGCCAGCACATCGACATGGCGCTCTTCGACACCCAAATCTCGGCGCTCGGCAACCAGAACCTCAACTATCTCGTTTCCGGCAAGTCGCCGGTGCAGATGGGCAATGCGCATATGAACATCGCGCCTTACGAGGTGGTCCCGGTCAGGGATGGTCACATCATCCTGGCGGTCGGCAATGACGGCCAGTTCGTTAAATTCTGTGCCGCCGTCGGGCTCGACGATTTGCCCGCAAATCCCGACTTCGCCACCAACCCTGCCCGCGTCACCAACCGGGTCAAGCTGCGCGAGCACATGATCGAGGCGCTGAAGATTTTTGATCGCGACCCGCTGCTGGCAAAGCTGGAGGCGGCCAGCGTGCCGGCGAGCCCGATCAACACGATCGGCCAGATGTTTGCCGACCCGCAGACGATCGCGCGCGGCATGCGGCTCGACCTTGACGACGGCCAGGGCAATCTTCTGCCATCGGTGCGCGCACCGATGGTGATGTCCGGCACGCCGCTCGTCTATGAGCGTCCCTCGCCGCGCCTCGGCGAGCACACGCAAGAAATCCTTGCCGAACTGGAGAAGTCTGGACAATGAAGACTGGCGGACAACTGATCGTCGACGCACTCGAAGCCAACGGCACCGACCGCATCTATTGCGTGCCTGGCGAATCGTACCTGGCGGTGCTCGACGCGCTGCACGATTCAGCGATCCGCACCATCGTCTGCCGCCAGGAAGGCGGCGCCGCCATGATGGCCGATTGCCACGGCCGCCTGACCGGCAAGCCCGGCATCTGCTTCGTCACCCGCGGGCCCGGCGCTACCAATGCGTCCGCCGGCATCCACATCGCCATGCAGGACTCGGTTCCCGTCATCCTGTTCATCGGCCAGGTCGCCAGCCACGCCAAGGAGCGCGAGGCCTTCCAGGAAGTCGACTACAAGCGTTTCTTCGGCGACATCGCCAAATGGGTGGTCGAGATCGACGATGCCTCGCGCATCCCGGAATTCGTCACCCGCGCCTTCGCGGTGGCGACATCGGGCCGCCCCGGCCCGGTGGTCATCTCGCTTCCCGAAGACATGCTGACCAGTGTCGTCGAAGCCCCCATCGCCTTGCCGCACACATCGGTCGAAACCCGGCCTGGCGAAGCCGAACTCGACGCGCTGGAGGCATTGCTGGCCAGGGCCAAGCGGCCATTCGTCATCCTCGGGGGCACCCGCTGGGATGCCGAGGCCGTGGCGCAGATGCGCACGATCGCCGAAGCGTGGTCGCTGCCGGTCGGCTGTTCCTTCCGCCGCCAGATGCTGTTCGACCATCTGCATCCGAACTATGCCGGCGATGTCGGCATCGGCATCAATCCGAAGCTGGCCACCGCGATCAAGCAGGCCGATCTCGTGCTGCTGATCGGCGGCCGCATGGGCGAAATGCCGTCGTCCGACTACACGCTGCTGAAAAGCCCCTACCCCGACCAGACGCTGGTCCATGTCCATGCCGATGCCGGCGAACTCGGCCGCGTCTACCGGCCGACACTGGCAATCAACGCCTCGCCTTCGGCCTTCGTTCAAGCCTTCGCCAAGCGCAGGCCGGCCGCCGCGCCCGTCTGGGCAGCCGAGACGCCAAAGCTGCATGCGGCCTATCTCGACTGGTCGACGCCGCCGGAGAGCGGTCCCGGCCCGGTCCAGATGGGGCCGATCATGAACTACCTCGAAAAGGTGTTGCCCGACGACGCCATCCTCACCAACGGCGCCGGCAATTACGCCACCTGGGTGCATCGCTTCCACCGCTCGCGCCGCTTCGCCACGCAGGCAGCCCCGACGTCAGGCTCGATGGGCTATGGCACCCCTGCCGCGGTCGCCGCCAAAGGGCTGTTCCCGGATCGCATGGTGGTTGCCTTTGCCGGCGACGGCTGCTTCCTGATGAACGGGCAGGAATTCGCCACCGCCGTCCAGTATGACCTGCCGATCATCGTCGTCGTCGTCAACAATGGCATCTACGGCACCATCCGCATGCATCAGGAGCGCGAATATCCCGGCCGCGTCGTTGCCACGGATCTCAAGAACCCCGACTTTGCGGCCTTGGCCCGCGCCTATGGCGGCCATGGCGAGACTGTCGAGAAGACCGCGGATTTCGCTTCCGCCTTCGAGCGTGCCCGCGCCAGCGGCAAACCGGCGATCGTCGAGATCAGGCTCGACCCCGAGGCGATCACGCCGACCCGGACGATGACCCAGATCCGCGACAAGGCCTGAGCACCAACGGCATGGGTCGAACAGCGTCGCGTCCCCTCCATCCTACCGGACGGAGGGGACGCTGTTCCTTAACTTCGAGGTAATTCAGTCCCCCAGTCCCCCGGGGCGACGTTATCCTACTTCGCCTTTTCGATCTGGCCGCGGATCTCACCGTCCTTGTTGGCGGCGGTGTGGACGTTGACGTAGTATTTGCCGGCCTCGAGGTCAGCGGCCTGCGTATCGGTCAACGTCTCCGATCCCTTGATCGGGCTCTTGAGCTTTTTGAACGGGATGACGGGTCCGGCGTTTTCACCCATCGCCGCCGGGCCGTGAATGTGCGCGGCCGTCGCCGGCCCGCTGAGACCGGAATATTTGACGTTCCAGCTGAGCTTCTTCTTGGCCGTATCGAACGTGAGAGTGGCCGTGCCTTTGCCCTTCGTTGTGACGGGCGGGCTCTGCTGGCCGCCATCGAGCGTCGCAGTGAACTTTTCCGTGTCGGCCAAGGCCGGCGAGACAAGGAAGATAGAAACAGTGACGGCAAGTGCCGAAACGATCGGCGAAATGGACTGCATGCGCATTTTAGAAACCTCCGTTGGATGAAACACCCTGCGGCCCCCCAGCGCATGGATACATCACCACAACGATCTACCGGCCAAAAGTATCCTCGGCGCACGCATATGTGATGACGACCGATAAAGAGAGAGGCGGTTGCCCGCCCCTCCTGGGATTATCCAACTCAAAGCTGCGACGGCGCCTCCGCCTCGCTGCCTAGGCGCGCCTCGGAGACGGTCAGACCGCTGCCAGCGCCTGCGTCAGGTCGGCGATCAAATCGTCCGGATGCTCTACACCGATCGACAGCCTGACCGTGGTCTCCAGCACGCCGATACGTTGGCGCACGTCGAAGGGTATCCCCGAATGGGTCATGGCTGCTGGGTGGCTGGCCAGCGATTCCGTTCCGCCGAGGCTTACAGCCAGTTTGAATATCTGCAGGCCGTTGAGAAAGGCGAAAGCCGCCTTCTGTCCGCCGCGTATGTCGAAGGAGAAGGTCGAGCCGGCGCCGCTACACTGTGCCTTATAGGCGCGGCCGGCCGGCGTATCCTCGCGCAGGAACGGCAGGTAATGCACCTTCTCGACCTTGGCATGATCGCGCAGGAATTCAGCGACCATGCGCGCATTGTCGTTCGCCCGCTCCATGCGGATCGACAGCGTCTCCAGCGAACGGCCAAGCATCCAGCAGGAATGCGGGTCGAGCTGCGTGCCGATCGCGCCGCGCAGCGCCTTGATCGGCTTGGTGACCGCCTTGCTGCCCATGGCGGCGCCCGCGATCAGGTCGGAATGGCCGCCGACATATTTGGTCAGCGAATAGACGGATACATCGGCGCCGTGTTCGATGGGCCTCTGGAACACCGGACCAAGCAGCGTGTTGTCGCAGACGATGATCGGCGCCGACCCTTGGCGCGCGCCGATTTCGTCTGCGATCTTGCGCATCAGCGCGATGTCGACCAGGCTGTTGGTGGGATTTGACGGCGTCTCGATCAGGATGACCGAGACACGGCCCTTCGCGACTGCAGCGTCGGCTGCCGCGCGCACGGCCGTCTCGTCGACGCCGTCGGCGAAGCCGACAGCGCCGATGCCGAAGCCGGAAAGCGTGCGCGTCAAAAGCGTCTCGGTACCACCATAGAGCGGCTGCGAATGCAGGATGACGTCGCTCGG
The DNA here is from genome assembly GCF_056403835.1 of Mesorhizobium sp. P2_E6. Classification (NCBI taxonomy): domain Bacteria; kingdom Pseudomonadati; phylum Pseudomonadota; class Alphaproteobacteria; order Hyphomicrobiales; family Phyllobacteriaceae; genus Mesorhizobium; species Mesorhizobium sp. P2_E6. The sequence goes on from NZ_JBFUEQ010000003.1 coordinate 466,776, forward strand.
ACGAGCATAGGCGAGAAGTGTCGTCGCGATCGCCGACATGCCTGACGAAAACAGGATGCAGGCGTCCGTCCCCTCATAGATCGCGAGCCGGTCCTCGACGATCTCACTGTTGGGATGGTTGAAGCGCGAATAGACCAGACCGGACGCCGTACCGCTCGGCGGCTCCTTGCGGCCGGACGTGTAGTCGAAGAAGTCGCGTCCCTCTTCCGCCGACTTGAACACGAATGTCGAGGTCAGGAACACCGGTGGCTTGACCGCGCCCTCCGAAAGCTGCGGATCGAAGCCATAGCTCAGCATTAGCGTCTCCGGATGGAGCTTGTGGTTGCCGATATGGGTTTTCGACGGGCGTGGCGCGGGCATGGCTTTTTCCTGCTTCTTCGAGGAGTGTCGCACGGCAATTTATGCGATCCCCATCGCGCAGTCCTTGCTATTTTTGGGCGCACATGGCTGCATCCTCGCAACAAATTGCCGGGAGAGGCCGAAAGTGCAGCAAAAGATAGCCGATGATTTCGACCGCAGGATTCTGCAGGAATTGCAGGCCGACGCCCGCATCACCAACAACGAACTTGCCGAGCGGATCGGCTTGTCGCCGTCGCCCTGTCTGAGGCGGGTGCGGCGGCTGGAGGAGACCGGCGTCATCAGAGGCTACACCACGCTGGTCGATCCGGCCGCCTTCGGCTGGAGCATGGTCGCCATCGCGACCGTCAGGCTCAGCCGTCAGAACGAGGACGAGATCGTCATGTTCGAGGACGCGATCCGCGGCTGGGAAGAGGTGCTGGAATGCCACCTCGTCACCGGTTCGCGCGACTATGTGCTGAAGGTGGTGACGGGCAGCCTCGAACAGTACGAGCGCTTCATCAAGGAAAAGATCGCGCGGCTGAAATGCGTCGCCTCGATCGAGACCAGCTTCGTCATGAACACCATAAAGGAACGGCGCCTCTGACAGAGGCGCCGTTTGTCAATATCAAGATATTGCCGGCTAGGCTTACTTGACCGCCTTGTCGGTGATGGCGGTGGTGTAGGCGCCTTTCGGCTCCTTGGTGATGATCTTCTGGTCGAGCAGCGCCTTGGCGGTGCGCTCGTAGGTCGCCGGATCGAGCTTGCCGTCGGCATTGTCGATCAGCTTGGCGACTTCGCTCATCATCCGCTTCTGGTGGTTCTCGTCTTGGCCGCCACCGTCCATGACGATGCCTGCGGCCTCGTCATTGTTGTCGATGGCGTATTTCCAGCCCTTCATCGAGGCGCGCACGAAACGCACCATCTTGTCCTCGAACGCCGGATCCTTGAGCTTATCTTCCGACGCATAGAGCCCGTCCTCGAGCAGGTCGTTGCCCATTGCCGAATAGTTGAACACCGTCAGCTGTTCCGGCTTGTAGCCGGCGTCGATCAGCTGCCAGTACTCGTTATAGGTCATCACCGAGATGCAGTCGGCCTGCTTCTGGATCAGCGGCTGCACGTCAAAGCTCTGCTTCAGAACCGTGACGCCATCCGGGCCGCCTTCGGTCTTCAGGCCGAGCTTGTTCATCCAGGCGTAGAACGGATATTCGTTGCCGAAGAACCAGACGCCGAGCGTGTGGCCCTTGAAGTCGGCTTCGGTCTTGATCGGGCCGTCCTTCGGGCAGACCAGTTCCATGCCGGCCTTCTTGAACGGCTGGGCGATGTTGACCAGCGGCACGCCCTTTTCGCGAGCGGCCAGCGCACCACCCATCCAGTCGACGATGACGTCGGCGCCGCCGCCGGCGATCACCTGCTCGGGCGCAATGTCGGGACCGCCCGGCTTGATGTCGACGTCGAGACCTTCGGCCTCGTAGAAACCCTTGGCCTTGGCAACATAGTAGCCGGCAAACTGGGCCTGCGTGACCCATTTCAGTTGCAACGTCACCTTGTCGGCGGCCATTGCCTGGAAAGCGGCTAGCGACATTGCGCCGGCCAGGACAGGAATAATCAGTCTTTTCATCTTTTTACCCTCTGAAGTTAGTACCCTTAAACCCACCGCCCTATCCACCACGGACAGAGGGATGCCAAAACGTGACGGCTCTTTCGACAAGAGCGACCACACCATAAAAGACCGAACCCGCAAGTGCTGCAACTGCGATTTCGGCCCAGACCATGTCGATGTTCATCCGCCCGACCTCGGTCGAGATGCGGAAGCCCATGCCGACGACAGGCGTACCGAAGAACTCGGCGACGATGGCGCCGATCAGCGCCAGCGTCGAGTTGATCTTCAGCGCATTGAAGATGAAGGGCGCTGCTGCCGGCAGCCGGAGTTTCAGCAGCGTCTGCCAGTAGCCCGATGCGTAGGTGCGCATCAGGTCGCGCTCCATATGGCCGGACGCGGCGAGCCCAGCCACCGTGTTCACCAGCATCGGGAAGAAGGTCATGATGATGACGACGGCCGCCTTGGATTGCCAATCGAAGCCGAACCACATGACCATGATTGGGGCGACGCCGATGATCGGCAGCGCCGAGACCATGTTGCCGATCGGCAAGAGCCCGCGGCGCAGGAACGGTACGCGATCGGCGAGGATCGCGGTGATGAAGCCGGCACCGCTGCCCACGACATACCCGAAGATCACCGCCTTGAAGATGGTCTGCCGGACATCGGCGCCGAGCACCGGCAGCGAGTTGGCGATGCGCGCGCCGATGGCGCTTGGCGGCGGCAAAAGGATGAAGGGAATGCCGGCGCCCCGCGTCACGGCTTCCCAGATGATCAGGATCCAGGCGCCGAAAATGGCGGGGATGATCAGGCGCAGCGCGCTCCGGGCCCAGTTCGCCATCGGGCGAAGCTCCGACAGGACGGCGACGCAGCGCCAGCCGAGCAGCCAGGCAGCAGTGAGCAGCAAAAAGTACGGCGCCAGTGCCGTGCCTTCAAAACCGGTTATGCCCGATATCAGCAACCATGCGACGAGGTGGGCGCCGACAAACAGCACCACCGCCTCTGCAAGGGGCGGAATCCTGGTCATCGAGATCAGCGCCGCCAGCACGGCCAGGCCGAAGATCAAGCCCTTCGTTGTGAGGTAGGGGTAGTTGAAGCTGACTGCCGGGTCGGCAAGCGCTGCCGCTTCGGGCTTCGACATCGCGCCGAGCGCCACAGCGATCAGGCACAGTGCGATGGCGAGCACCGCTTGCCACGAGGGTTTCAGCCAGTTCATGCCGGCCTCCCGCCCATGGCGCGGTCGACGATGCGCCCAGCTATGCCGACCACCATGACAAGTAGTGCGGCCACCACCGAACCTGCGACCAGCGCCGACCAGATGTCGATAGACTGGCTGTAATAGGCGCCGGCCAGTAGCTTGGCACCGATGCCGGCGACCGCACCGGTCGGCAGTTCGCCGACGATGGCACCGACCAGGCTCGCCGCCACGGCCACCTTCATCGATGTGAACAGGAACGGCACCGAGGCCGGCACGCGCAACTTCCAGAAGGTCTGCGACGCGCTGGCATTGTAGGTGTGCATCAGGTCTAGATGCATGATCTCCGGCGAGCGCAGGCCCTTCACCATGCCCACGGTCACCGGGAAGAACGACAGATAGGTCGAGATCATCGCCTTCGGGATGAGCCCGGTGATGCCAACCGCCGCCAGCACGACGATGATCATCGGCGCCACCGCCAGGATGGGAATGGTCTGCGAGGCGATGATCCACGGCATCAAGCTGCGGTCGAGCGTCGCCACATGCACGATGCCGACGGCGATGATAATGCCGAGCCCCGTGCCGAAAGCAAAGCCAAGCAGCGTCGACGACAGTGTCACCCAGGCATTGTAGACGAGGCTGCGGCTCGACGTGACGGGGCGCAGAAAGGTGTTCTCGAAGAAATTGACCGCCACCTGATGTGGCGCCGGCAGCGTCGGCTTCGGCTGCGACAGCGTCTTGCCGATGAATTCGCTCAAGGCAGGGGTTTCACCGGCGCGCCGGTCGAGATCGCGCTGGAACGGCGTGTTGAGGATAACGGCGAAAACGTACCAGAGCACGACCACGCCAGCGAGGATCGAGGTCACCGGAACGAGCTTGTCGCGGAAGCTGTCCATCTAGCGCGCCGCCTCAATCTTCATAACTGTGCCCTGCCCGCAGACCATCGCGGACGCGGGCTGCGATCGCCAGGAATTCCGGCGTCTCGCGGATGTGGAGCGGCCGCTCCTTCGGCAGCGTCGATTCGATGACATCAGTAACGCGGCCCGGGCGTGGCGACATGACGACGATGCGTGTCGACAGATACACGGCTTCGGGAATGGAGTGGGTGACGAAGCAGATGGTCTTGTTGGTGCGTCCCCACAGTTCCAGCAATTGCTTGTTGAGGTGGTCGCGCACGATCTCGTCCAGCGCGCCGAATGGCTCGTCCATCAACAGAAGGTCGGCGTCGAAGGCCAGGGCCCGGGCGATTGACGCGCGCTGCTGCATGCCGCCAGAAAGCTGCCAGGGATATTTCTTCTCGAAACCTGAGAGGTTGACGAGGTCGAGCGTGCGATTGATGCGCTCCGCCTGCTCCGCCTTGGACAGACCCATGATCTCCAGTGGCAGCCCGACATTGCGCTCGATGGTGCGCCACGGAAACAGCGCCGCGGCCTGGAAGACATAGCCATAGGCGCGTTTCTCACGCGCCTGTTCGGGCGTCATGCCGTTGACCGAAATCGTCCCCGAGGTTGGCTTCTCCAGATCGGCGATGACGCGCAGCAAGGTGGTCTTGCCGCAGCCCGACGGCCCGATGAAGGAGACGAACTCTCCCTTGCCGATGGTCAGGTCGACATTGGACAGCGCCTGCACCGGCCCGTCATTGGTCTGGAACGTCAGTCCGAGTTGGCTTGCCGCGACGACGGCTGGCGAAATCCCCGTCATCGCTTGCTGCCTGCCTGTTCCCGCCACTGCGGCGCCGACCGGAATCCGATTGCTTTTATTGCGATGTTGTTTTCCACTCGCCCCTGTCCCATTGGCCCCAGTCCCACTAATTTGTCCCACTCAATCGACGCCCGGAGTTTTCCCCGATGTCGCCCACTTGTCATCTTATCCGCCCTGAAACCACTTATGAAGGCAAGCAGGGATTGACCTATTTCGCCGGCATCGCCACTGAAACCGTCGGTTCCTCCGGCATCTGCATGCACATACTGACGATGCCGCCCGGCGCCCGCGCCAAGGCGCACATGCACGAGAACCATGAAACGGCGATCTACGTGCTCTCCGGCGAAGTCCATACGTGGTATGGCGACCGGCTGGAGCATCATATCGTCGTCAAGGCCGGCGACCTCTTCTACATTCCGGCCGGCGTGCCGCATCTGCCGGCCAATCTCAGCAGCGCCCCGTCTTCGGCCGTCATTGCCCGCACCGATCCCAACGAACAGGAAAGCGTCGTCCTGCTGCCGGAACTGGATGCGCTGGTCGCTTGAAGCCGATGGGAACTTGATCGTCATCGGCACCGGGAGACTTCCCCCATGACATTACCGTCCGCATCGGTGATCACCAGCTTCTTGGCGCTCTTGGGGCTTTGCTTGACGGTGAACTCTGCCGGCGACTGCCCATCCTCACCTTCGGCCTCGCATTGCGCCTTGATGACCAGCGAACCGTCCGATTTCGCCTGCTTGTCGGTAAAGGTGCAGGCGCTTGCCACGGTGACCAGATCCGTGTCCGTCAGCAGCAGCATGTCCTCGGCATAGACTTCCTGGCCGTTCTTGTTGATGCAGCCGGACTTGTTGCCATAGGGCTTGGATAGATCGATGCCTGCCGCCGAAGCCTGACCGGCAGCCAGCACGAGCGCCATCGCAAGGGACAGACCAAAACCGCGCATGCCAACGCCCCACGTCACGAACATGATTGCAGCGGCCCCATTTCTTCAAGGCCCGGAATGGAGACGAAGAAACCATCCTCACCCTTGTTGGTGACCACGATTGTTTCGATCGTCGTCCCCGCCTCGCCCTCGGCGGAACAGGTCGAAGCCACCGATTGGGCACCCAGCACCGACGTCAATTGCTGCGCGAACCGGCAGCCGCTGCCATAGGTCTCGATGCCCTCGGCGGTCAGCACGATATAGGCATCGCTGTCCCGATAGCCGGCCTTGACGCCGGCGCAGCCAACATCGTTGCCCCAGGAGCCGGCCAGCACGCCGCTCGCTGCTGCTGGGCCAGCGACAGCTGCAGCCAGGACCAACGAAATAAGCGCGGCCGAGCGCTCCAAGCTCAAACCCCGGTCGCCGGGATGCCGGTGCGTTCGACCTTGCGCGGCGCGGAAATTTCCTTCCACGTCGACAGCGCCCGGTTGACCGCCGCGTTCGGCTCACGGCCGACAAACTCGCCGTGCCCCGGCTTGGCCTTGACCTCGGCCTCCTGGATCGACAACTCGCCGCGCGAGAACACGAAGCGCGGCAGGCCGGTCACCTCGAACCCTTCGAAGACATTGTAGTCGATGACAGATTGCTGCTTCTTCGACGAGATCTTCTTCTTGCGTTTCGGATCCCAGACGACGATGTCGGCGTCAGCGCCTTCGACGATGGCGCCTTTCTTCGGGTACATGTTGAGGATCTTGGCGATGTTGGTCGAGGTCACGGCGACGAACTCGTTCATCGTCAGCCGGCCGGTGTTGACGCCGGTGGTCCACAGCACCGGCATGCGGTCTTCCAGCCCGCCGGTGCCGTTCGGGATTTTGGTGAAATCGCCGACGCCGTTGCGTTTCTGCTTGGTTGTGAAGGCGCAATGGTCGGTCGCCACCACCTGCAACGAACCCGCCTGCAGGCCGGCCCACAGCGAATCCTGGTGCAATTTGTTGCGGAAAGGCGGGCTCATGACGCGGCGCGCCGCATGGTCCCAGTCCTTGTTGAAATACTCGCTCTCGTCGAGCGTCAGGTGCTGGATCAGCGGCTCGCCGAACACCCGCATGCCCTTCTGCCGCGCCCGGCGGATCGCCTCGTGGCTCTGCTCGCAGGAGACATGCACGACATAGAGCGGCACGCCCGCCATGTCGGCGATCATGATGGCGCGGTTGGTCGCCTCGCCTTCCACTTCCGGTGGCCGCGAATAGGCATGACCCTCGGGGCCATTGTTGCCGGCGGCAAGCAACTTCTGTGACAGGGCTGCAACCACATCGCCATTCTCGGCATGCACCAGCGGCAGCGCGCCAAGGTCGGCGCAACGCTGGAACGAGGCATACATCTCGTCGTCGTCGACCATCAGCGCGCCCTTGTAGGCCATGAAATGCTTGAACGACGTGATGCCCTTGTCGACGACGGTGGCCATCTCGTCGAACACCTGCTTGCCCCACCAAGTGATCGCCATGTGGAAGGAATAGTCGCAGGATGCTTTCGAGGTTTTGTTGTCCCACATCTGCAAGGCTTCCAGCAGCGACTGCTGCGGCGCCGGCAGGCAGAAATCGACAACCATCGTGGTGCCGCCCGCGAGCGCCGCGCGTGTGCCGGATTCGAAATCATCGGCCGAATAGGTGCCCATGAACGGCATTTCGAGATGGGTATGCGGATCGATGCCGCCCGGCATGACATAGCAGCCGGTGGCATCGAATTCGTGGTCGCCATGCAGGTCCGAGCCGATGGCGACGATCTTGCCGTGCTTGACCAGCACATCGGCCTTCCACGTGCGGTCGGCAGTGACGATGGTGCCGTTCTTGATAACTTTGGTCATGTCTTGTTCCCTTGTTCTCTTCGCGCTTCTTTGCGAGCGGCGTTTGGAATGCGGATTTGTAAGCTCACTCCACGATGACAGCCGTCTCCACCACGGCATGGAACAGCACGTCGGCACCAGCCGACGCCCATTCCTTGGAGATGTCCTCGGCCTCGTTGTGGCTGAGCCCGTCGACGCAAGGGCACATCACCATCGCGGTCGGCGCAACGCGATTGATCCAGCAGGCATCGTGGCCGGCGCCGGAGACGATGTTGCGGTGCGTATAGCCGAGGCGTTCGGCGGCATCGCGTATCGCCTTGACGCAGCCGGCGTCGAAGGTGACAGGGTCGAAAGCGCCGACCTGCTCGATCTTGTACTGGATGTCGAGCGCCTCGCAGATCGTGTCGATGCCTTCGCGGATGCGGCCGTCCATCGCATCCAGCACTTCCTTTTCGGGCGAGCGGATGTCGATGGTGAAGAAGGTGCGGCCGGCGATGATGTTGCGCGAATTGGGAAACACCTCCATATGGCCGACCGCGCCGACGGCGTCGGGCTGGTAGTCCATGGCGATCTCGTGCACCAGTTCGATCACACGCGCCATGCCCAGCCCGGCATTGCGGCGCTTCGGCATCGGCGTCGAACCAGTGTGGGCCTCCTTGCCGGTCAGCGTCACCTGCAGCCACTTCAGCCCTTGCCCGTGGGTGACGACACCGATGTCGATGCCCTCGTCCTCGAGGATCGGTCCCTGCTCGATATGCAGTTCGAAGAAGGCATGGATCTTGCGGTCGCCGACCTTCTCAGTGCCCTTCCAGCCGATGCGTTCAAGCTCCTCGCCGAATTTCTTGCCTTGCTTGTCGACATGCTCATAGACGTCGGCCTGGTCGAGCACACCGGCAAACACGCCGGATGCCATCATTGCCGGGGCAAAGCGTGCGCCTTCCTCGTTCGTCCAGTTGGTGACGACGATCGGATGTTTGGTCTTGATGCCGAGATCGTTGAGCGAGCGCACCACCTCAAGCCCGCCCAGCACGCCGAGCACGCCGTCATACTTGCCGCCGGTCGGCTGCGTATCGAGATGGCTGCCGACATAGACCGGCGGCAGGCTTGGATCGGCGCCTTCGCGGCGGGCAAACATCGTGCCCATCTCGTCGACGCCCATGTCGAGCCCGGCCGCATCGCACCAGCGCTTGAACAGATGCCGGCCCTCGCCGTCCTCGTCGGTTACGGTCTGGCGATTGTTGCCGCCGGCAATGCCGGGGCCGATCTTCGCCATCTCCATTATCGAATCCCACAAACGGTCTGAATTGATTCGCAGATTCTCGCCGGGTGCGGCCATGCCAAGTCCTCTCATTTCATGTCCTGGGCGGGCGGCGGTTCCCGTCGCCACCCGTCCAGGTATAGGCAGATTAGTCTATCGAGCGCAGGACATCCCGCACATGGTCGATCAATTCGTTGATCTGGCCCTTGGTGATGATCAGCGGCGGCGACAGCGCGATGATGTCGCCGGTGGTGCGGATCAGCGCGCCGCGCTCGAACGCCTTGACGAAGGCCGAGAAGGCCCGCTTGGTCGGCTGGCCGGCGATCGGCGCCAGTTCGATCGCGCCGATCAGGCCGATGTTTCTGATATCGATGACGTTCGGCTCGCCCTTCAGCGAATGCAGTGCGTCTTCCCAATAGGGCGCCAGTTCCTCGCCACGGGTGAGCAGGCCCTCTTCCTTGTAGGTATCGAGCGTGCCCAAGGCCGCCGCGCAGGCGATCGGATTGCCCGAATATGTGTAGCCGTGGAAGAACTCGATCATGTGCTCGGGGCCGGTCATGAAGGCGTCGTGGATTTCCTTCTTCACGAACACCGCGCCCATCGGGATGACGCCGTTGGAGACGCCCTTGGCGGTGGTCATGATGTCGGGCGTGACGCCGAAATAGTCGGCGGCGAACGGCGTGCCGAGACGGCCGAAGCCGGTGATGACCTCGTCGAAGATCAAAAGTATGCCGTGCTTGGTGCAGATTTCGCGCAGCTTCTGCAGATAGCCCTTGGGCGGCAGGATCACACCGGTGGAACCGGCGACCGGCTCGACAATGACGGCGGCGATGGTCGAGGCGTCATGCAGGGCGACGATGCGCTCCAGCTCGTTGGCCAGTTCCGCGCCATGCTCCGGCACGCCTTTGGTGAATGCGTTCTTCTCGGGCAGATGCGTGTGCGCCATGTGGTCGACGCCGCCGAGCAGCGTGCCGAACATCTTGCGATTGGAGACGATGCCGCCGACCGAGATACCGCCGAAATTAACGCCGTGATAGCCGCGCTCGCGGCCGATCAGACGGGTGCGCGAGCCCTCGCCCTTGGCGCGGTGATAGGCGATCGCCATCTTGAGCGCCGTTTCGACCGATTCCGAGCCGGAATTGGTGAAGAAGACATGGTCCATGCCCTTCGGCGCGAGGTCGACCAGGCGGTTGGCCAGTTCGAAGACGATCGGATGGCCCATCTGGAAGGCCGGCGCGTAGTCGAGCTCGGCGGCCTGATGCTGGATGGCCTCGGTGATTTTCGGCCGGCAGTGGCCGGCATTGACGCACCACAGACCCGCGGTGCCGTCCAGCACCTTGCGGCCATCGCTGGTGGTGTAATGCATGTCCTTGGCGGACACCATCATGCGCGGCGCCTGCTTGAACTGCCGGTTTGCCGTGAACGGCATCCAGAATGCACTGAGATCGTTCGGCGTGACTTTCAGCCGGTTGGACATGACCAAGACTTCCCCTTGTAAATTGTTTCGGTGCGCCCAACGCTTGGTCTTCGTTGCGATTTCGTGCTACGCAAATTTTTGACCGATTGGACAAACGTTAGCACCGCCCTGTCGGCGGTCAAGGGATTACTAGCGGAAATGCGGCACCTGAAGTGCGTTCCACAGGCCAAGGAAAAACTGGTCCAGAGAATTGGTCCAGATGACCTTGAACGCGAGGTTTGGCAAAGCGAGGGCTGGCAACGGTGACCACCAGCACGGACGCCCCTCGCCGCACCCGCATCCAGCAGGAAAAGCGCGAACTCATCCTGGAGGCGGCGCTCGAGGTTTTCTCCACCAACGGCTTTCGCGGCTCGACCATCGACCAGATAGCCGAAGCCGCCGGCATGTCGAAGCCGAACCTGCTTTATTATTTCCGCCGCAAGGAGGACATCCACGAGACGTTGATGCAGCGCCTGCTCGACACCTGGCTGGCGCCGCTGCGAGAGCTGGACGACATCGGCGATCCCATGACCGAATTGCGCAACTACATCAGGCGCAAGCTCGAAATGGCACGCGATTTTCCGCGCGAGAGCCGGCTGTTCGCCAACGAGATCCTGCAAGGGGCGCCGCGCATCATGCCGCTGCTGGCGGGTGAACTGAAAACGCTGGTCGATGAAAAGGCCGCCGTCATCAAGAGCTGGATGCGCGCCGGCAAGATCGCCAGGACCGACCCCTGGCATCTGATCTTCTCGATCTGGGCAACGACGCAGCACTATGCCGATTTCGACGTCCAGGTCCGAGCCGTGCTCGGCCCCGACCGCGGCGGCGATGGCCGTTTCGAGGATGCCGCCCGTTATCTGGAGCAATTGTTCCTCGACGGGCTGAAGCCGAAAAACTAACGTTCGGCGGCTATCAGGCGCTGCGCCGTTCGGCCGGCAGCGCATCCAGCAATGTCTGCAGCTTTGCGATCGAGTTCTGCTCGGCAAGCGGCGTGTAGACGATCAGCTTCATGTCGGAGCCGTCGCCCACCGACAAGGTCATATGCTCGAACGTCATGCCGCCAGCGCTCGGATGCCTGACATGCTTCACCCCCGACAATCGGTGCGCCACGTCGCGCTGCGGCCACCAGGCGCGAAACTCCGGGCTTGAGCGCGTCATCAACTCGATCAGCCGCTCGAAATCCGGATCGCCGACATATCTGGCGCTTGCGGCCCGGAACGAGGCCAGCACCATGCGCGCCAGTTGCTCCCAGTCGACCAGCAGCCGCCGGTGGTGCGGATTGGTGAAGACCATGTGGACGATGTTGCGGGCATCACCCTCCAGCAGACCATAGTCGCCGAACACCGCCACCGCCGCCGGGTTCCAGGCCAGCACGTCCCAGCGCCGGCCGACGACATAGGCCGGCTGCAGCACCAGGCTCTGCAGCATGTGCAGCAAGGGGCCGTCGACCTTTTCCGGCGCCACGGCGCGACGCTCCGGCTGCTGGCGGCCGGCGAGGATGAACAGATGCTGCTTTTCGGCGGCATCGAGGCGCAGCGCCTCGGCAAGCACCGTCAGCACTTCGACCGAGGGCCTGACGTCCCGCCCCTGTTCCAGCCATGTGTACCAGGTCGTGCCGACGCCGGCGATCATCGCCACCTCCTCGCGCCGCAGCCCGGGCGTGCGCCGCCTGAGGCCGGTGGCAATGCCTGTGGCCGATGGCGTCAGCCTTTCGCGGCGCGAGCGCAGGAAAGCGCCCAGCTCGCGCCGGCGGCTGTCTTCGGCGGAGTGCGTGGGAGCAGAGTGAGGTTGGGATTCCATGAGGCTAATATAGCAGTATTGATACCAGGATAAAGTTTGAACTGTTTGACGCGCGCTGGCTGTCCCATCTTCCGTTCAGAGCAACAGAAGGGAGGCTCCGAACATGGAACTCAAAGACAAGACAATCCTCGTCACCGGGTCGACCGACGGCGTCGGCCGTGTCGTCGCGCAAAGGCTCGGCGCTGATGGTGCCCGTGTGCTGGTGCATGGTCGCGATGCGACGCGCGGTAAGACGACCGTCGCCGACATCGAAGCCGCCGGCGGCAAGGCCGAGCTGCTGGTCGCCGACCTCTCCTCCCTGACCGAGGTGCGCCGCCTCGCCGAGGCCGTGCGCGCCAGGACGGACCGCCTCGACATCCTCATCAACAATGCCGGCATCGGCACTGCCGGCCAAGGTGCCAAAAGGCAGATCAGCGCCGACGGCTACGAACTGCGCTTTGCCGTCAACTATCTCGCCGGCTTCCTGCTGACATCGGAACTTCTGCCATTGCTGAAAGCAAGCGCTCCGGCGCGCATCGTCAACGTTGCCTCGGCTGGACAGCAGGCGATCGACTTCGGCGATGTCATGCTGACCCGCAGCTACGACGGCGTGCGCGCCTATTGCCAGAGCAAGCTGGCGCAGATCCTGTTCACAGTCGACCTTGCGCAGGAGCTGAAAGGGACAGGCGTTACCGTGAACGCGCTGCATCCGGCCAGCTACATGGACACCACCATGGTCCGCCAGGCAGGCGTCACCCCATGGAGTTCGGTCGAAACCGGTGCCGACGCTATCCTCAATCTTGCGACTTCATCGGCGCTGGACGGACGCAGCGGCCTCTATTTCGACGGCCTGCGGGAATCCCGCGCCGACGCCCAGGCCTACGACGCCAAGGCTAGACAACAATTGCGAGCTTTGAGCCTCGACCTCGTCGGCCTCGCCTCCCCAACATCGAACGAACAGCATTCATGACCACGACAATCCAGCACACCGTCGTCATCGGCGGCTCGTCCGGCATCGGTCTGGCGACGGCGCGCAAGCTGATTGGCCCCGGCATGAAGGTGACCATCACCGGGCGCAACCAGGATAGGCTCAACGGCGCGTGGAAGAGCCTCGGCGGGGCCGTCGAGAAGGCTGCGTTCGATGCCTCGAAGCCGGACGAAGTCAGCCAGTTCTTCGAACGCCTCGGCCCCTTCGACCACCTTGGTCCTGGCGGCCAGCGGCGGCAAGGGCCTTGGCCCCTTCCAGACGCTTGACCTGACCGATATCGGCAGCGGCGTCGACGAGAAAGTCCGCCCGCAACTGTCATGCCTGCAGGCCGCCTTGCCGACGCTGAACAAGGGTGGATCGGCCACCTTCATCTCGGCAGTATCGGCTCAGCTCGCGACGCCGGGCGTCGCCGGCATCGCCGCCATCAACGGCATGCTTTTGACCGTCGTGCCGATCCTGGCGGTGGAGCTGAGGCCGCTGCGCGTCAATGTCGTGGCGCCCGGCGTTATCGACACGCCCTGGTGGGATTTTCTGGCCGAGGAGCAGCGGCAGGCGCTCTTTGCCGAATATGCCGGCAAGACCCCGGTCGGCCGCATCGGCCGCGCCGACGACGTCGCCGACGCAATTGCCTTTCTCGTCTCCAACGGCTTCATGACCGGTCAGGTGCTGACCTGCGATGGCGGCCTCCGATTTGCGGCTTGATCCACATCGCCCCAAGCCCCGGTTGCGCCCCTCGGCTGGATCTAAAGTTGACCCCTCAGCCAGGCGAGCGTTTCTGCAACGCCGTCAAGGCCGTACCGTGCGGCGGTATGCGCGGGTGGTTTGACCCGTATCGATATGCCGCCGGCATCGTTGACGGCTTCGAAGCCGTTTTCGTCTGGCGTGTCGTCGCCCAGGAAGACCGGGCGGCGGCCTGTGAAGGGCGCTATGCCCATGAACCGCCGGATCGCGGCACCCTTGGCTGCCTCGAGCGGCAACAGTTCCACGCCGGCATTGCCGGCAACCACCCGGTAGCCCTCGGGCAGGCTGGCCAGCGCCTGCTCGACAAGCTGCGTCGCGCGCGGAAGCAAATGCGGGGCAGCGCGCGTATGGATGGCCAGCACCCGGCCCTTGCGTTCGATATAGGCTTGCCCACGACCGAGCTCGGCCTCAATCTCGTCGGCAAGGGCCGCAATATCCGCCGGCTCTCCAGCGACTTCGACTTGGTCATCCGGCAGGAGCCTGTGTTCCAGGCCATAAAGCCCGGCCGCGCGCAGCTTCAAAGGCTGAAAAAGCTCATCCACTGCCGCAACCGAGCGGCCCGTGATAACAGCCAATGCCCCGTTTAACTTGTGATCCAGGCCTTGCAGCAAAGAGCGAAGGTCGGCGCTGACCGAGACGGCGTCCGGGTGTTCCGCATGTTCCAGCAGGGTGCCGTCAATGTCGAGGAACAGCGCCCATTCGCCGGCCAGCACAGTCTGTGGCTTTCGCAGAGTCTCGCTCATGACATTGCCAGCCGTTTGCGCTCGAACATGGAAACGACATTGTCGGCGCTCGGAGGCTGTCGGTCGCCAGTGCCGGTTGCCCGATCGACGTCACCGCGCTTGCGCAAGCGTGCCGCATCTAGAAGCATGCTGCCGGCCCAGCGATAGACGTTGTTGTCGCGGACCATCTGCCGCATCGGCCGCATGCGCTCGCGCTGCTCATCCGGCGTCATCGTCAGCGCCTGCAGCAGAGCCTCGCTCATCATGGCGGCATCGTAGGGGTTGACGATCAGCGCCTCCAGCAATTCGCGCGAGGCACCGGCGAATGTGCTGAGCATCAAGACGCCCTGTTCGTCGTTGCGCGCCGCAACGAATTCCTTTGCGACCAGGTTCATGCCGTCATGCAGGCTGGTGACCATGCAGATGTCGGCGGCACGATAGATCTCATAGACCTGTTCCTGCGTGTGATGTTCGGCCACCATGATCACCGGCCTGTAGCCGTCGCTGCCATAGCGCTCGTTGAGCTCTTCAGCATAACGGTGGCATTCGTCGTAGAGCTGCCTGTAGGCCGGGAGCGTGCCGCGGCTCGGTGCCGCGATCTGCAGGACGACCACCTTTCCGATCCATTCCGGGTATCGCCTGAACAATTCGTCCAGCGCTTGGAGGCGATCCAGAATACCCTTGGTGTAGTCGAGACGTTCGACGCCGACGCCCAGCTTCACATCCGCTTTCAATGCGAACCTGGCGCGCAGGCGGGCGCGGCAGTCATCGACATCAGGCAATCTTGCCAGAAGGTCCGCCGGCCACTCTATCGAGATGGGATAGGCGTGCACCAGCGTCGTCTGCCCGCCATAGGAGATGGCCGCATCCGCCCGCTCGATACGGCTTTCCAGGAAGCGATCGACACTCTCGGTGAAATTGTTGGCATGGAACTGGGTGTGGAAACCGATGATCGAGCTGCCGAGTAGTCCTTCGAGGATGCGCTCACGCCATGGACAGATGCTGTAGACTTCCGAGTTCGGCCACGGGATGTGCCAGAAGGTGATGACGATAGCCTCGGGCAGGCGCTCGCGGATCATCCGCGGCAGCAGCGCGAAGTGATAGTCCTGGACCAGCACGATCGGCCGCTCGTTGCGTGCTTCGGCCACCACCGTATCGGCGAACTTCCGGTTTACGGCTTCATAGGCCTCCCAGTCCGAGGCGCGAAAGATCGGCCGGGTGAAGGCGATATGGCAAAGCGGCCACAGGCCCTCATTGGCAAAGCCGAGATAGTAGCCCTGATGCTCCTCCTCCGTCAGCCAGACCCGGCGCAGCGTGTAGGACGGATTGCCGGGTGGCACCTGGACCCGGTCGTCCTCGTCGACCATGAGACGGTCCGCGGTGCCTCCGCCATAGGCTATCCAGGTGCCGGCGCAGGCGCGGGTGATCGGCTCCAGCGCCGAAACCAGCCCGCTGGCCGGCACGAGCAGTTCGACGCCATTGCCTCTGACGTTGTGGATGTATGGTTCGCGGTTGGAGACCACGATGACCTGCGCATCGGGCAGATCGTCAGCCAGGATCTTGCGCAATGTCTCGGGCGACCACGTCACCAGGGCGGCATCGGCTGATTGGCCGTTCTTTTCGAACTCCCGTATCACCTTGCGCGCCGCTTCCGCGGCCACGTCCTCGCCGGCTGGATGTGCAACCGTTGGAGGGTGGCTGCGGCGTTGCCGCGATATGGAGAAGAAAACGGCAAGAGCGGAAAGACAAAGGCTCGCGAGGATCAGAACCCAGAGCAGGTCCGCACCATAATCTGTCATTGGAATGCCAACTCACCTCAGGCCGTTCGGCGGCCTTTTTTGTTCGTGTTTCCGACTAGAAACTATCCGCCGGCAACCTGGTCGGCGCCCGGACCTGTATTGTGCAACGCACAAGGCAGCGATCGGTTCCAGCCAATCTGGATCGGATCATGTTCTGACGATGAGCGGCACCAGGCCTTCATGCCGGTCGGCCAGGAAAGCGACGACCCGGTCGCCGACACGCTGGAACGTGAGATCGACCACCCTTTCGCCGACGCCCAGATGTCGCAGCGTGAGTGTGTCGATGCCGATCGGCAGCCTCGGACGGGTGACGCGGATTTCGCCATCCCAGCCATCGATTTCCAGGCCGAGGCAGGCCTGCATCAGCATGAAGGCGGATCCCGCCGACCACGCTTGCGGCAGGCAAGCGACGGGATAGGCGATCGGTGCTTCGCCCGGCGCGCGGGTAAAGCCGCAGAACAGTTCCGGCAACCGCATGTTGAAATGGACAGCGGATTCGAACGTACCGCTCATCAGGCGGACCACGCTGTCGCGCTCGCCATAGCGCGCCAGCCCGGCGCCGCACATGGCGGTGTCATGCGGCCAGATCGAGCCATTGTGGTACGACATCGGGTTGAAGAACACGGCATCGTCGGCAAGCGTCCTCAGCCCCCAGCCGGAATGGAAGGAGGCGGAAAGCAGCTGATCGGCGACCATTTGCGCCCGCGCCGGCTCCGGAAGCCCGACAAGGAGGAGATGGCCCGCATTCGAGGTTCGCACCTTGCAGGGCTCGCCGGCACCGTCGATCGCAAGGGCATAGAAGCCGAGGTCGTCGAGCCAGAAATCGCGTTCCACCGCCGCCCGAATGGCCTCGGCGAGGCTGTCCCAGTGATCGGCTCTCTCGTCCTCGCCACGGCGACGGGCAAGCGCCGCCAGCCCCCGGAAGGCGGCAAAGACATAGCCTTGCACCTCGACCAGCGCGATCGGACCCTTGGGGATACGGCCATCGGCATGAAAGACGGAATCGAAGCTGTCCTTCCAGCCCTGGTTGGCGAGGCCGGACTCGGCAGCCCGCTGGTAGGTCACGAATCCGGTCTCGCGGCCCGCCTCCTCCATCCATTCGGCCGCCGCGCATAGCGACGGCCACAGGCTGTCGATGAACGCCATGTCGCCAGTACGATCTGCATAGGCACAGGCGAGATGGATGTAGAGCGGCGTCGTATCGACGCCGCCATAGTAGCGGCCGAATGGAAGCTCCCGCAGCGCCGCCATCTCGCCCTTGCGGGTCTCGTGCATGATCTTGCCCGGCTGCGAATCGCTGAACGGCGACGTCTCCGTCGCCTGATGCTGGGCCAGGAAGGCCAGCACCCCCCGCGCCAGGCCGGGATTGAGCCACAGCATCTGCAGCGCCGAGATGACGCCGTCACGGCCGAACGCCGTCGAGAACCAGGGGATGCCGGCATAGGGATAGGGTCCGGTCGCAAGCTCGGTGGTCAGCAGCGCGACATCGGCGCGGGCGCGCTCGACCCAGTCGTTGAAGACGCGACCGGAACTGTGCACCGTCGCGCCATGGCGGCGCTTGGCCCGCATGCCAAAGCGGGCCCGGGCGGCTGCGGCGCGGAAACGGTCACGATCGGGCGCATCCGCCACCTCGGAACCGACCTCGACATAGAGCACACTGCTGCTGCGCTTGGTCACCGCAAGCAAGAAATCGGCGCGGTCGGCTGTCAGTTGATCCGGTGCCTGCGAGAACGAAATCGCCGATGCGCGCGCCAGTCCGTCCAAGCCGTCGTAGCGCAGCAGGACGGACGTCGCATCCATCTCGGCCACATGCGTCATGCCGCGCCGCAGCCGTGTCGAGCCGCGCACTTCGAACATGTCACGGAAATCAGCAGCAAAGTGCAGGGAAACGCCGATCGTCGAGGTTTCCCGGCTGTAATTGGAAAGGGTGATGCGTTCGAACAGCCTGTCTTGCCAGAGCAGCCTGACGCGCTCGACATGAATGGCGCCCTGCGGAATGTCGCGACCGCTGGCGCTGAGCATCGGCAGATTGGTCAGGTTGGTGGTGAACAAGACATTGTCCTGGCTGAGCGAGGCGCCAAGTAACGATGTCTGCCTGCCGCCGATGGTCAACCGGAACTCGGACAGCACCCGTGTGTCGTCGCGGAAAAAACCGTCGCCAGCGCCGCGTATATCACCATAGGCATCGGCAACCGCAAAGCAGTCGCCCTGTTTGAGCGCAAACAGCCGGTGGGGCTCACGAGGCGCTGTCGCGTCGAGCGAGGCAAGCGCGACGGCGGGATCGAGCTGGCGCTCATCGAGTTGGGCCATTCGTCACAAATCCCTGTCGTTTCATTCCCATAGATCGAGCGCGTCGTTGCTCACGACGCCTTCGCCTCGCTCGGGACACCGAGCAGGCGCGCATAGGCAGCCAAATAGTCGCCGGCCATTCTTCTGGCGGAAAACCGCTTTTCGAAAACGCCCCTCACCTTTCGCCTGTCGAGCTGCAGCAAGTCCGGCACTGCGGCGCCCGCGCCATCCAACGAATCCACGACAAAGCCGGTGACGCCTTGATCAATGATCTCGGGCAGCGCGCCGCAATTCCAGGCGATCACCGGCGTGCCGCAGGCCATTGCCTCGATGGCGGCAAGGCCGAACGGCTCCGGCCAGTCGATCGGGAACAGCAGGCCGGCCGCGTTGCCGAGAAATTCCGCCTTCTGGTCCTCCTCGATCTCGCCGACATAGTCGATGCGATCGCCGTCGATCAAAGGCTCGACCACTTCGTGGAAATAGGCTCGGTCGTCGTCGCCAATCTTTGCCGCAAGCTTCAGCTTGAGCCCGGAGCGCAAGGCGATCTCGATGGCGCGATCCGGGCGCTTGTCGCGTGAAAACCGACCGAGGAAGGCAAGATAGGGTTCTTGCGCCTTCGTCTCGAACGTCGGTTCGTAAATACCGGTCGGCAGTCCGTGGTGGATCGTTGCCAGCCAGTTGGCCCTGGCAAGGCCTGTCTTCTGGCTGCGCGAAATGGAAATCATCGGGAAGCGCGGGAAACGCTCATAGGCCGGCGCCAGGTCGACATAGTCCAGCCTGCCATGCGGTGTCGTCACCGTCCTCTCCGCCATGTCCTCGAAGAAGGAAAAGTGCAGGAAATGGCTGAGGTGGAAGTGGATGACGTCAAACTCTCGCGCCCGTCTTCGCACCTCGGCAAGCATCGAAAGATGCGCCGCAATCTCGGATTTGAGCGGGCGCAGATCGAGGCGAAGCGCGCATTCCCTGCCGGCGACCAGCTTCGCGGAGGTCTGGCTGTCGCCACTGGCAAACAGGGTCACCTCATGGCCAAGGTCAACCAGCGCTTCGGTCAGGTACGAGACGATGCGTTCGGTGCCACCATAAAGTCTGGGCGGCACCGATTCAAAAAGCGGCGCGACATGGGCAATTTTCATATTTCGTCCCGGGATGCTCGGCATACAGGTGCGAAATGCATCAGCGGCTCGATTGGTTCCGATATAATATCGATGCCGTCGGAGGCGACGAGCGGCTGCGGGTCGAATGCCATGCCACGCAGGCAGTGGCTGCGATCACATGAAACCAGGATTGCGGGGCAAATACTGAGACCAATCGCCAAGATCCCGCGTCGACATCAGAACCATGGGAAGCGTGATGCGCATCCCATGCTCGACGGCGGTGCTCAGAGCTGTTTGCGTCGTGCCAGGCAGAAACGCCGACACCTGCGAAGAGCCAATCTCCGCGGCGAGAGTCAGTGCGGTTCTGAAGGCAGCGTCGAGCTGATCCGGCCGCACGACCGCAAGTGGCCCGATGTGGCCGTTGGTGCCTATGTAGACGTAGCCGACGCAGTCCTCCCCGGCATAGAGAACGACACCCCTCGTCTGCTCGTCGTTGATCAAATACCGATGGTGCTTTTCGCGTGATACGCCCAGGGCCCGATCGTCAATATAGGCAAGGCTATGCAGGTGCGAAGCTGTTTCCCTCAGAGGCACACTGCGGAGCTGCCCGGCCTTCAATCGACCTTTCAGGACATCCTGCGCAACGCTGAGATTGTAGATCGGGAATCGCGGGAACAGTCCGTGCCTGATGTAGAGACCTTGCGATACGGTGTTGAAGCTGAAGGTGATCAAAGCCTTGTTGGTCGCTCCCGACTGCCGCGCATGCTCCAGCGTTCGTTTCAACAGTTGATTGCCGATCCCGCTGCCCTGATGACTGGAAGAAACGAACAGCTGCGCGAGAAACCACAAATCCCCGCAGACCCAACTCCAGGCGAAGCCGAGGATTTCACCGGCGTCTTCCGCCACCCACAAGCCAGCGGCGTCGTCGTTCAAGGAAAACAATTGAAAATTGGTCGGGCGCGGCACGGCTATGGGGCCAAAGCCATGGCGCTCGGTCAAATCGTTGATGCTGGCAACGACAAGCTCGTCAGCTCGTTTCAGATCTTGCGCGCCGGCAGGTCGATACACGACTGACACGGGGCCACTCCTTGACAAGAAGCCGCCGGCGCACGTTAGAGCGTCCGGTGCCGAAGTCAAACAGCACCGCCGTTACCTGCAATCCCCGTCGTCTGTCGATCTTTCTGCGGGAAAACCTGATCGCTTGTTCTTTTCCTAGACAGACTGTGCGATCAGCGTCAGAAAACCACCGCTCAGTGCGACATTGCCGACGAAGCCGTTGATGCGCGACGCCCGGTCCGGGCCCTGATGATCCCAGAAATTGTGGAACATCGGCGTTGCAACAATTAGGAACACGACCAGCACCGCACAGGCAATTGCGATCCAGAAGCCCGCCATTACCAACACGCCGGCAATGATCTGCAGGACAACGCCGGCCCATAGCGCCAACCGCGCCTGCGGCACGCCGCGCGCGGCCATCAGATGGGTCAGGAAGGCCGCGTTCTGGATGTTTCGCAGACCGGCGAAGACGAAGGCGCCGCCGAGCAACAACCG
Organism: Mesorhizobium sp. P2_E6; assembly: GCF_056403835.1. Taxonomy (NCBI): domain Bacteria; kingdom Pseudomonadati; phylum Pseudomonadota; class Alphaproteobacteria; order Hyphomicrobiales; family Phyllobacteriaceae; genus Mesorhizobium; species Mesorhizobium sp. P2_E6. Next base: position 488,047 of record NZ_JBFUEQ010000003.1, read on the forward strand.
GCCGAGAAACAACAAGCTCGAAGGCAAATCGATCGGCATCAAACTCCCCCTTTCAAAACAGTTGGAGCGCCGCCTCCTCGACGGCGCTCCAAGACAAAACCTGTCAATCAGGCAGCCTTGGCCGCCGCCACTGGATGAATGGCGTGGAACGGGATGCAGAGCCGGTTCCAGGTGTTGATCATGCCGAGCGCGACCGACAGCTTGACCAGTTCCTCTTCCGAGAAATGCTGGAGCGTCTTTGCATAGAGTTCGTCCGACACGCCATGGTCAGCGATCAGGGTAACGGCCTCGGTCCAGGCGAAGGCGGCGCGCTCACGCTCGGAAAACAGCGGCGATTCCTTCCAGGCCGAAACCAGATAGAGCCGTTGCTCGCTCTCGCCGTCGCGCCTGGCCTCGCGGCTGTGCATCTCGACGCAGTACGAGCAGCCATTGATCTGCGATGCACGCAATTTGATCAGGTGCAGCAGGCCCACCTCAAGCCCGCATTCGTCGACCGCCTTGTTGAGCGCCGACACCGCCTTCATGATCTCCGGCGCCTTGGCGAAAAATTGCAGCCTCTGTTTCATCTTGATGTCCTTTACGCTTGCTTGGTTGAACTGGATTTCTGCGGTCTCTGATGGCGCGCCACGAAAGCGCAGCCGGCAGCGACCGAACGCGGATCGGCATCGGTCACGTATTCCGCCACGATGTCGGACAGCTTTGCCTCGGCCAGTGCGGCGCGGTAGGCCTTCTCGGCCTTCAGCATCGCGATATTGATGCCGCAGGGTTTGACATAAGCCGAGGCGTCTAGCCTGGTCGGACCGTTGCGGCGGATCTCGCCGCAACGGAAGGCCGGTTCGCGCCCTTCGACCGCCAGCACGATATCGAGCAGCGTTATGCGCTCGGCCGGCCGCGCCAGCCGGTAGCCGCCGGCCGGTCCCGGCACCGATTCCAGGATGCGCGCAGCGCTCAGCATGTTGAGATGCTTCAGGAGGTAGCTCGGCGACAGGCCAAAGGCCTCCGCCAGCGCGGCGCCCGGCATGGTCGCTTCACCCTCGACGCCGGCCAGCATGGCGGCGCAGTGGATGGCTGCTTCAACGCCCTCGCCCAGTTTCATTGTGTTGACCTCCTATTCTTGGATAATTTATATCGTGGATAAGTTTTATCTGCAATAGAAAAATGAAAAACGGCGCCCGAAAGCGCCGCTTTTTTTCGACGAATGCTGCCCCTACTCCGCCGCCACCTTGGCCATCGGGTTGTTCGGGTGCGTCGTCCAGTTGGCATAGATCGGCGACACCGGCTTGCCGGTGCGCTGGTCCATTGCGCCTGCCGCGAGCGGCTCCATGGTGATGCAGTTCTCGACCGGGCAGACATTGACGCACAGATTGCAGCCGACGCATTCTGCCTCGATCACCTCGAAATGCCGCTTGCCGTCGACCATGCTGGTGATCGCCTGATGCGAAGTGTCCTCGCAGGCGATGTGGCAGCGGCCGCATTGGATGCAGGCGTCCTGGTCGATACGGGCCTTGGCAACATAATTGAGGTTGAGGTACTGCCAGTCGGTGACGTTGGGCGTGGCGCGGCCGACAATGTCGTCGAGCGAGGCATGCCCCTTCTCGTCCATCCAGTTTTCGAGACCTGCGATCATCTCCTGCACGATCTTGAAGCCGTAGGTCATCGCCGCCGTGCAGACCTGAACATTGCCGGCGCCGAGCGCCATGAATTCGGCCGCGTCGCGCCAGGTGGTGATGCCGCCGATGCCGGAGATCGGCAAGCCGTGGGTTTCGGGATCGCGCGCGATCTCGGCCACCATGTTCATGGCGATGGGCTTCACCGCCGGGCCGCAATAGCCGCCATGCGAACCCTTGCCGTCGATGGTCGGCTGCGGCGCGAAACTGTCAAGGTCGACGCCGGTGATCGAATTGATGGTGTTGATCAGCGACACCGCGTCGGTGCCGCCGGCAAGCGCGGCACGCGCGGGCTTGCGCACATCGGTGATGTTGGGCGTCAGCTTGGTGATGACCGGCATTCGGGTGTTGGCCTTGCACCAGCGCACCACCATTTCGATATATTCCGGCACCTGGCCGACGGCGGCACCCATGCCACGTTCCGACATGCCGTGCGGACAGCCGAAATTGAGCTCGATGCCATCAGCTTCCGTCTCCTCGACCACCGGCAGGATCGCCTTCCAACTCTCCTCGACGCAAGGCACCATCAGCGAGACGACGATGGCACGGTCGGGCCAGTCCTTCTTGACCTGCTTGATCTCGCGCAGATTGACCTGCAGGTCGCGGTCGGTGATCAACTCGATGTTGTTGAGGCCGAGCAGTCGCCGGTCGGCGCCCCAGATCGCGCCGTAACGCGGGCCGTTGACGTTGACCACCGGCGGGCCTTCCTCGCCAAGCGTCTTCCAGACAACGCCGCCCCAGCCGGCCTTGAAGGCACGGATGACGTTGTAGGCTTTGTCGGTCGGCGGCGCCGAGGCCAGCCAGAACGGATTGGGCGATTTGATGCCGACGAAATTATTGCGGATGTCTGCCATGACAGGTCCCTTTCAACCGAGACGAAGGAGCAGTTCGACGGGTGCAAGAATGCCGCCTTCAAGTGCGGCGGTGAGATTGGCGATCTTGGTGCGGGCGTCGTCGCCCATGACGAGGCCAACCCCGGGCGGCGGCTTGCTGCCTTCCGCTTGCGCGGCTGCCAGGCGCGCACGCATCGTGGCGAAGAACTCGATGGCAAAGGCGCCGCGCGGCCGCTCGGCGATCACGGAGAACCCGGCGGCGACGGCCGCCGAGCGATAGTCGTCCGGGGTAGCAACGAAGGACATGGTTTCATCAGACGCCCATGGCAGCGGAAAGGTCAGCACGCCGTCCTTCAGCCGCATCACATCGTAGACGGCGAAAACGCCGCCTGGCCGCAGCACGCGGGCAGCTTCGCTCATCAGTCCCGGCTTGTCGGGGAGGTTCATGCCGACATGCAGGACAACCGCCGCATCGAAGCTGGCATCCGCGAATGGCATGTCCAGCGCACTGCCTTGCACGAAGCGCGTCTTGCCCGCCATACCGGTTCGCTCGGACAGGCTGGCCGCGATATCGACATAGCTTTGCGTGAGGTCGATGCCGGTAACATCGGCGCCAACATTGTTGGCGACGAAGCGGGCCGGCCCGCCGACGCCAGACCCGATGTCGAGAAGCATTGTCCCCGGCTTCAGCCCCATCTGCCCGACGAGTGCCATGGTCGCGGCCACGCCGCCAATGTGAAATTCGTCGACCGCTTCAAGATCGCTTGCACGCAGATTGGCAACGTCCACGCCGCTATCGGAGAGCGCGGCAATGATCCGCTCCTCCAGGCCCGATATGTCATAGTGACGGGCGATGCCCGGTTCCACCGTGGCCATGATCCTATCCCTGAGCGAGGCTCCTGTGGATGCTCTCCGCCGCGTCGCGGCCCTGCGCCACGGCCGAAACGGTGAGGTCGTCGCCGCCGAAGATGCAGTCGCCGCCGGCCCAGACCTTGGCGAGCGAGGTGCGGCCTTCCGCATCGACCTTGATGCGTCCGGCTTCGAGCTCGATCTCGGCACCGCTGCCGTTAAGCGCGGTCGGCACGAAACTCTGGCCGATCGCCTTGAACACCTGGTCGGCGACCAGTGTCAGCCTCTCGCCGGTGCCGGCAAGCCTGTCGCCGTCCATGGCGGTGTATTCGAGTTCGATGGCTGACACCTTGCCGCCTTCTGCAATCACCCGCTTGGGCTGCAGCCAGTGGCGGATGGTGACGCCGTTGGCGGCGGCAAGATCCTGTTCGAACCCGGAAGCGTTCATCTGCTCGTGGCCACGCCGGTAGCAGATCGTCACTTCCTCGGCGCCAAGCAGCTTCGACTGCACCGCCGCGTCGATCGCCGTCATGCCGCCGCCGATGACGACGACACGCCGGCCGACCGGCAGGCTGGCGAGATCACTGGCCTGGCGCAGTTCGGCAATGAACTCGACCGCATTGGTTACGCCGTCGGCATCCTCGCCATCGGCGCGCAGCGCATTGACGCCGCCAAGCCCCATGCCGAGGAACACGGCATCGTAATTGCGTATAAGGTCGGACAGCTGGTAGTCGCGACCAAGCGCCTTGCCGTTCTGGATGTCGATGCCGCCGATGGCGGTGACGTAGTCGACTTCGGCCTGGGCGAAATTGTCGACGCTCTTGTAGGCGGCGATGCCGTACTCGTTGAGCCCGCCGGCCTTCGGCCGCGCTTCCAGGATGGTCACGTCATGGCCATGGCGGGCGAGCCGGTGCGCGGCGGCGAGGCCTGCCGGCCCTGCCCCCACCACGGCGACCGTCTTGCCGGTGGCAGTGGCGCGTTGGTAAAACTGCTTGTTCTCGCTCATCGCGACATCGGTGGCATAGCGCTGCAGACGGCCGATCTGGACCGGCTTGCCTTCTGCCACCTCGCGCACGCAGACCTCTTCGCACAGCGTCTCGGTCGGGCAGACGCGGGCGCACATGCCGCCCAGAATGTTCTGGTCGAAGATCGTCTTGGCTGAACCGATAGGATTACCGGTCGATATCTGGCGGATGAACAGCGGAATGTCGATCGAGGTCGGGCATGCATTCATGCACGGCGCGTCGTAGCAGAAATAGCAGCGGTCGGATTCGACCAGCGCCTCGTGGTGATCGAGCGGCGGGTGCAGGTCGGAAAAATTGTCCGCATACTGGTCGGCTTGGAGCCGGCCGCCGGCAATGCCTTCCTTGAACTGGCCTTCTGGCATCGTCAGTTCCCCATGTTTTGTTTTGGCGAAGGCTAGCACGTTTTATTTTTTTATCAATTGGTCAATTTTCGGCGCAAGGCCCTGAAAAGGCTGGATAAAACATGATATTTTTACTCATGTTATGGCGTTTGCAGTGCGAGCGAATGGCTGGGCTCCACAGCATGGCCATGGATAGCCCGGACCTCGTCCGCCAGTTCCTGCAACCGCCACAGATTGCGGTCGTGGATGCCGAACGCTTCGAGATGACTGACCGTGTTGTAGAGATATTCGGCGCCGGACCCGATGTGCCCGCAGGCTCTGGCCAGCACGCTCGCCACCTTGTCCAGCGGCTGCTTCAGTGACGTTCCCCTGCCCTTCACGCCGACCCAGAAGCCAAGCGCGCGCAGCGACCCTTGAGCCGTATGCACCGGGAGCCACCTGACCGTGTCGATACTTTCGTGGTCGCTGATCTCGCGCCGCAGCAGCCGTTCGATCTGGGCCGGTTTTTCGCCTTCCGGCAAGCGATAGATGACGCCGTTGCACCGTCCACCCCGCTCGAGCGCCATCATGAGCCCCGGCTGCTCGGCGCTGCCGCGCCAACGCACCATGTCGAGGCAGAAGGAGCGGTGCCAGCCAAAGGCCGTGGCGAGTTGCTGCTCGATCGACTCGAACTCCGGCTTCCAGATCAGCGATCCATAGGCGAATACCCAAAGCGGCCCCTCGTCGGCTTCACCGGACAGCCGCAAGGCAAGGGGCCGGAAATCCTCGTCTTTCAACTCCGTCCAGCTCGGGTCAGGGCCAGGATCGGCCTCCTCCCGATGGCACAGTGCGACAAGCTCAGGCGTGAGCGACATCCGGCGCATGAAACGACGTCCCCTCTCCACCGCAGAGAAATCGAAAACCGGTGGGCGCGCAACCCGGGAACGCTTGTCATGGACCGACATTCTTGTTTGGGCGATTGTCGGATTTCCGTCGTGAAGATCGTCCTAGGATGGATCGACCGACGATCGATGCATAACCGGTGAGGAGACCGACCATGCCAAAAACCCCGATGCCCTTTTTCTGGTACGAATTGATGACCACAGATCTGGACGCTGCGGAGGCGTTCTACACCAAGGTGGTCGGCTGGACCGCGCAGCCTTTCGACAAGGCCCCCGGCATGCCGCGCTACATCGTCATGAATGTCGGCGAGCGTGGCGTCGGCGGGCTGATGACGATGCCCGAGGACGCCGCCAAGATGGGCATGCCGCCGGCTTGGCTCGGCTACATCCATACAAAAGACGTCGATGCCGCGACGGCATCGCTGGAGAAAGCCGGCGGTGCGGTTCACCGCAAGCCCGACGACATTCCGGGCGTCGGCCGCTTTGCCGTCGTCGCCGATCCGCAAGGCGCGACCTTCATGTTTCTGCAGCCGAACGGCCCGGACCAGCCCATCGTGCCAGCCAGCACCCCAGGCCATATCGGCTGGCACGAGCTTTACACATCGGACTGGAAGGCCGCGTTCGATTTCTATTCCGACCAGTTCGGCTGGGCCAATGCCGGCGATTTCGACATGGGCCCGATGGGCACCTACCAGACCTTCACAGCCGGCCCCGAATCCAGTGGCGGCATCATGAACAAGCCGCAGCAGATCCCGGTGCCGGTCTGGCAGTTCTACTTCAATGTTGCGGCCATAGATGCGGCCGCCAAGCGGGTCACCGACAATGGTGGCAAGATCCTGATGGGCCCGATGGAGGTCCCCGGCGGCAGCTGGATCGTGCAATGCCAGGACCCGCAAGGCGCCCATTTCGCATTGATGGCGCCGGTGCGGTAAGAGGCCAGGCCCGGTTTCTCCGCCCCTCTGTCCATCTGGACAGAGGGGCGCTGTCTCGCTGACTCTGGCGCTCTTTGAGAATTACTCGGGCGTCAGCACCGCGACCTTCAGGTCTGCCTTTTTCGCGCCGCTGAACTGGACGGTGGCCGGGCCGGCCGCAAGCTTGAAACGCACGCTCTTGCGGATGCCGGGGCAGGTTTTCACACCGCTATAGCCCACTGACTTCATGGCGTGGCCGTCCTGAATGACATCGATCCAGGCCTCGCCTGACAGACTTATCTGAATGGCGCCCTCGGCCGGCACCTCGACGCTGGCGACGGCACCGAACGTGCCTGATGCGGGGGCATGTTCGGGCGGCAGCGCAAAACCGGCTTTCTCCGCCGGCACCAGTGCCAGATCCGCAGCAGCACCCACCACCAGCGTCGCTCCAGACGGCGTTRCAGGCGCTGCGGCAAACAACGCCTGTTCCCGCGTCACCGGCCATTTGAAGGCCTCGCAGCCGGCATCCTCGGCCATGGCGAAGCTGGTCCCTGCAAGGATTGCGAATAGACTGATGGCGACTTTTTTCATAACCAAGGGAACCCGCCTGTTCGGAATGTCCATATTATGGATACAACCATAGCGATACAAATGCAACCCATACGAGAACAATATGAAAGGTCAAACCGGGGAACATTTCCAATCACCGATTGTTGATGGCATGCCATGGGAAGTGAATGGTCCGTTACCCAGCGACAATCTATGGCCGGTCGGGAAGCGACAAATGGAGCCATTTATGAAGCTTTTCGAAAGCCTCGCCAAGTATCAGCCGCAGGCCTTGGGGGTGCTGCGCATCATGACGGCGCTGCAGTTCATCGAGCACGGCAGCCAGAAATTGTTCAATTTTCCCATAAGCGACCAACCCCATACCCTTACCGGGCTGACACTCGCCGCTGGAATTTTCGAATTCGCCGGCGGCATCCTGCTGGCGCTGGGGCTGTTCACCCGCCCGGTCGCGTTCCTGCTGGCCGGCGAAATGGCGATCGCCTATTTCATGGCGCACATGCCGCGCGACTTTTTCCCCGTCAACAACGGCGGAGATTTGGCGATCTCGTTCTGCTTCATCTTCCTCTATCTGGTGTTTGCCGGCGCCGGCGCTTTTGCGTTGGACAACCGCCGTAGCGCCTGACCACCTTGGGAGGGATGCGTGCTCAAGCGCGCATCCTCTCGAAATTGGCATCGAACAGTGGCGCCGCCTGCACGCGCGCCGCATGCCGCTTGCCCAAAAGCTCGATCTCGAAGCCGTCGCTCTCGTCGGCGATCTCCTTCGGCACATAGCCCACGGCGACGGATTGTTTCGAGTGATGCGCGTAGCCACCCGAAGTCACCCAGCCACGCACCGCGCCATCGAACCAGATCGGCTCGTCGCCGATGACATCGGCGTCGTCGGCATCGACGATGAAGGCGCGAAGGCGCAGCTTGCCGCCCTGCTTGCGCTCGGCGAGCGCCGCGGCCTTGCCGATGAAATCCGCATCCTTGCTATACGCAACGAAGCGGTCGAGACCGGCTTCCAGTGGCCCATAGATCGGCCGGTACTCGCGCGCCCATGAACCGTAGTTCTTCTCCAGCCGCAGCGCGTTCAGCGCCCGCGAGCCAAACAGGCCGATGCCGAATTCCTCGCCGGCCGCCATCAGGGCCTGGAATGCAGCGCGCTGATACTCCGGCGCCACCCAGATCTCGTAGCCGAGGTCGCCTGTGTAGCTGACGCGGCCGACCAGGCAAGGCGCCATGCCGATGTCCATTCTTGCAACCGCCATGAAGGGAAACGCGGCGTTGGAGACATCCGCGCGGCTGACCTTGGCCAGCACTTCGCGCGCTCTCGGCCCGGCGATCGCCAGGCCGGTGAGTTTTGGCCCCAGCGCCTCGATGCGAACCGAACCATCGGCAGGCAGGTGCTTCTCGAACCAGCGCATGTGGTATTGCTCGGCGATGCCGGAGCCGGCGAGGAACCAGCCTTCGCTGCCGATATTGGCCAGTGTGAAGTCGCCGATCAGCTTGCCATCATCCTTCAGCATCGGCGCCAGCGTCATGCGGCCGGGCCTGGGCAGCTTGCAGGCGAGCATCCGGTCGAGCCAGGCGGCCGCCCCCTCGCCCGCCACCTTGTATTTGGCGAAGCTCGAAATCTCTGACAGGCCGACGCCGTCGCGAACGGTCGCGACCTCCCTGGCGACCTGGGTGAAATCGCTCGAGCGGCGCCACGAGAACTCGTCCTTGACACCTTCGGGCGCATACCAGAGCGGCACCTCGAGCCCATAGGCGACGCCCCATTGCGCGCCCTTGGCCGACAGCAGGTCATAGACCGGCGTCGTCTTCAGCGGCCGCCCGGCGGGCAGTTCCTCATTGGGGAAGCGGATCGAAAAGCGCCTGGAATAGTTCTCGCGCACCTTGGCGTTGGTGTAGGCCATTGTCGCCCAGTCGCCATAGCGCGCGACGTCCATCGCCCAGATATCCGCGCCGGGATCGCCCTCGATCATCCAGTTGGACAGCGCCAGGCCGACGCCGCCGCCTTGGCTGAAGCCGGCCATGACTCCACAGGCAACCCAGAAACCCGGCAGGCCGCGCACCGGCCCGACCAGCGGGTTGCCGTCCGGCGCGAAGGTGAAGGGGCCGTTGATGATCTGCTTGATGCCAGTGTTCTGGAACGCCGGGAAATGCCGGAAGCCGACCTCGAGCGACGGCGCGATGCGGTCGATGTCCGGCGCCAGCAATTCATGGCCGAAATTCCACGGCGTCTGGAACTCGGACCACGGCTTGTTGGCCTTCTCATAGGTACCCATCAGCATGCCGCCGCGTTCCTGGCGCAGATAGAGCTCGCCATCGAAATCGACCGCGTGGATGATCTCCGTGCCGGTCTTGGCGTTCCAGGCAGCGACCTCCGGCATGTCCTCGGTGATCAGGTACATATGCTCCATCGCCAGCACCGGCAGTTCGAGCCCGACCATGCGGCCGACCTCGCGCGCCCACAGGCCGCCGGCATTGACGACATGCTCGGCCACCACCTCGCCCTTGTTGGTGATGACGTGCCACATTCCATCGGCGCGCCGCACGATGTCCTCGACCTTGGTGAAGCGCTCGACCTCGGCGCCGAGTTTGCGCGCCGCCTTGGCATAGGCATGGGTCACCCCCGACGGATCGAGATGGCCGTCCTCCTTGTTTCTGACAGCGCCGACGAACTGCTTGGGATCGAGCAGCGGCATCAGTTCGGCCGCCTCGCTGGGCGAGATCTCCTCAAGCTCGATGCCGAGATAGCGCCCCTTGGCGACGACGCCGCGCAGCCAGTCCAGCCGCGCCTCGGTCGCCGCCAGAAGCACACCGCCGGTCAGGTGCACGCCGGTCGCCTGGCCGGAAAGCTCCTCGATCTCCTTGTAGAGGTTGATGGTGTATTTCTGCAGCTTGGCGACGTTGGGGTCGCCATTGATCGTGTGCATGCCGCCGGCCGCGTGCCAGGTCGAGCCTGAGGTCAGCTCGTCACGCTCCAGAAGCACGACGTCGGTCCAGCCATGGCGGGCCAGATGGAACAGTACGGAGCACCCGACGACGCCGCCGCCAATGACCACGACCTTTGCATGCGATTTCATGGATTTTTCTCTGATATCAGTGTGTTGAATGGGTGAGATGAATCGAAACGCAAGGCATCACGGCTCGCCCTGCCCGATCGCTTCGCGCCGCTTGGCCATGTAGGCCTCGAGCGCCTCGCGCACGGCGATATCCATCACCGGCTCGACATAGTCCTCGAGCGCCTTCTTCCACAGCCGCGTCGCCCGCGCCGTGGCGTCGAGGCCACCGGCTTCCTGCCAGGCTTCGTAATTCTGCCAATTGGACAGCATCGGCTGGTAGAAGGCGGTGGCGTAACGCTCGAGCGTATGCGGCTCGCCGAAGAAATGGCCGCCGGTCGGCACCGCGCCCAAAGCCTCGACGGCAAGCTCCGCCTCGTTGACCTCGATCGGGCGCAGGAACTCCATCATGTGCTGGATCATCTCGACATCGATGATGAGCTTCTCGAACGAAGCGGTCAGTCCGCCCTCCTGCCAGCCGGCGGCATGGTAGACGAGATTACCATGGCCGAGCACCGCGCCCCACAGCGCCATCAGCGTCTCATACGCGCCCTGCGCATCGGCGGCGTTGGAGGCGGAACCCGGGGTGGTGCGGTAGGGCAGATTGTAGCGTCGCGCCAACTGCCCCGACGCGATGTTGGCCTTGGTATTCTCCGGCGTGCCGAAGGCCGGCGCGCCCGACTTCATGTCGACATTGGAAGTGAAGGCGCCATACATGACCGGCGCACCGGGGCGCACCAACTGCGTCAGCACCACGCCGAACAGCGCTTCGGCATTCTGTTGCGCCAGCGCGCCGGCCAGCGTCACCGGGCTCATCGCCCCCATCAGCGTGAACGGCGTCACCGCCACCGACTGGCCGAACTCGGCCATGGTCATCAGCCCCTCGGCCATCATCTCGTCAAAGCGGCGCGGCGAGTTGACCGAGATGATGGTGGTGATCCCGGGATCGTCGCGCATCTGGTCCAGCGTCAGCCCGCGCGCAATCGCCATCATCTCGATGCCGTCCAGCGCCCTACCCCTCCCGATCGCCGAGACATGGAAGCTCTTGTCGGTCAGCGTCAGATTGGTGAAATAGGTGTCGAGATGGCGGGAATTCGCCGGCAGTTCCACCGGCGCGCAGACCTGGTTGCCGAGCATGTGGATGCAGTTGAAGTGCTGCGCCAGCCGGGTGAGGTCGGAATAGTCGCGCAGATTGCCGGCGCGGCGGCCGCGTTCCATGTCATGCACATTGGGCGGCCCGGCGACAAGCGTGAAATTGATGGTGTTGCCGCCGAGATGAATGGCGTTGGCCGGATTGCGCGGCGTCAGCACATAGCTGGACTGCGTGGTCTTCAGCGCCTCGGCGACGAGGCCGCGATCGATGCGGACATTCGCCGAGGCATGATCGACGCTGGCGCCGGCCTTCTCGAACAGCGATAGCGCGCGCGGGCTCATCACCTCGATGCCGAAATTCTCCAATATGTGCATCGACGCCTGATGGATCTGCTCGATCTGGTCGGCCGAGAGCATTGCCATTGGCGGATAGGGATTGGTCACGCGCCGGAGCGGCAATTGCGGGATGGCCGATGGCCCCCTGTTGCTGGTGCGCTCGGCGCCGCGCTTGCGTCTTGGTTCGTTCATGCCTGACATCAAAGCCCCGGCAAACCGGGCAAGCTGTCAGAAATACGCCGTTTGCGGACGTGATTTTAGCCACGGCGGCATTTCTGCAGTGTCCGTTTAGGAAAAACGACAAAATGCGTCGTGTTATTGGCAATGGATTTTGTCGAGCAGCTACGCCGGTGAGGCATTAACGAACGTCGCAAGATTCCTTTTATGTTTTCGCCCTATTGCTCCTCCAATGCGTAGTTCGAGTTTTAGTAAAATTGGTGCGGTTTGCGTGCTGCTGGCGCTTTCGGCCTGCGCCACGGCGCCCAGTCATATCAACAATGTCTGCGCCGTCTTCGACCAGAACGATGGCTGGTTCGACAACTGGCAGTCGGCCGCCGAGCACACGCAGCAGAAATACGGCGTGCCGGTCCCCGTGCTGATGGCGACGGTGCGCAAGGAATCCGGCTTCAAGAGCAACGCCCGGCCGCCGCGCACCAAGCTGCTCGGCTTCATTCCATGGAAGCACGTCTCGTCGGCCACCGGCTTCTCGCAGGCACTGGATGGCACCTGGTCGCAATATCAGAGAGAGACTGGCAACTGGGCGGCGCGGCGGACCAAATTTGCCGACGCCGTCGATTTCGTCGGCTGGTATCACTCCAAGACGGCAGACAGCTATGGTGTCGCCCGCAACGACACCTACAATCTCTATCTCGCCTACTATCTCGGCTGGACCGCCTATGGCCGCGGCAACCGCGGCGATGCCGGCGTCCAGGGCTATGCGAGGGCCACCGAAAAGATGGCGCGGGACTATGCGCAGCAACTGAGCCAGTGCGGCAACTGAACGCGCCGCTGCGCTAACTCCGACTGCGCCCGTCAGTTCGGCTTTTTGCCGCGTGGGGGCTTGGGCGTAGGCGCCTCCGAAACATGCGGCGCGTCTTCCGGCACGCCCTCATGCGCGGCGTGTTCCTTGTCGAACTTGATCACCGGCTCCATTTTGGCCAGCACGTCGTCCGCCAGCCAGCACAGGCTCATATGGCCGTCGCCCAGGTTCTTGACCGGCGGCACCTTGGTCTCGCACAGATTGTCCGGCACAAGTTTCTTGTAGCCGCAGCGTGTCTGGAACGGACAGCCCGACGGCGGGTTCATCGCCGAAGGAATGTCGCCCTCCAGCACGATGTGCCGCTTCACCACGCTGGTGTCGGCGATCGGGATCGCCGACAGCAGCGCCTCGGTATAGGGGTGATAGGGCGGCGCGAAGATCTGGTCGGTCGTGCCTTGCTCGACGATGTAGCCGAGATACATCACGACGACACGGTCGGCGATGTAGCGCACGACCGACAGATCGTGGCTGATGAACAGCATCGTCGTCTTGTTCTTGCGCTGGATGTCCATCAAGAGTTCGGTCACCGCCGCCTGCACGGACACGTCGAGCGCCGACACCGGCTCGTCGGCCACCACCACCTTGGCGTCGCCGGCAAAGGCCCGCGCCACGCCGATGCGCTGCTTCTGGCCGCCGGACAACTGGCGCGGCTTGCGGGTCTCGAACGCCCGCGGCAGCTTCACCAGGTCGAGCAGTTCCAGCATGCGCTTGCGGCGGTCGGCAACCGTCTTGCCGACGTTGAATTTCTCCAGCGTGCGGATGATCTGCGAACCGACCGAATGGCTGGGATTGAGCGTGTCGAACGGGTTCTGGAACACCATCTGGATCGACGACACGGTGTCGACGCTGCGCTTCTCGATGCCGGTCGACTGGATTTCCGTATTGCCCAGCGTCACGCTGCCGGAGCTTGCCGTCTCAAGCCCGAGCAGCACCTTGGCCAATGTCGACTTTCCACAGCCGGATTCACCGACGATGGCGACCGTCTCGGATTCGCGCGCCATGAACGAGATCGTCTCGTTGGCCTTGACGACGCGGCCTTCGCTCGAGCCGAACACCTCACTGCCGCCGACCTTGTAGTATTTTCTCAGATCCTCGATCTTGAGCACCGGCGCGCCGGGCACGACGCGCTCATTGACCTTCTTGGCGCCGGGCGGCAGGGCCTCCCAGTCGATCTCGTTGAAACGCACGCAGCGCGAGAAATGGCCTTCGTGGCCCGCGACCTCGATCATCGGGATCTCGGCGGCATTGCAGACGCCCTCGACGAAATGGTGACAGCGCGGGCCGAAATTGCAGCCTTTGGGCCGCTCATGCGGCAGCGGCAGCTGTCCGGGAATCGAGATCAGCGGCCGTGAATTCTTGTCAGCGCCGGGCAGCGGGATCGAGCGGAACAACCCTTGCGTATAGGGATGGCGCATGCGGTCGAACACGTCCTTGATCTTGCCGGTCTCCACCGCCTCGCCCGAATACATCACCGTGATGCGGTCGCAGGTCTCCAGGATGAGACCCAGATTGTGCGACACGAAGATCATCGAGGTGCCGAACTTCTCGCCCAGCCCCTTGACCAGGTCGACGATGCCCGCCTCGACTGTCACGTCGAGCGCCGTCGTCGGCTCGTCCAGCAAAAGCAGCGCCGGCTTCGACAAAAGCGCCATGGCGATGACGATACGCTGCTGCTGACCGCCGGAGAGCTGGTGCGGATAGGAGCGCATCATGCGCTCGGGGTCGGGAAGCTTGACCGAACGCACCATTTCGAGCGCCCGTTTGTAAGCCTCTTCCTTCGACACCTTGTCGTGGATCAGCGGCACTTCCATCAATTGCTGGCCGACCTTCATCGCCGGATTGAGGCTCGCCATCGGTTCCTGGTAGATCATGGCGATCTTGTTCCCGCGGATGGCGCGCAGCTCCTCATCGGAGAGCTCGCCCATGTCCTTGCCCTGGAACTTGATCTTGCCGCCGACGATCTTTCCGATGTTGGAGAGGTCGCGCATGATGCCGAGCGACACGGTCGACTTGCCGCAGCCGGATTCGCCGACGATGCCCATCGCCTCGCCCGGCATGACCGTGCAGGAAAAATCCATGACCGCCGGGATTTCGCCCTTGCGGGTGAAGAAGGAGATCGACAGGTTTTCGATCTCGATGATCGGCCCATTGGTCGGCTTGGCGGGATTTCGAACTGCCTCATTCATGGGTCGCTCCAATCCTTGTTTCAGGCCGGCTCTTCGCTCTTGGGGTTGAAGATCCGTCCATCAGTCTTTCATCGATTGTTCGCGCAGCGAGTCGGCCAACAGGTTCAAGCCCAGCACGAACGACATCAGTGCGATCGTCGGCGGCAGCGCCGGGTGGATGAAGGAGCGCAGCAGGCGGCTGGCGTCCTTGATCGCGGTGCCCCAGTCCGGACTTTCGGGCGCCAGGCCAAGGCCGAAATAACCGAGCGTGCCGAGCAGGATCGTGGTGTAACCGATGCGCAGGCAGGCATCGACGATCAGCGGCCCGCGTGCATTGGGCAGGATCTCCCACAGCATGATGTACCAGGGCGATTCACCCCGCGTCTGTGCCGCCGCCACATAATCGCGCGTCTTGATGTCCATCACCAGGCCGCGCACGATACGAAACACGCCGGGGCTGGAGGCGAACACCACCGCCACGAAGATGTTGAGCTGGTTGGGGTCGATGTGCACGATCTTCAGCGGATCGGCGTCGAACACCAGGCCGGCATAGATCCAGCCACCGACGATCAGGGTGATGCCGAGCAGGATGTAGAGCCGATCGGGCCGGTTCTTGTAGCGCGTCCAGAACAGCACGCTGAAGAAGATGATCGGAAACAGGAAGAACACGCCGGCCATCGCATAGGGGATCGGCGTGTCCATGATGCCCGGCGTCACCAGCAGGTAGAACAGCAGGATCACCGGGAAGGCCAGCACCAGATTGGCCAGGAACGACAGCACTGTGTCGATCTTGCCGCCGTAGTAGCCGGCCGGCAAGCCGAGCGTGATGCCGACCATCAGCGCGAAGCCCGTCGCGGCAGGCGCGATGATCAGTACGATCTGGCTGCCATAGACCATGCGCGAAAACACGTCGCGCGCCAGCTTGTCGCCACCGAACAGATAGGTCAGTCCCGATTGCGGTTCGATGGCGCCCGGCAGCACGTCCTTCATGATCGGGACCTGGGCCAGCGGATCGAAGGGCGAGATGGTCGCGGCGAAGATTGCCGTGAACAGCCAGAACAGGCAGATGCCGACGCCGACTATGCCTACGCCGCTGTCGAACAGCTGGCCGTAGAGCGCCAGCTTCTTCTTGTAGGCGAAGCTCGCTCCCATGACGATGAGGAGCGCGATCCAGACCGGCCAGAAGCGCGACAGCACTTCGAGAACGACGGTGAACGCACTGATGTATTGGATCGGCATCCGCTTCGCCCCCTACTGAACTCTGATACGCGGATTGAGAAACGCGTAGCCGACATCGGAAATGAGCTGCGTGATCAAGACGATGAACACCGAAACCAGCGAGCAGCCGAGCAGCAGGTCGATGTCGTTGTTGCCGGCCGCCTCGACCAGCGTGTAGCCGAAGCCTTGGTAGCGGAACATCACCTCGACGATGACGACGCCAGTGAGCAGCCAGGGAAACTGCAGCATGATGACGGTGAATGGCGCGATCAGCGCATTGCGCAGCGCGTGCTTCACCACCACGCTGCCGAAGGAGAGACCCTTCAATCGGGCGGTCCGGATATATTGCTGCGTCATCACCTCGACCATCGAAGCGCGCGTCATGCGGGCGATGTAGCCGATGCCGTAGATCGCCAGCGTCATGACCGGCAAAGTGAAATTGTAGAAGGTGATGCCCTGGCTGGCCGATGCCGCCGAGCCGTTCAACCAGCCAAGCCATGAGGCGAAGATGACGGTGAAGATGACGCCCGACACATATTCGGGTGTCGCGGTCGAGGCGATCGAGGCCACCGACAGCACGCGGTCGGTTCGCGACCCTTCGCGCATGCCGGCCAGAATGCCGATCAGCAGCGAGATCGGCACCATTACCGCCAGCACGCAGAGCATCAGGGTGCCGGTCGCGCCAAGGGCGGGAAACAGTTTCGAGGCGACGCTAGCCTTGAATTTGGTAGAGCAGCCGAAATCGCCCTCGAGAACGCCAGCGAAGGTCGGCACGACCGGATCGTTGCAGAAGGAGAAACGCTGCGCCGGCTTGCCGGTCGCCGGGTCGGTCACCGGCTGCTTGGGCACGACGCCCAGCCACTGCCCATAGCGGACGAAGAAGTTCTGCCGGTAGCCATGGTTGACCAGCCAGCTTTCGAGCTGCTCGGCCGAGGTATGCATTTCGGTCTGGCTGATCGCCAGCTTCTTCAGATTGGGTTCAAGGTTGATCAGGAAGAAGACGATCATGGTCAGGCACAGCATCGTCAATGCCATGGTGCCAAGGCGCCTGATAACGAAAGAAAGCATGGCGGTCCCCTGCCGATGGGTTGGGGTTTGAGCCGGCTATGAAAGCCAACCCTGCCGTGACCGGCGGGGCTGGCTGTCAAACAGGCCTTCGGATGCGATCAACCCTGTTTTTGTTGCATGACCTTGCCCGGGAGTCCGCAACTTTCTTGAGAAGCGGACCTGCAGGGACGGATGATGCCAACAGCGAGGGAAGGGGCTGATGCCCCTTCCCCTTGTCCGTGCGATCAAGCCTGGTCGAGCCAGACCTTGCCGTAGTCGCGCTCGAAGGTCGGATGCATCTTATAGTTCTGCACCGCCTTGACCGAGTGGCTGTAGAGCTTGCGCCAGTACGGCTGGATCAAGATGCCGGAATCCTGCAGGATCTGCTCGATGTCCTTCATCATTTCCTTGCGCTTGGCGGCGTCGGCAACGGCGAGCGCGGCATTGAGCTTGGCGTCCCAGTCGGGGTTCGACCAGGCCGTCTCGTTCCAGGCCTCGCCTGTGCGATAGCCGATCGCAAGCACCTGGACGCCAAGCGGCCGCATGTTCCAGTTGGTCATCGACAGCGGATACTTGGTCCAATCGTTCCAGAACGTCGAGCCAGGCAGCACGGTGCGCTTCACCTTGAGGCCGGCGTCGCGCATCTGGGCGGCGATCGCATCGCCGGTGTTCTTGTGCCAGTCCTCGTCGACGGTGATCAGATCGTGCTCGAAGTCGGCCTGGCCTGCCTCCGCCATCAACGCCTTTGCCTTGGCCGGATCGCGGGCGACCTTCGCAAGCTCGAAATATTCCGGGTGAATCTGGCAGACATGGTGGTTTTCGGCAACGGTGCCGGCATTGCCGTAGCCGAGCTGAAGAACGACATTGTTGTCGACCGCAAGCTGCAACGCGTTGCGTACCTTCTGATCGCCATAGGGCTTGTTGTTGACGTTGGTGCGGCAAACGATGGTCGACGCCGTGACGATTTCCGACTTGACCAGGTCCATGCCGTCGAGGATCGACACATAGTCGGCCGAGGTCTCGAAGTTGGTGTGGACTTCGCCGGCTTCGAAAGCGCTGACCATGGCTGCCGGATCGGTGCCGTAGTCGATGAATTCCAGGCCATCGAGGAACACTTCGCCGTCCCACCACTTGTCGTCGGTGCGGCGCTTGTAGACCACTTTCTGGCCGACATCATAGGAGACGAGTTCGAACGGGCCGGTGCCGATCGGGCAGGATTTGAAATCGCCGCCCTTCTCATCGAAGCTCTTGTGAACGATGAGACCGGGATAGTCGCACATGTTCGGGATCAGCGCGATGTCAGGCTTGGCGAGCTTCAGCACGACCGTGTGGTCGTCCGGCTTTGTCACGGCGCTTTCGTCGAGCTTGTCGTCCTTGACCAGCGAGCCAAGACGGCCTGGCATGGAATTACCTTCGGCCTTCTTGTCGGCCCAGCGCTTGAGGTTGAAGATGACGTCATCGGCGGTGAAGGGGTCGCCATTCGACCAGGTGACGCCCTTGCGTACATGCAGTGTGTACTGCGTGGCGTCGTCGTTCACGTCCCAGCTTTCCAGCAGATAGGGGCGGAACGTGTATTCGGAAGTGTACTTGACCAGTGGCTCGAGCGCCTGGCGCTCGGCGTTGGCGATTTCCGACCAGTCGGCTTTGCGCGGGTCCTTCGGATCCTTGATCCACTGGGCGATCTTCAGCGTGCCGCCCTTCTTGCCTTTTACCTCTTCGGCCTTCGCCGGCGTCGGGTCGGCGAGGCCGAGCAAGCCGTAAGCCATTGCCGTCGACGCGCCGAACACGCTGGCCATGGCCAGGAATTCGCGGCGATCCACCGTGCCTGCCTTGGCGTCTTCGGCCATGGCCAGGATGTGATCGGGAACGCGATCGCCGTTACTCTCATAAATTGTCATGACTTAACTCCCATTGTTGGCTTTCCGCCTTTTAACATTCCGCATCCAGGCCATGATGTCAAAGCCGGTATGGATTGGAACATGTTAGCGAATGTGCAACTTTGGAAAGCGAGCGGTTCGCGTGATAACGACAGTCTTGGCGCAAAATTGCTACTGCCCGACTGATTCCTCTGGAATCTCGATAGTCGAATAAACTGAGACATTTACTGAAGGGCGGACAGCGCCAGCCTTGGGCCATCATGGGGCCAAAAGCCCCGTCGAAGTATCAATATTCTTTCTCGTAGAAGATGCCGCCCTTGGCCTCGCCGGCATCATTGGCCTCGCCGCGCAGTTTGACGCCGCGCCCGACATTGAGGTCGATGGTCGCCTTGCCGGAACCGGGCTTGTCGCCTTTCTGGATCGTCACGTAGGTGCGGTCGTTCAGATACTTGCCCGCCGAAACCGCCGTGCCGCCCTGGTCGTCGGTGGTGACGTCGAGATCGTCGACGCCGATTGCGCTGCGCAGGTTTTCAAGCAGCGACGTCGAGCCACCGACTCCGGCCAGTTGCCCGGCCGCTTCGGCGAGCTGGGCGATCTGCAGCGGCGACAGGTTCGACATCGAGCGCCCGAAGATCAGCTGCGCCAGCACCTCATCCTCGGGCAGCGCCGGCACCGAGGAGAAGGTAAATTTCGGATTGGTCGCCTCACCCGACACCACGATGGTGACGGTGGTGGAGGTCGTCGTCGTTGTCGCCGTCAAATTAAGGTAAGGCACCAGCGAGCCGGAGAAGCCGACCGTGCCTTCGGTGAAGGTCAGCCGCTTGCCAAGAATCGACAGCCGCCCGCGCTGCAGGGTGAAGGTGCCGACCGCTTGCGGCGACGAAGCCGGGCCGGTCAGCCTGAGCGAGCCGCCGAGTTCGGCATCGACGCCCCTGCCCTGGATGAAGATCTGGTTCGGCGCGTTGACCGTGACATCGAGGACGAGGCCGCTGCCGCCGCCACCGCCACTGGTCGTCGGCGGGCGCAGCGCCTTGTCCTGCGCCCGCACGGCGCCCGGCGCATTCTTGTGCTTGACGTCGAGTGCCGAAAGCGAACCTGGCAGCCTGTCTGGAACCGTGATCACCGTCTTGGCGAGATTGATCGTGCCGGCAATCACCGGTGCGGAGGTCAGCGGCCCCTTGATCGTCAGGTCGCCGCCGAGATTGGCGGTCACCACCCGGCCGTCCGTATAACGGCCGTCCACCAGCTTGATCGACAGATCGGCCGGAAATCCTTGCGCCGGGTTGATGCCGACCGTGCCGCTGGCCGACAGGCTGCCGCGCGTCGACAGCGTGCCGGTCAGCCGGTTGATCCTTGCGACGCCGCCGGCGATCGATACGTCGGCGGCGATATCGTTGACCGCAAGGCCCGAGCGCGCGTCGACCAGGCGCGCGCCGGAGGTGCTGACCGAGCCGCCGATGACAGGCGATGTCGCTGGACCGCGAACCTGCACGTTGACATTTGCCGTTCCAGACAGGGACAGCCCCTGCGCGGCAAGCTTCTGGCTGAGCAGGCCGAACGGCACGGCGCCATTGAAATCGAGCACCAGCGCCGGCGTGCCTGCCGTCGTCACGGTGCCGCCGCCCTTGAGGCCAAGGCCGGCTCCATCACTGACATTGGCGTTGAAGGTCAGCTTGTTGGCGGCGAAGGTGCCGGACGAAGAAACACTCACCGCACCGACACCCGCACCCCGGGTCTGCGACGTCTGCACGCCGGTCGCATCGATGTTGAAGGCAACAGCGGGGCTCGCCGGCGCACCCGTCACCTTGGCTGTGCCCGAGATCGAACCGGCGGCATCGAGGCCCGGCGAGAAACTGTTGGCAAGTGACATCGGCACTCGCGCCAGCGTCGCGTTGATGTCGAGCGCCGTGCCGACCTTGCCGGTCACCGTCGCCGTGCCGCCGCCCAGGTTGAGCACCAGCCGGTCCAGCGTCGTCGTGCCATTGGCAATGCTGATGGTCGAGGCCTGGGCGATGGCCGCCTTGATGCCCTTGACCGTGGCCTGGCCGGAAGCAAGCTCGATGGTGGTTGTGCCGTTGGCCACTTTCACCCGGCCAGCGGCCTGCGCCGGGATGCCTTTTACGGTGGCGCCACCGGAAAAGCCGGTCCAGTCGCCATCGCGCTTCAAATCCACATTTATGCCGCTGATCACGGTGCCGCCTGATGTGACGGTGTCGGCGCGGATCTTTCCGGAAATCACCGGAGCAGCGAGATAGTTGGCGATGAGCGCATCGACGGAAACGGCCTTTGCCTGCAAATCGCCGCGCGAGATCGACGCCGTCGCCGCCTTGATCGCGACCTGCGGCGCGGTGCCGTTCTTGGAAAAGGCGATGGTGCCGCGCACGTCGCCTTCCGCCTTTTCCAGCGCAAGTGCCGCCAGTGGGCCGATATCAGGCAGGTCGAGCGCGATGGTGCCGACCGGCACGAACTTCTCGTCCAGCGCCAGATCGCCGGAGATCCTGTTCTTGCCAAGCGACAGCAGCAGGCCGTTGATGGCGCTTTTGCCATCCGCCGTCGCCAGCACCGCACTGCCTTGCAGTGGCTGGCCGGCGACATTGCCGGTGAGTTGCACATTCGCCGCCGGGTTGGCGGCATCGGCCTTGCCGGTGGCGGTAAGCTTCAGCCCGGTGATCTCGCGCGCGGCCACCAAAAGCCGATCGCTGTCGACCGTTAGCGACAGATCGGGCGCGGTCGCGGGACCCTGTGCGTTCAAGGCGAAGCCGATGGCGCCCTTGGCGTCTTTCGAGAGCAGCGAGATGTCGCTTAGCGCGCCCTTGATGTCGGCGGCGACCTTGTTGTCGGCAAGGCTTGCCTGCCCCTCGGCAGTCAGTGCACCGGAGGCCAGCTTCAATCCGTCGACATTGACATTGCCCGACGCATCGCGCTTCAGCGCAGCGCTCAGTTCCGCGCGTTCGGCAAGCACGCCGCGCACCGCCGCCGGCAGCGCAGCGGAGGCTGCGTCGGCTTTCAAATTGAGCTCGATGGCACCATCGGCCAGCGATACCCGGCCGCTAAAGCCGCTGTTCAGCGCATCGCTCGTCACCGAGCCGCTGTCGATGGTGATGGCATCCTTGGCGAGGCTGCCGGCAACCTTGGCCGTGACCTTCCCGGCGATCAGTGGCGCGATGGTTGGGTTGTCGAGGCCAATCTGGTCGGCCGACACCGTGCCGGAGATCGGACCCGTCCGGGCCTTCAGATCGAAAGCATCGGAATGCAGGGCGACGGCAACGCCCTCGACCTTGGTCAGCTTGGTGGCGACCGACGGCAGCGCCGCCGAAATATCGAGCCGCGGCTGCGTGCCCTGCCCCGCTACCCTTACCGACAGCGCCTGCAGTTCAAGCTTGATAGGGCTTTCCGCGCTGCCCAGCGTCAGCGGCAAGCTGGTTCCGGCCGAGGCGAGATCGAGGGCGAAATCGCTGGCGCCGTTCGGGTTTAGGGTGCCCGCCGCCTTGCCGGAAATCTTGTCGCCTGTGAGCGTCGCATGATCGAGCACGACGCCGCCGGCCACGGTGTAGCTGCCGGCTGCATCGACGGCGAGCGGACCGAGCTCCGCCTGCCGGGTCTGGCTGGTTTCGACGCCGGCCAGTTGTGCGTCGAACCGAACCTCGGGCGCAGATGGCGACCCGGTCACTTCAGCGGTTCCGCCGAGCGTGCCCACGGCATCGAGACCGGGCGAAAAATCATTGGCGAGTGCTGCCGGCAGTGCCGAAAATTGTGCCGCCAGATCGAGCGCCTGGCCGGCGGTGCCGGACAGTGTCACCGAACCACCGCCGACATCGAGCGCCAGTTTTTCGATGCTGGTCGTGCCATTGGCAATGCTCAACGTCGATGGCTGCGCGATCGCGGCCTTAATGCCGCGAACCGTGGCTTCACCCGAAGCGATCTCGATGCTGGTCGTCCCGTCCGCGATCTTGACCCGGCCGGCAGCGGTCGCCGGAATGCCCGATATTGTGGCGCCACCGGTAAAATTGGTCCAGTCGCCATCGCGCTTCAGGTCGACGCCGATGCCGCCGATTTCCGTGGTTCCCGAGGTGACGCTGTCGGCCTTGATTGAACCGGCGATCGCCGGCGCCTTGAGATAATTGGCAATCAGCGCATTGACGCTGATTGCCTTGGCCGTCACTTCGCCGCGCGCGATCGCCGTGCTCTTGGCGTCGATAGCCACCGAGGGCGCGTCGCCATCCCTGGCGAAGCGGATGGTGCCGTCGATGTCGCCCGTCACCGCCTGGCCGGCGAGCGCGGCCAATTGGTCGATAGCAGGCGCGGCGAGCGTCAGCGTGCCCAAGGGCATGAATTTGTCATCCAGCGCGAGGTCGCCCGAGACCTTGTTGTCGCCAAGCGAAACCAGGAACCCATTGATCGAACGCTTGCCTTCGCTGGTCACCAGCGCCGCCTTGATGTCCAGCGGCTGGTCGTTGACGGAACCGGTCAGCGAGACATTGGCGGAGGGGCTGGCAATGTCGGCCTTGCCGCTTGCCGTCAGCTTTATGCCCTTCACCGTGCGGCCCGAGGCCGTCAGGCTGTCGCTGTCGGCGGAGACCGTGAAATCCGGCGCCGTCCTGGCGCCGCTTGCCGACAGTGCAAAATCGACGCCGCCGGCCACCGGCACGCCAACCATTGGCGACAGCACCGAAACGTCGCCCAGCTTGCCCTTGATATCGGCCTGGATGTCGGCGCCTTGCGCGCTGGCGGTGCCGCTGGCGCTGAGCGTGCCGGAGGTGAGTGAGATCGAGTTGGCGGCAAAGGATCCCTGCGGATCGCGCGTCGCCGCGGCCGAGAATTTCACCCGGGCGCCGAGCACCGAGGCGATCTGCGGCGGCAAGGCCGTCGCCACGGCATCGGCATTCATCTTGAGCTGCATCGACAGGTCGGCAAGCGCCACCGTGGCGGTCAGCGAGGCGTTGACCGCGTCGGAGCGCAGCGTGCCTTCGTCGATGGCAATGGCGTCCTTGCTGACCGACCCGGCCAGATCGACATTGACCTTGCCGGTGACCAGCGGCGCCAGTGTCGCCACGTCGGTTTTGAGGCCGCCCGCCGCCAGCCTGACGGTGACCGGCCCGGCGCGATTCTGGATATCGAAGCCGTCCGAATGGATCTGCGCCGCCAGATCGTCCAGCCGCGTGCCGCCGGCGACGATCGAAACGAAGGAGGCGCCGATGTCGATGATCGGCGTCTTGCCGTCGCCGAACGCGCGCGCAGTGGCGTTGTTGATCGCCAGCATGATTGGCTGCGCCTTGCTGCCAACGCTGATCACCACAGGCGGGCCCTTGGCGGCGAGTTCGACCGCGAGATCGCTGGCACCGGCAGGATCGACGATGCCGGATGCGGTGCCGTGCACCGCATCGCTGTCGATGCTGGCGCGGTCGACACTGACACCGCCGGCCGATGTGGCGGTGCCGGCGACATCGAAGCTGGTCTTGCCGGCAAACAGCGGCTTCAAATTCTCCGGCAGGAAGCGCGCGAAATCACCGTCGCCCTTGGCCTCGATGTGATTGCCCTTGTCGGTCAGTTGGTGGCGCCCGGTGAGCTGGGTGACGATCTGGCCGTCGACAACGAAGGTCCCGATGCCGCTCCAGTTGGCCAGCGGGCCCGTCCCCGAGACAATGATGTCGACCGGCGGCGTATCAGGCAGATTGAGCAGGTTGGCGATGATGCCGCCCGCCGGCTCCGATGCCTTCAGATCGAGGTCGAGCTTGTTGTCGGCTGGCGCGAAATGGACTTTGGCGTCGACATTGCCTTGCTTGCCGTCATGGCGGGTGACGTTGAGCGTCGTCTCGACCGCCAGCGGCGCGGCGTCGACCTTGAGCATGCCCTTGGCGGCAAGTTCGGCGATGCCGCTGCCGGCCAGATCCTGGCCGAGCGCGATTTCGGGAAGGTCGATCTGCTTGATGTCAAGCGAGACCGGCAGCGTCGTCGTGCCGCCACTCTGCGCCGGCTGCGTGCTGGCCACCGGCAACCGGGCCAGTTCGATGCGTCCGGCGGCGATGCGGTCGGCGCTGAAGCTTTTCGACAGCAGCGCCAGGGGCGACCAGTCGACGGCGACCTTGCGCGCCACCAGCCAGGCGCCTTCACGGTCTTCCAGCACGACATGGTCGACGCTGAGCGCGCCCGACCAGATGCCGTCGATACCGCTGACGGTGATCTTGCGGTCATCGCTCGAGGCCAGCCGCGAAATGATGCCGGCAAGATTGTCGCGTCCACGCTCGGTCTTGGTCAGCACCACCAGCGCGCCGATCGCCCCGGCGACAGCGATGAGCAGCGTGTAGAGGACAATGCGAAGGATGCGCCTGAATATCTTCATCGCTCAGAACGCCTGTCCGATGCCGGCATAGATGCCGAAATGCGGATCGTCTGGATCACGATTGAGCGGCACGGCCGCGTCGATGCGCAGCGGCCCAAATGGCGTGACATAGCGCAAGCCGACACCGGCGCCGACTTTGACATCGGAGAAATTGGGCACCGATTTGGTCGACACCGTGCCGGCATCGACGAACGGCACGATGCCGATCGTGTCGGTGATGGCGATACGCATCTCGACCGAGGTCTCGAAGAAGGACAGACCACCGATCGGCTGGCCGTTGAAATCCTTGGGGCCGATGCCTTGGTAGGCATAGCCGCGCACCGAACCACCGCCGCCGGAATAGAAGCGCCGGTCGGCTGGTACATTTTCGAGGCTGGTGCCGACGATCGAGCCGACGGCGACACGCTCGGCCAGCACGAACTTCGAAGCCGAATCCAGCGACTGATAAGCCGAACCCTCGCCCTTCAGCTTGAGGAAGGCCGCACCGCTCAGAATGTCATAGCTCGGTTCGGCATAGGCCAGCACCCGGAAGCCGCCGGTCGGGTTCAGCCGGTTGTCACGGTTATCGTAGACATACTGCAGCGGAATGCTGGCGATCAGATATTTGTGCTTGCCGAAAGCATCGTGGATTCGCGAATAGTCGAGCGATACTTCCGCCGAGACCGTCTGCTTCTTGGTGAGTTCGTAGGACAGGCCGGTGCTGCCCTTGACCGAGAAATGGTCATAGGCGTCCGGATGCTCGAGCACGGTCTTGAACCTGGCGAAGAACTTTGACGCCGGCCCGATTACGCCCGGTTTTTCGAACATGATGCCGGCATTATAGTTGAGCTCGCTGAGGTTGTTGCTGCCAATACCGCTGATGGCCCCTTCGATGCGCAGCTTTTCGGCCCGGCCAAACAGGTTGCGGTGACCCCAATAGCCTTCCAGGCCGAGCCCCTCAGTGTTGGAGAAGGTCCCGCCAACACCGAAATAGCGTGGCTTGCGCTCACTGACCTGGAGGCCGATCGGAATGTTGCCGTCGGCATCGAGCTTGTCGGCTTCCTTGAACGTCACGCTGTTGAACACCTCAAGCGCCAGCAACCGGTCGCGCGCATCGCTGATCTCGTCGGGCGAGTATTGCCTGCCGCGCTTGAGGCCGGTCATGTATTCGGTGAAGTCGCGATCGACCTTCTCCGTGCCTTCCACCGTGGTGTCACCATAGCCGGCGACCGGCCCGGCGGCGACCGTCAGCGTCACGTCGAGCGTCGAGGTGGCATGGTCGGCGACGATCTGGCGGTCGGTCACCTTGGCCAGCGGCCTGCCCTCCTGCTTCAGTGCCCGCACGATCAGCGCCTCGGCCTTGAGCACGGCGCCGGACCCGGCGTCACCGCCCGCGATCAGGCCATAATCGGCGCTCATCAGCCCCGCCGCGTCACCCTCCAACCGGATATTGCCGAGAGTGAATTTCGGCCCGCTGGCGATATCGATGACCACAGGTACCGGCTGCGGGCCCTTGAATTCAGCATCTGGCGGCAAATCGTCGAGCGGCTTGCCGTCGATGGTGATGGTGACGACGCCTTCATAGCGGGCATCGGCATAGAGCGCCGCGACCAACTGTTCACGGTCGCTACGCGCCTTGGCCATCAGCCCGAGCGAGCCGGAAACCGGGCGTTCCTCGTCACTTTTCAGGGCCGAGGCATTTTCGAGCTTCTTGACGAGATCCTTGTCGGCATCGGGCGCGGAAATGGTGACGGCATAGCGCAGGGGGTCGACGATGTCGGCGTCCTCGTCTTTCGACGATCCCCACAGCTTGATGCCGAAAAGCTCGAAAGCAGCAGCATTTCCGGCCTCGGCGACAAGCGCGGTTGACCAGATCATGGCCAAAAGCAGGGCGCGCGAAAGCACACGCCCTGGCGCGGTACCTCCTGACATCTGCTCTTCATGCGCCGGCATTAAGACAACCTAGAATGAAAACCTAAAATTGGAATGAAGTTCTGAAGCGCTCGTAAAGGGGCCACAATCCAATTGTCTGAAATAGGACGGGCTTGGAATTCACACCTTCTGCGTCGCCGCAAGAAAGCGTGATCCCCTGTCCTATGGAGCTACTACCGGCGATCGGCCGGAAAGGAAACCGTTGGCAGGCGGAACCCTGCCGCGTCCTTGTGTTGACAAGCATGACTGATGCTTGATCATGCCTGGACGTCAGCAGTGTCTGGGAGGGTGTAATGGCAATGCGCGCGGCTCGTGGTCTGTCGATCCTGATTCTTCTCTTTTTTGCCTGGAATGGTGTCGCGCAGGCGGCTGAAGCCCGGCGAATCGCGACAACGGACAATTCCGATTATTTCGGCTTTGATCTCAGGTCCGACCAGAATGTCACGCTCGACCAGTGCAAGACGACATGTCTGGGTGATCCGGCCTGCCGCGCCTTCACTTACAACACCAAGGCCAAATGGTGTTTCCTCAAATCCGACTACAATCAACTGAAGCCGTTCAACGGTGCGGTCGCCGGCAAGGTCGTCAACATCGATGGCGACCCCGACATCGGCGCGCCGCCGGAACTTGCCTTCTTCCCCAACTGGATGGCCGATCAGGCCCAGCAATACCGCAACAAGCTGTTGGGTCCGGCCTATGTCAAGCCGACGGAAGGGCTGACGGCGCTGACGAATGCCGCCGAACAGTCCGAGCTTACCGGCGATCACCGCTCCGCCATGCTGAGATATGAAGGCGCCGTGTCCGTCATGCCCGATGATGGCCAGCTCTGGCTCGCCCTGGCGCGCGAAACGCTGGCCGTGCAGCCTGCCGCCAACACGTCCGAGGCTTCCACTTTGCCGGCAAACGGCACCTCGGCCGCCTTCAACGCCTACAAGCTCTCGCGCACCAACAAGACGCGCGCCGAAGTGCTGGCGCTGCTCGGCAACGGCCTCGACAAGCGCGATCTCTACCGGCCAGCCCTGCAGGCCTATGAGGCCAGCCTTGCGCTGGTCCCCTCGCCGGCGGTCCAGGCCGACTATGCCGATCTGAAGGCCCGCAAGGGTTTCCGCGTCATCGACCACACGGTCGATGCCGACACCAGCGCGCCGCGCATCTGCGCGCAATTCTCGGAGGACCTGGTCAAGACCGGCGTCGACTACGCACAGTTCGTCACCGTCGACAACGCGCCGCCCAAGGGCGTCGAGGCCAAGGACAAGCAGATCTGCGTCGAAGGTCTGGAGCACGGCCAGCATTACGAGGTCACCTTCCGCGCCGGCCTGCCGGCCGCCATCGGCGAGGTGACCGCCGCCCCCGTGGTGCTGTCGATCTATGTGCAGGATCGGGCACCCTCGGCCCGCTTCACCGGCGACAGCTTCGTGCTGCCGGCCGGCGCGCGCCGCGGCATTCCGGTCGTCACCGTCAACATGAACGCGGCCGAGATGAAGCTCTACCGTATCGGCGACCGTTCGCTGGCGCAGCTTCTTTCGGGCTATCAGTTCCTCCACCAGCTCGACAGCTACGATATCTCCAACATTTCCGAGCAGATGGGCGAGCCGGTCTGGCACGGCCAGCTCGACATCGCCAATGATCTGAACAAGGAGGTCACCACCTCCTTCCCGGTCGACGAAGCGCTGCCGCAACGCAAGCCAGGCGTCTATGTGCTGACCGCCCAGGCCGTCAACGACAAGAGCGACGACTACAATTCGATGGCCACGCAATGGTTCGTCGTCTCCGACATCGGCCTGTCGACCTATACCGGCCAGGACGGGCTCAATGTCTTTGCCCGTTCGCTGGGCAGCGCCAAGCCGATCTCGGGCGCCGAACTGACGCTGGTTGCCCGCAACAACGAGATTCTTGGCACCGCGACCACTGATGCCGACGGCCACGCCGTCTTCAACCCGGGCCTGACGCGTGGCGACGGCGGCATGGTGCCGGCCGTGCTGATGGGCAAGCAGGGCGACAATGATTTCGTCTTCCTCGACATGGGCCGGGCAGGCTTCGACCTGTCCGATCGCGGCGTCACCGGACGCGCGGCGCCCGGCGCGCTCGATGTCTATGCCTGGACCGAGCGCGGCATCTACCGCGCCGGCGAGGATGTTCATGTCGCGGCCCTTGCCCGCGACGGCGCCGCCAAGGCGGTCGAGAACCTGCCGCTGACCTTCATCTTCTCGCGCCCCGACGGCGTCGAGGACCGCCGCATCGTCAGTGACGGCGCATCGGCCGGCGGCCACGCCGTCGACCTGCCGCTAGAGCCCAACGCCATGCGCGGCACCTGGTCGGTGTCGATCTACACCGATCCCAAGCAGCCGGCGGTCGCCAGCCAGATGTTCCTGGTCGAGGATTTCGTACCGGATCGCATCGAATTCGACATGAAGGCCGACAAGCAGGAGATCGCACAGGGCGAAACCGCCAACATCAACATTGACGGCCGCTTCCTGTACGGCGCGCCGGCTGCAGGCCTGGCGCTGGAAGGCGAGTTGACGCTGTCGACGTCCCGCGATTGGGACCGTTTCCAGGGCTTCTCCTTCGGCCTCGCCGATGAGCAGTCGGCCGAACCCACGGTCACCCCTCTCACCGATCTGCCGGTGGTTGGCGATGACGGCAAGGCGACCTTCCCGGTCTCCGTCGAGCAACTGCCCTCGACCACCAAGCTGGTCGACGCCAAGGTGACGGTCCGGATGCGCGAAACCGGTGGCCGCGCCATCGAGCGTTCGCTCAACATCGGCATCCGCCCGCAAGGCCATATGATCGGCATCCGTCCGGATTTCGCCGACAATGAAGTGCCGCAGGGCGGCACGGCGAAGTTCAGCCTGATCGCTGTCGATCCCGACGGCAAACGTGAGGCGCTGAAAGGCGCCCAATGGACGCTGGTCAAGGTCGAACGCAATTACCAGTGGTACCGCTCCAACAACTCCTGGAACTACGAGCCGGTCACCTTCACCAAGTCGATCGCCAACGGCCAGGTTGACCTCAGTGCCGACGGCGACGCTACGGTCTCCGTGCCGGTCGACTGGGGCCAGTACCGCCTCGAGGTCGAGACATCGGATCCCGAGGGACCGGCGACCAGCTACGAGTTCGACGCCGGCTGGTACGTCTCCTCGACCACCACCGAAACGCCTGACGGCCTGGAGATCGCCCTCGACAAGGACACCTATGCCGCTGGCGAAGTGGCCAAGCTCAAGGTCTCGCCGCATTTTGCCGGCGAACTCCTGATCAACATCGGCTCGGACAAGCTGTTGAAGACCGTCACGGCAACCGTGCCGGCCGGCGGCAGCACCGTCGACATCCCGGTCGGTGACGACTGGGGCGCCGGCGCCTATGTCACGGCAACCCTGTTCCGGCCTGGCGACGCGCAGGAATCGCGCATGCCGGCCCGCGCCATCGGCGTGAAATGGCTGAAGGTCGATCCGGGCTCGAAGAAGCTCGCCGTCACCCTCACGCCGCCCGACAAGACCATGCCTCGCCAGCAGCTGTCGATCCCGGTCGCGGTGGCCGGCGTGCAGCCGGGCAGCAACGCCTATGTCATGGTTGCCGCCGTCGATGTCGGCATCCTCAACCTGACCAACTACAAAGTGCCGGATCCGGAAAACTGGTTCTTTGGCCAGCGCATGCTGGGCATGGAAATCCGCGACCTCTACGGCCGCCTGATCGACGGCTCGCTGGGCAACACCGGCAAGCTCAGGACCGGCGGCGACGGCGCCAACATGCAGACGCAAGGCAGTCCGCCGACCGAAAAGCTGGTCGCCTTCTTCTCTGGTCCGGTTCAGCTCGACGCCGACGGCAAGGCGCGGATCGACTTCGACATTCCGCAGTTCAACGGCACCGTGCGCGTCATGGCTGTCGCCTGGACCAAGGAAGCGGTCGGCCATGCGCAGTCCGACGTCATCGTGCGTGATCCGGTGGTCATCACCGCCGGCCTGCCGCGTTTCCTGGCGCCTGGCGACGCCGCCGTCATGCGCCTCGATGTCGCCGACACCGATGGCCCGGCCGGTGACTATGCGCTGTCGATAAACACGACCGGCGACCTGTCGACCGGCGACAAGCCTCTGCCTGAGAAGCTGACGCTGGCCAAGGGCAAGCGGCAGACACTGACCGTGCCGCTGATCGCACAGACGGCGGGCAATGCCTCGATCACCATCAAGCTTGCCCATGCCGACGGCACCGCTGTCGAACAGACGCTGTACGTGCCAGTGCGTCCGGCGCAGTTGCCGGTCACCACCCGCCTGGTCGTCGACCTCAAGGGCAATGGCGGCGCTTTGCGCGTCGACAAGGAGCTCCTGGCGGCAAGCCTGCTCGACGGCGCTTCCGTCAGCGTCGGCGTTTCGCAGGCGGCAGCCTTCGACGTGCCGTCGCTTTTGATGACGCTCGACCGCTACCCCTATGGTTGCGCCGAGCAGACCACCAGCCGCGCCATGCCGCTTCTCTACGTCAATGAATTGGCGTCCGGCATCGGCATGGCCAGTGACCCTGACCTGCACGGCCGCATCCAGGATGCCATCTACAAGGTTCTGAGCTACCAGGCCTCTGCCGGCAGCTTCGGCCTGTGGGGTCCGGGCTCCGGCGACCTCTGGCTCGACGCCTATGTCACCGACTTCCTGACCAGGGCGCGCGAGCAGAAATACGACGTGCCGAGCCTGGCGATGAACCAGGCGCTGAGCAACTTGCAGAACTCGCTCGGCTACGACCAGAGCGTACAGGACCGTGGCAGCGAGATCGCTTACGCCCTCTACGTCCTGGCCCGCAACAAGAAGGCCTCGATCGGCGACCTGCGCTACTATGCCGACACCCAGCTCGAGGCTTTCTCGAGCCCGATGGCGGTTGCCCAGCTGGCGGCGAGCCTGGCGCTCTACGGCGACACGCCGCGCGCTGAAGCGACGTTCAAGACTGCGCTCCAGCTCGCCAAGGCGACAACCGACTATGACTACTACCGCTCCGACTATGGCTCGCCGCTGCGTGACGGCGCGGCGATGCTGGCGCTGGCGGCGGAATCGAAGCCGGTGCCGACGATCGTGCCGGAGCTTATCAAGCTGGTGACGAAAGAACGCGCCGAAGCCGATTGGACCACCACCCAGGACGAATCCTGGATGCTGCTGGCGGCCCGCGCATTGAAGGAAGGCAATGATTCGATCACGCTGACCGTCAATGGCGCGCCGCATTCAGGCGGTTATTCCAACCAGATCAACGGCAGCGACCTGGTCGACAGCCCGCTCGCCATCGCCAACACCGGCAAGACCCCGCTGCAGGCCGTCGTCACCACCGTGGCGTCGCCGATCCAGCCGCTGCCGGCCAGCGGCGACGGCTTCACCATCGGCCGAACCTACTACAAGCTCGATGGCACCGAAGCCAACGTCACCGAGGCGACGCAGAACGAACGCTATGTCGTTGTGCTCAAGATCTACGAGCAGAACCGCTGGCCTTCGCGCCTCCTGATCACCGACTTGTTGCCGGCAGGCTTCGAGATCGACAATCCGGGCCTGGTCTCCAGTGCGCAATTGTCGAATTTCTCCTGGCTCGCCCAGACCGACGCGGCCCATCTCGAATTCCGCGACGACCGTTTCGTCGCGGCGTTCAACCCCAATGACGGCGATGGCGACCGCAACATCACGCTTGCCTATGTCGTTCGCGCGGTGACGCCGGGCACCTACGCCCATCCGGCGGCGACGGTGGAGGATATGTACCGGCCGCAGTATTCGGCCCGCACCGCCACCGGCATGATGGAGGTCAAGGCGCCGTAAGGTGCCGATGGTGGCGATCATGAACAGAACGATGGCGCTCGCGACAGCCACCTTCTCCCCGTCACCAGACGGGGAGAAGGTGCCGGCAAGCGGATGAGGGGCAGCGCCATGCTCTCAAAAAAGATCCTGCGCCGCGCAGCCGTTACCGCAGCTTCCTGCGCCGGCATCCTTGCCCTTTCCGTCGCCTCCCTCTGGGAACTCGACCGCGCCTTTCCCCCGCCGCTCCCGGCCGAGCTCACGGTCTCGACGGAAGTCCAGGACCGCGACGGCCAGCTGTTGCGCGCCTTCGCCACGCCGGACGGTTATTGGCGGCTCGAAACCAGGCTCGACCAGGTCGACAAGCAGTTCGTCGACATGCTGGTCACCTATGAGGACAAGCGCTTCTGGGACCATGAGGGCGTCGACGTGCTGGCGCTGGCCCGAGCCGCCGGCCAGTTCGCAACCAGCGGCCATATCGTCTCCGGCGGCTCGACCCTGTCGATGCAGCTCGCCCGGCTGATCGAGCCGCGCGAAAGCCGCAGCCTCGGCTCCAAGATCAAGCAGATGCTGCGTGCCATCCAGATCGAGCGGCGGCTGTCCAAGCGCGAAATCCTCGAACGCTACCTGACGCTGGCGCCATATGGCGGCAATCTGGAAGGCGTGCGCGCCGCCTCGCTGGCCTATTTCGGCAAGGAGCCGAAGCGGCTCACCGTTTCCGAAGCCGCCCTGCTCGTAGCCTTGCCGCAGCTGCCGGAAAAGCGCCGGCCCGACCGCAACCTGCAGATCGCCCACGCCGCGCGCGACCGGGTGCTGACCCGCATGGTCTCCTCCGGCCTGCTCGGCGAGCGAGAGGCCGCGCGCGCGGCCCTCGACGATGTGTCGGGCCTGCGCCGCACCTTGCCGGCGTTCGCCGCGCACGCCGCCTATGCGATGCTGCCCAAGGCCGTGCCCGGCCAACCCGTGCAGCTGACGATCCGCAAGGGCGTCCAGGAGGGGCTGGAGCAGGTCGCCAGGGACGCCGCCACCAAGTTAGGGCCTCGCCTCTCCGTTGCCATGGTGCTGGCCGACGCCCGCACCGGCGACATTCTCGGCGAGGTCGGCTCGGCCAATTTCTTCGATGCCAGCCGCTCCGGCTGGATCGACATGACCAAGATCGTCCGCTCGCCCGGCTCGACGCTGAAGCCTTTTATCTATGGACTTGCCTTTGAGCAGGGCCTGGTGGCGCAGGAAACGCTGATCGACGACAGCCCGGTCGATTTCTCCGGCTACCGGCCGAAGAATTTCGACATGGGCTACCAGGGCGACGTCAGCATCCGCCAGGCGCTGCAGCTGTCGCTCAACGTGCCGGCGATCCGCGTGCTGGACGCAGTCGGACCAACGAGGCTGATGGCGCGCTTCCGCCAGGCTGGGGTGAGCCCCACGCTGCCGGTCAACGAGGCGCCGGGCCTGGCCATCGGCCTCGGCGGCGTCGGTGTGTCGCTGCGCGATCTCGTCCAGCTCTACACAGGCCTCGCCAATGGCGGCAAGACGCACACGCTGCATGACGGCACCGAGCCGGCCAATGCCGAGCGTACCACCGCCACCATCCTCGACGGTCAGGCCAACTGGCAGATCATCGACATCCTGTCTGGCGTCAAGCCGCCCGAGGGCGCCTCGCAACGCGGCATCGCCTACAAGACCGGCACCTCCTATGGCTACCGCGACGCGTGGTCGGTTGGCTTCGACGGCCGCTACGTGTTGGGCGTCTGGGTCGGCCGTCCCGACGCGGGCGCGGTTCCTGGCCTCTCCGGCTATGTCTCGGCCGCCCCGATCCTGTTCGAGGGCTTTGTCCGTTCCGGCCTCGCCACCGTGCCATTGCCGGGCAAGCCGCCGGGCGTCTTCAGCCCCAAACGCGAGGACCTGCCGATGACGCTCGCCCGGTTCAGCACCGGTTCGGACGGGCTCGTGCAGGCGACACCGACCGAACCTGCGCCGACCATAATCTTTCCGCCGGACGGCGCTCGCGTCGACCTCGGCACCAACTCAGCCGATGCCTCGCCGCTGGTGCTGAAGCTGCAGGGCGGCCGGGCGCCGTTCCGCTGGCTGGCCAACGGCAAGCTGCTGACCGGCATCGACCGCCGCCGCACCGCAACCTGGCAGCCGGATGGCACCGGCTACTCGACGCTGACCGTCATCGATGCCGCTGGACGCGCAGCAAGCGTGAAAGTGTTCGTCGAGTGAAAGCGTTCCTTGAATAGAATGCGCCAGGCGATTCAGGGCATTGGCTTTTGCGCGCTAATGGTGGCGGCTTTCGCTCTGCCGACACATGCCGACACCCTGCCCGCCGGCTTTGTTCGCCTCGCCGACATCGCCCCCTCGATCCGCCAGGACATCCGCTACGCTGGATCCGACAATTTCCTGCACCGCAGGGTGAACGGTTATGAAGCGCCTGCCTGCATCCTCACCGAGCAGGCGGCCAAGGCGCTTTCCGGCGTCCAGAAGGCGATTGCCGCCAATGGCCTGACGTTGGTCGTGTTCGATTGCTACCGCCCTGCCCGTGCCGTCACCGACATGGGGCAATGGACGCGAGAGGGCGGGCCGCCCGATCCGCAATGGTATCCGCGGGTTAAGCGCGGCGACCTCATCGCCAACGGCTATGTCGGTGAACTGTCCAGCCATTCCCGCGGCTCGACGGTCGATGTCGCCATTGCGCGAGCCGACAGCAGATCCGCGCCGAAACCGGCCTGCGGTGCCGTCGAAGCCGACACGCTCGATTTCGGCACCGGCTTCGACTGCTTTGACCCGATAAGCGAGACCGCCCACCGCGGGCTCGCCAGCGAAGCCGCGGTAAACCGCAAGATGCTTCTCGATGCCATGCGCACCGGCGGCTTCAAGAACTATGCGCGCGAATGGTGGCATTTCACGCTGGCAAATGAACCGTTCGCCAAGCAGCGATTCGACTTTCCCGTCACCGCCAGGTGAGACAGCCACCAAACCGGTGGAACTGCTGTTCAGCGACCTGATACTTCAACAAGTTGTTGTATAAATACAACTTAAATTGCCCGTCACTAGTGATTGCCCTGAAATCACGCAGACTCGAATTGCAATTCCCTTCCGCAAGGATACGCATGGCCGCTGGAGGGCTTCCAATGGGTTTTACGTCGGGTTTTGACGTCGTGTTCGTGCGCGACGTCGTTCAACTATGTCCAAAGCGTCGCCGCTCGCTGCTTTTGGGCACGGCGCTCGGCTCGACGCTGGTAGCGCTCTGCGCCTCCCCGTCATTCGCGGCAAACTGCACGCAGCCGGCCTCGCCCTCGCCGATCACGGTCAACGGTGCTGTAACGCCGATCTCGTGCACCAACACCGTCGCACGCACGGCAACCGTGGCTGGCGACAACGCCATCGGCATAGTGACGACCGGCAATGGCAACACCGTCGACATCACCAACAGCGGGCTGCTGACCACGACTTCGACTTCACTCATTCCGGGGCCGACTTTCTCGCAGTCTACCGGCGCGCGCGGCATCTATGCCGGCACCAACGGCATTGGCGCTGACATCACCATCAACAACACCGGCACCATCAACTCGTACAGCGACGGCATCAAGGCGACCGACGCCGCCACGAGCGGCACCGTTTTCAGCAGCGACACCCACATCACCATCACCAATTCAGGCAACCTGACCGCAGGCCCCAACGCCGAGGGCATCTATGCCAATGCCAGCTACGGGTCCAACAACGTCGTGACCATCAACAACAGTGGCGTCATCCAGACCGGCGCCAGTGCCTCCCAGAGCGGCACATCGTCCGGCATATTCGCCACCGTCGACGGCGACAACAGCCAGATCAACATCGCCAACAGTGGCGCCATCAGCACGATCGGCGACACCGCTTCGGGTATCTCGGCGATCGCCAACTACTACAATGGCGACAATGGCAGCATCGTCATCGGCAACAAGGCTGCCATCACCACGACGGGCGCCGGCGCCGATGGCATCCTCGCCAAGGCCGGCAATCCGGACCATGGCGGCACGGTCAAAATCACCAACGCCGCCACCGTCAGTGCCGGCAATATCGGCATCGCCAGCTTCACCTATGGCGCAGGCGGCAACATCACCATCGACAACAAGGGCAATATCACGGCCGGCACAGGCGGCGCCAATGCCTCCGACGGCATTATGGCCGTCGCCTACGGCAGTGACGCGACCATCACCATCACCAATGGTGGTGCCATCGACACGACCGCCGGCGGTCAGCGGTCTGTCGGCATCGAGGCCACGGCTGGCTACTACGATTTCAGCAATGCGCACATTTCAGTGACCAACACAGCCAGCATCACCACTGGCGCCTATTCCGAAGGCATCCTCGCTCGCTCCTATGGCACCGGCGCCACGGTCACCATCGACAACAGCGGCACCATCAACGCCGGCTCGCTCGGTATCGTCGCCAACGTCTACGGCGACAGCAGCCAGATCAGCGTCACCAACAGCGGGGCGATCACAACCACGGATCCGAACGCGAATGGCATTACGGCGGTCGCCATTTCCTATGGCAGCAGCGGCGACAGCATTGTCATCGACAACAAGGCCGGCGGCACCATCGACACCAGCACCGGTACGTTCGGCATCTTCGCGCTGGCAGGGAGCAACGGCAATACCGACCCCGACAATGGCGGCACCATCACTATTACCAATGCCGCCACGATAAGTTCCGGCCACACCGGCATCGCCGCCATCACCTATGGCAATGGCGGCGATGTAACGGTTTCAAACTCGGCCGCGATCACAGCCGGAAAACTGGGCGACAACGGTTCCTACGGCATCCTGGCTGTTGCCATTGGCAGCGACATAGCCATCGATATCACCAACAGCGGCGCCATCGACACGACCGCCGGCGGTCCTAACGCGACGGGCATCCAGGCCTCGGGCACCTATTCCTCGGCCAGCAACGTGCACATTTCGGTCACCAACAGCGCCAGCATCACCACGGCCGCCAATTCCGAAGGCATATTCGCCCAGGCCTACGGCGACGGCGGCATGGTTACCGTAGACAACAACGGCGCCATCAAGACCGGCGACAGCACCTCGACGAACGGTCGTTCGTCCGGCATCGCCGCCAATGTCAATGGCGACAACAGCCAGATCAGCGTCACCAACAGTGGCGCGATCACAACCATCGGCGTCGGTGCGAACGGCATCACCGCGATCGCCAACCTCTATGGCACCTGCAGCTGCCAGGGGCCCCTTTTCCCGGCCACCAGCAACGGCAGCATCGTCATCAGCAACAAGGCTGGTGGCACGATAACCACGACAGGCACCTATGCGTCGGGCATCTTTGCACAGGCCGGCAACAAGGATCCGTCCGACCCGGGCAATTCCAATCCCGACGATGGCGGCACGATCAACATTACCAACGCCGCCGTCATCAAATCGGGGGGCAAGGGTATTGCCGCCGGCACTTACGGAGCCGGGGGCACCATCAGCGTCACCAACAGTGGCGACATCATCTCGACGGCCGGCGAAGGCCTCTATGCCAAGTCCATTGGCGACAACAGCAGCGTTGCCGTCGCCAATTCGGCATCCGTCAATGCCAAGGGCGGCGTTGCCGGGATGGCTGCCTACACGAGCGGCGCCGGCAGCAACATCGTCATCGGCAACACCGGAAACAATGCGGAACTGTTCAGCAGCGTGGGCTTCGGCGCAATCGCTGGCGCAACCGGCACATCGAGCACGATCTTCGTCACCAACGATGGCAAGATTCACGGCCAGCTTGGCGGCCTGCAGGTCAGTTCGACCGGCGGTTCCACGGTCACCATCGGCACGTCCGGCTTTGTCGGCGCCAACAACAACCTGGCCATCAAGTCGACCGCCGGAACAACCAGGATCGACGATGCCGGCGTGATTGCCGGCCGCGTCGAATTGAGCGACGCCGGCAATGTCATGAACGTCAATGACACCGGCGTCTTCAGGGCATTCACCGACAGCAAATTCGGTGCCGGCAGCGATACGCTCAACAATGGCGGCACCCTCTACGCATCGGGCAGCTTCTTTGGCTCGTCACCGAGCACCGTCAGCTTCATCGGCCTCGATAGCTTCGTCAACGGCAGCCTGGGCTCCGGAGCCGGCCTGACGACGATGATCGATGGCGTGGCAGGCGACAGACTGACCACCAGCGGCAACTTCACCGGCCAGGGCAATTCGAAGCTCGGCGTCGACGCAAACTTTACCACCGGCGTCGCCGACACTCTGACGATCGGCGGCAATTCGTCCGGTCATACCGATTTGGTCGTGAATGTCGTCGGCGCCGGCGCGCCGGCGGTCTTCATCCCCGTGGTCACGGTGACCGGAACAACCGCCGACAGCGATTTCGATCTGGCTGGCCCCGTCAATGCCGGCTTCTTCACCTACGGCCTGTTC
Source organism: Mesorhizobium sp. P2_E6 (assembly GCF_056403835.1). Lineage (NCBI taxonomy): Bacteria > Pseudomonadati > Pseudomonadota > Alphaproteobacteria > Hyphomicrobiales > Phyllobacteriaceae > Mesorhizobium > Mesorhizobium sp. P2_E6. The sequence goes on from NZ_JBFUEQ010000003.1 coordinate 527,341, forward strand.
CTGCAGGGCAACACACACGGCCTGCGTTCCATCGGGCTTGACAATGCCGGTTTCGAACTGCCCGCCGGCGTGACCGGAGCACAGGATGTGTGGCTGGACACGACCGGCTTCTGGCAGGACCGCATGGCGGATCTGCGCGCGCAGGAAAGTGGCGTCCACAATGCGGATATGCCGGAGGAAAAACTCGCGGCGCGCATGGGCGGCCTCTGGGCGCGGGCGTCCGGCGATTGGTCTAATCGCGACAGCAGCGTAAGCTTCACCGATCCGGTCTCGCTGCAGGCAGAGACCCTCGACCTCGATCGCAGCCAGCGCACCGGTGCTTTCCTCGGCGGCATCGACATGGGGCTCGAAGGTATCGCCGGCGGCGATATGCTGTTCGGCGTCATGGGCGGCTACGTCACCTCCAGGCTCGACTTCAAGGCGACGGACGACAGCTGGGACTACAAGGGCGGCACGGTCGGCGCCTATGCCACCTACCTGAATGGCGGCTTCTACCTCGACGGCCTCGTTAAGGCCGACTTCCTCGATGTCGACATCAACGACGTCGGCGGCAAGACGAGCACCAACGCCACCAATATCGGCGCGCGCCTCGACGCCGGCTACCGCGTCGCCATGGGCTGGGGCTTCATCGAGCCGCAAGCCAGCCTGGAATGGGTCCGCACCAATATGGATTCGGTATCGCTGTTTGGCGGCGACATCGACTTCCAGAACGGCAGCAGCGGCCGCGCCAGGATCGGCGTGCGCGTCGGCACCGATATGCAGATGAACGGCATGACCGTCAGTCCGGACCTGACGCTGAGTGTCTGGAACCATTTCGGCGACAGCAACGCCGTCGACATCAACTTCCCCGGTAGCGCCTTCTCCGCCACCGACAGCGCCGGCAACGGCACGTTCGGCGAGGTCGGCGTCGGCGTGAACGTGGCCAGCGCCAGCAACTGGTCCGGCGTGGTCCGCGGCAGCGTCCGCTTCGGCAACAATTACAGCGCCGGCTCCATTGGCGCGGCACTCCGTTACGGCTGGTAGTCCAGCGGATTGCATCTGAACTTCTTGCGCCGGCCCTCGCGGCCGGCGTAGTCATGACTAGGTCTACCCATGGAGCAAGCGTGAGCACATTTAAGGCCACTGACGAGGCCCAGGCGAAACCGCCCGAAGCCGCGTCTCCCAGCGCGGCCGAACAGCAGACCAACGTCTCGCTGTCGCGCGGCTTCATCAACTGGATGGAGACGGCGCAGTGCTCGCTGGCTTTCACCTCCTACCAGACCGGACAGTTGTTCCTGGTCGGCCTCACCGGCGACAGGAAGGCCTCCATCCACCAGACCAGTTTCGTCAGAGCCATGGGCGTGACCGTTGCCGGGCAGCGGATCATCCTAGCCTCCGACACGGCGGTGTGGCGGCTGGAAAACATCCTCGGACCCGACCAGGTCGCCAACGCCATTTACGACCGCATGTATATGCCGCGCGCCGCTTCTTACACAGGCGACCTCGACATCCATGAACTGGCTGTGCGCGAAGACGGGCAGGTCGTGTTCATCAACACCAAGTTCTCTTGCCTGGCGACGCTGAGCCCGACGCATTCCTTCCGACCGTTGTGGAAGCCCTCCTTCATCAGCAAGCTGGTGCCTGAGGACCGCTGTCATCTTAATGGTCTCGCCATGCAGAACGGGCGCGCCCGCTATGTCAGCGCGATCAGTCGGTCGGACTCGGTCGGCGGCTGGCGCGACCGCCGCTGGGAAGGCGGCATGATCATCGACATCACCGAGGACAGAGTGGTGGTCGACGATCTGTCGATGCCGCATTCGCCACGCGTCCATGACGGTGCGCTGTGGGTGCTGGATTCCGGCCGCGGCTTCCTGGTCCGCATCGATCCCGGAACCGGACAGCGGCAGAACATCGCCTTTTGCCCCGGCTTCCTGCGCGGCCTGAGCTTTCATGGCCGCTTTGCCATCGTCACCACGTCATTGCCGCGCGATGGCCTGTTCAAGGACCTGCCGCTACAAGACAATCTGCAGACGCGCGACGCCGAGCCGCGCTGCGCGCTCTACATCATCGACCTGCATACCGGCGGCATAGCCGAGTGGATCGAGTTGAAGGGACACATCACCGAGCTGTTCGACGTCGCCGTCATTGCGGGCTGCCGCTGCCCTTCGTCCGTGCCGCTCAACAGCCCGAACATGGCTTCGCTGATCACTATCGACAGCGAAGGCTGAGCGAATCGGGCCCGCCTGCTAAGTCCTTGTCCCGGCCTGTCCAAAGCCTAGATCAAACGTCAGGCAGGCTCGGAATTCGCTCAGCGCAGCCATGAGGAAGAAATTTCTCCGCAGACCGAAATATCGTCGAACATTTTCTTCAGGAGGGCAAAAAAGGCAACATTGAATGCATCTAATTTCTATCAATTCGGTAGATTTGGCGCCGGTTCAACGGAGGCAGAAATGACCAAACCTCATTTCAAGAAACTGCTCGGCGCACTGGTCGCCACAACTGTCCAGTTCGGCACGCTCGGTTTCGCGTTTGCCGACACCACCATCCTCAACGTGTCCTACGATCCGACGCGCGAGCTCTACAAGGCCTATGACGAAGCCTTCGCGGCGCATTGGAAGGCCGAGACCGGCGAGACGGTCACCATTCAGCAATCGCATGGCGGATCGGGCGCCCAGGCCCGCGCCGTAATCGACGGCCTCGACGCCGATGTGGTGACGCTGGCGCTCGAAGGCGACATCAACGCCATCGTCTCCAAGTCGAAGAAGATCAATCCCGACTGGCGCACCAAATTCGAAAACAATTCAGCGCCTTACACCTCGACCATCATCTTCCTTGTCCGCAAGGGAAATCCCAAGGGCATCCATGACTGGAACGACCTGGTAAAGGACGGCACCCAGGTGATCACGCCCAATCCCAAGACCTCCGGCGGCGCGCGCTGGAACTATCTCGCCGCCTGGGCCTACGCCAACGCCAACGACGGCGGTGACGAGGCCAAGACCAAGGAATTCGTCGGCAAGCTCTATGCCAATGCCCCGGTGCTCGACACCGGTGCCCGCGGCTCGACCGTGACCTTCGCGCAAAAGGGCATCGGCGACGTGCTGATTGGCTGGGAGAACGATGCCTACCTGGCGCTCGACGAATTCGGCGCGGACAATTTCGACATCGTCTATCCCCCGACATCAATCCTGGCCGAGCCGCCGGTGGCGGTGGTGGACGCCAATGTCGACGCCAAGGGCACGCGCAAGGTCGCCGAAGCCTATCTGGGCTGGCTCTATTCCAAGGAAGGCCAGACAATCATCGCCAAGAACCACTATCGTCCGGCCAAGCCCGAACTTGTGGCTCCGGCTGATCTTCCCAAGACACCCGACATCAAGCTGATCTCCATCGACGATCCGCTTTTTGGCGGCTGGAAGAAAGCACAGCCTTATCATTTCGGCGACGGTGGTATATTCGACCAGATCTACAAGCCGGCCCCGTGAGCTAGATCTAGATCAGGACGATATGACCACAGCACCCGCGCAGGCAGGGTGGCGGTTCAGACAGCCGAGTGTCATTCCGGGTTTCGGACTGACGCTCGGCTTCTCGCTTGCCTACCTCACCCTCATCATCCTCATCCCGCTATCCGGGCTGCTCTGGCGCTCGGCCGCCCTTGGCTGGCCTGAATTCTGGGCCATCGCCACCGATCGCCGCACCATCAAGGCGCTGGAAATCAGCTTCGGCACCGCCTTCATCGCGGCCGCCGTCAACGTCGTCTTCGGCACGCTGGTCGCCTGGGTTCTGGTGCGCTACCGCTTTCCCGGCCGCCGCATCGTCGATGCCATGGTCGACCTGCCCTTCGCGCTGCCGACGGCGGTGGCCGGCATCGCGCTGACCACGCTCTACGCCCCGAACGGCTGGATCGGCAAATTGCTGATGCCGCTCGGCATCAAGGTTGCCTATACGCCACTCGGCATCGTCATCGCGCTGGTCTTCATCGGCCTGCCCTTCGTCGTGCGCACCGTGCAGCCTATCATGGAGGAGATCGACAAGGAGGTTGAGGAAGCCGCTGCCACGCTTGGCGCCAGCCGCTTCCAGATCATCACCCGCATCCTGTTTCCAGGGCTGGCGCCGGCCATCGTCACCGGCTTTTCGCTGGCCTTCGCCCGCGGCGTCGGCGAATACGGCTCGGTCATCTTCATCGCCGGCAACCTGCCCTACAAATCCGAGATCGCGCCGCTGCTGATCGTCATCCGGCTGGAGGAATACAATTATCCGGCCGCGACCGCGATCGCGGCGATCATGCTCGCTCTGTCGTTCGTCATGCTGCTGGTCGTCAATCTCGCGCAGACATGGAGCCGCAAGCGCTATGGCTGATCCCGAGATCAAATCCTACGAGCCGCATCACGAGAGCCAGTCAGCGGCCGTCACGGAAAGCCGCCCGGCGCGCGTGGCGCTGATGACCGTTGCCTTCACCTTCCTCGGCATCTTCCTGCTGTTGCCGCTGATCATCGTCTTCAACGAGGCACTGGCGAAAGGCGTCGGCGCCTATACGCAATCGCTGAGTGATCCCGACGCGCGCTCGGCGATCCGGCTGACGCTGCTTGTCGCAGCGATCTCGGTGCCGCTCAACATCGTCTTCGGCATCTCCGCCGCCTGGGCGATCGCGAAGTTCGAGTTCAAGGGCAAGGCCTTCCTGACCACGCTGATCGACCTGCCCTTCTCAGTCTCGCCGGTCATTTCAGGTCTGGTCTATGTGCTTTTGTTCGGCGCCCAGGGGCTGCTCGGCGGCTGGCTGAAGGCGCATGGCATCGTCATCCTGTTTGCGGTGCCGGGCATCGTGCTGGCCACCGTCTTCGTCACCTTTCCCTTCGTCGCCCGCGAACTGATCCCGCTGATGCAGGAACAGGGCAATGGCGACGAGGAGGCAGCCCTGTCGCTCGGCGCCAATGGCTGGCAGACCTTCTGGTACGTGACCTTGCCCAACGTCAAATGGGGGCTGCTCTATGGCGTGCTTCTGTGCAATGCACGTGCCATGGGCGAGTTCGGCGCGGTGTCGGTGGTGTCGGGCCACATACGCGGCCTGACCAACACCATGCCGCTGCATGTCGAAATCCTCTATAACGAGTACAACGCCGTCGGCGCCTTTGCCGTCGCTTCATTGCTTGCGGGCCTGGCGCTCGTCACGCTGGTCTTGAAAACACTTCTCGAGATGCGCTACGGCGCCGAGATCGCCGCGACGCGCGGACACTGATAGAGGGGTTTGCATGGAAGTTCGCGTTGCCAACGTGCGCAAGGAGTTTGACCGGTTTCCGGCGCTTCACGACGTGTCGCTCGACATCAAGTCGGGCGAGCTGATCGCGCTTCTGGGGCCGTCCGGTTCCGGCAAGACGACGCTGCTCAGGCTGATTGCCGGGCTGGAGCGGCCGACGCGGGGGAAAATCTTCTTCGGTGACGAGGACGCCTCGCAAAGGTCGATCCAGGAGCGCAATGTCGGCTTCGTGTTCCAGCACTATGCGCTGTTCCGGCACATGACGGTGGCCGATAACATCGGCTTCGGCCTCAAGGTCCGGCACGGGCCGTCGCGACCGCCGGCGCAGGAGATCCGCCGCCGCGCTTCCGAACTGCTCGACCTCGTCCAGCTTTCAGGGCTGGAAAAGCGTTATCCGGCTCAGCTCTCCGGTGGCCAGCGCCAGCGCGTGGCGCTGGCGCGCGCCATGGCGATCGAACCCAAGGTGCTGCTGCTCGACGAGCCGTTCGGCGCGCTCGACGCACAGGTGCGCCGGGAGTTGCGCCGCTGGCTGCGCGAAATCCATGACGCCACCGGCCACACCACCGTTTTCGTCACCCATGACCAGGAAGAGGCGCTGGAGCTTGCCGACCGCGTCGTGGTGATGAGCCAGGGCCGCATCGAGCAGGTTGGCACCGCCGACGACATCTACGACACGCCGAACTCGCCCTTCGTCTATGGCTTTATCGGTGAATCGAGCTCGCTTCCCGTCAAGGTCGAGAATGGCGAGATCTGGCTTGCCGACCGCCCGATCGGACTTGCCGCGCCACACGAGCCCTCGGGCGACGCGACGCTGTTCTTCCGCCCGCACGATGTCGAGCTGCTCGACGGCTGCAGCGGCTGCATCGCCGGCACGGTCGCGGCCAGTCGCCGCGTCGCCGGCACGCGGCGAGTGGAACTCGAGATCGGCGGCGAGCGCCAGCGGGTCGAAATCGAACTGCCGGTCGATCACCCCGCGGCGCAGAAAAGTCGGGTGGCCTTCCGCCCCGGTCGCTGGAAGCTCTTCCCGACCGCTTGATCCAATCCGCCTGCCCATCGTTCGGGAAGGATTGTGCGCGCACGCAGCGTCGTTGTGCCGGCTGGGGCATCGAAAATATCCATGCCAGAAAAGAGATCCTAACAGCCGGCCGTTTTGGCGATATCTTTTCTCGTGGCTAGGGCACGGGCCGCTGCGCGTGCCTCGTCCCGTACCCTGCGCCACGGCTATGGTTCGACCATAAACACATTGCATCGGAGCCCGTTTCATGAAGCGATTTTTCCTTGGCGTCGCCGCCATAGCCGGCCTGTTCCTCGCATCCTCCCAAGCCTGGTCGGCCGACAAACTGCTCAACGCATCCTACGATGTCGGCCGCGAACTGTTCGTCCAGGTCAACAAGGCCTTCATCGCAGGGCATCCAGGCGTCACCGTCGACCAGTCGCATGCCGGCACCTCGGCGCAGGCGCGCGCCATCGCCGAAGGGCTCGGCGCCGATGTCGTCACCTTCAACCAGGTCACCGACATCGATTTCCTGGTCAAGAAGGGCCTCGTTTCGGCTGACTGGCAGAAGGATTTTCCCGACAACGCCTCGCCCTTCTATTCGCTGCCGTCCTTCCTCGTGCGCGCCGGCAACCCCAAGCACATCAAGGACTGGAACGACCTCGTGCGCGACGACGTCCAGGTGATCTTCCCCAACCCGAAAACCTCGGGCAATGCGCGCTACACATATCTGGCGGCCACCGCCTACGCCAAGGAAGCCTTCAAGGGCGACGACGCCAAGGTGAAGGAATTCATCACCAAGCTGTTCAACAACGTTCCGATCTTCGACACAGGCGGCCGCGCCGCGACCACCACCTTCGTGCAGCGCGAGATCGGCGACGTGCTGATCACCTTCGAGTCCGAGACGCGCGGCATCCGCAAGGAATATGGCGACGACAAGTTCGAGCAGGTCACGCCCTCGGTTAGCCTGCTGGCCGAATTCCCGGTAGCGATCGTCGACAAGGTGGCCGACGAGCATGGCACCCGCGATCTGGCCAAGACCTATCTCGACTTCCTCTACACGCCGGAAGGCCAGGACATCCTCGCGCAGAACGGCAACCGGGTCCGCGACGCGACCGTCGCCGCCAGATACAAGGCCGACTTCCCCGATGTCCGCCTGCTGACGGTGGACGACGTCTTCGGCGGCTGGGACAAGGTGCAGAAGGAGCATTTCGCCGCCGGCGGCCTGCTCGACCAGACCTACGGCAGCCGCTGACGGGGCAGCATCCGAGGTGAACGCGAAAGCCGGCGCTGTGCCGGCTTTTTTCGTTTCGTGCGCCGGCAATCCGGTATTCAGCGGACCAAAGCATGATCCCGAACAGCGGAATCCGGTTTTCGCCAGAATCATGTTCGAGCCGAGAAGCAGAGTTCCATCCCGATTCTATCGGGTGGAACATGCTCTATCGGCTTCATCATGCAAAACGTTACAAAGAATCAACGCGTTTGTGCCTAACGTGCCATCTGGCGGCTTGTTTTCGCGAAACGTCATCGCGCGGCGAAAACGTCATTATTTGCACACAAACAGTCGCCAGATGCGGGTGGTTGGGGCTTCAATGGGTTGATCTGGGCATGCTGACTAAAAAAGGCAAATACGGCCTCAAGGCCCTTGTGCATCTGTCCGGCCTGCCGGCTGGCCAACTGGCCTTTGTCAACGACATCGCGGTCGCCAACAACATCCCGAAGAAGTTCCTCGATGCCATCCTGGGCGAGTTGCGCAACGCCGGCTTCGTCCAGAGCCGCAAGGGCAAGGAAGGCGGCTATCGCCTTGCCCGGCCGGCCTCCGAAATCAAGATCGGCCATGTCGTGCGCGTGCTTGACGGACCGCTGGCGCCGATCCCCTGCGCCAGCCGCACACAGTATCAGCGCTGCGAGGACTGCGACGAGGCGACCTGCCAGGTCCGGCACATGATGTTGGAAGTACGCCAGGCGATTGCCGAAGTGCTGGACAATCGCAGCCTCGCCGCCATGCGCGACGCCGACAATGATGATTTTCCGGTCGAACTGACGTCGCAGATTTAGCGCATCTGACGAACCGCGGCAGCGACAAGTTCGCCGACCGGGCGCATCGCGTCGAGCGTCAATGCCCGCTCATCCGCCGCCGGTGGCTCGAGGATGGCGAACTGGCTGTCGACCAGGCTTGCCGGCATGAAATGACCCTTGCGGCCGGCGACGCGTCGCCTCGCCGTGGCAGCGTCGATCTCCAGGTAGAGGAAGACGATCTCCGGGCAGAAGCCGCTCAGCCGCTCGCGATAGCTGCGCTTCAACGCCGAGCAGGCGGCAACCACGCCTTCGCCCTGCCCGACCGACGCCACGATGCGCTCGCCGATCGCGTCGAGCCAGCCTTCACGGAGTTGATCGGTGAGCGGCTCGCCGCTTGCCATGCGCGCAACGTTTTCGGGCGGATGCAACCTGTCGCCCTCGATGAAGATGGCGCCCAGCACGGCGGCCAGCGCGGTGCCGACGGCCGACTTGCCGCAGCCGGCGACACCCATCACCACAATGGCCGGCACCGAACCGGGAGCGCCCGTTGGCGCCTGTTCTGTCTTTTCGTCCACTGTCAGCGGCTTGCCGGCGCGCGGCCGTAGAGCAACAGCATGGCAACGATGACGATGCCATAGATGATCTGCCGCCCCGCCTCCGGCATCTGCATGACCGACAGGATGGATTGCAGCAGCGTGATCAGGATGACGCCTGCAACGGTGCCGAGATAGGAACCGCGCCCGCCCAGGATCGAGGTACCGCCAAGCACCACTGCCGCGATTGACGGCAACAGGTAGGCGTCGCCCATCGATTGCGCCGCCTTCGAAGCATAGCCGGCCAGAAGCACGCCGCCGAAGGCTGAAAGCCCGCCGGAGACGGCGAAGGCGATCATCACCACGCGTCGCGTGTCGATACCCGAAAGATAGGCGGCGCGCTCGCGGTTGCCGATGCCGTAGACGGCGCGGCCGAAGCTGGTGCGGGTCAGTACGAACACCATCGCCGCGCCGATCAGCGCCCAGATGATGACCGCGTTGGGCACGCCCGGAATGGCAAAACCAGTCGCCAGGTAGCGCATCGCGCCAGTCGCCGAATCCTGTGGCGAGAAACCGCCGGTGTAGACCACCATCAGCCCCTGCGCGACGGCGTTGGTGGCCAGCGTGATGATCATCGAGGGGATGCGCAGATAGGCGACGCCGATGCCGTTGACAACGCCGATCAGCATGCCGCAGACGATGCCGAATGGGATGGCCACCGCCACGCCGACCGGACCATAGGCGGCTGCCGCACTGGCCATCATGGCGCCCATTGCGACCGACCATGGCACCGACAGGTCGATCTGGCCAAGCAGGATGACCAGCATCATGCCGGTGGCGATGACGCCGAGGAATGACGCCACCTTGAGCTGCTGCAGAAGGTATTCAGGTGACAGGAAGCTTCTGGAATAGAGGCTGCCGAGGAACAGCAGCAGCACGATGCAGGCAAAGGCCGTCAGCACCGCCGGATCGGCGCGCCGGATGAATCTGGGCATGCGGCCGGCAATGCCGCCAAGCGTCGTTTCGCTCACAGGAACCACTCCAGCCGGTTGCGGACCCGAAACAGGGCGAAGGCGCCGAGGCTGACCGCGATCAGCAGGATAACGCCCTGGAACAGCGGTTGCCAGAGCGGATCGAAATCGAAGACGAAGAGCAGGTCACCGATGGTGCGGAACGCCAGCGCGCCGAAGATCGCGCCGATGGCGCTGCCCTTGCCACCGAACAGCGAGACACCACCGAGCACGACGGCGGCGATCGAGAACAGCGTATAGGCGTTGCCGCTGGCATAGGCTGCGTCGCCGGTATAGGTGAAGAAGGTCAGGAATAGCCCGCCGACTGCGGCAAGCAGCCCGGCCAGTGCGTAGGCGGCGAATTTGCCACGGCGGATCGGCACGCCGGACATGTAGGCGGCCGTCTCCGACGAGCCGGCTGCGTAAGCCGCACGACCGAGCACCGAGCGGCTGAAAGGCACCCAGACAAACAACACCACGGCCAACAGCACGACCAAGCTTGCCGGCACCACGCCGAACAGTCGTCCGGTCAAAGCGTCGGCGAGGTCCTCATTGACCGAGCCGCCGGGAAAAGGTCGCAGCAGCAGGGCAATGCCGAAGTAGACGGCGCCGGTGGCGATGGTGGCGACAATAGGCTGCAGCCTTCCATAGATGACGATGGCGCCGTTGATCGCCCCGCACAGCAGCCCGGTGCCGAGCACCGCGAGGACGCCGAAGGCGGTTTCGATGCCAGTGCCGATGACCAGCCAGGACGCCAGGCAATTGGTCAGGGTGAAAATCATGCCCACGGACAGGTCGATGCCGGCGGTGATCACCACCAGCGTCTGGGCCATGGCGACGAAGGCGAGCAGCACGCCCTTGTTCGCTGCCGTCTGCACGACATTGGCGGTGAAGCCGGCCGGGTGGTTCGAGGTGTAAATGACGAACATGACGATGAAGATGCCGAGCGCCAGCAGCGTCCCGCGCTGCTCGGCCAGCCAGTAGCGCCAATCCTTCACGCGTTTGCTCCCAGGCTCACGGGGCTCTCCTCGCCATGGATGTTGAGCGCGCTGGCGATCAGCGCCCGCTCGGTGATCTCGGCGCCGATCAACTCGCGCTTGACCGCCCCATCATAGAGCACCAGCACGCGGTCACAGCAGCCGATCAGCTCGTCATAGTCGGTCGAATAGAACAGGATCGCAGCACCGGCATCGGCGAGCTTGCGCATCAACTGGTAGAGCTCCTGCTTGGTGCCGACATCGATGCCGCGCGTCGGATCGTTGAGCAGGATGATGCGCGGCTGGCGCATCAGCCATTTGGCGATGACCACTTTCTGCTGGTTGCCGCCCGACAGCGCGCCGACCGGAATGTCGAGCCCCGCGGTCTTGATCGCCAGCAGGCCGACCATGTCGTCGATCAGCCGCTGCTCGGCGGCACGGTCGATGATGCCGGCTTTGGACAGCCGGTCGAGCGCGGCGAAGGACAGGTTTTCGCGAACCGTCATCGGCAACATCAGCCCTTCGGTCTTGCGGTCTTCGGGAATGAGCGCCATGCCGATACCGTCTTCACGTGCGGCGGCGGGGCTGGCGATGGCAACGGGCTTGCCGTCGATGAGGATCTGGCCCGACAGGCCGCGCAACACCCCGAAGAAGGCAAGCAGCAGTTCGCGTTGGCCCTGACCGTCGAGGCCGCCAAGACCGAGGACCTCGCCTGCCCCAACAGTCAGCGAGACATTGTCCAACCGGTCGGTCCATGAAAGCTTGCGTGCCTCCAACACCGGAACGGCGGCAGCCGAAGCGCGTGGCGGCTTCGGCGGAAAGATGTGGCTGTATTCTCGCCCGATCATCAGTTCGACGACTTCATTGTCGCTCTTTGTGCCCGCCGCGTAACTGGCGACATTGCGACCGTTGCGAAACACCGTGCATTGGTCGGCCAGTTCGGCGATCTCGTTCATGCGATGCGAGATATAGAGCAGCGCCAGCCCTTCCGAGCGCAGTCGCTTCAGCACGCCGAAAATCTTGGCGACATCCGTCGCGGTCAGCGCCGAGGTCGCCTCGTCGAGGATCAGGATGCGCGGCTTGCGTGCCAGCGCCTTGGCGATCTCGACCATCTGGCGGCGCGACAGCGGCAGGTCCTTGACCAGCGCCAGCGGGTGGATATCTGCTGCGCCCGCGCGCGCCAACGCTTCCTCCGCAATCCGGCGTTGTGCCTTGCGGTCGATCATGCCGAACCGCGTCGGCGGGTCTGAGATAACAATGTTGTCGGCAACGCTGAGTTCGGGAACCAGCGACAGTTCCTGGAAGATGCAGACGATGCCGGCCTGGTTGGCGGCAGCCGGCGAAGCGAACGTCACCTCGCGGCCATCTAACGTCATGCGCCCTTCGTCGGGCGCAACGACACCGGCCATCACCTTGATCAGCGTCGATTTGCCGGCACCGTTTTCGCCGAGGATGCCGTGAATGCTGCCGGATGAGACCGAAAGCTCGGCCTTTTCCAGCGCCCGCACACCACCATAGCGCTTGGATATGCCTTCCATCCGGAAGAGCGGAATCGCACCGTCCATCGGGCCTCCCGAGGCTCTTTGACGACTAGGGATATCGAGTGGTCGGCGCCGCGGAATATCCCGCGGCGCCTGGGTGCAGCTACTGGTCGGCCTTGGTCTGGCCCATGATTTCCTGCGCGGTGAAATTGATACCGCAGGTCGGGAAGGAATTGCCGACGAAGAAATTGTCGGACTGATCAGGGAAGAAATCCTGACCTGCCTTGAAGTTCGGATCCTCGACGATCGCAAGCGGCAGCTTGACCGACTGCGGGACGACATTGCCTTCAAGGGCTGCGATCGCCGTCTTGATGGCAACCGCCACCTGGGCGGGGCCGGTACCGGCTGACGAGCATTTCAATCCGTCCGCCGCATGGGCCGCGCAGAATTTGCGGAAGCCGTTCTCTGTTTCGCCGCCGAACGGCACGAACGGATGCTTGGCGTCGATCATCGCCTGCACGATGCCGGTGTCGCCACCCTGGCCGGTGATGCCGACGAACGGACCATTGGTGGCGATCGCGTCAGCCGTGACTTTCTGTGCCGTCGGATCGTCCCACTTGCCGGCGACTTCGGTGACGTCCCATTTCTTGCCCGAAGCGTCGAGAACCTCATGGATGCCATTATGGCGATCGGTGTCGACCGACGTGCCGGCAACGCCGCGGACTTCAAGAATCTTGCCGCCTTCGGGTATATGGCCGGTCAGCCATTTGCCCCAAAGTTCGCCAAGGCCCTTCTGATCGACATTGACGTTGATGGCATCCTTGGTATCGAGAATGTTGTCGAAGGCGACCAGCACCACGCCGGCTTCCTTGGCGCGCTTGATGACCGGCGCGAAAGCGGTCGGGTTCTGCGCGTTGACAACAATGGCGTCATAGCCGGAATCGATGAAGTTGTTGATCGCCGAGATCTGCGCCGGCACATCCTCGCCGGTCGACACCACCTTGAATTCCTTCAGCTTGGCGGCGACGTCCTTCTGCGCTGCGTAAGCCTTGGCGGTCTGGATCATCTGGATGCGCCAGGTGTTGGCGATATAGCCATTGGCGAGCGCGATCCGGTATGGGCCATCTTTTTTGGGAAACTTGAAGAACTGCGTATCCGCGGCCCAGGGCGCGAAGCAGTCCGGTTCGGCGGCTGGTCCCTTCACGACTTCGGGGCCGGCGGCCATTGCGGCCGAGTTGAGCATGACAAATGCAGTGGCGGCAACGATGCCACCCACGAGTGACTTGATCATCGATATTCCTCCCAGTTGCAGTTTTGATTGTTGTTGGCTGCCATGCACTTCACGCGTCCGGCCAGACACCTCCTGTCTTGCCTCTCGCGCTTTCTTAAGTCGCCAATGTCGACCCGATTCCCTCCTTTGCCACCTCCAAATCGGAAACAAAAACTATCATATTATACATAATAAACAAGCATCAGCTGTCGCTTATATATAATAAACAGGACTTGGCCTTTGCCGTAAATTTCCATTTTGGGGAATTGGTAGCGCTACCATGACGTTGTGTAAACCGGCATTCACACAGTCGCTTCTGTGTGTTTCAACGGGCAGTGCTCTCGCGGCGCTTGAGTTCGAAGCCGAGATCGACGATCCGTTGTTCCGGCCTGTTACCGGCGATCGCCGCCAGCGCCATGGCGACCGCACGTCGGCCAATCTCATAGCGGTGGGTGCGGATGCTGGTGATCGAAGGAAACGCCACCTGCATCATGTCGAGATCGTTGAAGCCGACGATGCCTATCGTCTTCGGCACCGCGATCGAGGCGCGATGGCACTCGAACAACACGCCGAGCGCGATGTCGTCATTGTTGCAGAACACACCGTCGAGCGTCGGTACCTTGGCCAGCGCGTCGCGGAGCATTTCGCGCCCGAGCGGCACGCTCGACAGCACTGGCGTGGTGGTGACGAGGCGTGGGTCGAACAGCCCGGCGGCCTCCATCGCCGCGCGATAGCCGGCCAGGCGCCGCTGCGAGCGCGGATCCATGCGCGCGCCGATGAAGCCGATGCGGCGGTAGCCTGTCTCGATCAGATGCTCGGTCGCCGTCCTGCCGCCGTCGAAATGCGAGAAGCCGACCATCATGTCGACAGGATCAGGCCCGGTTTCCATGACCTGCACCACCGGGCAGCCGGCGCTCTCCAGCAGTTTTCGCGAGGTCGGTGTCTGGTCGATGCCGGCGACGATCAGCGCTGCCGGCCGCTGCGAACCGAAGACCTGCAGCAGCCGCTCTTCTTCGAGGCCGGAATAATGGGTGTTGCCAAGCTGGATACGGAACGGGCTGGCCGACAGGCTGTCATAGATGCCGCGCACCACCTCGGCAAAGACGTTGTTGGTGAGCGACGGCACCAGCACGCCGAACACCTCGGCGCGCGCCGAAGCCAGTGCCCGCGCATTCGGGTCCGGCACATAACCAAGTTCGTCGACCGCGGCCTGAATCTGGCGGCGCAATTCCTCCGAGACGCGCACCGGCTCGCGCAGGGCGCGCGACACGGTGATGGCGCCGACACCGGCCTTGCGCGCGACATCGGCAATGGTCGGGCGGCCACCGCCCCGGCGCGAGCGCGGCTTGATCAAGGACCCGCTCCCTCGGAAGAGCACCCACCAAAGCGCGCGGATACGATCGTCCTTGCTGTCGTCATCTCACCCGGCTTGCCTTGCCGCACCCACTCGTGTTCTGGCGTCGCGCAGCCTTTCGCCCTTGTCAAGCAACTCGAAGTAGCTCAGCCCGTTCAAGCCATCGCCACGGCACGTTGCCTTGCCTTCCAAAACAACAGACCGATCGCCAGTATGTTCAGCAGATTCCAGGCGATTCCGTTGAGGAATGCCGCGGCGTAGGAGCCGGTCAGATCGTAGATCCAACCCGACATCCAGCCACCGATCGCCATGCCGAAGATCGTCGCCATCATGACGATGCCGATGCGCTGGCCGGCCTCTTTGGCCGGCATGTATTCGCGCACGATGATCGCGTAGCAAGGCACGATGCCGCCTTGCGACAGGCCGAACACCAGCGACACGACATAAAGCGAGGCAAGTCCGTCGAAGGGAATGTAGAACAGCAGTGATAGGCATTGCAGCACCGAGCCTATGAGCAGCGTCTTCACGCCACCGATGCGGTCGGCGAGAAACCCGGAGGCCAGCCGGCTGACGACGCCCGCCGCCATCATGATCGACAGCATGTCGGCGCCGTGCGCCATGCCGTAGCCGAGGTCCATGCAATAGGCGACGATATGCACCTGCGGCATCGACATCGCCACGCAGCAGCCGAGGCCGGCGACGACCAGAAGCACCTGCAAGGCCGCCGGCGACAGCGAGATCGGCTGCACCGGCCGGCTTCCCGGCGAACCAGCTGCGGCAGTCTCCGGAGCACCGCGCCGCAGCAACAGCACCAGCGGCACCATGGTCACCAGGCAGAAGACGCCGATCGCGGCATAGGTGAAGCGCCAGCCTTCAGCCTTCATCAGCGTCGGCATGATGGTTGGCCAGATCGCTCCGGCAAGGTAGTTGCCGGCGGCCGCCGCGGTCACCGCGACACCGCGCCGGCGGTTGAACCAGTGCGAGATATCGGCGATCAGCGGTCCGAAGATCACCGACGTGCCGACACCGATCAAAAGCCCTTGAGCTATGGTGAATTGCAGGATGGAGGTCGACAGCGCCGCGAGCAGGAGGCCGGCGGCGAGCGCAATCGAGGAGAGCAGCGCGGGGATCCAGTAGCCCATGCGGTCGATGGCGCGGCCGACCAGCACGTTGCCGGCGGCGAAACCGACCATGGTCGCGGTGTAAGGCATGGACGCCGCGGCGCGATCAACGTCGAACTCGGCCTGCACAGCGGGCAGCACCACGACGACAGCCCACATGCCGACGCCGCCGATCGTCGCCAGCAGCATCGAAATCGCGAGCCGCATCCAGGCATAGCTGCTGTCGATCCCGGGGCTCGGCCGGCTCAAGTCGGTTCGGGTCAAGGCGTTTCCTGTCGGCGGTCTCGAAAATCGGCTGCCGTTTGCGCCACTATCGGCACATTCGCAACGCGCAGCAGCGCCACGGCAGGCAAATCCGTCGCACCAGACAAGACCAATGGGGAACCGATGCCAAGGTGTGGAGTTTCCCGGCAAGCCACCCTGCAAAGGAGTCCTGCCATGACCGCGAAGAAGAAATGGTCGGCCGAGGTGACCGAGCACAGCGACGCTATGGATCTCGAGGACCACGTCTTCGAATCCGATGACGCCAGGAAAATCGCCGCCTCCCTCAAGCGATCCGCCGAACACAGCCTCCGGCGCAAGGCCGAGCCGTTCCAGTCCGCCATGTCGATGCTGAACTTCTACATCAACCGCGCCGGCAAGAATCTGCCCGCTTCGCGCAGACAAGTGCTTGAGAACGCCAAGGACGAGCTTCGAGCCGCCTTCGGGCGGGAGAAAGAGGATTAGCCGCGACCCATTAGGCTCCTAGCGCGAACGGATGACGCCGTCGGTGTTGGCCAACAACTTGCGCACCGCGTTGCGCGCCGCATCCGGTCGCTGCAGGCGGATGTTCCTCTCGATCGCCTCGTGCAGCTTCTGTGCGTGCTGCAAATCATCCAGCTCCCGTGTCGTATAGGCGAACAGGTGGTCGAACGCGGATTCGATGAGCACGCCGAGTGGCACCAAAAGGTCGTTGCCGGATGCCCGCAGGATCGCCAGGTGGAAACGCGTATCGGCACGCGTGCGCTCCTGCAGGCTCGTCGCCTCGCCCATCTCGCGGCAGGCCTGGCTGATCTCGGCCATCTGCTCATCGGTCCGCCGCATGGCGGCAAAGGCGGTCGCTTCCGGCTCGATGATGTGGCGGAACTCCTGCACGGTCTTCAGGAACACCTCGCGATCCGGGGACGTCGCGTACCAGGCGAGCACGTCGCGATCGAGCAGGTTCCAGCGTTCCTTCGGCTCGACCCAGCTGCCGATCTTGGGGCGCGACGCCAACAGGCTCTTGGCCATCAGCATCTTGATCGCTTCGCGCACCGCCGAGCGGCTGACGCTGAAGGTCTCCGACCATTTCGCTTCATTGGGCAGGATGGTGCCGGGCGGGTAGTCGCCGCGCACGATCCTGAGGCCAATCTCGCTGGCCAGCGAAGCATGGACGCTCGAGCCGGGGATGCGCGCCGCGTCTGGTCGGCGAACGCCCGCCGGGCGCTCGCCGGAGGCCGCTTTCGCTGGCGATTTTTCCTTGTTCGGCTTCGCGTCCCGCATAGGCTCCAGAAAGGCCGGATTGCAGGGGCTGTCAAGCGCGGCAAGCGGCTCAGGCGGCAAAGCCGGCCGCTGTGCACAGATCAGCCCGATTGCTCCGACGGATCAGGCCTGCTTGACGTATTTGCGCCAGCTGTGCTCCGGGCGGAAGCCGAGAATATCCCGCGCCTTGCGGTTCGACAGCAGCGTCTCGTATTCGCCGAGGTCGGCCTTGACCGGTACGCTGGGATAGAACCGCTTCAGGAGTTCGGCGGTCGGCAGGTCGGATGAGGTATCGTCATTGGCGGCGTTGAACACCTGATAGCCGAGCCCGTCCTTCTCGATGGCACGCAGGGTGATCTGGCCAAGGTCGCGCGCGTCGACATAGCTCCAGGCGATGCGCTTGCGGAACCCCGGCTCGGCGAACCATTTCGGAAACAGCGAATATTCATGTGGCTCGATGACGTTGCCTATGCGCAGCGCATAGATGTCGATGCCGCTGCGCAGCGCAAAGGCGCGCGCCGTCTTCTCGTTGACGACCTTGGACAGCGCGTAGCTGTCCATCGGATCGACGTCATAATCCTCGTCGAGCGGGAAATACTGGGGATCACGCGGCTCGTTGGCGAACACCAGCCCATAGGTGGTTTCGCTTGAGGCAATCACCACCTTGCGGATGCCGAGCTTCACCGCCGCCTCGATGACATTGTAGGTGCCGAGCGCATTGATGCGGAACACCTCGTTGTCGGTGGTGATCATGATGCGCGGGATGGCGGCGAAATGCACCACCGCATCGACCGGTTGGGCGCGTAGAGACGGGTCGAATTCGTGCAATCCCATATAACTCGACAGCGCGTTGAACACCTGTCCGCTGTCGGTGATGTCGGTGATCAGCGTGCGCACTTTGGGATTGTCGAGCGGCTTTGTGTCGATGTTGAGCACCTGGCAGCCCTGCTCCACCAGATACTGCACGACATGGCGTCCGGCCTTGCCGCTGCCGCCGGTGAACATGATCCGCTTCGTCATTTTGCTCTCCACATCCGCTGGGATTTATGTGTATTGTCAGACAAAATCGCAATCCGCAACCACCCTCGCCTGCAAAACGGCAGCGCTGATCATCAATCATTGCAACAGGACTTGAAGACATGAACACGACTGCCGCGAGCGAAAAGATCGGCTTCATCGGCCTTGGCCTGATGGGGCACGGGATCGCTAAGAACATCGTCGACAAGGGCTACAGCCTGACCTTTCTCGGCCGCAAGAACCGCAAGCCGGCGGAGGACCTGCTTGGCCGCGGTGCCGCGGAAGTATCGACCTCGCGCGATGTCGGGGCGGCATCGGACATCGTCTTCATCTGCGTCACCGGATCGCGCGAAGTCGAGGCTATCATTCGCGGCCCCGGCGGCCTCAAGGAGGGCTTGAAAAAGGGCGCGGTCGTCGTCGACTGCTCGACCTCCGATCCGGTCTCGACCATTGCACTGGCGGCTGAACTCAAGGCGCTCGGCATCGACTACGTCGACGCGCCGCTGAGCCGCACGCCGAAGGAAGCCTGGGAAGGCACGCTCGACGCCATGGTCGGCGCGCCGGACGCCGTCTTCGCCCGGCTGAAGCCGGTGCTGGAAACCTGGGCCGGCCGCATCGTTCATATCGGCGACACTGGTGACGGCCACCGCATGAAACTGCTCAACAATTTCATCTCGCTCGGCTATGCCGCGATCTATTCCGAGGCGCTGGCGCTGGCGCAGAAGGTCGGCATCTCGCCGCCGCGCTTCGACAGCGTCATCCGCAACGGCCGCATGGATTGCGGCTTCTACCAGACCTTCATGCGCTGGACGCTGGAGGGCGACCGCGACGCCCACAAATTCTCCATCGCCAACGCCTTCAAGGACCTGACCTATCTGGAATCGATGGCCGGCGCGGCCGGCATCGCCAACCCGCTCGGCAACGCCACCAAGAACTCTTTCGCCGGCGCCTTCGCCACCGGCCCCGCCGAGCAATTCGTGCCGATGCTGGCAACCCATATCGGCAAGGTCAACGGCGTCGACCTGATGCCGACCAAGGATGGCAAGAAACAGACGATTTGAGGTGAGAACCTGTCCGCGCAACTGACGAAAAGCCAATTGCTTGGCTTTTCGAGTTTCGAACGGTGAAGGCCGGGTCCGCTTCCGGGCGGAAAAAAGGGCCAGTGGACATCTTAGAGGGAAAGCCCAAAGGGCCGGCGGTCACTGCCGCACTACCATCGCCTTGACCGTCCGATCCCTTCATCGGTGTTCTCAAGCAGTTTGTGCACGGCGTTGCGCGCGGCTGTCGGACGCCGCAGCCGGATGTTCTTCTCGATCGCCTCATGCAGCTTCTGCGCCTGCCGCTGATCACCGACCCTCTGCGTCGTGAAGTCGAAGAGATGGTCGAGTGCCGATTCGATCAGCACGCCGAGCGGCACCAGCAGATCGTTGCCGGAGGCGCGCAGGATGGCGAGATGAAAACGCGTGTCGGCGCGGATACGCTCCTGCAGGCTCAAGGCATCGCCCATCTCGCGGCAGGCCTGGCTGATCTCGGCCATCTGCTCGTCGCTGCGCCGCATGGCGGCAAAGGCCGACGCTTCCGGCTCGATGATATGGCGAAACTCCTGCACGGTGCGCAGGAATGCCTCGCGATCGGGCGCTGTCGCGTACCAGGCCAGCACGTCGCGGTCGAGCAGGTTCCAGCGCTCTTTCGGCTCGACCCAGCTGCCGATCTTGGGGCGCGAGGCCAGAAGGCTCTTGGCCATCAACATCTTGATCGCTTCGCGCACCGCCGAACGGCTAACGTCGAAGATTTCGGCCCATTTGGCCTCGTTGGGCAAGATGGTGCCGGGCAGATAATCGCCGCGCACGATCCTGAGACCAATCTCGCTGGCTAGCGAGACATGAACGCTCGCTCCCGAAAAGTGTGCAGCGCCAGCCCTGCGCATGACAACTGGACGGAGGCTGTCTTGTGCCTTGGCCCGGTCGGTTCGCTTCTTTGACTTCTTGTCCGGCATCCACGTTCCAATGCGTCGGCCGTCTGTCGTCCGGACTGGTCCGGACCCGCACGGCACGCCGATCTCGTTGCCGAAAAATCCAGACCATGGACGCGGCAAAGCCGGAGCCTGCCGCCCCAACCGCAGTGTCCCGTTCAGGAATCGACGGGGGGCGCCCGTTGCCGAGCGCCCCAAATCGAGAACCTACTTCTGGATGCAGGTGTCGACCGTGTCCTTGGTGCATTCGTCGAGACCGGTAAACACCGGATCGGCGACGGTCTTGCCTTCGATCAGGTCGATCATCACCGAGGGCGCCTTGTAGCCCATTTCGAACGGCCGCTGGCCGACCAGTGCGGTGACCAGGCCGTCACGAGCAATCGCCACCTCGTCGCCAATCGTGTCGGCTGCGCCGATGACGAAGTCGTTGCTGGCGATGCGGTCCTTGAGCGGCCCGAACAGATCGCGATAGGGCTGCGGCGCACCGAAAAGCGGCCAGCCGCCCATGATGCCGAACGCGTCGAGCTTGGGGTTGGCGGCGAGGATATCGGTCATCGCCTGAACGCCCTTGGCGCCATCGTCATTGGTGAACACCGGGCAGCCGGCGACTTCGGTCCAGCCACCTTCGCCGGCGAGCGCCGCGAGGCCTTCCTTGCCCGACAGTGCGTCACGCATGCCTTGCGCACGACGCAAGATGTTGTCGGCCGCAGGATTGCCCTCGATGGTGCAGATCGTGCCGCCATTCGGCTTGCCCTTCTTGATGTACTCGCCGATCTTCTTGCCCATCAAGTAGTTGTCGGTGCCGAGATAGGTCTTGCGCAGCGCCGCATCTTCCTTGCTGAGGTCGGCATCGACCGTCATGATCGGGATCGTCGGATTGGCGGTCTTGATGGTCTGCGCGATCAGCGGCGCGTTGGATGGCGAAATCGCCATCGCCACGGTGTCGGCCTTGCTCAACATGTCCTGGACGATCTGCGCCTCGCCGGCCTCGTCCGAGGTCGAGGCAGGGCCGGTGTAGAAGCATTCATATTCCGAGCTGGCGTTTTCCTTGTTCCATTTCTCGCAACCCTGGTGGATGGCTTCGAAGAACGGATTGTCGAGACCTTTCACGACAATGACGAGCTGTTTCTTGGCCAAAGCCGGTCCGGCGCCAAGCGCCATCATGGCGGCGGCGGCAAGCAAAAGTGATTTCCTCATATCAGTCCTCCCTTGAAACAGACGGACACGGCGTGCCCGCCACACAGATCGACCGGACGCGTGATGACCGAGGTTCGTTTCGCGAGCTCTCGTATCGCCAAGACAGATCGATAAGCATTTCCAGATGCGGCCTTGGACCGGCTCAACACACGGGGTGCAGCCGAAACCTCGACCGATAAACCTCCACCGATTCCACCCGGCGAACCGCAGGCAGGGACCGGCATAATCTCCTCCGACGCTTAGCTAATATCGGCTCGCCGCCAACGTCAATGCTATTTGTCCTACAAAACGGATTTTTAGAATAATCCAACCTTAATTCGTCCGACAATTGATTGACGCGCGCCGGCTTTTGCGTAAAAGAACGCTAACGCTGTTTCCGGGAGGAGCTGGGAAGAGCGAGGCCAAAGCAGCGCCGGCATTGACGCCGGGAACAGCAGCAGGTCGCAAAGCACGGGGAGGCAAGAAGGCTGGTGGCGGTTCTCGAACTCACCAACATATCGAAGCATTTCGGCGCCATCCAGGCGGTCAACGACGTGTCTTTGTCGATCGAGCCCGGCCAGGTGGTCGGCCTGATGGGCGACAATGGCGCCGGCAAGTCGACGCTGGTCAAGATGATCGCCGGCAATTTCCGCCCGAGCCACGGCACCATGCAGATGGACGGCAAGGATTTGATTCTGCACAAGCCGGTCGAAGCCCGCCAGCACGGCATTGAGATCGTTCACCAGGACCTGGCGCTCTGCAACAATCTGACGGCAGCGGCGAATGTCTATCTCGGCCGTGAATTGCGCCGCGGCGTCGGCCCCTTCCGCATCCTCGACTACGCTTCTATGTACAAGCGCGCCGGCCAGATCTTCGCGGAGCTCAAGTCCGAGACCCGCCCGCGCGACCTCGTCAAGCAGATGTCGGGTGGCCAGCGCCAGGCGGTGGCGATCGCCCGCACCATGCTGTCGCAAGCCAAGATCGTGCTGATGGACGAGCCAACGGCGGCGATCTCGGTGCGGCAGGTCGCCGAGGTGCTCAACCTGATCCGTCATTTGCGCGACCAGGGTATTGCCGTCGTGCTGATCAGCCACCGCATGCCCGACGTCTTCACCGTCGCCGACCGCGTCATCGTCATGCGGCGTGGCCGCAAGGTCGCCGACAAGACGATCGCGTCCAGTTCGCCCGAAGAAGTCACCGGGCTGATCACTGGTGCTATCGAACAGGTTTGATTTCAGCGCGTTCCACCGGCAGATAAAGGTCGATAATGGCAGTCACCCTTGACCAGACGATCGCACAGAAACAGCACACCTTGCTGTCGAAGCTGTTTGCCAGCCAGACCTTCTGGGTGGTGATCGCGGTCATCCTCGCCTGCCTGTTCCTGTCGTTTGCCACCGACGCCTTCGCCACGCAGAAGAACCTCTACAACATCACCCGCAACATCACCTTCGTCGCCATCATCGCGCTCGGCATGACCTTCGTCATCATCACCGGCGGCATCGACCTCTCGGTCGGTTCGGTGCTGTGCCTGTCGTCGATGGTGCTGGCCGTCACCATGCATGCCGGCTACTCGATCGAGATCGGCATCCTGGCCTCTATCGCAACGGCGCTTGCCATCGGCGCCTTCAACGGCATCCTGATCGCCTATCTCGGCTTTCCGCCGTTCGTGGTGACGCTCGGCATGTTGTCGATCGCCCGCAGCCTGGCCATGGTTGCTTCCAACAACACCGTCGTCTTCCAGTTCGGACCGGACCACAACAAGCTGCTGGCGCTGGGCGGCGGCGCCTGGGTGTTCGGCATCGCCAATCCAGTGCTTTACATGATCCTTTTGGCGCTGATCACCGGCTTCATCTTGCGCTGGACCAAGTTCGGCCGGCACATCTTCGCCATCGGCGGCAATGAGCATGCTGCGACGCTGACCGGCGTTCCGGTGCGCCAGATCAAGGTCGCCGTCTACATGATTTCGGCGCTCTCGGCCGGCATTGCCGGTATCATCCAGACCGGATGGCTGGGCGCCGTCACCACCAATCTCGGCACCGGCATGGAGCTTCAGGTCATCGCCGCCACCGTCATCGGCGGCGCCAACCTTGCCGGCGGCGTTGGCACCGCCTTTGGCGCCATCGTCGGCGCGGCGCTCATCGAGGTGATCCGCAACAGTCTCGGCCTGCTCGGCATCAATGCGTTCTGGCAAGGCGTGTTCATCGGCGGCGCCATCCTGCTGGCGGTTCTGTTCGACCGCATCCGCAATTTCCGCCGCAACGACTAGGACCATGATCCCGAAAAGTGGAAACCGGTTTTTCGGACAAACGGAAACCGTTTGTCCAGAGATCATGGTCGAACAGAAGACAGCCTGATGGCAAACTCGCTGTTCAGCCTTGAGGGCCGGCTGGCGCTGGTAACCGGCTCTGGTCAGGGCATAGGTTTTGCCCTGGCGCGCGGCCTGGCTGAACATGGCGCCGGCGTGGTGCTGAACGGCCGCGATGCCGCCAGGATCGGCGGCGCCGTCGAAAAGCTGCGCGATGCCGGCTTCAAGGCGCACGCCTCGACCTTCGATGTCACCGATTTTCAAGCGGTCAACGCGGACATCGCCCGCATCGAAGCCGAGATCGGCGCCATCGATATCCTCATCAACAATGCCGGCGTGCAGTTCCGCGCCCCGCTCGAAGACTTTCCCGAGGAGCAATGGGAGCGGCTGTTCAAGACCAATGTCTCAGGCGCCTTCCATGCCGGCAAGGCGGTTGCCCGCCACATGATCGCGCGCGGCATGGGCAAGATCATCAACATTGGCTCGGTGCAGAGCGAACTGGCCCGGCCGAACATCGCGCCGTACACCGCAACCAAGGGCGCGATCAGGAATCTGACCAGGGGTATGTGCACCGACTGGGCAAAACACGGCCTGCAGATCAACGCGATCGCGCCCGGCTACTTCCGCACCGAAATGAACCAGGCGCTGGTCGACAATCCCGAATTTTCCGCCTGGCTGGAGAAGCGCACGCCGGCCGGGCGCTGGGGCAATGTCGACGAACTGATCGGCGCCGCTGTGTTCCTCGCCTCCGACGCATCGTCCTTCGTCAACGGCCACACGCTCTATGTCGACGGCGGCATGACGGCTTCGGTTTGAGGCACCGACGCCGGCGCGGCCATCCACCGTTGTTCGGTTCACTGCCTATCGCTCAGTCTGAAAATCCACCGGCATCGGCCGTCATCCACCCTCGCCACAGGCCCACGTCTTGACGCGGCCCCGAACTCAGCCGCACAATCCGCCCCGCAGGCGAAGGGAGGCCAGTCGTCTGCGGGAGGAATACCCATGACGGAAGCGATCAGGCTCTACTGGGGCCGGTTCGGACATGTTTCTGTCCTGAATGTCGCAAGCGACTTCGTCACCCATGCCCACGTCGAAGCACATTTGATCATCTGGCTTGAAGGCACTGCCGGCGAGATGACCATCGGCCGCGAGACGGTACGGCTTGGCCCGCGCACCGCCGCCGGCATCAACTCCTTTCAGCCACACAGCCATGTCCTGTCGCGAAACGGCACGCCGGGCCTGTTCCTCGCCTTCTACATCGATCCCGACTGGGCGCGGCGGCGCCGCGACCTGCCTTCGTCCGCACCGCTGTTCTCGCAGGCCGCAATCACGCTGGAACCCTGGCTGCACCAGGCCGCCGCCAGTCTGCTCGATCACCTCATCGACAATGAAAGCGTCGACGATGTCGCCAATTACGAGATCGAGCGTTTCATCGACAGCGTCCTCGATGCCGCGGACGCTTCGGCGCCCCAGGAAGCGCGCGTCCGCATAAACACCATGCAGGATTTCCGCGTCCGCAAGGCAATCCAGCTGATGAGAGCCAATGTCTGCGAGCGCATCTGCTTCGACGACGTGGCGCGTGCCGTCGGCCTGTCGCGGCCGCACTTCTTCGCCCTGTTCAAGGAACAGACCAATCTGACACCCAATGTCTACTGGAACACGCTGCGCATGGAGGAAGCGGTGCGGCAATTGCAGTGGTCGCAGGAACCGCTGATTTCGGTCGCCTGCAATCTCGGCTTCACCACGCAGGGCAATTTCTCGCGCTTCTTCCGCGACCATGTCGGCGTGCCGCCGACGCTCTACCGCGAAGCGGCGCGGATGATCGCCTGAGCCAACCGGCCGCTTTTTCAGGCTCCCACCCTTTTTCAGACTCCTTGATACGGGCTCAAGACGCATTGATAAGCGTCTTTGACTTGGCCGCCCTACCCTTGCCCAACTGCCGCATCTGCAAGGGGACATCCATATGGCGAACGTCACCATCTCAAGCGTCATAGACGCACCGGTCGAACAGGTCTGGGCGCGCATTCGCGACTTCAACGGCCTGCCAGGCTGGCACCCGCGAATGGTGGAAAGCCATATCGAGGACGGCAAGGACGCCTCGACGATCGGCTGCGTGCGCAATTTCCAGCTCGCCAGTGGCGCCCGCATTCGCGAAAAGCTGCTCGACTTCTCCGACAACAATTTCCTCGTCAGCTACTCGATCCTGGAGACACCGCAGCCGCTCACCAACCACAAGGCGACGCTGCAGTTGCGACGCGTGACCGATGGCGACCGAACCTATGCCGAATGGACCGCCAGCTTCGACGCGGCGCCCGAGGAAGCCGGCAAGCTGGCCGAGGGCATGGGCGCCAACGTCTTCCAGGGCGGCTTCAATGCCCTGAAGAGCCATTTCGCCGGCCAGAGCTGAGGGAGCCCGGCTATGGCGCTAGCACTGCAGACTTTTGCGACGGTGAAGGAGGCCAACGCGGCGCTGAAATCCCAGGGCAGCCGCTATCTCGGAGGCGGCACGCTGGTCGTGCGCGCCGCCAATGAAGGCGATGTTTCGGTCTCCAGCCTGATCCGTTCGACCGAGCCGTCGCTTTCATCAATTGCCGTCACTGACAGCAAGGTCCGCATCGGCGCTTCGGTGACCATGGCGGCGGTCGCCCGTCATCCGGATCTCGGTTTCCTTGCCAAGGCCGCACGCGCCGTCGGCGGCCCGGCGGTCCGCAACATGGCGACCGTTGGCGGCAATCTGTTCGCACCGGCGCCTTATGGCGACTTCGCCGTTGCCCTGCTGGCGCTCGATGCCACGATTGGCACCGATGACGGCGAAACGCCGATCGAAACCTTCCTGGCAGGGCGCGACAGCAACCGCGCTATCGTCACTTCGGTCGCTTTCGCGCTTCCGAAGGCAGACGGCTTTCGCTTCCTGAAAGTGTCGCGGGTCAAGCCAAAGGGCGTCTCGGTGCTCAGCATCGCCGCCGTACTTGAACTGGCCGGCGACGGTGCCGTGTCCTCGGCGCGGATCGCGCTCGGCTGCATGGCAAACCGGCCGATGCGCGCCAAGGCCGCGGAAAAAGCACTGATCGGCCAAAGCCTGACCAAGGACGGCATCGCCCCGGCGCTCGCTGCGGGCAACAAAGGCACCTCGCCCGCCACCGATCCGATCGCCAGCGCCTGGTATCGCAACGAAGTGCTGCCGGTCCATCTCGGCCGGCTGCTGCTGACCTGAAACACCCGTTGGGGGGCGCGCGTCTGTCCGATCAATCGGGCAGGCGCGCAAGGAGGAAACATGGCAAAGGTCCCGGTCCAGTTCACGCTCAACGGCTCTGAAAAGGCCGAATTCATCGACAGCGGCACGACGCTGCTCCACGCACTGCGCGACAAGATCGGCGACACCTCGCCGAAAGGCGGTTGCCATCAAGGCACCTGCGGCGCCTGTTCGGTCATCATCGACGGCGAGCTCCGGCTGTCCTGCCTGACGCTGGCCGAGACGTGCAATGGTGCTGCCATCACGACGACATCGGGGCTTTCGGAAGGTGGCGTCCTGCACCCGCTGCAGCACGCCTTCCTCGACACCTTCGCCACGCAATGCGGCTTCTGCACGCCGGGCATGATCATGGCCGCCAAGGTGCTGCTCGACCATACACCCAATCCCAGCCGCGACGACGTGGTCGAGGCGCTGTCGGGCAACATCTGCCGTTGTACCGGCTACGAGCCGATCATCCAGGCGGTGCTGCGTGCAGCCCGCGCCAATTCGCAGAACGCGGCCTGAGGGAAGCAAACATGGAACTGCGCAAGAGCTACTTCGCCGATGTCCGCAAGGATGATCTGCACGAGATCGGCCAGCCCCGGCCGCGCTCGGATTCACCCGGTCATGTCACCGGCAAGACCGCTTTTTTCGCCGACCGCAGTTTCCCCGGCATGCTGCACCTGAAGATGGTGCGCAGCCCGCATCATCACGCCCGCATCCGCTCGATCGACACCGCCGAGGCGGAAAAGCATCCAGGCGTGGTGAAAATCCTGACCGCCAAGGACGTGCCGCACAATGTCTACACCATCCTGATCCTGATCCAGATTGGACCGGAGGACGAGACGGTGCTCGCCGACGGCAAAGTGCGCTGGAAGGGCGAGGCCGTCGTCGCCGTTCTGGCCGAAACCGAGCGCGCCGCCCAAGAAGCCGCCGCCAAGGTCAAGGTCGACTATGAAGTGCTGCCGGCCGTCTTCGACATGGAGGAAGCACTGAAGCCCGGCGCGCCGCTGGTCAACGAGTACCACGGTCAGAACTATTATCTCTATGACAGCGGCGAATGCCGCAAGGTGCGTTTCGGCGATATCGAGGCAGGCTTCGCGGGCGCGGACCACATCCTCGAGCAGAGCTACCAGTCCTCGCCGATCGAGCATGCGCCGACCGAGACCACCGGCTGCGTGGTGGCGCCCGAAGGCAATGACCGCTTCACCTGCTACACCAACACGCAAGCGATGTTCTTCACCCTCGACAACGCCTCGATTATCCTGCACATGCCCGGCAACAAGCTCCATTTCGTCGGCGGCACCGTCGGCGGCGGCTTCGGCGGCAAGGTCGACGTCATCGTCGAGCCGATCGCCATTCTCGGCGCCAAGCTCACCGACCGTCCGGTTTCCTTCATCTACAGCCGCGAGGAGGAGATGCAGATCTCCTCGCCGCGCGCCGCCGAAAAGGTGGTCATCAAGGACGGCGTCATGAAGGACGGCCGCATCGTCGCGCGCAAGGTCACCGGCTATACCGACGCCGGCGCCTATTCGCGCCATTCGCCTTACGGCGCGCAGAAGGGGGCCGGCCACTATCCCGGCCCCTACACCATCCCCAATGTCTGGATCGACACCTACTGCGTTTACACCAACCGCACGCCCTCCTCCGCCATGCGCGGCTTCGGCGTCACCATTGGCGACTTCGCTCTGGAGGTGCAGATGGACAAGCTGGCGCGGCTGATCGGCATGGATCCGCTCGAATTCCGCTTCATCAACGCCTATCGTGACGGCGACATGAAGGCGCATCGCCAGCCGACCGAGGGTGCGGCGCTGATCGAGTGCATGCAGGAAGCCTCGCGCGCCGCCAACTGGCCGGTGGCGGAAAAATTCATGGCGATGTCTTCCTACGTGAAGGGAGCTTGAGATGGCGATCAGGCGCGGACGCGGCGTTGCCGCCATCAACTATCCAACCGGCATGAACCTTGGCGGCGACCCGACCCAGGCCCTGGTGCATTCGACGCCGACCGGCAATTTCATGGTCACACTGTCATCGGTCGATCTCGGCCAGGGCATGAAGCAGATCATGGCGCAGATTTGCGCCGAGACGATCGGCGTGCCGACCGACCGCGTCGTCGTCGACACCGCCGACACCGATACCGGCCCGCACTGCATGGGCACCTTCGCCTCGCGCGGCACCCACCGCGCCGGCAACGCCGTCATCCAGGCCGCCAGGGAAGCCCGCCAGGTGATGCTGGAAGTGGCCGCAGAGGAGCTGGAAGTGAACGCCTCCGACCTCGAGACCGATGGACAGGGCAACATCCTGGTCAAGGGCGCGCCGCAAAAATCGATCTCGATCTTCGACGTCGCACTGTCGGCTCATTTCAAGCGCGGCCGCTCGATCTCCGGCCGCGGCATGTTCCTGATCCCGCGCTCCTATCCCGAGAAAGAGACCGGCGCGATGAAGCCGTCGACCTGCTATGCGCATGCCTGCACCGTGGCCGAGGTCGAGGTTGATGACGAGACCGGCGAGGTCACAGTGCTGACGGTGAAGAACATTTTTGAGATCGGCCGTGCGCTGAACCCGAAAATGGTCGAGCAGCAGCTCGTCGGCGGCTCATGGATGGGCATCAGCCATGCGCTTTACGAGACGACCGAGCCCTACTATCCCAACCGCGACCATGGCGGCACCGACTTCAACCAGTATCTGATGCCTGGCCCCGGCGATCTTGCCGAGACCGAGATCATCGTGCTGGAGCGGCCGTCGGCCGACGGGCCTTATGGCGCCAAGGGGCCGGGCGAAATGTGCGCAAACCCGCAGATCCCCGCCGTTGCCAATGCCGTCTTCGACGCCGTCGGCGTGCGCATCGACACGCTGCCGATCACGCCCGAGCGCATCCTGCGCGCGCTCAGGGCGCAAGCGGCGAACTGAGTGATCGAAATGCCCGAGGTGAACGCCGAGACATCGCCGACCTCGCCGGAGGCTGTGGCGCAGCACCTGGCCGCCTCGCGCTATCTAGCCGATGACAGCCTGGCAACCGCCATCTTCCTGGCTATCCGGCTGGGCAAGCCGCTCCTGCTCGAAGGCGCGCCGGGCGTCGGCAAGACGGAAGCGGCCAAGGCGATCGCACAGTTGCTCGGCCGCGATCTCGTACGGCTGCAATGCCACGAAGGCATCGACGCCGCGCACGCGCTCTACGAATGGAACTACCAGCGCCAGTTGCTCGCCATCCGCCACGCCGGCGAGCACGAGATCGACATCTATGACGATCGCTTCCTGATCGCCCGGCCGCTGCTGCAGGTGCTGAAGGCGCCGGAGCAGCGCGTGCTGCTGGTCGACGAGATCGACCGATCGGACCATGAATTTGAGGCGCTGCTTCTGGAATTCCTCTCCGATTTCCAGATCAGCATTCCCGAGCGCGGGACCATCCGCGCCACAGCTCAGCCGATCGTCATCCTGACCTCGAACCGCACCCGCGAACTCGCCGAGGCGCTGCGCCGACGCTGCGTCTACCACTGGATCGGCTATCCCGACGCCGAGCGCGAGGCCGCCATCATCATGCTGCGCGCCGGCGATGTGGCGCAAGACACCGCACGCGCAGTGGCGACAGCCGTGCAGAGCATCCGTGCGCGCCCGCTGGCCAAGCCGCCCGGCATTGCCGAGGCGGTCGAATGGGCCAACGCAGCGACCATTCTGGAAAGGGGCGGCAGCCCGTGGCCCGAAGCCTTCCGCCGATCGATCGGCGTGCTGATCAAGGACGAAGAAGACCTGACCTACATCGCGCCGGAGCTTGGCCGGATTGTCGAGGAGGCCATGGCGTGAACGCCCTGCCCCGCGCGGCCGCGCCGTTCCTCGGCTTCGGCCGGCTGCTGCGCCGTTACGGCTTTGCCGTCGCGCCGGAGCAGGTGTCCGGCTTCATGCAGGCCGTGACATTGCTCGGGCCGCGTTCGATGGCCGACATCCGCGAAGCGGCCCTTGCGACGCTGGCGCCGCCGCCAGACCGCCGCGACGAATTCGAGGCGCATTTCCAGAACCATTTCTACGGCAACGCATCCGCCGTGGTCGAAGGAGACGGAGATGAGGAAATCAATATCAAGGATGATGGCGGCGCTGACGTCGAACGGATCGAAGCCGAGCACAGCCAAGAAGGCGGCGAACTGTCCTCGGCCCTGGAGCAATTGAGCGCGCGCGATTTCCAGCGCGACGACGATAGGCTGGCCGCCTTCCGCCGCAAGCTGTCCCCGGCCTTGCCTGCCCGCCGCTCCTTCCGCACCGTGCGCACCCACTCGCGCGGCAAACTCGATCTGCGCCGGTCGCTCAGGGAAATCGTCAGTGCCGATGGCGACGTGCCCTCGCCGCTGCTGCGTCGCCGGCAGACTGTGCCGCGCAAGCTGCTGATCCTGATCGACGTCTCCGGCTCGATGAAGCTGCACACGTCAGACTATCTCAAGCTCGCCCATGCCGCAGTGCAAGGTGCTGACCGCGCCGAAATCTTCACCTTCGGCACCCGGCTCACCCGCATTACCGCCGCACTGCGCATTCGCGACCGCGACCAGGCGCTGGCCCGCGCGGCGGCGCAGGTCGATGACTGGGACGGCGGCACCCGCATGGGGCCGACGCTGCTCGCTTTCCTGTCGGTGCCACGCTTCTCCGCTTTCGCCCGCGGTGCAGCGATCGTCATCCTCTCCGATGCGCTGGAGCGCGGCGATCATGCCGAACTGGAGACAGCGATGCGTCGGCTGAGCGCGCGCGCTTTCCGATTGTCTCTCGCGACGCCGCTCGCCGGCGACCCGCGCTTCTGGCCTGCAACGGCAGCACTGCGCGCCATCCTGCCGGTGCTCGACGATCTCATCGACGGCTCGTCGCTCAAGGGCCTCACCGATTTCATCCTGTCGCTCGCCCGCCCGACCCCGGCGGCGGCGGCAATCTGGAAGAGGGTTTCGTGATGCAGAAAGCAATCGACGCGCATTTCCACATCTGGCGCCAACAGGACCAGCCCTGGCTGGTCGGACCGATGGTGCCGCGCATCTTTGGCCCCTATGAGCCGATCCGCCGCGACTACCCGATCGAGGAATTCTTGGCCGACCAGAAGGGATCGGGCGTCGAAAAAGCCGTCTATGTCCAGACCAACTGGGCCAAGGAAGATTTCGAGAAGGAGGTCGCCTTCCTGCAGAAAACGGCGGATGAGACCGGCTGGCCACACGCCATCGTCGGCTACACCGACATGACCGTGGACGATATCAGGCCCCAGATCGACCGGCTGAAGAAATATCCGCTGCTGCGCGGCGTGCGCATGCAATTGCACTGGCACGAGACGCCGGCCTTCCGCTTCGCCACTTCGGCCGACCAGGTCATCGATCCCAAGGTCCGCGCCAATGTCGCCCGGCTGAAGCACTACGGCCTGTCCTTCGACCTTCAGCTATTCCCTGCCCAGATGAAGGACGGGCTGACGCTGGTCGGCGAGAACCCGGAGACCAATTTCATCCTCACCCATGCCGGCATGCTCACCGGCATGGAGCCCGAAATCACGGAAGCCTGGAAGGCAGGCCTGCGCACGCTGTCGGCCGCGCCCAATTTCCATGCAAAACTGTCCGGCCTCGGCACCTTCGTCCACGGCAACCACCCGGCTCTGATCGCTTACATCGTCGACAATGCGATCGACATCCTGGGCGCGGACCATCTGATGTTCGGCTCGAACTTCCCGATCGAGAAACTGTGGACCAGCCACGCCGAGCTGATCAAGGCGCATCGCGCGGCGGTGGCCAAGCATGGCGCGAAAGCTGAGGCGGATATTTTCTGGAACACGGCCGAGAGAGTTTATCGGCCTGCATAGCACACGCCTTCCCTTCTCAAGAAGGTGGCCAAGCGCCTTTGATGTATCTGCTCACAACGGCCGGCCTAAAACCTGGACCATATGCCGTTTCGCCCCAATACTGACTGGCCCCGCCATCCGCACCAGCTTGAAGCCCTGCCGCTGCCAAAAGCGAAGAGCCTGCTCATTTTCTGTGATCACGCCGAGTTCCACCCACTTGACGTTCTGGGATTTCAGCCACCTGAAAAAGTCGTCGCACAGTGTACGCCCCAACCCTCTTCCGCGAAGTGCTTTGTCGATCATGAACAACGCGATCCACCAACACTCCACTCGCGGATAATTGCGGTCGCAGGCCAGCAAGCCCACGAATTCACCATCGATTGCCTTCACCCCGAATACGAATTTGTCGGCTTCCGTTCGGTTCGGTGGAAAGTTCTCAAATTCCTCCTTTGCGGTGGCAACGTTGGGCGGCTCGCCTCGTTCCAGCACGACATAGTCAGAGCAGCCCTGATACAGCGGCACCAGTCGTGAAGCGTCAATTCCAATCAGGCCTTCAATCTCGTAGCCAGAGAGCGACGTTGGAAATCTGGTGCTTTTGTCCATGAAAGTTCCAGCCGCGGGAAGCAACCGCCCTCACTTCACCTCGAACTGCGGATCGACGGGGATCTGCATCGCCGTGACCAGATGGTTGGTCTGGCCGGCCAGCCCGATGATCGAAACCAGTTCGCCATGCTGCACGTCTGTCATGCCCTTCGCCCGGGCCGCCGCCGTGTGCGAGTGGACGCAGTAGGAGCAGCCATTGGCGGTCGACACCGCGATATAGATCATCTCCTTGGTCAATGGATCGATGGCGCTGTCAGCGACCATCACCACCTTCAACTGTTCCCAGATCCGCTTCAGCGCCGGTGGATCATTGGCCAGCCCCCGCCAGAAATTGTTGACGAAATCGGCTTTGCGAGTCGCGCGGATGTCGTCGAACACCGCCTTCACAGCCGGGATCTTCTCCACCTCGGCATCGCTCAGAAGTTTCGTGGTGGCCATGGCTGGTCCTTTCGTTTGAACGTCTTGTGAATTAAATCAGGTCTTGAGCAATCGCAGCCAATCCATTTGCCCGATTCACTTTTTAGCGACGGAGTGGCGATTTTGCTCAGGAAGCCCAGGAAGCCGCCATTTGCAGGCCGGCCTCACCTGAATCTAGTGAACCGCCGCGTACATGATCTTTTCCTCGGTTGCCTCCGCCGGCGAAAACTCTTCGACGATACGTCCTTGCCGGCAGACCAGGATGCGGTCCGACAGGTTCATGATCTCCGGCAGGTAGGAGGAAATCACGACGACAGCGAGGCCCTCATCGGCCAGCCGGTTGATGATCTGATGGATCTCGGCGATCGCGCCGACATCGACGCCGCGCGTCGGCTCGTCGAAGATGACGATGCGGGGCCGCTGCACTAGCCCCTTGCCGATCACCACCTTCTGCTGGTTGCCGCCGGATAGCTCGACGACGCGTGCATTGTCGTTGATCGCCTTGATGTTCAGCGTCTTCGTCCATTCGGCCGCAAGCTGCCGCATCTCCTGCTGGTCGATCACCCAGGCCTTTTCGCGGCCCGCCGCCAACAGCCCGCCGAACAGGTTCTCGGCAATGCCCATCGTCTCGAAGATGCCCTCGCTCTTGCGGTCCTCGGTGACATAGACGATGCCGTCGGCCACCGCCTCGCTCGGCACGAGATAGCGCACCGGCTTGTCGTCGAGTTCGATCGCCCCGCCACGCAGGAAATCGCGCTTGTAGATGCCGGAGACGATCTTAAACGTCTCGGTGCGGCCAGAGCCGATCAGCCCGAACACGCCGGTGATCTGGCCCTCGAAGATAGAGAACGAATTGTTGCGCACGACATTGCTCATCGAGATGTCCTGCACCGACAGAACCTTCTTGCCGGCCTTGCGCAATTTCGCCTCGTCGCGCTGCCGATAGATCTGCCCCGACAAAGTACGCCCGACCATGGCGGCGACGATCCGGTCGCGGTCGAAGGCGGATGTGTCGTCGGTGATGACCAACTCGCCGTCGCGCAAGATGGTGATGCGGTCTGCGATATCAAGCGCTTCTTCAAGCGCGTGACTGATGAAGACGATCGACACGCCGCTCGCCTTCAGCCGCCGGATCAGCGCGAAGAAATGCCGTTTCTCCTCTGGCGTCAGCGTCGCCGTCGGCTCGTCGAAGATGATGACCTCGGCATTGTGGTGGACGGCGCGCGCGATCTCGACCATCTGCCGCTTGGCGGCACCCAGCGTCGCCACCATCGCGTTCGGGTCGACGGGAAAGTTGAGGGACTGCAGGAACTGCTGCGCCGAAATGTAGGTGCCGCGTAGCCGGTTGAGGAATTTTTCGGCGCCGAGATAGAGGTTCTGCGCCACCGTCATCGACGGCACCAGGCTGGTTTCCTGGAACACCATGGCAATGCCGGCTTCGAGCGCCGCATGCGGCGAGGCGTAGGCGATTTCGGCGCCCTTATGGAACATCCTGCCGGAGGTGGCGTCGACCACCCCGGCGACGATCTTGGTCAGCGTCGACTTACCCGCGCCATTCTCGCCGAGCAGCGCGTGGATCTCGCCCTTGCGCAGGTCGAAGCTGACGTTCTTCACCGCGGGCACGCCGCGATAAGTCTTGGTGACGTTTTCCAGGCGGACGATCGGTTCCATCAAAACCCTCCCGACGCGAGGTCGACGGACAACACGCAGTCGCCGCCCCTGGAGGCGATGAACAGAAGGCCGGCCCTTTCGGCGACGCTGCAAATGCCGTGGCGCGTGCCGTTGGCGCGGCTGTGCAGGCTGAATTGCGGCTGCAGCTTCTGGTCGAGCCTTACCACCAGCCCGTAGGAGCGGCTTGGCGACCAAGGCTTGTGGATGCCCATGGTGCGGATGCCACCGCATTGCAGCGGTTCAAGGAAGCTGCGGCTGGAAGCCAGGGCCGGCGCGATCCAGTAGGCCGGTGGCACCTGATTGATCATGTCCTGCCGGTAGTGCGTTTCCTGCAGCACGAATTCGATCAGCCGGTTGCGCGGCGCAAACAAGGTCAGCCACGCACCGCCATCGGCGGTCGGCGACAGCCGTGCGGGATAGCCGGGCAGATGCGCCAGCACCGTCGAGCGGTTGCCGGTCGCGCCGTCGAAGCGGACGAGCTGGTGGCGCCAGCTTTCGCTGACCAGCACATCCTGCCCTATGGGATGGAGCCCATAGGGAAAGGCGATCTCGCCTGCCACCTTGCGGAACCCACCGCCCGCCGCATCCCGCTTCCACAGCGAACCGGACGCGCCCTTCTTCATCAGGTCGGCGGCCCATTGCGACGGCGCGTGTTCAGCCGAACCGTTGGCCAGCCACAACATGCCATCATCTGCATAGGCAAGTGCGGTGATGCAGCGCATTCCGGCCGGCAACGAAACCTCCTTGCCGGCAATCAACAGCCTGCCACTCTCCAGCCCGACCGTCAGTTCGCCTGATGGCGACAGCGCCAGCGCCGTGACCGGAGATGGAAAAGTCTCGACCACGGTTGGCACAGCGCCGGCAGCGATAGCGTGTATGGCATTGCCGCTGGAGGCTAACAGCCTGTCGCTGGAAATCAGCAGATTGTCCGGCTCGGTCAGCTCAGCGACAGCCGGCGCGTCGTCCAGCCGCGTGTTCGGGCGGAAGGCGCCGTCGAGCGGCGGAATGGTCACCGCCTTGCCGCGAAACAGGTCAAGCACCGGATCGAGGATCATGAGGCCGCCCCCCAGTAGGAAGCGGGGCTGGTCCAGTTCGGGTCGGCGCCTGATATCTTGTAACGACCGATGCGGTTGTTGAGGATACCGCCGACAAACAGATACCCCCTGTGCTCGCGCATCGAGGTGACCATCGGGTGCGCACCGCCGGTAAGGTCGCCCATCGCCTCGACGATGCCGCCCTTTTCGTTGAACTTCACCACGCCGCCGGTGTTGATGTTGGGGAACAGCCATTCATCCTGCGGCAGCCGGCGCGTCATGCGCTTGCGCATGTCGGGATGGCGCAGCGACAGGTCGAAGCTCGGCGTGCGCATACCGAGCCACGCCATCCAGTAGTTGCCGTCGGAGGCGCGGTTGATGTTGTCGGGGTAGCCCGGCATGTCGCGGATGACGCATTCGGCCGTGCCGGCCTTCGGCCCTTCCAGCCAGTAGCGGTGCACGCGGCAGGCCCAGCTTTCGGCGAAGAACAGCGACTTGCCGTCATGCGCCATGCACACACCGTTGGTGTAGCGGTAACCGTCGAGCAGTGTCTTGGTCGAGCCGTCCTTCGGGTCGTAGACCAGCAAGCGGCCGGTGGCGCGGTTCTCGATCGAATCCAGCGCCCAGTCATGGGCGTCGTAGCGCTTGGTCGAGTCGGTGAAATAGATACGGCCGTCGGGTGCCACGTCGCAGTCATTGGGATCACGCAGTCGCGCATCGTCGACGATCGAGGTCCAGGAGCGCGAGGTCTCGGCCGACAGGCGTTTGACCTCGCGCGTCGGCGACACGGAATAGAGCCCCATGGCGCCGACACAGCTGATCAGGTTGCCTGATTTGTCGAAGGCAAGTCCAAGCGGAAAGCCGCCAATATGGGCAAACACTTCCGACCTGACGTAGTCCGGCGCGAAGAAGCGTACGATCTCACCATGGCGGGTGCCGCAATAGAGATTGTCGTCGCGGTCGAGGATGACATCCTCCGGCCCCTCCAGTTCGCCAAGCCCGATGTGGTCGGCAGCCGAGAGCCTGTTGTCGAGTTCGTATGGCGTGCCCGAACCGGGCGCCGCCGACTGTGTCGCGCCCATCTTGAGATAGACCGGCGCGACATAGACCTCGTTCAGCACCTTGTGGCGGTTCTTCAGCCAGCGGATGTCGATGGTCACCGCCACCGCCAGCATGATGCCGAGCACCATCTGGTTGGTTCCGGTGCCATAGCCCAGCCGGATCAGCCCATTGGTCATGGTCAAGACGATGATGGCGCCCATCAGCCCCTTGATCACCGAGCCGCGCCCACCGCCCAAGCTGACGCCGCCGACCACCGCCGCCGTCAGCGCCATGATCTCGAGATTGAGGCCGGTGCCCGGCCCTGCCCCGCTCAGGCGGCAAGCGATGAGGAAGCCACCGATCGAGGCGCAGAAACCTGAGAAGACATAGGTCATGAACACGGTGCGGCGCACCCGAATACCGGCATTGTGCGCCGAGCGCCTGGAGCCGCCGACCGCCAGCACGTGCCAGCCCGGTCGCGAACGGGTCAGCGCGATATGGGTGACGATGGCG
Source organism: Mesorhizobium sp. P2_E6 (assembly GCF_056403835.1). Classification (NCBI taxonomy): domain Bacteria; kingdom Pseudomonadati; phylum Pseudomonadota; class Alphaproteobacteria; order Hyphomicrobiales; family Phyllobacteriaceae; genus Mesorhizobium; species Mesorhizobium sp. P2_E6. Next base: position 565,599 of record NZ_JBFUEQ010000003.1, read on the forward strand.
AGGATGATTGCCAGCCAGACCGAGACCGACAAGCCCCAGAAGGTGCTGTCGCCGATGAAGTCGAGCACATCCGACGTGGCTGTCGAGAGCTGCACATCAGCGGCATAGGTGGTGACCAGGATGTCGAACAGTGCCCGCCCGAAGATGAAGGTGACCAGCGTAGTGAGGAAGGCGCGCAGGCGGAGATAGCCGACGAGATAGCCATTGATTGCGCCGAAGACGAGGCCGGTGGCAAGCGAAGCGGCCAGCGCCAGCCAGATCGACTGTTCGAGGATGAAGAAGACATAGACGGCCGAGAAGCACGACAGCGCGAAGATCGAGCCGACCGACAGGTCGATGCCGCCGCCAAGCATCACCACCGTCATGCCGGTCACGACCATCGAGAACTCGCCGAGCTGGCGGGTCGATTCCTGCAGCGAGGTCAGCTTGAAGAAGCCCGGAATGATCGAGCCAAAGGTCGCCAACGTCACCACCAGCGCCAGGAACGGAATGGCGTTGTCGGTCCAGCGCTTGGTCAGGATCTCGCCGACAAGATGGTCGGGCACGAGATTGTAGCGCCAGGACTGGAGGCGTTCGCGAAAGGACATCGGGTCACTGCTGCCAAATCTGGGCTGCTAGAGAAAGAGGTGGCCGGGCAATCCGGCCACCTCGTTGATTGGTGTTGGCAAGGATCGGTCTATTTCGCCGCCGCTTCGGCCTGCAGCGCCTTCAGGTCCCAACAGCTGTCGGGCTTGAGGTCGGCCTTGGTCGTCGCCTTCTCCAGGGTGTAAATGTAGGTGTGCGAGGTGCCGGCCGGCTGGCCGCTCTGCAGCAGGAACTTGATGATGGCGTTCATGTCGCCCGACTGACGGGCAAGCTCGGTCATCACCACGGCGCCATAGGTGCCGTCCTGCAGCTTGTCGCAGTCCGCCGCCTTTTCCCCGCCGCCGGTGGTGACCAGGAACACCTTGCCCTCGAGCTTGGCGTCTCGGATCGCGGCCGAAGCGCCGGTGGCGTCACCATCCCAGAAGTCGATGATCGAGCAAATGTCCGGGTTCTGCTGCAGCATCGTCGTCGTCACGTTGCGCGAGGTCGTCGCATCCCAGTTGGAGTCGGGCTTGGCCACCACCTTGAAGTCGGGATGCTTGTCCAGAACCTTCATGATGCCGGCATACTGATAAAGGCTGGAGGAGTTCGCCTGGTCGCCCTGCACCAGGCCGATCTTCTTCGACGAGTTTTCGCCGCAGCCCTTGATCGCCGCTTCGGCCTCGAGCTGGCCTAGACGGTCCCAGTCGCTGCCGACAAAGGCGTCGGCCGGGAAGTTGGCAGGATTGTCGACCAGGAGCACGTAGGTGCCGGCCGCCTGCGCCTTCTTCATCAGCTTGGAATAGGAGTTGAGGTCCGGCGCATGGATGATCAGCACGTCCGGCCGAGTGTCCGACGAAATGGCGTCGGTGATCGCCTGCGCGCCGGCATCGACGACCCAGTTCGGATCGCGCGTCTCGAACACGCCACCCCAGGCCTCGACTTCGGTCTTCAGATAATGCGCCCAGCCCTGCGCCAGGTCGAAGCCCATCGCCAGCGGCACCAGCATGACGCGCTTGCCCTTCAGCGACTGCGCATAGGCGGCCGGGCCCGGATCGTCGGCGGCAAAGGTGGGCGCGACGAAGGCGGTAACGACAAGCGCTGTGGCGGCGGCCAAGAGTGTTTTGATCAGTTTCATGTCACATCCTCTGTTTTGGTCACTGTGGTTCACCGACGGCCCAACCGTCCGCGTTTGGTCAAGTCTTCTGGTTCAAGAATGATCTCTTAGGGATCATGCTTAGATATCGCCCTGCTGCGCGGTCTGTTCGTCACGTGGGTTGATGACGCCATCGACGATGATCGCCCCCAGAAGGATCGCCGCCTTGATCAGGTTCTGGTAGAGCAGCGGAATGTCGATGATGGTCATGGCGTTGAGCAGGATGCCGATCAGCGCCGCCCCGACCAGCACGTTACGCACCCCGCCCCGCCCGCCGGACAGGCCGATGCCGCCGATCACCGCCACCAGCACGATATCGTAGAGCAGCGTCGAGTTGACGACGCGGGTGTTGATCGAATGTAGGCTGGCCGCCGTCAGCAGGCCGGCAATCAGCGCGACGAAGGCCGACAGCACATAGCGCAGCACCAGCATCGGCCGCACAGGAATGCCGATGTTGCGCGCCGCGACCGGATTGTCGCCGGCGAAATAGATGTAGCGGCCCCATTTGGTGTAGCGCAGGAACAGGTAGAACAGGAAGGCGAGGCCCGCGAAGACGAACACCTCGATGGGAATATCGAGGAAGCGTAGGCCGCCGAGCAGCTCGACCCAATGGCCCTGCGGCACCGGCACGGCATCCTGCGTGATCAGTTGCGAGCGGACGTAGCCGAAGACGAAGGAACCGGTCGCCAGCGTCACGAAGATCGCCGGCACGTCGGCATAGGCGACGAGGAAGCCGTTTAGCAGGCCGATCGCGAGCACGCCGGCCAGCACATAGGCGAAGGCCAGCCCATCCGGCGTTCCTGAATTCAGAAGTTGCAGATACCAGGCGACAGACATTGCCATGATCGCCACGGCCGAGAGGTCGATGCCTCGGCCGATGATGACGACAGCCATGCCGAGCGCCAGTATGCCGAGCACCGACACCGAGCGGACGATGGCCACGAGATTGTTTGGGTCGATGAAGCCCGGCAGGCCGATGGCAGCGGCAATAAACAGCACCACGGCGATGGCAAAGACAATGCCTTCCTGATTCAGGCTCCTGAAATTCGGCCAGCCGATCGCGTTCATGTCCCGCTTACGCCCCAATGGCAGCGCTGCCATCCCACGGAAAGCTAATCGGCTTAGCGCCGGTTCGTCAAATGAATCCGCGTTCAGAAGCCCGGCCGGTGGCGATATTCATCGAGTGGACGCATCGATTGCCAAAACTGGCGCAATGCCCGGAAAAGCCTGGATTTTTAGCAAATGATTGCGTCAATGCGATCGCTTGCGAAAGCACCGACCAAGGCGAAAGGGCAAGGCGGAATTTATCTCCGCATCAGGTGGAAGAATTCGATTTCAGTTCCCCCGTGCGTGGCCGGAAACCTCGGCACCCGCACCTGGTGGCAGCGCGAGGAAACGCAACGCCGCCACCAGCCCGATGGCGCCGATCGCCAGAAAGGCGATGCGAAAATCGACGAGGTCGAGCGCCGGCCGGTCCCTGGCGATCTGCGACAGGTTCAGGATCGCCGCCGCCACCGCGACGCCGAACAGCATCGCCACTTGCTGCAGCATGCTGGACAGTGTCGCGGCCGAACTGCGTTGCGCCGCGTCGATATCGGCGAAGGCCAGCGTGTTGAGGGCGGTGAACTGCATCGAGCGCGACAGGCCGGCGATCAGCATCAGTAGGATCACTAGCGCTTGCGGCGTCTGCGGTGAGATCGCCGCGCACGCCATGATCGACGCCGAGGCGATCAGGCCGTTGACGACCAGCACAGATCGAAAGCCGAAGCGCCGCAACGTCGGCGTCGTCACCGTCTTCATGCCGAGATTGCCGAGGAAATAGGCCAGGATCATCATGCCGGCATCGACGGGGCTGAGACCGAAGCCGACCTGGAACAGAAGCGGCAACAGGAACGGCGTGGCGTTGATCGCCACCCGGAAATTGGTGCCGGCGGCAAGCGTCGAGATGGCGAAGGTCAGCACCTTGAACGATGAGAGGTCGAGCAGCGGATGCGGTGCGCGCCTGAGATGGCGCACCGCCAGCCAGCCGATGGCGACACCGAAGGCGATGAGCGCCACCGTCGGCAAGACACCGTCTTCTGGATGCGCGATGCGTTCGAGCCCGTACAGAAGGCAAGCAAGTCCCGCCGATGTCAGGAAAAAACCCGGCCAGTCTAGCGGTTTTGGGTTGGCCTCGCGGTCGCCGGGAATGAAGCGGGCGACCAGCGCCAGCCCGATTACGCCGAGCGGGATGTTGATGAAGAAATTCCAGTGCCAGGACAGATAGGTGGTGATGAAGCCGCCCAGCACCGGCCCGACCACCGGCGCGAACAGCGCCGGCCAGGTGATCAGCGCGGTGGCGTTGAGCAGCTCGGACTTCGATGCATTGCGCAAGACGAGAATGCGGCCGACCGGCGTCATCAGTGCACTGCCCAGCCCTTGCACGACACGTGCGGCGACGAACTGGGTCAGGTTTTGCGAGAAGCCGCAGGCGAGCGAGGCCAAGGTGAAAAGGATGATTGCCAGCAGGAAGATATTGCGCGCACCAAACCGGTCGGCGAGCCAGCCCGACAGCGGCACGAACACCGCCATGGTCAGCATGTAGACGGTGATGCCGATGCTCATCGCCACCGCCGGCACGCCGAAGGAAGCGCCCATCTGCGGCAACGATGTCGAGATGATCGTCGAATCCAGCAACTGCATGAAGAAGGCGATGGCGACAATCAGCGCCACGCGCCGCGCATTTGTGGCCGTTTCGGGTAAGGCTTCAGTGTCGGGAATGGCAGTCATGACGGAACCGGTTTGAACAGCAATTAGCCGGCCGCGTCCATAGACGGCGTAACAAACTTTCGTGTCGCGTCACGGCCTGTTATGGATGAGAGGCGACCGGGGAAAGTGCACGCAGCAGATGAAACCCATCTATATCGACTATCTCAATGCCCTCGATATCGACGCCCTTGCCATGTCCGATGGTGAAATCATTGCCGCCGTAGAGGCCGGCCTGGTGGCGCAAGGCAATGGCCAGACGGTGATCGAGCCGCGCGTCCATCTCGAGCCGGACCCGTCCTTCCACGGTCATTTCAATGTCCTGCGCGGCTACGTCGCGCCTCTCGACACCGCCGGCGTCAAGATCGTCGGCGACTATGTCGACAACTACCTGCACGGCCTGCCCTCCGAATTCGGCATCCTCAATCTGTTCGATCCGCGCACCGGCACGCCGCGCGCCATCCTCGACGCCACCGTCATCACCGACATGCGCACCGGTGCCGTCACCGCCATCGGCGCCAAGCATCTGGGGCGCAAGGGCTCAAAAGTGCTGGCCCATATCGGCGCGCGCGGCACCGCCTACTGGAATGTACGCCTGCTCGACCATGTCTTCGACTTCGACGAAATCCGCGTCCATTCGCGCCGCCCGGAAAGCCGCGACGGTTTCGCCGCAAAACTCTCCGCCGATCTCGGCAAGCGTGTCACCGCTGTGGCCGACTGGAAGAGCTGTGTCGAAGGCGCCGACATCGTGGTCGAGGCCTCGCGGCTGCCGGAACCGCAGCCCATGTTGAAGACCGAATGGATCAAGCCCGGCGCGCTGGTCGTGCCCTACGGCACCATGAGCGCCGTGGAGCTGTCGCTGACCGACATCATGCAGAAAATGGTCGTCGACGATTGGGGCCAGTGCAAGGGCGGCAAGTTCGGCTCGCTGCGCGCCCATGTCGAGACCGGGCGGCTGAGCGAAAAGACGCTGCATGCCGAGCTTGGCCAGATCGCCGCCGGTCTCAAGGCCGGGCGAGAGAATGACAGCGAGACGATCCTGTTCTGGCACCGCGGCCTGTCGCTGTCCGACATTGCGTTGGGCAAGGCGATGCTGGCCAAGGCGCAGGCGCAAGGCATCGGCCAGCGGCTGCGCTTCGCATGAGTGCGCTCGTCCTCACCGGAGCCGGCGTGGGCACTGCGGATGTCGCCGCTGTGGCCCGCGAAGCGCGCAAGGTGGAGGTCCGATCCGATGTCCTCGGCAGGCTGCAGAAGGCGCGAACAGTGCTCGACCAGGCCGCCGCCTCCGGCCAGCAGATCTATGGCCTCAACACCGGGCTCGGCGCCAATCTCGGCACGACGGTCGAGGGCGACGCCAGCGCCTTCCAGCGCCAGCTGCTGGAAGGACGCAGCGGCGCGGTCGGCGAAGCGCTACCGGTCGAGACCGTGCGGGCAACTATGTTTGCCCGCACGGCGATGCTTTCAACGGGAGGCTCCGGACTTTCGCCCACCGTGTTTGTCGCTTTGGTCGACGCGCTCAATGCCGGCGTCCACCCGGTGATGCCGTCGCTCGGCTCGATCGGCGCCGGCGATCTGGTGCTGATGACGGCGCTTGCCCGCCTGCTGACCGGCGAAGGAGACGCCGACTATCAGGGCCGGCGCATGCCGGCGGCCAAGGCGTTGATGATGGCCCGCCTCGTCCCCATCAGCCTGGCGCCCAAGGACGGGCTGTCGCTGATTAACGCTTCGGCTGTTTCAGCGGGCAGCGGTGCGCTCGTGGTGACGGATGCGCTGTCCGCCCTTGCCCAGCAGCACCAGGCCGGCGCGCTGACCATGGAAGGTATCGGCGCCAATCGCACCATCCTCGACCCGCGCCTGCATATGGCGCGGCCGGCGGCCGGCCAGCAGGAAGCGGCCAAGGCCTTGCAATATCTGCTCGCCCGCGACGAGGCACCGGCGCCGACCACCTTGCAAGATCCCCTGTCGATCCGCTGCATGCCCTCGATCCATGGCGCGCTGATCGAGGCGATCGGCCAGGCGAGACATGCCGTCGAGATCGAACTCAATGCCGCCGCCGACAACCCGCTGGTGCTCAGCGACGACGGGCTGGTGCTGTCGACCGGCAATTTCCACACTGCTTCGCTGTCGCTCGCCTTCGAAACGCTCGGCCTGGCGATCGCCCAGAGTGCCGCCGCGAGCGCTGCCCGCTTCATCCAGCTTACTGGCTCCGGCCGTAACGGCCTGCCGAAATATCTGTCGCCGGTCGGCGGCGCCTCGGCCGGCTTCGTGCCGCTGCAGAAGACGGCGACATCGATCCTGGCCGCCATCCGCCACAGAGCCAATCCGGTGATGCTGGATTTCTTGGCCGTCTCGGAAGGCGTCGAGGACCATGCCACGCAGACACCGCTGGCTGTCGCGAAATGCGCTGGGATGGTCGCGCTGTGGCGGCGGCTAATCGCCTTCGAATTGATGGCGGCGGCACAGGCGGTCGACCTGCGCGACGGGCTCACCCTGGCGCCCCGCACCGCCGCAATTCACAGGGCGATACGCGCGCTGGTCCCTAGCCTGAAGGAGGATCGGCCACTCGGCATCGACGCCGAAGCGCTCTTCGCCGCGCTCGCCAACGGACCCTGGCAGGTGACCTTACGCCCGGCCAACCTTGTCGAGGAACAGCCGTAGTTCACCCGGATCCATGTGCACGACATGCCTGTCCTCGGGATAGGCCAGGCTGTTGACGTCGGCGACATATTCGGAGAACGCCGCGATCCGCTCAGCCTGCAAACGATCATATTCGGCGGCGAAATTGCGATAGACCTTGGAGTGGCGAGGCATGTGCCCACGGTTCTGGCCGAGAATGTCGTCGGCGAACAGATATTGCGCGTCGCAGCCGGTCCCCGCCCCCATCGACAGCATGATCAGCGACGTCCGCTCCGAGATCGCCTTCGCCACCTCGACCGGCACCACTTCGATCTCCGC